>NZ_CP107929.1:5367500-6060000 GCF_036017915.1 Micromonospora sp. NBC_00421
ATGCCGGCGCAGGCCGCAGTGCTGGCCGGCACCACCGCCATTCCTCGTACCCGGTAGGAGCCGCTGCTCGGACCGGCGGCGATGTCCCCGGCGGGCCAGTGCCGTACGTCGTCGTCGGTGAGATCCCGGCCCAGCCAACCGGCGAGGTCCTCGGCCCAGTGGCCGTCCCGGAACGGCCGACCGGTCTCGTCGAGGACGGTCAGCCGGGCGGCCCGGGACACGATCAGGTCCACCGGCTGCCCGGCGTCGAGCAACCCCCGGACGACGGCCGCCGCGTACGGGGTGCCGGACGCCCCGGAGACCCCGACCACCCATGGTTCACGCATACAACCAGCCTGCCTGGTCTGCCCCGACTGTCGACGCCCACCCCCGGGAATCCCCGCCCCCGCCCGGCTGCACCGACCGGACCCGGGCGACGCGTCCGTGGGCGACCTGGGATGCTGCGGTCTACTGATCCACACCGTACGGGGGGAGGCATCGGTATGGTCGGCGAGGTCCTCTGGGCGTTACGGTCGGCGTGCCCGATCCCACCCCGGCTCTCGCCGTACGCCGACGGGGTGCAGGAGTGGTTGCTGGACCGGCTGCCCCGGTGGGGGTTCCCGTTGGACGCCGAGGCACTGGGCCGGCTCGACCGGGCCGGCTTCGCCAGGTATGCCGGCCGCCTCTACCCGGACGCCGACGAGCCGGACCTGCGTACCGTGACCGCCCTGTTCACCTGGTTCTTCCTGGTGGACGACGCCTGTGACGGGCCGGACCGGCTGCCCCCGGAGCAGATCCGGGCCTTGCGGACGGGGACGCTGACCCTGCTGCACGACGGCCCTCGACGACGGCACCCGGGGTTCGGCGGGCCGCTGCGACGGCTACTGGTGGAGGCGTGGCGGGCGCCCCGACGCCGGATGCCGGCACGCTGGCGGCTACGGTTCACCGACGCGGTCGCCGACCACCTGGACGGCACCTGGCGGGAGGCGGTGGCGAAGGAGAACGGACGGGCACCCGGGGTGACCGAGTACGTCGAACTGCGCCGGGCCACCTCGGCGGCGTACGTGTCGTACCCGCTTATCGAGTTCGTCGGGGGGCGGACGCTGCCCGAGGCGGTCTACCACCATCCGCTGCTGCGTCAGATCGGCGCACTCGGCAACGACCTGCTCTCCTGGTACAACGACCTCGCCTCGGTGGAGCGGGACCGGGCCACCGCCGGCGGGCACAACCTGGTGCTGGCGCTGGCCGCCGAACGGAACGTGCCGGTGGCGCAGGCGGTGGAGCTGGTCGCCGAGCGGTGGCAGGACACCATGGCCGCCTTCGAGAGGCGACGCGCGACGGTCCCGTCGTTCGGCCCCGCCCTGGACGATGCCGTCGCCGCCCACCTCGCCGGCATCGCGAACGCCGTCCGCGGCACCATCGACTGGACCCTCGAAAGCGCCCGCTACCCCACCCACCCCTGACGCCCTCCCCAACCCGCCCCCTCCCGCCTAACCCCACCCGGCCCACCCCGCCGCGCCCGGCCGCCCCACCCCTGACGCCCTCCCCAACCCGCCCCGCCCCGGTGATCAAGAGAAATAGGTCACTTTGAAGATCAAAGTTGACGTAAACCTCTTGATCACCGGGGCGGGGCGGGGCGCACCGGGGTGGGTGGGGTTAGGGGTGGAGGTTCAGGCGGAGGAGGAGGTCCAGCAGGGCGAAGGCGAAGAGGGCGATGCCGACGAAGCCGTTGGCGGTGAAGAAGGCCCGGTTGACCTTGCTGAGGTCGGTCGGAGTGACCACCAGGTGCTGGTAGCCGAAGGCGACAGCGGTGAGCGCCAGCCCGATCCACCAGGGCCAGCCGTAACCGACAAGCGTGCCGAACCAGATGAACAGGGCGAACGTCACCACGTGCGCCACGGTGGAGGCGTGCAGGGCGAAGCGCCGCCCGTAGCGGGCGGGGACGCTGCGTACCCCGATCCGCCGGTCGACCTCGTCGTCCTGGCAGGCGTAGATCAGGTCGAAGCCGCCGATCCACAGGCCGACGGCCGCGCCGAGCAGCCAGGCCGGCCACGAGCCGGCGAAGGTGCCGGTGACGGCGAGCCAGGCGCCGACCGGGCCGACCGCCTGGGCGACCGCCAGGATGGCGTGCGGCCAGTCGGTGAACCGCTTGCCGTAGGGATAGACCACAAGCGGGATCACCGCGAGCGGGGCGAGCACCAGGCAGAGCGGGTTGAGCAGGGCGGCGGCGGCGAGGAACACGACGAGCGCGACGGCCGCGCCCGTCCAGGCCGTCCGCACGCTCACCGCCCCGGTGACCAGTTCCCGCCCGGCGGTACGCGGGTTCCGCGCGTCGATCCGTCGGTCGAGGATCCGGTTGGCGGCCATGGCGAACGTCCGTGCCCCCACCATCGCCACGGTGATCAGCAGCAGGTCGAGCCAACGCACCCGACCGCCGTCGACCTGCATCGCGGTCAGCGCCGACAGGTAGGCGAACGGCAGCGCGAAGACGGAGTGCTCGATCGCGACGAGCCGGAGGAAGGACTTGACCCGGCCGGGACGGGCGGCCGGCGTGACGGCGGTGGCCATCAGATGCCGTACTCCTTCCAGCGCTTGTCGACCAGGGAGGCGACCTCCGGCGACATGGTCATCTCCTCCGGCCAGCCCCGGGTGTAGCCCTCGGTGGGGAGCTTGCGGGTCGCGTCGACGCCCACCTTGCCGCCCCAGAACTGCTGGTAGGACGAGTGGTCGAGGTGGTCAACCGGGCCCTCGGTGAGCAGCAGGTCGCGGGCGTAGTCGACGTTGCCGAAGGCCCGGAAGGCGACCTCGTGGTAGTCGTGCACGTCGCAGTCGGAGTCGACGATCACGATCAGCTTGGTCAGCGACATCAGGTGCGCACCCCAGATCGCGTTCATCACCTTCTGCGCGTGCTTCGGGTAGCGCTTGCGGATCGACACGATCGCGCAGTTGTGGAACACCCCGGCGGCCGGCAGGTCGTAGTCGACGATGTCCGGGATCATCAGCTTGAGCAGCGGTTGGAAGATCCGCTCGGTGGCCTTGCCGAGGCCGTGGTCCTCCTGTGGCGGCTTGGAGGTGACGATCGAGTGGTAGACCGGGTTGCGCTGCATGGTCATCGTCTCGATGTGCAGCACCGGGAACGGCTCGACCGGGGTGTAGAAGCCGGTGTGGTCGCCGAACGGTCCCTCGGGCAGCCGCTCGCCGGGCTCCAGGTAGCCCTCCAGCACGATCTGCGCGTGCGCCGGCACCTGCAACGGCACGGTCAGGCAGTCGACCATCTCGACCCGCTCGCCGCGCAGAAACCCGGCGAACAGGTATTCGTCGATGTCACCGGGGAGCGGCGCGGAGGCGGCGTAGCTGACCACCGGGTCGCAGCCGATGGCGATGGCGACCGGCAGCCGCTGGCCGAGCCGTTCGGCGACCGCGTGGTGGGCGGTGGAGTCCTTGTGGATCTGCCAGTGCATGCCGAGGGTGTTGCGGGAGTGCTGCTGGAGCCGGTAGAGACCGAGGTTGCGCTTGCCCGTCTCCGGGTGCTTGGTGTGGGTCAACCCGTAGTTGTGGAAGATGCCGCCGTCGTCGGGCCAGACCTGGAGGCCGGGCAGCCGTCCCAGGTCGACGTCGTCGCCGGAATAGACCACCTCCTGGCAGGGGGCCGTCTTCACCTTGCGCGGCGGCACCGACTTGAGCTGCATGACCTTGCCCAGGCCCTCGCGGATGCCGGACCAGCCGACCGGCAGCTCCGGCTTGATCAACGCGCCGATCCGGTCGCCGATCTCGTCCAGCGACCCGACGCCGAGCGCCATCGCCATCCGCTTCTCGGTGCCGAACAGGTTGATCGCCACCGGCATCTCGCCCCGGGTGGGCCGCTCGAACAGCAGCGCCGGCCCGCCGGCCCGGACCGTCCGGGTGACCACCTCGCTGATCTCCAGCGTGGGGTCCACCGGGACGGTCACCCGCCGCAGCTCGCCCGCGCGCTCCAGCGCCGCGAGGAAGTCCTTGAGATCGGTGTACGGGAAGCCACGTGCCGCCATACGGCCAGTCTCCCGCACCCCGGGCGGCACCGCCCACGCCGGGTCGCCCCGCGCGGTGTGCGTCTCCCCACCCCGATGAGTGCGCCTCCCCGCCCGGGTGGATGGCGGCCTTGGTCAGAGATCTTGGCAGGAAATGGCCCCATATGGGGCCATTTCCTGCCAAGATCTCGGCGAGCGTCTCCACACGGGCAGGTGCGTCTCTCCGACCGACGGCTGCTCGTTGGACGGGTGACGGTGGGGCAGGTGGCCGGGCCGTCGACGTCGGAACGGGGGCAGGGATGGACGACGGACGGGTTCCGGTGGGGTTCACCGAGCAGCGGGCCCAGGTCGGCGAGGTGGCGATCAACTACGTCCGGGGCGGCCGGGGGCCGACGCTGGTGCTGCTGCACGGCTATCCGCAGTGCTGGCGGATGTGGCGGGGGCTGCTGCCGGAGCTGGCCGCCTCGTACCAGGTGGTCGCCCCCGACCTGCGCGGCTTCGGCGACAGCGACGCCCCGCCCGAGGGATACGACAAGAAGACCGTCGCCGCCGACCTGCACGGGCTGCTGACCGGCCTCGGCCTGGCCGACGACATCCGGCTGGTCGGTCACGACGTGGGCACCATGGTCGCGTACGCCTACGCCGCCGCCCACCCCGACACGGTGTCCCGGCTCGTGCTGACCGAGGCGCCGATTCCGGACGAGAGCATCTACGCGTTCCCCGCCCTGAGCACGGCCGGGCCGGCGGTGTGGAACTTCGGCTTCTTCAACGTCACCAACGGCCTGCCGGAGGAGCTGGTCGCCGACCGGGAGGCACGCTGGGTGGACCGCTTCACCGACTCGATCATGGTGCACAAGGGCAGCATCGGCCCGGACGACATCGAGGAGTACGCCCGGCACCTGACCGACCCGGCGCACCTGCGGGCCAGCTTCGACTATTTCCGGGCCTTCGCGCAGGACGTCGCGGACAACACGGCGTACCGGAAGAACCCGTTGCCGATGCCGGTGCTGGCCGTCGGCGCGGCGGCCAGCCTCGGCGGACAGGTCGCCGACCAGGTACGCCGCTACGCCCGCACGGTCGACGGCCAGGTGGTCGCCGACTGCGGCCACTGGCTGTTCGAGGAGCGCCCCGCCGCGCTGACCGCCCTGCTGCTCCCCTTCTTACGCGACTGACACCGGAGCCGGTGCCGGCGAGGTCGACCGGCATCTCGGGCGCGCAGCGGTGACGCCTCGCCGGCGGTCATGCCGCGTCGGCCCGGCCTTCGCGGTGGCGAGCGGTGACGACGCGGCGCAGCACGTCGAGGGCGTGTTCGGCTTCGTCGTGACTCACCGGCGCGGTGCGGACGGTGACGTATCCGCTCAGGGCGTCGCGGATCACATCGGAGCGGCGGCTTGCGGTCTGCTCGGCGAGGCGGTCAAGTTGCTTCACGAGCTCCACTGGTAGCCGGGTGCTGACCAGCACCATCGGTGTCTCAGGCGCAACCCCGGAGGCCGGCGTTGCCGTCATGGACCTGATGACCGGCGCCAGGCTGTCGGTGTGCTGGAACCATGCCACGACCTCGTCTTTGGTCATCCGGTCGAAGTCCGGCTCGGTCATAGGACTCGCCTCCTCCACTCGTCGAGGTCTGCGCCACGTAGGGCACGAGCCCCGATGATCTTGTATGTGTTCGTGGCACCGATGCGGTCACACAGTGCGGCGACCACTCGACCACTGTCGGCCATGCCCATGATGATGAGCAGCAGATCCCCGAGAGTGCGCTCGTGGCGTAGGCCCGACGGGGCGTACAACGCCTGAGTCGTCTCGTCCACACCGACGCCGTTGCGGCTGGCGTTGTCCAGACCCTCGTCGGTCCAGACGTACTCGCGTTCACGCACTCCGCAAGCGTAACACGTCGTAATACGCCGGGATTCGACGGAGCAGACTGCCGCCGGGGGTCAGCGGGTACGGGCGAGCGCGACGAAGGACCGCCAGGCTGCCGGGGTGAAGCTCAGCACGCCGCCGGCGCGGTCCTTGCTGTCGCGGACGGCGACCAGCCCGGGAAGGTTGTCGGCCACCTCGACGCAGTTGCCGCCGTTGGTGCTGCTCCGGGTGCTGGTGCGCCACCGCGCGCCGGTCAGCTCCATGACTTCGCCACCTCCGTCAACAGATCGATCGACTGCTGGAGCGGCAGCGCCTCCCCCTGGATCGACTCCCAGGCCGACCGGACCGCCAGCACGCCCCCGGTGTGGTCGATCACCTGACCCTTGAGCTGATCGTCCAGATAGACGACATCCTCTCCGGTGGGCAGCGGAGCCAGCACGAAGGCCCCGGCGACACCGGGATACGCGCCGACCGAGGCGGGCACGATGTGCAGCCGGACCCGGGTGTGCGCGGTGGCGACCTTCACCAGCCGCAACAGTTGCTCGCGCATCACCACCGGCCCGCCGACCGGGCAGCGTAACACATGTTCGTCGAGCACCGCGACGAGCTGCGGCGGTCGTTCCCCGGTCAGCACCGCCTGCCGGGCCAACCGCGCCTCGGCCCGCTGCTCCACCTCCGGCTCGTCGAAGAGGCCGACGCTGCGGAACAGCGCGCGGGCATAGGCGGCCGTCTGGAGCAACCCCGGCACCACAATGGGTTCGAACGACCGGAGCACGGTGGCCTGCCGCTCGTTGGCCTCCCATTCCCGCATCCACTGCGGCGACCCGAGGCGGGCCAGCATCCGGGCGAACGCGCCGCCGGTGTCGAGCGCCACGTCGACCCGCTCCCAGAAGTCGGGCGGCGGCTTCCGCGCGCCGGTCTCGACCATCGCCACTGTGGACGGCGAGTAGTTGACCGTCCTGGCCAGCTCCTCCTGGGTCATCTTGCGGGCGGCCCGCCGATGACCTGGGCTTCCGGTCAGCCGTGGCGCAGAACCACACTCAGTCATGCGCACCCGGCAGCAGGCGCCCCTTCCCCGCCGAACCTGCCCAGGGCGGCGTTTCCGATCAGGCCGCCGGCTCCCAGGCATAACCGGCCAGGGGCGGGTCGAGCGGGGCGCGGGTGAGCCGGTTGGCCAGGGTCGAGATGGTGTACGTCCCGACCCCGAGCACCACGTCCAGGGCGTGCCGGGGGCGGTAGCCGGCGTCGAGGAAGGCGGTCAGCTCGTCGTCCGGCACGTCACCGGCGTGGTCGAGGACGGCGAGGGTGAACCGGCGCAGCGCCGCCAGCCGGGGTTCGGGCAGCTCGCTGCCGTCGCGCAGCGCGGCGATCAGTTCAGCGGCGGCACCCAGCCGGTGCAGCGTCGCGGTGTGCATCGCCACGCAGAGGTGGCACCGGTTGCGGGTGGCCACCGTCAGCACGACCACCTCCCGCTCGACAGGTGCGAGGTCGGTGGCCTCGAAGGTGGCGGAGGCCGTCAGGAACCCCTTGAGCAGTTCCGGGGATTCGGCCATCAGGCCGACCGCGCCGGGCAGGTGGCCGAGTTTGCGGTGCACGCCGGCCATGGTCGGCCGGGCGGCGTCGGGCGCGGTGTCGAGGGTGTGGGTGGTGAAGCCGGGTCGGGACATGGCGGTACCCCTCACGTAAGCTAGTCAACGTGGTTGTCGAAACAGTAAACCAGATTGTCGAACGTGTCGACGGCTGACCCCGAGCGCCCCGGCTTCGTGCTGCCCCTGCTGCTGCTCGCCGGGTTCCGCAGCCTCATCGACGAACTGCACGCCGAGTTGGCCCGGCAGGGCCACCCCGAGCTGCGGCCGGCGCACGGCTTCGTGCTCCAGGCCGTCGGGGTCGACGGCACCACCGCGTCCGAGCTGGGGCACCGCCTGGGCGTCTCGAAGCAGGCCGCCGGAAAGACCGTCGACCGGCTGGTCGCCCTCGGCTACCTGGAACGCGCCGACGACCCGGCCGACGCCCGCCGCAAACTGGTCCGGATGACGGAGAAGGGTGTCGACGGGCTACGTCGGTCGGCGGTGCTCTTCGACGCGCTGCGGGAGCGCTGGGTGACGCGGATCGGCGCGGAGCGGGTGGCCGCCCTGGAGGACGACCTGCGCGCGGTCACCCCGCCGGATTCCTTCCGCCTCGACGTCCCCGGCTGGTTCGGCACCTGACCACTCCAGAGCCAACCAGCGACGATCCGGGCGCGGGAGCGGCCCGGTTTGGGTCAGGCGGTTCGCGGTGGTGCCGTGCTGGCCCGTGTCACCAGCCGGTTCGGCACCAGGCTGGTACCGGGCTCGACGGGCTGGTTGCGGATCTGTCGCAGCGCGGTCTCGACGCATCTGCGGCCTACTTCGGCGAAGTCCTGATGGATCGTGGTCAGTGGTGGGATGAACGAGGCGCTGTCCGGGATGTCGTCGAAGCCGATCACGCTGATGTCGCGGGGAACGATCCGTTGCTTCTCGTGCAACGCCCGCAGCACGCCGAGGGCCATCTGGTCGTTGCCGGCGAAGACCGCGGTGCACGACGCCTCGTCTGCCAGCAGGAGGCCGGCGCGGTAGCCGGATTCGGCCGACCAGTCGCCGCGATACATCGACGGTACGGGCCGACCCGCCCCTTCAAGCACGCAGCGCCACGCCGTCGCCCGACGCCCGGCGGCGAAGGACTCCGGCGGCCCGGCGACGTGCCAGACGGTGTGGTGGCCGAGGTCGAGCAGGTGTTGGACGGCCTGCCGCGCACCGTCGGCCTGATCGGTGTCCACCACGCTGTAACGGTCGCCGGCATCGGAGTCGACGACCACGACATGCACCCCTGGCGGGAGGACGAACATCGCGGCGTCGAGCAGATGCACCTCCATCACCACGATGACGGCGTCCACCGCCAACTCGCCCAGTCGGGTGAACGCGCCCAGCACGCCGTGCTGGGTGGGTGTCGCCACGGGCATGAGCGTGATCACGTAACCTGCCCGGCTGGCGTGGGTGGCGATCGCCTCGAGCAGCCGGCTGTTTCCCGTGGTGGACAGCGTGAAGATGATGACGCCGATGGTGCGGAACTCGCCGTTCTTCAGCGCCCGGGCCGCGCTGTTGGGCCGGTAGCCCAACTGCTGCATCGCCGCGAGAACCTGTTGGCGGGTGGACGCGACAACCCCGGGATGGCCGGTGGAGACGCGGGATACCGTCTGCGCGGAGACCCCGGCCGCTCGGGCCACGTCCGCCATCGACACGCGCCGGTGGCGTCGGGTGATGCCTGACGATCCTGCGAGGGCCCGCGGCACACCGTCCGGCGATGCTGGGATCATCGCTACGGTGCTCCTTTCGCAGCCCGGCGGGCTGTTGAACGACACGATAAAGCAGCTATCGGTTCTTGACGCCATCCGAGAGAGACGTCGGAGGGATCCGGAACGCCTCGTTCCGGATCCCTCCGACGTCAGGTTGGTGTCAGCCGCGGGTCCACCGCTGGTTGGCGCCTCCGTTGCAGGTCCACATGTTCACCGCTGAACCGTTCGCGGTCGCGTTGTTGGCGACGTCCAGGCACAGCCCGGACTGGACTCCCACCACTGTGTTGTTGGTGAGGGTCCACTGCTGGTTGGCACCGCTGCCGCAGTCCCCGAGGACCGCCGTGGCACCCGGCGTCGTGCTCTGACCGGAGACGCCCAGGCACTTGCCGAGCGACTGCAACTGGCGGGTGGAGGCGTTGTACGTCCACTGCTGGTTGGCCCCGGTGTGGCAGTCCCACAGCGCCGGCCTGGTCCCGTTTGCGGAGTTGCTGTTCGGCACGTCGAGGCAACGACCCGACTGAGCGCCGATCAGCCTCGCCGTCGTCGTCCCCGTGGTCGGGACCGGTGTCGTCGGCACGACGCCGCCCAGGTCGATGGTGCTGTACGTGACGGAGTTGACGGTGCTGCCGTTGTAGCCGCCGCTGAGCACCACCAGGCTGTGGCCGTCGGCCAGCGGAACCATGCCGCGGCTGTACCCGCCGGCGACCTTGGAATCGACACGGGTCCAGGCGTTCGCGGCACCGCCCTGGGTGTTGACGAACACGTCGGTTGTGCTTTGCGCACTGACGACGAGGGTGCCGTTGGAGCCGCCGGTGGGAAGCCAGGTGATGTACGGGTTCCAGAAGGCGGTGTGGCCGTCGGTCGACCTCAGGACCTGGCCGGTGACTGAGCCGAACGCCTCGGGGTTGGAGGAGATCTTGTAATAGACCGCGAGGTTTCCCGCCGGCGAGCCCCCGTACTCGTACGTCATCACGTAGTTGCCGTTCGGCAGCTTCGCAACTGTCGACATGCCGGGTCGGTCGCTCTGGGTGGAGGTCGCCACGTCGTCGACGACGGGGCCCCAGTTGACGCCGTCCGTGCTGACCTGGTGCACCAGCTTCTGGCTGTGGCTGCTGTCTCGCTCGTCGGAGTAGTAGACGATGAGTTTGTTGCCGTTGACCAGGAAGAAGGGTTCCCAGACCGGTCTGCCCGCGCCGTTGGCGATGGTCTTGACGAAGGTCCAGCTCTGCCCTTGGTTCGTGCTGGCGTACATGTCGATCTTGAACCCGGAGCGGTTACTGGGGACGGAGTCGCCGGCGGCCAGGATGGTCCCGGCGGGGAAGCTGCCGATCGCGGTGGGCAGTTCGAACAGCTGTGGCTGCCAGCGCATGCCCCAGCCGTTCTGCGTGTCGGCGACTTCCGAGATCTTGGTCCAGGAGTTGCCGGTGTCGGTGCTGCGGTAGATCGGGAAGACGGGCTTGCCGGTGGTGTACTGCTCGAAGGTGGCGAGCATGGTGCCGTTGGACGACCCGCTGTGCTCCAGCCGGATTCCCCTGGGGTAGAGCGTGCCGGGGGCGGGGGTGCCGGACGGCGGGGTGTACATGGTCTGCGAGGAGCGGGTGATGGCCTCGCTCACTGCGGGGAGGAGGACCGTGCCGACCGCTGCGACCAGGGCGAGCAGCAGGAGCAGGACAAGGAGGGGGAAGGGACGGGAAAGCGGGGCGGCGCCGGATCTGGCGCCTGTCTGCTTCGGGAACATGTGCGGCTCCAATAGCGGGGGAACGAGGTCTCGTCCGGGTCCGCCGCGTCGGGAGTGACCTGGTGGCGGTACGGCGGAGTTCAGGGAACTGTCAGCCGGGCGAGTTGGTGTCCAGCGGCTGGTCGTTGTCCTCTCTCCTCGCGGACGGGTGGGCCAGGGGTCAAGGCGTCTCCCCCGCCGGCCGTCAACGTCGACCACGTCACCCTTGTCGATGTTTACGTAAACATCGACAAGGGTCGCGGCCCCATCCGGACGCCGCAGTCGAAGCTGATGCCCGATTTAAGCACTAAATTGTTTACGCAAACATCGTTCGGCGATGATGTCACCAGCCTTATGGGGCGTCAAGGTGTCGGCCAATGGGAAGGCACCACGACCACCACCTACCGCTGGCGGTCGGTACCGCTGACCGGCTTCGGGAGGGGAGACGTTCTGCCGGCCAAGGGGCATCGACACACCTGGTCCTCCGGTAGAGGATGGGACGCATGGACGACGCGTACACGGTGGGCGATCCCGACGGCCTCTCCCCGCTGCTGCGGGAGATCCGCGACGCGGTGGCCCGGGAGCTGCACGCCCAGCTCGCCCTGCGGGCCGAGCGCCTCGAACTGGCCGACGTGCCCGAGGTCGCCTACCAGGTGACCCTCGGCGTCGACCGGGTGCTCACCGGCCGGCTCAGTTCACCCCGGCGTACGAGTGCAGGCCGGTGAAGAAGAAGTTCACCCCGAACAGGTTCATCAGCACGGTCAGGAAACCGAGCACCGCGATCCAGGTCGCCACGTTGCGCTTCACGCTGGGCGTGGCGCGGGCGTGCAGGTAACCGGCGTAGACCACCCAGGAGATGAACGCCCAGGTCTCCTTCGGGTCCCAGCCCCAGGCCCGGCCCCAGGCCGCCTCGGCCCAGATCGCGCCCGCGATCACCGCGAACGTGAAGATCGGGAACGCGAAGGCGTGCAGGGCGAAGGTCAGCCGCTCCAGGTCGGCCGCCCCGGGCAGCCGTCGGGCCAGCGTGTACGGGAAGCTGCGCCGCCCCTGCTCGTAGCCGTTGCGCAGCAGGAACGACACCGCCGGCACCACGCCCAGCAGGAAGATGCCGGAGGAGAAGACGATCGTCGACACGTGGATGATGAACCAGTACGACTGGAGCGCCGGCATCAGCGGCACCACCTGGACGTAGAGCTTCAGCTCGGCGAAGGCCAGCAGCAGCACCATGACCAGTGTGAGGAACAGCCCGAGCCGGCGCAGAGCCGGCCGCTTCCAGAGCACCACGAGCCAGGCGGCGGTCCCGATCCAGGTGACCGTCAGCACGAACTCGTACATGTTGCCCCAGGGCATCCGGTCGGCCGCGATCCCCCGGGTGACCAGCGCGCCCAGGTGCAGCGCGGCGGCGAGCACGGTCAGCCCGGCGGCGATCCGCCCGGCCAGTCTGGCCCGCCCGGCCGAACGACTCGGCCGGATCGACGGCGGCGTGGCCCCGACGGGTGGGGCCCCGGCCGCATCGCCCGCCACCGGCCCGTCGACCTTGTCGACGCCCGCGCCACCGGCACCCGCGGCGCCCACCGCACCGACGCCCGCGCCGACCAGCTCGCGGGCCGGCGCTACCCGGGCCGCCACCGCGCGGACGTTGCCCAGGGCGTACTCGACGGCGTGGCTGATCATCGCGACCAGGTACACCAGGATCGCGAACGTCACCAACTGGTCGGAGACTGCGGACATCACTCGACTCCCTCTCGCGCCCGCCGGTCGGGCCGCCCGTCGTCGCGTACCGCGGCGACGAGAGACGCGAACTCCTCGGCGAACCCCGGATGCTCGGTGCGCGGCAGCCCACCGGCCGCCACCAAACTACTACCGCTCGTCGGAGATCCACTGTCGGGGGGCGTCACCCGGAACCAGACCCGCCGCCGCCGACCGAACAGCGAGCCCATCAGCCCGGCCAGCAGCACCACGCAGGCGCCCAGCATCAGCTTCTCGCCCGGGTCGTGCCGGACGGAGAGGGTGACGTACCGCTTGGTGCCGAGGAACTCCAGTTTGCTGCCGTCGTCCAGGGTCCACGTCTCGCCCGGGGCGAGCTTGCGGTTGCCGACCTGCTTGAGCTTGCCGTTGGTCACCTGCCGCTGGTCGAGTTGGTAGACCGAGCCGGGGATGCCCGCGTCCAGCCCCAGGTTGCCCCGGTAGGCGGCCAGCACCACGGCCGGGTTGCGCTCCTCGGGGAACCGCGACGACGCGAACGGCGCGGTGTCCGGGGCGGTCGGCAGGTAGAGCCCCTCGAAGGCGACCTGCTGGTTCGCGTCCCGCCGGCCGGTCGCCGGGTCGACGTTCGCGTCCGGGAAGGCGGCCACCCCCTCGCTTGTGAGGTTGGCGTCGCCGCTGGTCAGGAACGGCTCCGTGCTGGTCTGGCTGCGGCCGTACCGGTCGGTGTACTTCAGGATCGGGGCGTAGCCGTGGCCCAGCAGGTAGACGTTGGCCGAACCGAGCCGCAGCGGCGAGTTGACCGAGAAGTCGGCGGTGCGCCGGTCCGACCCGTCCGGCCGGTCGACGGTCACCGTCGCGCGGTAGCTCTCCGGCTGACCGGACGGCAGGAACCGGGCGTCGAAATCGTCGAGGGTCAGGCAGAACGGTGGCAGGTCGGCGCTGTCGACGCGCGGGCCGAGCTTCACCTCGGCGTACTGCTGGCGGGTGTTGCAGAAGCTCGCGTCGGCGACCAGCAGGCGGTTGCCGTGCCAGCCGTACCACGAGCCGAGCGCGACCCCGATCAGGACGGCGACCAGCGAGGTGTGGAACAGCAGGTTGCCGGTCTCCTTGAGGTAGCCCTTCTCGGCGGAGACCTCGTTGCCGCGCACCTGCACCCGCCAGCGGCGGCGGCGCAGCACGGCGGCGATGGCCGCCGGGTCGGCGGCGGCCGGCGCCTCCAGCACGGTGTGCTGCGGCAGCCGGTCCAGCCGCTTCGGCGCGGCCGGCGGCCGGGACCGCAGCGCCCGCAGGTGGTCGCGCATCCGGGGCAGGACGCAGCCCACCAGCGAGGTGAACAGCAGCAGGTAGATGGCGGAGAACCAGACCGAGCCGAACACCTCGAACGCGCCGATCCGGTCGAGCTGCGGGGCCAGCTCGGGGTGCTCGACGAAGTACCTGTCGACGTTCTCCGGGTTGACCCCACGCTGCGGCAGCACCGAGCCGGGAATCGCGGCGACCGCGAGCAGGAACAACAGGATCAACGCGGTACGCATGCTGGTGAGCTGCCGCCACGAGTTGCGCAGCAGGGCGAGCAGCGGATTCGGCCGACGGCGGGGCGCCTCGGCGGGTGGGCTGGTCGGCCGGTCGTCGACTGTCGTCATCAGATGCTCACCTCGCCGGGGCCCACCGTCGTCTGCAACCAGATCACGAAGTTCTGCCAGCCGCCTGTGACAAGCGCCAGGCCGATCAGGATCAGCAGCACCCCGCCGATCCGGGTGACCCACCGGCTGTTGCGCCGGACCGCCCGGAACACCCCGAGCAGCCGGTGGAAGCCCAACCCGAAGACCACGAACGGCAACCCCAACCCCAGGCAGTACGCCACCGCCAGCACCACGGCCCGGTCGGTCTGCCCACCGGTGGCGGCCATCCCGAGCACCGCACCCAGCGTCGGACCGGTGCACGGCATCCAGCTCAGCGCGAACACCGCGCCGAGCACCGGCGCACCGAGCAGCCCGGCGGCGGGCAGCCGGCGGATGCGCAGTTCCCGCTGCATGCCGGGGAGCACGCCCAGGTAGCTCAGCCCGAGCAGGACGATCAGCGCGCCGATGACCACCTGGAAGGTGCGCTCGTAGTCGAAGAAGATCCGGCCGAACCCGGCGAAGAGGATAGCGGTGGCGGTGAAGACGACTGTGAAGCCCGCGATGAACAGCAGCGTCCCGGCGAGCACCCGCCCCTTGACCGCCGCCGCCGGCCGGGTCGCCGCCCGGGTCGCGACCGCCACCGGGCCGTCCGGGCCGCCGGCCCGCGCCGGTTCGCCCCCGGTCGGGGCCGGTTCTCCACCGGTCGATCCCGGCCCGCTGTCGGTCGGGGTCGGGGTGCCGGCCGGATCGGGACCGCCGCCGGTCGGGGTCGCCCGGGAGCGGCCCTCCAGGTCGGTGCCGGCCAGGCCGGTCACGTACGACAGGTAGCCGGGCATCAGCGGCAGCACGCACGGGGACAGGAAGCTGACCAGCCCGGCGAGCGCCGCCGCGCCGATCGCGAGCAGCAGCGGGCCGGACTGGGCGAGTTCGCGGAACGTCTCGCCCATCAGCGGGAACCGGTGGACGCCGGCTCTTCGGCGGCTATCCGCTCGACGATCGGCCGCAGCCCGTCGGTGGTGACGGCGGCCCGGATCACGGTGGCGATCCGGCCCTGCCGGTCGAGCACGACGGTGGCCGGGATGGTGTTCGGCGGGATGTCCAGCGCCAGCGCCAGCCGACTGGCCGGGTCGAACAGGCTCGGATAGGTGACCCGGCCCTCCTCGAAGGCGGTCGCCTTGTCCCGGCTGTCCTGCACGTTGATGCCGAGGAAGGTCACCCCGGCGGCCTTGGTGGCCTGGTAGGTGGCCTCCAGGTCGTCGGCCTCGGCCCGGCAGGGCGCACACCAGGAGCCCCAGAAGTTGAGCACCACCACCTGGCCCCGGGCCTGGGAGGTGTCGTACCGGCCACCGGTGAGCAGGTCACCGGCGATCTTCGGGGCGGCGGAGCGTTGGTCGGGGGCGCACTCGACGATGCCGCCGTTGTTGGCGCACCGGCCCTCCTCGTCACCGGAGGAGCAGCCGACCAGCGCCGCCCCGGCGGTGACGGCGGCGAGCAGGACGGCGAACGACCTCCGAAGACGCATCTCAGGCCCCCTTGGCCGTCCGGGCTGTCGCGGACATGGCGATCAGGTGGGCGGCCGGCTCGGAGTAGCCGATCCCGACCACCTTGGCCCCGTCGAAGTGGAACGAGGTGAGGCTGGCCAGCCCGCACTGCCGGCGGCGCGGGTCGTGCCAGAGCCGCTTGCGCTCGACGTAGCGGCGCAGCGTCCAGATGGGGAGCTGGTGGGAGACGATGACCGCCTCGCGCCCTTCGGCGGCGACCCGGGCGGCGTGCAGCCCGGCGAACATCCGCTCGGCGATGGCCCGGTAGGCCTCACCCCAGCTCGGGGTCACCGGGTCACGCAGCACCCACCAGTTGCGCGGGTCGCGGAACGAGCCGTCACCGGGCGAGACCTTCTTGCCCTCGAACCAGTTGGCGCTCTCGATCAGCCGCTCGTCCACCCCGACCGGGAGCCCGAACTGACCGGCGATCGGCTCGGCGGTCTGCTGGGCGCGTTCCAGCGGGCTGGCCACCACGTGCACGACCTCCCGCTCGGCGACCGCCTGGGCGGCGGCCTTGGCCATCTGCACGCCCAGCTCGGAGAGCCGGAAACCGGGCAGCCGGCCGTAGAGGATCTGGTCGGGGTTGTACACCTCGCCGTGCCGCAGCACATGGACGACCGTCTTGCTCATTGGTTTACCCCCCGTGGCCCGCGGCTGCCGCTGCTGTCGCCGCCGCCGGCAGGGCGGCGGCGATGTGCTCCAGGGCGGCGTCGTCGAGCGCCGCCGACACGAACCACGACTCGAACGCGCTCGGCGGCAGGTAGACGCCGGCGGAGAGCATCGCGTGGAAGAACGCCTTGAATGCGGGCACCTGCTGGGTGCGGGCGCTGTCGTAGTCGACCACGTCGGCGTCGGTGAAGAAGATCGAGAACATGCTGCCCGCGTACGACAGGCGGTGCGGGACCCCGGCGGCGGCCAGCGCGTCGGCGGCCAGCCGGCCCACGACGGCGGCCGTGTCGTCCAGCTTCCGGTAGAGCGCGTCGTCGGCCAGCCGCAGGGTGGCCAGGCCCGCGGCGCAGGCCAGCGGGTTACCGGAGAGGGTGCCGGCCTGGTAGACCGGGCCGGCCGGGGCGAGTCGGGACATGATCTCCGCGCGCCCGCCGAACGCCGCGGCGGGCAGCCCGCCCCCCATCACCTTGCCGTACGTCCACAGGTCGGCCTCCGACGGGTCGAGGCCGTGCCAGCCGGCCCGGGAGACCCGGAACCCGGTCATCACCTCGTCGACGATCAGCAGCGCGCCATGCGCGTGGGCGAGTGCCGCGAGCCGGGAGTTGAAGCCGTCGCGCGGGGCGACCACCCCCATGTTGCCGGCGGCGGCCTCGGTGATGACCGCCGCGATGTGCGGCCCCTGCGCGGCGAAGGCCGCCTCGACGGCGACGAGGTCGTTGTAGGGCAGCACGATGGTGTCGCCGGCCGCCGCGCCGGTGACCCCGGGCGAGTCGGGCAGGCCGAGGGTGGCGACGCCGGAGCCGGCGGCGGCGAGCAGCCCGTCGGAGTGGCCGTGGTAGCAGCCGGCGAACTTGATGATCTTGGAGCGGCCGGTGAAGCCCCGGGCCAGCCGGATCGCCGACATGGTCGCCTCGGTCCCCGAGTTGACCAACCGGACCTGCTCGACCGGGGTGCGGTCGACGATCTCGGCGGCCAACTCCACCTCACCCGGGGTGGGGGTGCCGAAGCTGGTGCCGAGGGTGGCGGCCTCCCGGACCGCCTCGACCACCTCGGGGTGGGCGTGGCCCAGGATCAGCGGCCCCCAGGAGCAGACCAGGTCGACGTAGCGCCGCCCGTCGGCGTCGTACAGCCAGGGACCCTCCCCCCGGACCATGAAGCGCGGGGTGCCACCGACGGCACGGAACGCGCGCACAGGGGAGTTCACCCCGCCGGGCACGATGGCCAGGGCGCGGTCGAACAGGGCCTCGGAGGCCGGTGCGTCGGCCGGGTAGCGACCGGTGCCGGCGGAAAAGGTATTCGTCACGATGCGGCCATTGTGTCAGCGCCGGACGGGGAATCGGCAGGCACCCCGGGACGGGGTTACCCCGCTCACCCGCCCGACAGGGGCCGGAACACCGCTCGCCGGTGCGATGACCGACACGGCGGATCGCCTCGCCGGGCCGGGTCGCCGAGATCGCGATAGGCTGACCGGGTGGATCGTGCCGAACTGTCCATCACGGTACACCGGACGGGCGACGAAGTGGTGTTGCGCCTGGCCGGTGAGATCGACATGCTCACCGCCGCCCAGTTGTCGACAGTCGTGAACGAGGTGCTCGCCGATCCTCCGCCGCGCATCGTGCTCGACCTGGCCGGGGTGACCTTCTGCGACTCGCAGGGCCTGGGCACGCTGGTGGTGCTCAGTCGCAAGGCCAGCCACTCCCAGTGCCTGCTGATCCTGAGCAACGTGGGCGACTTCCTGCTCCGCGTCCTCGACATCACCGGCCTCCGCTCCGCCCTGATGATCCGCAACGAGACCCCCTCCGGCTGACCCGGTCCGCGCCGGGCGGGTGCCGGGGCGGCGGGCATTCGGCACGGGGTCAGGTGGTGGGCACGTCCCGGCGGCGGAAGGCGGCCAGACCGGCCGCCGCGAACAGCCCGGCGAGCGCGGTCATCGTCAGCAGCGGGGTGGCGCTCCAGCCGGCCCGCAGCACCTGCGGGGTGTGCGTGAACGGCGAGAGGTCCAGCAGCCACTGGCTCAGTTCCAGCACCGCGCCGAGCTGACCGAGCAGCACGCAGACCGCGAGCACCGCCCACGCCGTCGGGGCGAGCCGGGGCAGCTGGCCGAGCAACAGCACCGCCAGCCCGGCCAGTACCCAGGCCGCCGGCGCCTGGGCCAGGCCGGCACCGAGCATCCGGGGCAGCTGACCGGGCACGTCGTCGACGCTGAGCCCGTAGGTCAGGCCGGTCGCCAGGCCGGTCACCGCCAGCGCCACCACCGGCCCCAGCAGGGCGAACACCAGGTGCGAGGCGAGCCAGGCCGACCGGTGCACCCCGGTGGCCAGCAGCGGTTCGACCCGCCCGGCGGCCTCCTCCGAACGCATCCGTAACGCCGCCTGGATGCCGTACCCGGCGGCGGCCAGCCCGGCAACGCTCAACGACGCCCCCAGGTACGCCTCGGCCAGCCCGGACGCCCCACCCAACCGGGCCATCACCTGCTCCAACGCGGCGTTGCCGGCGACCGACCGGCCGGCCGCCTCGGCCGCTCCGCCGATGACCGACCCGAGCAGGCCGAAGCCGACCGCCCAGCCCAGCAGCTGCCCCCGGTGCAGCCGCCAGGCCAACCCGAACGGCCCGGCCAACGCCCGCCCGGCCCGGAGCGGGCCCGGCCGCGACGGCAGCACGCCGGCACCGAGATCCCGCCGCACCGAGACCGGGTACGCCACCGCCGCGAGCAGCACGGTCAGCGCGACCGGCAGGGCCAGCACCCACCAGCGCTCCCCCTCGTAGGCGCGGATCCGCGGCGCCCAGCCCAGCGGGGAGAGCCAGCTCGGCCAGTCGTGGCGGGCGGTGTCGCCGACCAGCCGCAGCACGAACGCCACCCCGAGCGCCCCGACGGCGATCCCGCGCGCCCCACCGGCGGTCTCGGTGAGCTGGGCGGCCAACCCGCCCACCGTGGCGAAGACCACCCCCACCAGTGCCGCCGACGACCCGTACGCCAGTGAGCCGGCCGCCGGCAGCCCGGTGGCGGCCAGCCCGGCGGCGGTGAGCAGGCCGAGCAGCAGACTGGCCGCGTACGTGACGAGCAGCGCGGCGGTGAGCCCGGCGTACCGGCCGAGGACGGTCGCGCCGAGCAGCTCCCGCCGGCCGGCCTCCTCCTCGGTGCGGGTGTGCCGGATGACGGTGAGCAGGGCGGCCAGCCCCACGATCACCTGGAGGAAGCCGCCCCGCTGGGCGGTGAGCGCGCCGACGCTGTCGCCGTAGACCGGGCCGAGCAGGGCCACGATCGACGGGGCGCGGGCGGTGCCGGTGGCGTACGCGGTCCGCTCGGCGGCGGTCGGGAAGAGCGCGAAGAAGCTGCCCGCGTACGACATCGGCAGGACGGCAAGCAGCAGCACCCAGAGCGGGAGGACGATCCGGTCCCGGCGCAGGACCAGCCGGACCAGGTGACCGGTGCCGGTGAGGGCGCTCACCGCCGTACCCCCGTGGGCTGGTCGCTGCCCCGCGCTGCGGGGGCCGACACGTCGGTGGGCGGGTCGGCGGCGGGCGGCTCGTAGTGGCGGAGGAAAAGCTCCTCCAGGGTCGGTGGCTGGCTGACCAGGCTGCGTACGCCGATCTCGGTGAGCCGGCGCAACGCGGCGTCGAGCGCGACGGTGTCGACGTCGAAGCGGACCCGGTCGCCGTCGACCCGCAGGTCGTGCACGCCGGGCAGGCCGGCCAGGCCGTCCAGCGGGCCGGTCAGCTCGGCGTCGATCGAGGTGCGGTGCAGGTGACGCAGCTCGGTCAGGGTGCCGGTCTCGACGGTGCGACCGTTGCGGATGATCGTCACCCGGTCGCAGAGCGCCTCCACCTCGGCGAGGATGTGGCTGGACAACAGCACCGTGCGACCGTCCCGCCGGGCCCGGCCGATCCAGTGCTGGAACACCTCCTCCATCAGCGGGTCCAGCCCGGAGGTGGGCTCGTCGAGGATGAGCAGTTCGACGTCGGAGGCGAGCGCGGCGACCAGGCCGACCTTCTGCCGGTTGCCCTTGGAATAGGCGCGCCCCTTCTTGCGCGGGTCCAGCTCGAACGACTCCAGCAGTTCGTCCCGGCGTCGCGGGTCGAGCCCGCCGCGCATCCGGCCGAGCAGGTCGATCACCTCGCCGCCGGAGAGCTGGGGCCAGAGGGTGACGTCCCCCGGCACGTACGCCAGGCGGCGGTGCAGCGCGACGGCGTCGCGCCACGGGTCGCCGCCGAGCAGCCGGACGGCCCCCGCGTCCGCCCGCAGCAGCCCGAGCAGCACCCGGATGGTGGTCGACTTGCCGGCGCCGTTCGGGCCGAGGAAGCCGTGCACCTCACCGGCCCGGACGTCGAGGTCGAGCCCGTCGAGGGCCCGGGTGCGGCCGAAGGTCTTGACCAGGCCGGCCACCGCTATCGGGGTTTCCATACTTCGGAAGCTACACTCGTTTCACAAAGTTGTGAAGCATGTGTCCGGTGCGGCACCATCGCCTGCGTAACCGACACCCCGAGGAGCACCGGACCGATGCCTGACGACCGCCACCCCGGCCAGGACGACGAGGTCCACCTCTTCGTCGAACGGATGGCCATGGCCTTCGCGGACGTCGGCTTCCCCCGGATGGCCGCCCGGGTCCTGTTCGCCGTGATGAGCGCCGACGGGCCGCTGACCGCCGCCCAGATCGGCGAGCGGCTGGGGGTCAGCGCGGCGGCCGTCTCCGGCGCGGTGCGCTACCTGACCCAGTTCGGCATGCTGATCCGCGAGCCGGTCCCGCGCTCCCGCCGGGACCACTACCGGATGCCGGAGAACCCCTGGTACGAGGGGACCATCACCAAGACCGGCCTCTACAAGAACTTCATCGACATCGCCGACACCGGGGTCGCCGCGCTGGGTGGTCCGGCCACCCCGGGAGGTGAGCGAGTGGCCGAGATGCGCGACTTCTTCGCCTTCGTCCAGGAGGAGATCGACTCGCTCGGCGAACGCTGGCGGCTCCGCCGGGCCGCCACCGGCCACGCCGACCGGCCCGCCGGCTGACCGTGGCCGGTCAGGCGGTGTTGCCCCAGCGGGCCTGTTCCAGGACGTCCAGGGCGCGCTGCCGGGCCTCCGGGTCGTCCTCGGCGCGCAGCAGGGTGGTCGCCTCGTCCACCGCGTCGGTGAGCACCCGCCACTGGGCGTCGCGCTCGCGCACCACGTCGGACTGCGCCGCCAACTGCCGGGTCTTCACCCACAGCTCCACGAACACCGACACCTTCGCCCGCAGTACCCACGGGTCGAACGGCTTGGTCAGGTAGTCCACCGCCCCGACCGCATAACCACGCAGCGCCAACTGGGCGTCCTTGTCGGCGGCGGTGAGGAAGATGATCGGCACGTGCCGGGTCCGCTCCCGACGCTTGATGTGACTGGCCGTCTCGAAGCCGTCCATGTCCGGCATCTGGGCGTCCAGCAGGATGACCGCGAAGTCGTCCACGAGCAGTTGCTTCAGCGCCGCCTCACCGCTCTCCACGGCCACCGACTGCACCGGGAGCCCCTGGAGGATCGCCTCCAGGGCCATCAGGTTCTCCCGACGGTCGTCGACGAGCAGCGCCTTGGCAGTCTGCGTCACGAATTCTCCTTGTCTCGGCGGCCGCTGACCCAGGACGCCATCCGCTCGATCAGCCCGTCCAGGTCCACCGGCTTGGTGATGTAGTCGCTACCCCCGGCGGCGAGCGCCGACTCCCGGTCGCCCGGCATCGCCTTCGCGGTGAGGAAGACGATCGGCAGGTCCGCGAAGCGGTGGTTACGGCGGATCTGCCGGGTCGTCTCGTAACCGTCCTGGTCGGGCATCATGGCGTCCATCAGCACGATGTCCACCTCCGGATGCTCGGCCAGCACGCGGACACCGTCCGCGCCGTTGTCCGAGTACAGCACGGTCATCCCGTGCAGTTCCAACGCGCTGGTCAAGGCGAACACGTTGCGTACGTCGTCGTCGACGATCAGCACGGTGGCGCCGTCCAACTGCCGGGTGGCCGGGGCCTCCGGTGCGGCGAGCAACTCCATCGGCGGCATCAGCAGCGACGCAGGCAGGCCCGCGCGCTGCGGCGACGGCGACTGCGGCGCCACCACCGCGTCCGGCGCCAGCACATCCGGTACGAAGAGGGTGAACGTCGAACCCTGCCCCGGCGCGGAGGTCACGGTGATCGTGCCGCCGATCAACCGGGCCAGGTCCCGACTGATCGACAGGCCCAGCCCGGTGCCGCCGTAGCGCCGGCTGGTGGTGCCGTCGGCCTGCTGGAACGCCTCGAAGATGATGTTCAGCTTGTCGTCGGAGATGCCGATGCCGGTGTCGATCACGGTGAAGGCGACCACCTGCCGAGCGTTGGTCAACGCCGGCACGTCGAAGACCGCGTTCTCCGCCGCCGGGGCGATCCGCAGGGTTACCGCGCCGTTGTCGGTGAACTTCACCGCGTTGGAGAGCATGTTGCGCAGGATCTGCTGCAACCGTTGGGCGTCGGTCACCAGGGCTGGCGGCAGTTCCTTGGCCACCCGTACCTGGAAGTCGAGGTTCTTGTCCTCGGCCTGCGGGGCGAACGCCTGCTCCACGTAGTTGCGGATCTCGGCGAACCGGATCTCCGTCGGCTCGACGTCCATCCGGCCGGCCTCGATCTTGGACAGGTCCAGGATGTCGTCGATCAGGCGCAGCAGGTCCGAGCCGGAGCCGTGGATCGTCCGGGCGAACTCGATCTGCTTCGGGGTGAGGTTGCGCTCCGAGTTCTCCACCAGCAACCGGGCCAGCAGCAGCAGCGAGTTCAGCGGCGTACGCAGCTCGTGGCTCATGTTCGCCAGGAACTCCGACTTGTAGGCCGACGCCCGGGTGAGCTGCTGGGCCTTCTCCTCCAGGCCGAGCCGGGCCAGCTCGATCTCCCGGTTCTTCGTCTCGATGTTGCCCTTCTGCTCGCTCAGCAGCTTCGCCTTGTCCTCCAGCTCGGCGTTGGTGCGCTGCAACTCCGCCGACTGGTCCTGCAACTCCAGCGCCAGCCGCTGCGACTGGGCCAGCAGCTCCTCCGTACGCCGGTTGGCCTGGATGGTGTTGACCGCGATGCCGATGGTGAGCACCAGCCGCTCCAGGAACGCCAGGTGCAGCTCCGAGAAGCGGGCCACGCTGGCGAACTCGATCACCCCGAGCAGCTCGCCCTCGAACAGGATCGGCAGCACCACCAGGTCGGACGGGAGTGTCTCGGCCAGCCCCGACCGCAGGGTGATCCGCCCGTCGGGCAGCGCGTTGAGCCGGATCGTCCGGCGGGAGAGCGCGGCCTGACCGACCAGCCCCTCACCGGGCCCGAAGGTGACGTCGTGCCCCCGCGCCACATATCCGTACGAGGCGGTCAGCCGCAACCGCATCACCCCGTCGGAAGTGTCCGCCAGGAAGAACGCGCCGAGCTGCGCGTCGACGAGCGGGGTCACCTCCATCATGATCATGCGGCAGACCTCGCCCAGGTCCCGCTGGCCCTGGAGCAGGCCGCCGATCCGGGCCAGGTTGGAGTCCAACCAGCCCTGCTCGGCGTTCTTCTTGGTCGTCTCCCGGAGGGTGACGATCATCTGGTTGATGTTGTCCTTCAGCTCGGCGACCTCGCCCTGCGCCTTGACCGCGATCCGCTGGGTCAGGTCGCCCCGGGTCACCGAGGTGGAGACCTGGGAGATCGCCCGGAGCTGGGTGGTCAGGGTGGAGGCGAGCTGGTTGACGTTCTCGGTGAGATCCCGCCAGGTGCCACTCACGCCCTTCACCTGGGCCTGACCACCGAGCTTGCCCTCGATGCCGACCTCACGCCCGACCCGGGTCACCTCGTCGGCGAACGAACTGAGCTGGTCGACCATCGTGTTGACGGTGTTCTTCAGCTCCAGGATCTCGCCCTGCGCGTCCACGGTGATCTTCTGGCCGAGGTCGCCCTTGGCCACCGCCGTGGTCACCGAGGCGATGTTGCGCACCTGGGAGGTCAGGTTCGACGCCATCGAGTTCACGTTGTCGGTCAGGTCCCGCCAGGTGCCACTCACGCCCTTCACCTGGGCCTGACCACCGAGCTTGCCCTCGGTGCCCACCTCACGCGCCACCCGGGTCACCTCGTCGGCAAACGAGCTGAGCTGGTCCACCATCGTGTTGACAGTGTTCTTCAGCTCCAGGATCTCACCCTGCGCGTCCACCGTGATCTTCTGCGACAGGTCACCCTTGGCCACCGCCGTGGAGACCTGCGCGATGTTCCGCACCTGCGAGGTCAGGTTGGACGCCATCGAGTTCACGTTGTCGGTGAGGTCCCGCCAGGTGCCGGCGACCCCGCGTACCTGGGCCTGACCACCGAGCTTCCCCTCGGTGCCCACCTCACGCGCCACCCGGGTCACCTCGTCGGCAAACGACGAGAGCTGGTCCACCATCGTGTTCACCGTGGACTTCAGCTCCAGGATCTCACCCCGGGCGTCCACGGTGATCTTCTGGCCGAGGTCGCCCTTGGCCACCGCCGTGGTCACCGAGGCGATGTTGCGCACCTGGGAGGTCAGGTTCGACGCCATCGAGTTCACGTTGTCGGTCAGGTCCCGCCAGGTGCCACTCACGCCCTTGACCTGCGCCTGACCACCGAGCTTGCCCTCGGTGCCCACCTCACGGGCCACCCGGGTCACCTCGTCGGCAAACGACGAGAGCTGGTCCACCATCGTGTTCACGGTGTTCTTCAGCTCCAGGATCTCACCCTGCGCGTCCACCGTGATCTTCTGCGACAGGTCACCCTTGGCCACCGCCGTGGAGACCTGGGAGATGTTCCGCACCTGACTGGTCAGGTTGCCGGCGAGCTGGTTGACGTTCTCCGTCAGGTCCCGCCAGGTGCCGGAGACCCCGCGTACCTGGGCCTGACCGCCGAGCTTGCCCTCGATGCCGACCTCGCGGGCCACCCGGGTCACCTCGTCGGCAAACGACGAGAGCTGGTCCACCATCGTGTTCACTGTGTCCTTCAGCTCCAGGATCTCGCCCTGGGCCGCAACGGTGATCTTCTGGCTCAGGTCACCGCGGGCCACCGCCGTGGAGACCTGAGCGATGTTCCGTACCTGGGAGGTCAGGTTCGACGCCATCGAGTTGACGCTGTCGGTGAGGTCCTTCCAGGTGCCCGCGACGTTCGGCACCTGGGCCTGCCCACCGAGCTTGCCCTCGGTGCCCACCTCACGGGCCACCCGGGTCACCTGCTCGGCGAAGAGCCGCAGCGTGTCGGTGAGCGAGTTCATCGTGTCGGCCAGCTCGGCGACCTCGCCGCGCGCCCCGACGGTGATCTTCTGCGACAGGTCGCCCCGGGCCACCGCCGTCGCCACCTGGGAGATCGACCGCACCTGGCCGGTCAGGTTCGACGCCATGGTGTTCACCGAGTCGGTGAGATCCTTCCAGGTGCCGGCGACGCCCCGGACGTCCGCCTGACCGCCCAACTTGCCCTCGGTGCCCACTTCACGGGCCACCCGGGTCACCTCGTTGGAGAACGACGAGAGCTGCCCGACCATCGTGTTGACCGTCCGGCCGATCCGCAGGTACTCACCGCGCAGCGGACGGTCGTCGATCTCAAGCGCCATGTGCTGGGAGAGGTCGCCGTCGGCCACCGCCATGATCACGCGGGCGATCTCGGTGGTCGGTCGGCCCAGGTCGTCGATGAGCGAGTTGACCGCCCGCTGGCCCTCCGCCCAGGAGCCGTCCAGGCCCTCCTCGTCGAGGCGTTCGGTCAGCCGGCCGTCCCGGCCGACCACCCGGCTGATCCGGCGCAGGTCCAGGTGCTGCCGCTCCTGGAGCGACACCACCTCGTTGAAGGCGTCCGCCACCTCACCGGCCGCGCCCGCGCGCCGGGGCAGCCGTACCTTGAAGTCGCCCCGGCCGACCCGCCGCAGCGCCTCCGACAGCTCACCGAGGAGCGCGTCATGCTCGGAAGCGGACACGTCCGCTGTCACCGACTGTTTCGCGGTCATCGTTCCTCGCTCAGCTCGGAGGGCTCCCGGCGTGCCGACACGCCGGCTTCCCCTCATTGTGCCCGCGTCTTCACCGGGCAGCGGATGCGACGTGCCCGGCGTCTCCCCTGCCCACGGGAAGGCGGTGACCGGCCGCGCGCCGACCCGTCGGATCAGGTCGGCTACGGACCCGTGGGCAGCGACCGTTCGCCGCCGCCGGGCCCCGCCTGGGGTGAGGCGGAGGTGTGACACCGACGGGTCGACGGGCACGGCGGGTGTGACGGTCCGTGGTGCGGCTTGGCACCCGGCCGGTGGCGTTAGAGGATACGGGGGTGTCAGCGGAGTCGGGGGCCGGGACGGACAGGGGACGGGACGAACACGTCCGGCGCGTACGGCTGCCCGCTGACCGGCGTACCCCGGCCGCCGCCCGCGCGGTGGTCCGCTCGGTGCTCGCCGAGGCCGACCTCGACGAACTGCTCAACGAGGCGCTGCTGCTCACCACCGAGCTGTCCACCAACGCCGTCGAGCACGCCCGCACCGAGCTGGACATCGAGGTCGTCGCCGACCAGATCGGCCTGACCGTCACGGTCTCCGACTTCGCCTCCGGGCCGGTCGACGAGCTGGTGGTCGGCATCCGCAACGACACCGACCAGATAGGCGAGGTCTCCGCCCGGGGGCGGGGATTGCTGCTTGTCGACCACTTCGCCAGCCGCTGGGGCACCACCTACCTGCCCACCGGCAAGGGCGTCTGGTTCCGGCTGGACCGCGACGGCGACCACGGCGACGGGCCGCACCCGCCGCCCGGCCGGTCCGACAGCGACCCGGCGACCACCGCGCCGAGCGCCGCCGCGATGAGCGAACTGACCCAGACCAGCCCCGACCCGTACGCCGACGAGCCGCTGCCCGAGTTCGCCACCGGCCTGCTCACCAGGGTCGCCGACATGGTGGGTGCGGCCGGCGGGGTGATCCGGCTGGACCGGGGCGAGGGAGAGGGCCCGCAGGTGTTGGCCCGCTACGGCCGCCAGCCCCGCCCCGGTAACGAACTGTTACGGGTGCCGCTGGTGGTGCACCGGCCGTACGCGGGAGAGCTGGAACTGGACGCGGCGCCCTCGGCGTACGCCCGGCCGTTGGCCGTCCTCGCCGCCGAACGGCTCTCGCTGCACCTGGAGAACGACCGGCTGCGCCGCGCGAACGTCCGCCGCTCGGCCTGGCTGACCTTCCTCGCCGAAGCGAGCGAACTGCTCGCCCAGTCGCTCGACGTCGACCTGACGATGGCCCTGATCCCGCAGTTGGTGGTGCCCCGGCTCGGCCAGTGGTGTGCGGTGCACACCACCGACGAATGGGGCCGGCTCAAGCTTGCCGCGTCCAGCCACGCCGACGAGTCGGTCCTGCCCCAACTGCACAAGGTGCTCCAGGAGACCGGCCCGGACTCGGTCCAGACGCGGCTGCGCGAGGCGTCGCGCATCGGGTCGCAGGTGCCGCTCGGTGGGCCGATGGAGGGCTTCGCCGTCCCGCTGGTCGCCCGCAGCCAGAAGCTCGGCACCCTGGCCGTGGGCCGGCACCAGCGGCACCGGCACGACCCGGACGAGGTGGCGGTGTTGGAGGACGTGGCGCGGCGGGCCGGCCTCGCCATCGAGAACGCCCGGATCCATGCCGAACGACGTCGGGTGGCGCAGACCCTCCAGCAGTCGCTGCTGCCGCCCGTGCTCCCGGTCGTCGAGGGCGTCGGCTTCGCCGCCGAGTACGTCCCGACCGGTGACGAGGCCGAGGTCGGCGGCGACTTCTACGACGTGGTGCCACTGCCGGACGGCCGCTGGCTGGTGGTGATCGGCGACGTGTCCGGCAAGGGGGTGCAGGCGGCGGCGGTGACCGGGCTGGTCCGCGACGTGATCCGGGTGCTGGTCGGGGACGGCAAGCCGCTGCCCGAGGCGTTGGCCCGGCTCAACGACACGCTCGTCGAACGGGGTGGGGGGCGATACTGCACGCTCGCCCTGGCGGCGGTCGGGCCGGGCGACGGCGGCCGGCTCGACGTCTCGCTGCACCTGGCCGGGCACGACCGGCCGGTCCTGTTGCACGGTGCCGGCGGGGCGAGCTTCGTCGGGATCGGGGGTACCGCGCTCGGCCTGCTCGACTCGATCACCTCGCCGTCGGCGGAGATTCCGCTCGCACCGGGCGACGCGCTGATCTTCTATACCGACGGGGTGACGGAGCGGCGGCGCGGCCGGGAACTCTTCGGCACCGAACGGTTCCGGGAGGCCGCCGCGCCCCTGGCGGGTTACTCCGCGGATGTGGTCGCGGCGCGGCTACGGGCCACCGCGATCAACTTCTCGGTCGAGTCGCCCCGCGACGACATCGCCATCCTGGTGCTCCGCAACGACGCCCTCTGAACGGGTAACGGTCAGAGGCCGCCGGGGAGGCGGCCGGGGGCGAGCCGGCGGTGCGGGTCGAGGTGGTCCTTCGCCTCCCGCAGCCGGGGGATCACCGCCGCCGCACCCCACACGTCGACCGCCTGGCGTACCTCCGGGGGCGCGGCGACCACCACGCACCGGCCCCGGCGGGCGACAAGCACCCCGCGGACGGCGGCGAGGATGCCGGCCACCCGGTCGACCGGGAACGACCCGGGCAGCGCGGCGTGCACCACGCCCAGACCGGCGGAGCCGCGCACCGGGAGCGGAACACCGGCGGCGTCCCGCAGTGCGTAGACGGCGGCGTGCAGGTCGGTGGCGGGTGCCTCGACCCGCAGCGCGGTATCCCCCGGGGCGAACGGATAGCGCCGCCACCACGGTGGCGGCTGGTCGGTGACGCTCGCCGCACCGTCGAGCAGGGCCAGCAGGCGATCGGCCCGCTCGGCCACCTCGGACCGGTCACCCTCCAGCAGGATCGCCAGCTCACCGGCGTTGTCCTGGGCGGGCGACGGATCGGCCCGGCGGCCGGCCATCGCGGGATGGTTGGCGCGGGCCGCCGCCTCCGCGGCGGACATCGGTCGACCGGCCGGACCCGGCGTCGCACCCGCCGCCGGGGCGGCGACCGGACGCGGCGGGTACCCGGCGACCGGCAGGTCCAGCTCGACGGCAGCCGGGTCGAGGTCGGCGGCGAGCACCGCCCGGACCAGGTCGCGCGCCTCCGACGGGGTCCGCACCGGCCGGGACACCCAGGCCCGGCTCGCCGGCACCGCCTGTGCCCGCAGCGTCGCCGAGACGAGCACCCCCAGCCCGCCCTGCGAGCCGCAGAGCAGCCGGCCCATGTCGAGGCCGGCCGGCGCGGCTCCCCCGGCCAGCTCGGCGGCGCTGCGGCCGGCGCTGACCACTTCACCGTCGGCGTTCAGCCAGCGCAGGCCGACAAGTTGCTCGCAGGCGGTGCCGTGCCGGTGCCGCAGCGGGCCGGACTCGTCGGCGGCGAGCACCCCACCGAGGGTGGCCCCGGGCGACGGCGGATCGAGGGCCAGCCGGCGGCCGACGCGTCCCAGGGTGGCCTGCACGGCCCGCAGCGGGGTGCCGGCACCCACCTCGACCACCGGGGAGGCCGCCGGCTGATGACCGACCCCGGCGAGCCGACCGGTGTCGAGCATGATGTCGACCCGGGCCGGCACGGCACCCCAGTCGATCTTCGTGCCGGCGCCCCGGGGCACCACCGACAGATCGTGCCGGGCGGCGAGCCGCAGCACCTCGGCCGCCGCCACCGGCCCGCCGGGGACGGCCACCCAGCGGGCGAGCCGGCCGGCGACCTCGTCGGCCGCGCCCGCCAACCGGGCGAAGGAGGGACCACAGATCCCGGCCAACCGCCGGGTGATCTCCGCTGCACCGATCGAACCCGCTCCCGTCGACATGGCATTCATCGTACACATGTTCTAAAGAGGTGGGTGGTGGTTCGGCCGCGCCGCGGAGCGCGACGGGCCGGTAACGTGGCGGCGTGACCACCGAGACCACCCCGCCCGTCGCCCGACAGGTCCCCGCGGAGCGCACCCACCACGGCGACACAGTCGTCGACGAGTACGCCTGGCTGGCCGCCAAGGACGACCCGGCGACCATCGCCCACCTCACCGCCGAGAACGCCTACACCGAGGCGCGCACCGCCCACCTGGAGGCACTGCGCGGCACGCTGTTCGCCGAGACCCGGCAACGCACCCAGGAGACCGACCTGTCGGTGCCCACCCGCAAGGGCGGCCACTGGTACTACACCCGCACGGTCGAGGGCCAGCAGTACGGCGTGCACTGCCGCCGCCCGGTCCGCGACGGCGAGACCGCGCCCCCGGTCAGCGTGGACGGCGCCCCGCTCGACGGCGAGGAGGTGCTGCTCGACGGCAACCAGCTCGCCGAGGGGCACGACTTCTTCTCCCTCGGCGCGTTCGACGTCAGCCCCGACGGGCGCTGGCTGGCCTACTCGACGGACTTCTCCGGCGACGAACGCTTCACCCTGCGGATCAAGGACCTGAGCACCGGCGAGCTGCTCGACGACGAGGTGCCCGACACCTTCTACGGCACCGCCTGGTCGGCCGACGCCAGCGTGCTGTTCTACGTCACCGTCGACGAGGCGTGGCGGCCGAACCGGGTGTGGCGGCACACCGTCGGCACCCCGTCGGGCGAGGACGTGGTGGTGCACCTGGAGGACGACGAGCGGTTCTGGGTGGGCGTCGAGCTGACCCGCTCCGAGCGGTTCGTGCTGATCGACAGCACCAGCAAGGTCACCAGCGAGGTACGGGTGATCCCCGCCGACAACCCGACAGGCGAGCCGGCGGTGATCGCCCCCCGTCGGCAGGGCGTGGAATACAGCGTCGAGCACCACGGCCACCGGTTCCTGATCCTGCACAACGACGGCGCGGAGGACTTCGCACTGGCGTACACCTCGGCGGACGCCCCCGGCGACTGGGTGCCGCTTATCGAGCACACCCCCGGCACCCGGCTGGAGTCGGTCGACGCGTTCGCCGACCATCTGGTCGTCTCGCTGCGCACCAACGGCCTGACCGGCCTGCGGGTGCTCCCGGTCGGCGGCGGCGACGGCCACGACATCGAGTTCCCCGAGCCGATCCACAGCGTCGGGCTGGACGCCAACCCGGAGTACCGCACCCGGCAGCTCCGGTTCCGCTACACCTCGCTGGTCACCCCCGACTCCGTCTACGACTACGACCTGGTCACCCGGGAGCTGACGCTGCGCCGCCGCAAGCCGGTGCTCCCCGGGCCGGACGGCCGCGCGTACGACCCGGACGACTACGAGCAGCACCGCGAGTGGGCCCTCGCCGACGACGGCACCCGGGTGCCGATCTCGCTGGTCTGCCACCGGGACACCCCGCGCGACGGCTCCGCCCCCGCCGTCATCTACGGTTACGGCTCGTACGAGGCCAGCATGGACCCGTGGTTCTCCATCGCCCGGCTCAGCCTGCTCGACCGGGGCGTCGTCTTCGCCGTCGCACACATCCGGGGCGGTGGCGAGCTGGGCCGCCGCTGGTACGACGAGGGCAAGCTGCTGGCCAAGAAGAACACCTTCACCGACTTCGTGGCCTGTGCACGGCACCTGGTCAAGGCCGGCTGGACGGCGAGCGACAGGCTGGTCGCCCGGGGTGCCTCGGCCGGTGGCCTGCTGATGGGCGCGGTGGCCAACCTCGCCCCGGACGCGTTCACCGGGATCGTCGCGCAGGTGCCCTTCGTGGACGCGCTCACCTCGATCCTCGACCCGTCGCTGCCGTTGACGGTCACCGAGTGGGAGGAGTGGGGCAACCCGCTCGCCGACCCCGAGGTGTACGCGTACATGAAGTCGTACACCCCGTACGAGAACGTCACCGCCGCCGACTATCCGGCGATCCTGGCGGTGACCAGCCTCAACGACACCCGGGTGCTCTACCACGAGCCGGCCAAGTGGATCGCCCGGCTGCGCGCGGTGGCCCCACAGGGCGACTACCTGCTCAAGACCGAGATGGGTGCCGGCCACGGCGGCCCGAGCGGCCGGTACGACGCCTGGCGCGAGGAGGCGTTCGTCAACGCCTGGATCCTCGACCGGCTGGGCCGGGCCTGAGCCTCGGCACGATGACCAGCACCGACGACGGCCGGGCGGACGAGGAGCCGCCCGGCCCCGACGTACCACCGGAGCCGGTGCGCTCGGCGGCGCGGCGCGGGCCGACCTGGCTGATCCTCGGCGTGGTCGCCGCCGCCCTGCTGGTCTGCTGCTGCTCCGCCCTGGTCGGTCTGCTGCTGTCCTGGTCGACGGGCCTGTTCCACCCCCGCTGACCGGTCAGCCGACGCGCAGTTCGTCCAGTTCGGTGCTGGCCCGCAGAAAGAGCAGAGCGACAGCCACGGTGACCAGCACCGCCGCGAGGGCGCTGGCACCGACCCAGGCCAGCTGCGCCACCGGTACATCCGGCGCGACGCTCACCTCCGGCACCCACGTCAGCCGCAGGTGCTGCGCCCTGGTGGCCGGATCGGCGCAGAGCGCGGGGGTGCCGTCGCAGACCATGGTGGAGTGACCGCCACCGGTTGCCGCACGGCCGCCGCCGAAGAGCTGACTGAGCAGGAAACCGACAACCAGGGCAAGGCCGATCGCCGGGATCGCCGGAGCGAACGCCTGCCAGACGACGGCTCGGCCGATGGTGGCCCGGGGCACCCCGCCGGCGACCAGCGCGGCGTATGTCCGCCGCCGGGCGACGATCCCGTCGACCAGGGCGACGACGAGGCCACCGGCGGCAATCGCCACCGCCACCCCGACCGCGAGGTCCACCAGGTCCATGCTGCGCAGGTAGAAGGCGCCGTTGGAGTTCGGCCGCTCACTGGTGAGCCGACCCACCTCGATGGCGGCCTGGAAGGATGCCCGCAGCCCGGCCGCGCCGGCACCCACAAGCACTGCGGTCAACAACGCGGCGAAGGTGCGGCTGCCGGCCCACGGATCGGTGATCAAACGGCGGGACGCCAGCAGCGTGGCAGGCCGGTGGGCGTACCGGTGCAGTAGTCGACCCGCCGCGTACGAGAACCAGCCGGTGCTCGCCACCACGCCCACCACCATGGCGACGGCACCGCCCCCCAGCAGCAACAGTGGCAGCAGGAACGGTGGTTGCCGGTGCCGGTCGGCGTACCAGTCGAGCACCGGAGCGAAGGAGGCAAAGGCGACGATGCCGATGACGACCAGCACCGCTACCCACGGGCCAGGGGCCTCCTCGCGGGTCCGACGGATCGTGCCGAACGGGGTGGTGGTGACCCCGCGCAGCAGGACGACACCGACCAGCGCGGCCAGCACCGGCAGCCCGAGCACGACCGCACCGATCACCGGCGGCGACGGGAGCACGTCGGTGGGCAGGGGCAGCCGCCCGTGTGCGTCGGGTCGGTGCAGCAGCACCCGGCCGGCCAGGTAGGTCACCAGCCCGACGAGGGTGCCGAGCAGGCTGGCCAGCCCGGCCTCAAGGGCGACCAGACCGGTCACCTGCCCGGGGGTGGCCCCGGCCAGCCGGAAGCCGGCGAGTCGCCGGTCGCGGGCCGGGGCGCCGAGGCGCACGCACTGCCCGGCCAGGGCGAGCACCGGGACGGCGAGCAGCAGCAACGCGACCGCCGTCCCGCCGCGCAGGCCCGGCTCGCGGAGCAGCGCGTTGGCGTACTGCTCGGAGTTGTTGCTGCCCCGCTCTCCGGGTGGGGTCGGGATGGCCAGCACGGTGAGCGCGGCCAGCCCGGCGAGGCTGGCCAGGGCGGCACTGAGCGCGGTGAGGACGACCCGGGCGGTGTCCGTGCGGTTGCCGGCCAGGGCGAGCCGCAGCGCGACGACCGGCCTCACCGGCTGTCCGTGCCGGGGCCGGCCGACGCGACCGGGACGAGCGGTTCGTCCAGGCCGAGCCCGGTCGGGTCGACGACACCGTCGCGGAGCATCACCTCCCGGTCGGCGTACGCGGCGATCCGGGGTTCGTGGGTGACCAGGACGATGGCGGTGCCCTGCTCGCGGGCGAACCGGACGAGCTGGGTGAGGACCTCCTCGCCGCTGAGCGTGTCGAGCGCGCCGGTCGGCTCGTCGGCGAAGAGCACCCGGGGGCCGGTGACCAGGGCGCGGGCCATGGCGCAGCGCTGCTGCTGCCCGCCGGACATCGCGCCGGGGCGCACGTCGGCGAGGTGGGCGACGCCGAGCCGGTCCAGCCAGTCGCGCGCCGCCTGCCCTGCTCCTCGCCGCCCCGTGCCGGCGAGGAGCAGGGGCAGGGCGACGTTCTCCACCGCGGTCAGCTCGGCGACGAGCTGACCGAACTGGAACAACACCCCGAACTCGGTACGGCGCAGCCGGGACCGCGCCGCCTCGGGCCAGGTGTCGATCCGCTTCCCCCGCCAGTGCACCTCACCCTCGTCCGGGCGCAGGATCCCGGCGAGGCAGTGCAGCAGGGTGGACTTGCCGCAGCCGCTGGGGCCGGTCACGGCGACGATCTCCCCTTCGGCGATGTCGAGGGTGACGCCGCGCAGGGCAGGTGTCGGGCCGTACGCCCGGACCACGCCGCGTGCCTGGAGTCCGCTCACGAGTGCACCTCCCGGTGCCAGTCGGCGACGCGGGCCAGGGTGGTACGCAGCCACCTCAGGTCGGCGTCGAGGTGGGCGACGGCGTAGTCGACGGCGACGACGTCGTCGAGGGTGGCCGAGGGTGCCGTCTTGACGGCGGTGAGTTCGCGCAGCCGGTCGGTGTGCGCCCGCGCCTGGGCGACCAGGTAGGAGCGGGCCGAGTCCGGGTCGGCGACCAGCAACGCCACCGCGACCTTGGTGAAGAGTGCGCTTGTCACGTACGGCATGGGTGGCTCGACGGCGGCGAGCCAGCCGGCGAGCGCGGCCCGGCCCTGGTCGGTGAGCGCGTAGGCGGTCCGGTCAGGGCCGGCCTCGCGCTCCTGACCGGCGGCGACCACCAGGCCGTCCCGTTCCAGCCGGCCCAGGGTGGCGTAGACCTGCCCGAAGGCGAGCGGCTTGGCCCGGGGCAGCCGGGTGTCGTGGGCCCGCTTCAGCTCGTAGCCGTGCCGGTTGCCGGCGGCCAGCAACCCGAGCAGCACGTGCGAGGTGGACACCCGGACAACTATTCATCCAGTGAATAGCTGGTGTCAAGCAGCTCTCCAGGCCGGGTCGCGGCCGGTGCGACCGAGCAGCCGGTCCAGCTCGGTCGCGTCCGCGTCGACCGGCACCTCCGGGCCGAACGCGCCCATCTGCCGACCCGTCGGCCCCATCGCGTCCATGAAGCCGTGCAAGGCCCCGATGCTCTCCGGTGTCGGCTCGTACGGTTGGCCGGTCGCCCGCGCCAGGTCCCAGCCGTGCACCACCAGGTCCACCACCCCCATCAGGCCGACCGTCGACCGGGGCAGCCCCATCCCGGGCACGACACCCTCCTCGCTGGCCGGGTCGTCCCAGGCCACCACGAGCTGCGCGGTCTCGGCCGCGAACCGGTCCCGCCAGCCCGGCCCGGCCACGTGATCGGTCTTGACCGACCAGTCCGTCTCCTGCCCGGCGGCCAGCCGCTGGAAGTTGACAGTCACGTCGTACACATGGTTGAGCAGTCCCCGGACGGTGTAGTCCACGCACGGCGTGGGCAGGTCGAGTTGGTCGTCGCCGATCGCCCGGACCAACGCCACGGTCTGCGGCGCGGCGGTGGCCAGCAGCTCACTAGTCTTCGTTGCCATATGGCGAGCGTATGAAGGCGGTCTTGAACGAATGCGACAGCCACGCGGCGACGACCGGGGCATCCTCGATCCGGCCCGGCTCCGCCGGGAGCTGCGGTTCCGTCGACACCTGCCGACCCCCGCGCTGCGCCCCTGGGTGGAGCACTACTGGCTGGTCGACTGGGCGCTGACCGCGCCGTTCGTGCAGCAGGTGGTGCCGCACCCGGCGGTCAACGTCGTCTTCCGTCGGGATGCCGGGGGCCCGGAGACCGCCGAGCTGGCCGGGGTCGGCCGGACGCTGTTCACGGTCACCCTGACCGGCACCGGAACGGTGAGCGGCATCCAGTTCCGCCCCGGGGGTTTCCGCCCGTTCTGGCGTCGCCCGGTCGCCGAACTCACCGACCGGCACGTTCCCCTCGCCACCGGCCCGGCCGCCACCCCCGCCGCCGCCGCCGGGTCCACCGTCGCACCGACCCCCGCCGCCGGGCCCGCCGTCGCGCCGACCCGCTGCGAGGGTACGGACGACGAGCGCCGCCACGCGTTGGATGCCTTCCTGCTCGCCTGGGCACCGCAGCCCGACCCGGGCGCGGCCGAGGCGATCGCCCTGGCCGAGACGATCCGGACCGACCGGAGCGTGCTGCGGGTGGACGACCTCGCCCGTCGACACGACCTCCCCGTCCGCCGGTTGCAGCGGCTCTTCCTGGACCACGTCGGCGTCGGCCCCAAGTGGGTGATCCGTCGGTACCGCCTCCTGGAGGCGATCGAACAGGCCGCCACCGGGCTGCCCGACTGGGCCGCCCTCGCCGCCGACCTCGGCTACAGCGACCAGGCCCACCTGGCCCGCGACTTCGCCGCCGTCACCGGCCGCACCCCCACCGGCTACGCCCGCTCACTGCGCTGACCGGCACCCTGGCGATCTTCGCGGTGACGCCCGGCGTCTGCCGCATGCGCCCGGACGGCGTCAGCCGGACGATCGCGGAGAGTCAGCGGCATCCGCCGCCGCCGGCCCAGCCCGACGGGTCAGGCAGGTGTCCTACCCACCGTCACGAGGTGGCGAGCTGCCTCCGCGGCGCGCTTCGGGAGCATCGAACGGTCGGCGTATCACGGAGCTCTCCGCGTTCCCGGATGCAGCAGACCATCCCACCCAAAGCCACGACGGTGCGTAATGACAGCCACCCCCATACACCTACCGCCTCGCATCCTTTGCTCTGCTGCCACCCAGACGCCAGCTACCCACCGTGTCCGGCAGGGGAAGCGGCGCATTAACCGAGATTTGTGAAGTAGCAGCTCAGGAAGATGTCGCGCATAGAGCAGCAGAGCAAAGTCTGATGAGGGGGATGGTCGGGGGTGGGAAAGTAGTCACGGTGAGCAACATAGGGAGCCCGCTCCAGCTTGAACACTCTGCGTGATCGAAGTAGCGGGATCAAGGTGGTGGAGGTGACGGCCGTGGAACACGATCCCGACCGTCCGCAGCTCGGCTGACCTCTGGCGAACCGGCGGGCCACCCACCCTGCGCCACCCACCCCGCGCCACCCACCATCGAGTGGCAGGGCGTGACCTCGGCGCACGAGGACACCGTTGCGCACCGCAGGGCAGATCCCGGAGAGCAGCCGGCACCGCTCAGCGGCGGCGGACCGCCACCACCGCGACGTCGTCGTGGATCTCCGGCGGGGCCAGCTCGACCAGCAGTCGCTGGCAGAAGCCGTCCAGGTCGGCGTCGACCACTGTCGCGCAGGCCGCCAGGGCGGCCAGGCCGTCGTCGATGGTGGTGTCCCGTCGCTCGATCAGCCCGTCGGTGTAGAGCACCAACGTCGCCCCGGCCGGCAAGGTGAACTCCAAGTCCTCGGGGCGGTCCGCGCGCACCCCGAGCAGCGGGGCCGACTGCTGGACGAACTCCACCCGGCCGTCCACCGTCACCAGCGCCGGCAGGTGCCCGGCGCTGGCCAGCCGGATCCGGCCGGTCGGCGGGTGCAGCAGCAGGATGCACAGGGTCGCCAGCTCGTTGCGGAGCAGCGTACGCATCAGCACGTTGAGCCGTTCCAGGATCACCCCCGGCTGGTGCCCCTCCACCGCGTACGCCCGCATCGCGTGCCGCAGCTCGGCCATCACCGTCGCCGCGTGCAGCGAGTGGCCGGCGACGTCGCCGATCGCCACCAACAGGTGCCCGTCGAGCATCACCAGCTCGTAGAAGTCCCCGCCCACCTCGGTCTGTGCGCTGGCCGGCTCGTAGCGCACCGCCAGGTCGAGGCCGACCACCTCGGGCAGCCGTCGGGGCAGCAGACTCCGCTGGAGGGTGACCGCGATCCGGTGCTCCTCGTCGTAGGAGCGCTGCGCCTCCACCGCCGAGGCGACCGCCTGGGCGAGCTGCACCAGCACCGGCGTCCGGGCGGTCTGGGTGGCGGTGGGCACCACCACGTAGAGCGGGGCGCGGTCCTCCCGCAACTTGGCGGCGGCCACCGTCACCGTGTCGTCCGCCGGCCACCGCACCAGCCCCCAGTCCTCGGGGGCGTCCACCCGCACGGTCGCGCCGGTCGGCACGCCGGTGTCGTCGACCACCCACGGTACGACCTCCGGCTCCTCCCCCGGACCGGCGGAGATCCCGGCCAGGCAGTCCCCGTCGAAGGTCTCCGCGACCACCGCCGCCGGGCTGCGGAAGATCTGCGCCGCACCGGCCGCCGCCTCCTGCAGCAGGCGGGTGAACGTCGACGCGGCGTGCACCGCCACGGTGGTGTCGGCCAACCCGGTGAGCCGCTCGGCGAGCAGCTCGGCCCGCTGCCGCGCCTGGTAGTAACGCAGCACCGCGTGCGCGGTGGCGACCAGTTCCTCCGGCTCGATCGGCTCGGCCAGGTACGCGTCCGCGCCCCGGGTCAGCCCCTGGGTACGGTCCACCACGTCGACCGCATGCGCGGACACGTGGATCACCGGGATCGCCGGGTGATCCGCCTTGATCCGCTCACAGACCTCGAAGCCGCTCAGATCCGGCAGTCGGACGTCGAGGACCACCAGGTCGATCGGGTCCACCCCGACCCGGGCCAGCGCCTCGGTGCCGTTCTCCGCCTCCCGGACGGTGAAGCCCGCCCGGGTCAGCCAGCTGACCAGCAGGTAGCGCTTGGTGGGGCTGTCGTCGACCACCAGGATCGTCGCCGGGGCGCCGACCATGTCACACCTCCGCCACGGGCAGGTCCACCGTGAAGGTGCTGCCCTGCCCCGGCTCGCTCACCAGCGTCAGGGTGCCGCCGAGCAGGGTCACCAACCGCCGCGCGTACGGCAGGCCGAGGCCGGTGCCGCTACGCCGGCTGGTCCCCGGCACCTGGTAGAACTCCTCGAAGACCCGCTCGTGCAGCTCGGCGGGGATGCCCGGCCCGGTGTCCGAGACGTAGATCCGCACCCGGTCGGCGGCCCGCTCGGCACGCATCCGCACCTCGCCCCGGTCGGTGAACTTCACCGCGTTGTGCAGCAGATTACGCAGCACCTGGGCCAGCAGCACCTCGTCCGAACGGAGCACCGTGCCCGGGGGCGGCTCCGCCACCAGCAGTTCCACCTCGGAGCGCAGGGTGAGCGCCCGCAGCGTCCCCCGTAGCTGCCCGAAGACCGCCCGCAGGTCGACCTCCGCCCAGTCCGGCTCGATCCGGCCCGACTCCGCCTTGGCCAGGTCGAGCAGGTCGTTGACCAGGGAGAGCAGGTCGGCGGCCGAGGACCGGACCAGTTCGACCTGCTGGGCCTGCTCGACGGTGAGCGGGTCCGACGCGGAGTCGGTCAACAGCCGCCCCAAACCGATGATCGCGGTCACCGGAGCCCGCAGCTCGTGGCTGACGTTGGCCAGGAACCGGCTCTTCGACTCGCTCGCCGCACGCAACTGGGCCGACTTCTCGTCCAGCTCGGCGTAGAGCGCCACCACCCCCCGGTTGGTCTCCTCCAGCTCCTCGGAGAGCTGGCCGTAGAGCGCCATCACGCCCCGGTTGGTCTCCTCCAGCTCGGCGTTCAGCACGGCCAGCTCGTCCCGCTGGCTGCGTACCTCGTCGAGGGCGGCGATGAGCTGCCCGTTCTGGGCGGCCAACTCGTCCAGGGCGCTGGCCGGCGCGCTGGTCCCGAGCTCGGCGCGCAGCTCGGCCAGGCGCGTCGGGTTCAGCGCCGCAGCGGCGGCCGGTACACGTCGGGACATCCTCACGACGGTATCCCCCGTCACGTCCGCCAGCCCCAGGGTGTCCACCAGTCGCGCCACCGCGCCGGACTGCGGCTCGTACCGGTTGCCCGGGAGTGGACGCAGCGGGGCGAGGTCGACGCTGAGGAACCGCCGGCCGTCCAACTCCGTCACGGCGGCGAAGCTGACGTCAGCGCCGTCCACCGTCCGCAGCAGGTCCCGGGCCACCTCGCTGAGCGCGGTGGCGAACCGGACCTGGTCCTGGTGCTCCAGCCCGATCGCCGCGGCCACCTCCCGGCCCCGCTGGCGTACCCCGAAGATGTCCTGTTCCACCCGCAACGCCATCCGCAGGAGTGGCTCGCGGGCGGTCACGACGGAGTTCTCGCGACCAGCACGCAGGCGTCGTCCCGGCGGATCCCGGCGTCCCGCAGCAGGGTCGCCGCGACGACGACCGGCGCCCGCCCGGTCAGCCCGGGATAGTCGTCGGACCGCCACCGGTCCACCACCCCGTCGCTCTGCATCACCAGGGTCGCGCCGGCCGGGAACGGGTAGTCGTACTCGCGCACCGTCGGGCGTTGGTGGCCGGCGATGCCGGGCAGCGACACCAGCCCCCGCCGGGTGCCGTCCGGGGCCAGCACCGTCCCGGCGATGTTGCCCAGCCCGGCGTAGCGCAGCAGACCCGCCGCCGGGTCCAGCTCCGCCACCGCCAACGCGGCTCCCCGGGTGTGCGACATCGCGCGGTGCAGATGCGCCACCACGGTGGCGGGCGGACCGGCCGGCGCGGTGCGGAACGCGGAGACGGCCGCCTCGGCGGCCACGTTGGCCAACGGCCCGTGGCCCAGACCGTCGCAGACCAGCACCTGGTGCCGCCCCTGTTCGGTACGCATCGCGTGGGTGTCGCCGCTGACCTGCTCACCGGTGATCGGCCGGGTCAGCCCCGCCGCCCAGGCCGGCGTGACCCGTACCTCCTTCGCCCACACCTGCACCGCGAAGACGGTGCCCCGACCCGGCCGGGACCAGGCGTCGTACCAGCTGGCCTGGCGGGCGATGGCACCGAGCCCGATGCCCAGGGTGCCGGTGGTGGAGTGACCGTCCCTGGAGGAGACGGTCAGATCGGCCATCCCGGGGCCGGAGTCGATCGCGATCAGCTCCACCCCGGCGGTGTCGCCGGTGCGCACCGGCCGCAGCAGCAGGACACCCTCCTGGGCGTGCTTGACCAGGTTACTGGTCAGCTCGGCGGCGACGATGGCCAGTTCGGCGACCCGGTTCTCACCGAGGCCGAGCTGTCCGCCGAGGCGTTCCGCCGCCCGGCGGACGGTGCTGGCGGCGCCACCGCTCTCCACGCCGTACCAGTGACCCGCGTCCGGCACCACGTCGTGGATCATCGGGACCACTTGGTGATGGTGATCCGGGTGCCCTCGCCGGGTGCGGTCTGGATGTCGAAGTCGTCGACCAGTCGACGGGAACCGCTGAGGCCGAGGCCCAGGCCACCACCGGTGGTGTAGCCGTCGGTGAGGGCGAGGCCCAGGTCGGCGATGCCCGGACCGGAGTCGGCGAAGACGATCCGCACCCCGCGTCGCCGGCCGTCCTCGACGACGGTCACCTCGGCGCTGCCACCACCGCCGTAGATGAGGGTGTTCCGGGCCAGCTCGCTCGCGGCGGTGACCAGCTTCGTCTGGTCGACGAGGGACAGCTTCACCGCCACCGCCACGGTACGCACCAACTGACGGACCCGGACGACGTCCTCGTCACTGCCGATCGCCTGGGTCTGTGGGCCCAGGTCGACTCCCGCGGTCATGGCGATGTCGCCGCCGTCCCGGACTCCACGTCCTCGGGGTCGTCGTCGTACCCGAGGTCGTCGCGGGTCGCCGCGATCAGCTCCATGCCCCGTTCCACGTTCAGCGCGGTCCGGATGCCGTTGAGCGACAGGCCCAGCTCGACCAGGGTGATGGCGACCGCGGGACGCATCCCGACGACCACCGTCTCGGCGTCGAGCACCTTGGAGATCGAGGCGATGGTGGAGAGCATCCGGCCGACGAACGAGTCGACGATGTCCAGCGCGGTGATGTCGATGATGACGCCGTGGCAGCCGGTCGCCACGATCCGCTCGGCCAGGTCCTCCTGGAGGGCGACCGCCGTCTGGTCGGACATGTCGATCTGGATGGAGACCAGCAGGATGTCGCCGATCTTCAGGATCGGCACCCGTTCCATCACGCCTCCCGACGCGGGTGGCGGCGGGAGGCCTCCACCCCGGTGAGCCGCAGCACGTGCCGCAGGGCGTCGGCCAGGCTCGCCTTGGTGGCGATGTCACCGAACTCGATACCGAGCGCGACGATGGTCTGGGCGATCTGCGGGCGGATGCCGGAGATGATGCAGTCGGCGCCCATCAGCCGCGCGGCCACCACCGTCTTGAGGATGTGCTGGGCGACCTGGGTGTCGACCGCCGGCACGCCGGTGATGTCGATGATCGCGTACGGCGAGCCGGTGTCGACCAGGGTCTGGAGCAGCCGTTCCATCACCACTTGGGCGCGGGCCGAGTCGAGGGTGCCGACCAGCGGCACGGCGACCACGCCGTCCCAGATCTTCACCACCGGGGTGGAGAGTTCGAGCAGCTGCTCGGCCTGGTCGGCGATCAGGCCCTCGCGGGTCTGCACGTAGGTCTCGAAGGTGAGCAGCCCCATCCGGTCGACCAGACCGGTGAAGTCGACGACGTCGCGCAGCGACAGCTCGACGCCCTCGGTCTCGGCCAGCTCGACCAGGACGTCCTTGAGGGCGTAGATGCTGATCGCGGTCTCGGTGGCGGTGAAGCTCTGCCGGGCCCGGCTGCGGGACAGGTCGGCGAGCACCGCCCGCAGCTCACCCGCTCCGGGTGCCTGGAGGTCCGCCAGACCGGCGCCGCCAGCACTGATCATGCTAGCGTGCAGCTCCTGCACCTGGAGGCGCAGCTCGGCCTGGCTGAGCCGACCGCGCAGCGAGGCGGTGACGATCTCGGTCCACCGCTGCACGACACGCTCGCCGTGCCCGGTGAGCAGCCCGAGGAGCCGGTCACCTCCGTCTGCGGTCAACGCCATGGTTACCTCCTGTGAGCTGGGCCGGCCGGACTCTATCACCGGGGGTGGGCCCGGTAGTTGCCGCGCGGCAAAGGAATGATCGGTCCCACCGGAAGCGCTCCCGTTCTGCGTGTCCCGCCGTCCGTGGGATACCGTTTCACCAATAACAGGAGGTCTGAATGTCCCTGACGGTGCACACGGAACAGCGCGGCGACGTCGTCGTCGTGTCGGTCGCGGGCGAACTCGACATGGCGACCGCACCGCAGTTGCAGGACCAGATCACCGACCTGCTCGACAAGGGTCGCAGCCGGCTGGTGTTCGACCTGGCCGAGGTGTCGTTCTGCGACTCGACCGGGCTGTCGGTCTTCGTCCGGGCCAAGAACAGCTGCGACGAGGCCGGCGGCGTGGTGCGGTTGGCCGCCCCGCAGCGCGGGGTGCTGCGCATCCTCGAGGTCAGCGGTCTGGTCGAGGTGCTGCACACCTACCCGACTGTCGACGAGGCCGTCGCGGGCGACCCCACCCCCGCCTCGTCCTGACCGGTTTGCTCAGCGCTCGTCCTCGATGAACCGGGGGCGAGCGATCACCATGCCCGCGGTCGTCTGCACCGCGAGCGCGGTGAGCAGGAAGCCCATCGGCGCGGTCCACCCGCCGGTCGCCTCGTAGAGCACCCCGACGAGCAGCGGGCCGAGCGCGGCGATCACGTAACCGGTGCTCTGTGCGAAGGCGGACAGGGCGACAGTCCCGTCGGCGGTCCGGGCGCGCAGGCCGATGGTGGTCAGGATCAGCGGGAAGGCGCCCTGGCCGAAGGCGAGCAGCAGCACCCAGAGCACCGCCCCGTCGCGCGGGGCGAACGCCAACCCAAGGTAGGCCGCCGCGGAGAACGCGGTCAGCCCGAACACCAGCGGGCGAAGCGTCCGGAGCCGGCCGGCGAGCGTCGGCATCAGCAGGGCCACCGGCACGCCGAGCGCGGTGACCCCGGCGAGCAGCAGTCCGGCGCTCTCCGCACGGAAGCCGGCGTCCCGGAAGAGCTGGGCCAGCCAGCCCATGACCGCGTACCCGCTGAGCGACTGCGCGCCGAAGTAGACAGCCATCGCCCAGCCGAGCCGGGTGCGGGCCGGTCGGACCCGGGAACGGACGGTCGGGACCGCCGTCGGGGGCGCGGCCCGTCGGGCGGCGCGCGCCCGCAGCGCCAGCGGCACCCACGGGAGTACGGCCACCGCCGCCAACGCCGCCCACACCCCGAGCCCGGCCCGCCAGGAGCCGAAGGCGTGCGCCACCGGCACGGCGGAGGCGGCGGCCACCGTCGTACCCGCCGTCAGGGCCATCGTGTACGCCCCGGTGACCAGCCCGGTGCGGTGCGGGAAGTGCTGTTTGACGAGCATCGGCAGCAGGATGTTCGCCACCGCGATGCCGGCCAGGGCGAGCGCGCTGGTGAGCACGAAGACCGCCGCCGAGTCGGTGACCACCCGGAGCACCTGACCGACGGTGAGGGCGAGCATCCCCACCACCAGCACCCGGGGCGCCGCCCAACGGCGGACCAGCCAGGGGGTGAGCGCGCCGAGGCCGGCGAAGGCGATGGTGGGCAGGGTGGTGACGAACCCGGCCATCGCGCCGGAGAGACCGAGCCCGGTGCGCACCTCGTCGAGCAGGGCGCCGAGGCTGGTCACCGCTGCCCGCAGGTTGAGCGCGACAAGCAGCATCCCGACCAGCACCAACGCGCCACCGGTGACCGGCGACGGGGCGCGGTGGGCCGGCCGGACGCCCGGTCCGGGGGCTTCGACGGTGGCGGTCGGGCCGGCGGCGGCGCTCCGGCCGGTGGTGGCCTCGGCGCTGGCGGTTGGCGGGGTCATGACCTCGAACCTACAATCATGGGATGAATTTCGGCAGCTGGTGTAACCGGTGACACCGTCAGTCGATTCCCGGCCCGTGCCCCCGCGCGGTCAGCGGGTGCAACAGACGATCGAGCAGCTCCGGGGCCGGATCCTCGGCGGCGAGTGGGCGGTCGGTGGGCGGATTCCCACCGAGCCGCAACTGGTGACGGCGCTCGGGGTGGGGCGCAACACCGTCCGCGAGGCGGTCCGGGCCCTGGTGCACGCCGGGGTGCTGGAGTGCCGGCAGGGCTCCGGGACGTACGTGGTGTCGACCGACGAGCTGGCCCCGGTGGTGGCCCGCCGGCTCACCGACGACCGGATGGCCGAGGTGGTGGAGGTACGCCGGGCGTTCGAGGTCGAGGCGGCCCGGTTGGCCGCGCTGCGGCGTACCCCGGAGGACCTGGTGGCGCTCGACGGCGCGCTCGCCGCCCGGGAGGCCGCCTGGCGGTCGGGCCGGGTCGGTGAGTTCGTGGAGGCGGACGTCGCGCTGCACACGGCGGTGGTCGCCGCCGCCCACAACGCCATGCTGGCCGAGCTGTACGCCTCGGTCGGCGCGGCGCTGCGCAGCACCGTCGCGCACGCGATCGGTGACACCCTGCAACCCCAGCGGTACGTCGACCACGGCCGGCTGGTGACGGCGATCCGGGACGGTGATCCCGGGCGGGCGGCGATCGAGGCCGGTGCTTTCCTGGAGCCGCCGTCCGGGGCATAGGTTGTCCCCGACGGAGAATCGGGACGGCACAGGAGTACGGATGCTCAAGGGCTTCAAAGACTTCATCATGCGCGGCAACGTCGTCGACCTGGCGGTCGGTGTCGTCATCGGCGCCGCGTTCACGGGCGTGGTCACCCAACTGACCAAGTCGTTCCTCGAACCAGTGATCAAGGCGGTCGGAGGGGGCACCGGCCAGTTCGCCGGGAAGTGGGAGATCACCGAGGACAACTACATGGACTGGGCCGGCTTCCTCAACGCCCTGATCACGTTCCTGTTGACCGCAGCGGTTCTCTACTTCCTCGTGGTGTTCCCGATGAACAAGCTGGCCGAGCGGCGCAAGCGGGGCGAGGAGCCGCCGCCGGCCGCGCCGAGCGAGGAGGTCAAGCTGCTCACCGAGATCCGGGACGCACTGCTGGCCGGCGGCCACGTCGCTCCGGGGCAGCGCGGCGCACTCGACGACGTGCTCGGTCGGCGTCCGGAGCCGCCCGCCCCGCGCTGACCGACCGGCGCACATCGGCCCCTGCGGAATTCCCGCAGGGGCCGGTTCCTGTCGTACACATGTTCGATAGAGTCCGGCCATGGAGCAGCGTAGGCACTGGTGGAACGGCAAATGGGGACGACTGGCACGGCGGGACGTGTTCCTCAGGGTCGACGCCGACCGGTGGCACGTCGAGCAGCGGGCCGGCGGCGCGGAGGGCGTCTCCCAGTTCTACGAGTACGGCAGCGCGGACGAGGCCGAGGAGACCGTCCGGGCCCTGCTGGAGGGGGCGGACGCCTGGCGGGAGTTGTCCCCACGGCCGCCCAGCGCCTGGGGCCCGGCGGTCTAGCGTCGGGGCGCGGGGGCGGTTTAGCGTCGGGCGGAGCAGGGAACCGCCCGTGGATGGAGCAGCAGGGCATGGCAGAACAGGCGGTCATCTCCCGGGTCACCACCGGCATGCGGGTGGTCGACACCGTCGGCGTCGAGGTCGGCACGGTGGACCTCGTCCAGCGGGGTGATCCGAACGCGGTGGCCGTGCAGGCTTCGACGGCCACCGATCCGGGCGGCAGCCTGGACGAGCTGATCGAGTCGGCGGCCGTCGAGGAGCCGGACGTCCCGGCCGACCTGGCCGCCCGCCTGCTGCGGACCGGCTACCTCAAGGTCTCTACCGAGTTGGCCCGCACCGGCGCGGTGTACGTGCTGGCCGACCAGATCGCCACGGTCGTCGACGACCGGGTACGCCTGAGCGTTCCCGTCGGCGACCTGCCCCCCGAGGAGTAATCCACCCCCTCCTCCCCACACCACCTGCCCGGCCCGGCGCTGGTCGGCCGCGCTCTGCTTGGGTTTGCCGGCGTGCGTGCGGAGATCTCTACTACGCACGCACGCCGGTCAACGGCATCGCCTGGGGGCCGACAATCCTGTCGCGCGTCCTTTGGAGCTGATGACGTAGACGAGTCATCGGTGGCAGCGCCAGCAGATCGTCCGCGGCGGGCTGTTCTTGGTGGGCGCGCTGATGCGGGCCAATCGACTGACACCCGAACCGGTCGCCGGACCACGCCGGACCACGCCGGACCACGCCGGGTCGCCGACCCCGGAAGCAGACCCGAGCAGATCACCATCGCGCCGGCGACCGAGGGGCACGGCGAGGCGGGTCGCATCCTCGCTGCGACGGTCCGGTTCCGCCTGTTCGGCGGCCCGTCCGCCGAGGCCTGTTCGGCGGCCCGTCCGCCGAGGTGGGCGCGTCGATGCGCTTGCCGTCCTGCTGTCGGTGAGTCGTTGACGTCATCAGCTCGAAAGGACCCGTAGAGGTGCTACTGCCCACCGGGGATTCACCCTCAGCACCGGGGATTCGCCACCAGGATGCGGCGGGAAGGGCGACCGTCCGGCCTGTCGTCGGCGCGGGCCCGCGGAGTCGAGGTCGTGCGTTCTAGTGTGGACCGATGTACATGGTCATCGGAGAGCAGCGGATGCCGGCCGGTACGGCGCAGTCGCGACAGGAGCAGTACGCGCACATGGCCGAGGTGGTCCGGCAGAGCCCGGGGTTCGTCCGTGGTTGGTGGGGGCCGGACGAGGCGGACCGGGAGACGGGGCACGCCCTGGTGTTGCTCGACAGCCGGGAGCACGCGCTGGAGTTCGCGGCCACCGTCGAACAGTACGTGCCGGACCTTCGGCTGCGGGTGATGGCGGTCGAGGTGACCGTCAGCGCACCGTGACCTGCCCGGCCTGACCCCCGGCAACCGAGGTCCCCTCGGGATCCGGCAAACCCGGCAGCCCCGTGGTCGGCGTCCGGCGGCGGAAGAGCACCAGCAGCAACCAGCCGGCCAGTAGCCCCCAGAACGCCCCACCCACGCCGAGCAGGCTCACCCCCGAGGCGGTGACCACGAAGGTGACCACGGCAGCCTCCCGGCTCTGCGGGTCGGTAGCCACCGGGGAGGGGGCGGCTGCCGGAGAGACAACGGCTGCCGGAGAGGCAACGGAGGCGGGTGCAGGGGAGGGGGCGAGGGCCGAGGAGAGGGCGGCGGCCAACGCACCGAGCAGCGCGAGCCCGGCGACCGCCTCGATGAGCACCGGTGGAGAGAGCAGCACCATTGTGGTCGCCGCCCCCGCGCCGAGTCCGAGCAGCACCATGCCGATGCCGGCGGTCACCGAGGCGATCCAGCGCCGGTCCGGGTCGGGGTGGGCGTCCGGGCTGGCCGCCAGGGCGGCGGTGATCGCGGCGAGGTTGACCGCGTGCCCACCGGTGGCGGCACCGAGCGCGCTTGCCAATCCGGTGGTACGCAGCGCGGGGGCGAGCGGCGGCCGGTAGCCGTACCCGCGCAGCACCGCCGTGCCGGGCACGTTCTGCGCGGCCATGGTGACCAGGAACAGCGGCAGCGCCAGGCCGACCACCGCGGGCAGCGTGAACGTGGGCACGGTCGGCGACACCACCGGCCGCAGGTCACCGATGCCCACCCCCACGCCCGACGTGGTCAGCGTGATCGCCAGAGCCGCCACCACCAGCGCGGCCGGTACCGCCCAGCGGCGGGCGAACAGGTGCAGCACCAGCCAGGTGACGATCACCGGCGCGGCCAACGCCGGCACCTCGACCAGCGCGCGTACCGGGGCGGTGCACAGCGGCAGCAACACCCCGGCCAGCATCGCCGCCGCCACCGGGGCGGGGATGGCGGCCACCGCCCGGCCCAGGGCGGGGAAGAGGCCTGCGGCGACGATGAGCAGCCCGCACAGCGCGAACGCCCCCACGGCGGCGGGCCAACCCCCGGGGACCGGCCCCGTGGCGACCAGGAGGGCCGCACCCGGCGTGGACCAGGCGATCGCGATCGGTATCCGGTGCCGCAACCCGAGCCAGACCGCGCAGATCCCGGCGGCGACGCTCACCGTGAGCAGCCCCGAGGCGGCCTGGGCCTCGCTGGCGCCGACCGCCCGCAGACCGGCGAGTACCACGGTGAACGAGCTGGCGAAGCCGACCACGGCGGTCACCACCCCGGCCAGCACCGGTTGCAGCCGATCCCCCACCACAGCCTCCCTCGCGCCGTCGACCATCGTTCCGTTTACGGAACGACGGTCGTGTAGCACCATAGCGGCATGACCCGGCCCCGCCCAGCCCGCCGGCCACCACTCGACGCCGACGCCGAGGCGGTCGGCCGCAGGCTCCGCGCCCTGCGTACCGAGCGCGGGGTCTCCCTCTCCGCGCTGGCCCGTACCGCCGGGGTCGGGAAGGCCACCCTCTCCGCGCTGGAGAACGGCACCCGCAACCCCACCCTGGAGACGCTCTACGCGATCACCGCCCAGCTCGGCGTACCGCTGGCGGCAGTACTCGCCGGACCCGCCGCCACCCCGACCGTCCGGGGCGCCACGGTCGTCGCCACCCTGCTGGAGTCGTTCACCGACACCGATGCCAGCTACGAGCTGTACCGGCTGCGGGTCCGCCCCGGCGGGGAGCAGGTCTCCCCCGCCCACCGACCGGGAGTCACCGAGCACGTCACGGTCTTCGCCGGGGTGCTGCGCGCCGGCCCGGTGGACGCCCCGCAGACCGCCTCCACCGGTGACCACCTGCGTTGGACCTCAGACGTCCCGCACGGCTACGCCGCCCTCGGCGACGAGGATGTCGCCGCCAGCCTGCTGTTGCGCTATCCCCGTAGCTGACCCACCACCGACACGGGGCTCATTTCTTCCACCCACGCACCAGTGCGTAGAGACGAATGGAGGGTGTATCCGGCAAGCTTGTCGTATGACGCTGATCCTCCGCTCGGCCATCATCAACGACGTCGGCCTGGTCCGCACCAACAACGAGGACTCAGCCCTCGCCGGTGAACGCCTGGTCGCGGTGGCGGACGGCATGGGTGGGCTCCCCGCAGGTGAGGTGGCCAGCGAGATCGTCATCCGCATCCTGGACGAGTTGGTCCCGCCCACCGGCACCGACGAGGCCGCCGAGGCGTTGCGTGCCGTGGTCTCCACCGCCAACCGACGCATCCGCGCCGCCATCTCCGCCGACCCGGCCCGCGAGGGCATGGGTACGACGCTGACCGCCGCCCTGCTCGCCGGGGACACCCTGGTCCTCGCCCAGGTCGGCGACTCCCGCTGCTACCTGCTGCGTGACGGCGAGTTGACCCAGCTCACCCGGGACGACACCTTCGTCCAGGCGCTTGTCGACCAGGGTGCGCTCTCCCCCGACCAGGCCCGCCACCACCCGCAGCGGTCCCTGGTGACCCGGGCCGTACAGGGGGCGGACGCGCCACCCGCGATCGGCGTGCTGACCGTGTTCGCCGGGGACCGGGTGCTGCTGTGCAGTGACGGGCTCTCCGACTACGTCGCCGACGAGGCGATCCACGGTGCGCTCGGCACCTACCAGGACCGACAGCACTGCGGCGAGCAGTTGGTCAAGCTGGCCCACCAGGCCGGCGCACCGGACAACGTCACAGTGGTGGTCTCCGACGTCACCGAGGGCTGAACCGGGCCAACCGGGTTGCGGCGGACCGCCGGCCGGGTTGGGATGGACGGATGCTCATCCGTCGCCTGGCCGCCGAGGAACGACTGACCACCAGCTTCCCGATCCAGGCGTACGCCTTCGAGGCGTCCCCGTTGAGCAGGGAGCGCGTCGACGCGTTCCACAGGTACCTGCCGTACAACAAGGGCAACCGGACGCTCGTGGTCGAGGAGGGGGGCGAGGCACGGGCCACCGCCAGCGCCATCCCGATGCGGCAGAACCTGCGTGGTGCGGTGCTGCCGATGGCCGGGGTCGCCGGGATCGCCACCCACCCGCTGGCCCGCCGGCAGGGGTATGTCCGCGCCCTGGTGTGCCAACTCCTCGACGAGATGCGTGACGGCGGGCACCCGGTGAGCGCGCTGTACCCGTTCCGGGCCAGCTTCTACGAGCGGTTCGGCTACGTGGGGCTGCCCCGGGCGCGTACCGTCCGGTTCTCTCCGGCCGAGTTGGCCCCGCTGCTACGTACCGAACTGCCCGGCACGGTGGGCTGGGAACAGATCGGCGCCGGGTACGCCCGCTACCGGTCGTTCATCGAGCGGTGCCTGCGCGAGCGGCACGGCTTCGCGATCTTCCCCGAGTTCCGGGACGTCGGCCTGCGCGACCGGGACGACAGGTGGCTGATCACCGCGACGATCGACGGCAGCGTGGTCGGCGCGCTCACCTACCGGATCGACGACCACGGTGGCGAGCTGGTCGGGGACGACCTGCTCGCCGCCGACCCGTACGCCCGCGCCCTGCTGTTGCAGTTCCTCGCCCGGCACGTCGACCAGGTGGAGCGGATCAGCCTCCAGATCCCCGCCGACGACCTGCCCGAGCTGTGGCTGACCGACCTGGCCGTGCACGTCGAGGCCCGGGTGACCCGACCCGGCTCACCGGCGCCGATGGCCCGCCTGCTCAGCGTGGACGTCCTCGCCGGGCTGCCCGCCGGACCCGGCCGGGTCCGGGTGGAACTGGTCGACGACCGCTGGCTCGCCGGCATCCACCTGCTCGCCGGCACCGGTGGCCGGTTGGAGCTGACCCCCGGTGGCCGGTCGGCGGTGGCCTCAGGCGGTCCGGTACCGGAGGCGACGCTCACCGCCGCCGGGTTGTCCGCGCTGGCGTACGGGGTGCTCGACCCGGCCGAGGTGCACATCCGAGGGCTGGGCGACGTCGGCCCGGAGGCAGCGGTCGAGCTGCGACGACTCTTCCCGCGCGCCCTCCCCTACCTCTTCGCCGACTTCTGACCCGGATTGCCCCAGGCCAGGGCCGGATTGCCCCAGGCCGAAGCCGGGTTGGCGCGGGACGGGGCCGGGTTGCCGCGGGACGGGGCTGGGTACGGTCCCCGGAATGCCGGAGTGGTTGCAAGCCGGGGCGTGGGGCCTGCTGGCCGGTTCCGCCCTGTTGGTCGGGGCCGCCGTCGGGTTCTTCGCCCGGGTGCCCCGCAAGGTCGTCGCGTCGATCATGGCGTTCGGTGCGGGCGTACTGCTCTCCGCGGTCTCGTTCGAGTTGATCGCCGAGGCGCACGAGCAGGGCGGGCTGCTGCCGACCGTGATCGGGGCGGCGGGCGGGGCGCTGGCGTACACCGGCGCGAACCTGCTCCTCGCCCGACGGGGTGCCCGGCACCGGAAGCGGTCCGGCGAGGAACAACCCTCCGAGCAGGAGCAGCCCGGCTCCGGGTCGGCGATCGCGGTGGGTGCGCTGCTGGACGGCGTACCCGAGTCGGTGGTGATCGGCGCGAGCCTGCTCACCGGCGGCCCGGTCAGCCTGGTCACCGTGGTCGCGGTCTTCCTCAGCAACGTGCCCGAAGGGCTGTCGAGCGCCGCCGGCATGCGCCGGGCCGGCCGCTCCCGCCGGTACGTCTTCGCTCTGTGGACGGCGATCACCCTGATCAGCGGCATCGCCGCGCTGCTCGGCAACACCCTGCTGGGCGGTGCGCCACCGGAGGTGCTGGCCACCATCACCGCCCTGGCCGCCGGGGCGATCCTCGCGATGATCACCGACACCATGGTTCCGGAGGCGTTCGAGGACGCCCACCTGCTGGTCGGCCTGATCACCGTCCTCGGCTTCCTCACCGCCTTCGCCCTCTCCCACACCTGACCCACCCCCACCTCACACCCACATCCCGCGCCCCGCCCAGTCCGCACCCCGCCCAGCAAGGTCACGAGCAGCTCCGCACACGGGCAGGCCCGCACACGAGCAGGCCGAGGGGCGGGGCGTCGCTGGTCAGTAGGGGTTGCCCTGGCCGGGGGCGCGGCCCCGGAGCAGGCCGGCGGGACGACCGGGAAGGTCGGGGGCACCGGACATCGGCGGACCGCCGGTGTGCGCGCCGCGGGCCATCCCGGCGAACAACTCCTTCAGCGCGGTCACCGCGTCGACCTGCGGCTGCCAGCCGAGTTCGGTCTCGGCCCGAGCGCTGGACATCAGCGGCGCGTTGAGGCCCAGTTCCACCCAGCCCGCGTCCACCGGCTGGAGCCGGAACCGCCAGGTCAGCGCGGCGGCGACACGTAGCACCGGAGCGGCCACCGGCACCGTCCAGCCCTTGAAGTGCCGGGCCACCAGCTCCGGGGTCAGCACCGGGTCCGCGGCGACGTTGAACGCGCCGCGCGCATCACCGAGGACCGCCCGGGCGTACGCGTCGGCGACGTCGTCGGCGTGCACCGCCTGCATCCGCAGCCGGCGGTTGGCCGGTACGAGCGGAATCCGCCCGTGGCGCAGCAGCCGCACCGGGGCGAGTGGCCCGAGGAAGTACCTGGTGATCTCGGTACCCGCGTCCCGCTGGAAGATCAACCCGGGGCGCAGCCGGACCACCCGCAGCTGCGGATGTGCTGCCTCGACGGTGTCCAGCATCGCCTCGACCTCGGCCTTGTCCCGGCTGTACGACGAACCGGGCACCCCGGTCGCCGGCCACCGCTCGCTGACCGGGTGGTCCTTCGGGCCGGGCGCGTAGGTGCCGACCGACGAGGCGTACACCAGGGCGGGGACGCCGGCCCGCACGGTGGCCTCGGTCACCGCGCGGCTGCCGCCGACGTTGGTCCTGTGCAGGGTGCGCTGGTCGTGGCTGGGCTGGATCTGCCAGGCCAGGTGCACGACGGCGTCGGCCCGCGCGAAGATCGCGGTCAGCGTGTCGACCGCGTCCGGCGCCCCGATGTCGCAGGAGTGCCACCGCACCCCGTCGTACGGCGCACCGGCGTCCGGGCCGGGCAGTCGGCGGGCGACGCCGACCAGGTCCAGCCCCGGCTCCCGGCCCAGCCGGCGCAGCACCGCCGTGCCCACGTTGCCACTGGCCCCCACGATCACGATCCGCATGCCGGCTGCGGTACCCGCTGAGCCCGACCCCAACCCCGAACCGCCCTACCGGCCCCGACTGCCCCACCCCGGCTCGACCCACCCGGGCCCGGACCACAACGGCACGACCTGACAACGGCCCGGACCACAACGGCCCGGACCGTGGCCGGCGGTGTCCGGTCGACCGGACACCGCCAGCTCGCCGCCGTGGCGGGACCACCGCCCGGGGCGGCCCGGTCGTGGGTCAGCCGCCCGCCGGGGTACGGGCCGGACCGTTGTCGACCAGGCGGAACGTGCTCAGCAGGGGTGCGTCCCCCAGCTCTTCCAGGATCAGGCCACGGCTCGGCGAGAACTGGAGGAACGCCGAGTTGTTGCTGATCGCGTACGCGCCCTTGCCCGCGCTCGCGATGGTGAAGAGCTGGGCCGGCTTGCGGGAGTCGCAGGCCGCCCCCTCGACGGTGAGCGACCCGCCGTTGGCCGGGTTGACCACCTGCCAGCAGGCGGGGTCGTCGCTGGCGGGGTGGTTGTCGCGCCTGCCGTACGACTTGATCAGGTATTTGCCGGCACCGGTCGGCGTCGGCACGAACAGTTGGCGTCCGCTGTCGTCGTCGACCTCGACGAGGGTGCCGCCGTCCAGCGCCACCCCGGACTCCGTCGACTGCACCCGGACGATGGTCACCTCCCGCTTGCCGGACAGCACGGACCCGGCGGAACCGGCCGTGGCCGACGGCTTCGCGGTGGGCTTGGGGGGTGTCGTGGCCGTCGCCGAGGGGGTCACCGGCTCGCCGGGCACTGCCGTACCGCTGGGCGTCACGGCACCGGTGGGTGTCACGGTGCCCGACGGCGTCGCGCTGGCCGACGCGGCGTCGGTGGGCGTCCCGGTGCCGTCCCCGCAGGCCGCCAACGCGCCCGAGCATGCCAGCAACGCCACCCCGGTAACCCACTTCACCTTGAACATGCTGTGCTCCTCAAACCGGACCCCGCACGGGTGCGCGGAGCTCTCCACACCTGAACCTCACACCGGCGCTGAAAGCGCCGCAGCACAGACTGGACGCCGGTGGTCACCCGCCGGTTTCCCCGTACCCGGAAGAACCTGAGATCGTCGGCACCGCCGGGCCGCCGCGCCGCGGCCAGTCGCGGTGGCCGGCGCAGTGCGACGGTCCGAACCGGACGGTGTCGGCACGCCGGCTCGGCTCGACGAGCCTGGAGCCGCGAGCTGAGGTGATTATCCAGACACACACAGTGATGAGAAGTGACGGAGAATCGCCCCGGCTCCGCCCGAACACCCTATCGCCCAGCGTGTCGCAGACATGACTTTAGGCTGTGTAGCCAGCTTAAACGCTTGATCATGGATCTCTGTGAAGATTGTGGACAGTGCGGCATCTACATTCCGGCCTCGCCACGGATAGTAATTGCAGACCGAGGGCGACTAGGGAGAATGATGAACGAAGCGCTGGCGGAGACGCTCTCCGGCTCCGAAGCGATGGCCGCGACCCTGGCCGTTGCCGCGACGGCAGCGGGCTTGCTACGGGCCTACGTTGCGCACCGGACACGTCTACACGAGGAACGTGAGGCGTCGACACGTGCCGCGGCCCGGATGAGAGGGCTGGTAAGGCTGGCGGCGGTTCAGCATGACGTGGTGCGAATCGTGGAGCGTGATCGTGACGGGCACCGCAGGGTGGAGCTGGGAGCCTGTGGCATGCAGCGGTGCGAGACCCCCGGGGAGGCCGCATGATCGAGATCGAGGGCACCGCTGCCCGGACGCCGGAACCGGTCGACAAGGAGGCGATGCGACAGGCGGACGCCGCGCGTCTCAAAGCCAGGCACGATCAGGAATTCGCCAGCTTCGCCGAGGCCTCCTACCACACGGTGGAACGAATTCTCCGGGCGGAGTGCCGGGACCGTGAGGCGGTCGAGGACGCGCTCAACGAGGCGTACGCGCACGGGCGCGACCAGTGGCACAAGATCCGTATCTACACCAAGCCGGTCGGCTGGGTGATCACCACGGCCCGGAACAAGATCCGCAAGGACCGCCAACGACGTCAGCGCGAAACCGCAGTCGCGCCGGAAGACCTGCCACCCGCGCCGGACTCCGACATCGCCGACGTGTGGGAGGCGCGGGAGACGTTACGGAACTGGTTGCACCAGCTTCCCTCGCGGCACGCCGAGGTGTTCCAGATGTCGCGCGAGGGGTTCTCCAATCTGGAGATCGCCCGCATCCTCGGCCTGACCGAGAACAGCGTCCGGACCTACAAGGTCGCCGCGAGGAGAAAGCTGCGTGAACTGGCCGAGAAGGCGGGTTACACGAATCCGGAAGGCAGACGGCGTCAGGGAGGAAGTCGTGGATCTCGATGACATTCTGGCGCTGGCCGAGACGGGCCGGCCGAGTCCTCTCGAACTCGCCCGCGCCCGCCGCGTGGCGCGGGCAGCGCAGGGGCACTACGACTCCGCCGTCGCCGACGGCTACCGGATATTCGTCGACAGCGATCTGTTCGACCCGTTGAGCGAAGATGTCGACGAGGCGACCAGGGTCGCCCGTGCCGCCCAGTTGGCGAAGCAGGGCACGATCACCTGGACGCCCGGCGGGGGCGGCGCCCGAGGATCCGGACGCCTCTGCTGGTCGGACGAGATGGCGATGATCTTCGGACAGGCGCCTGGAACCCTCCACCTCACCCCCGAGAGCCTGGTCGATCTCGTTCATCCCGCAGACGTGGAGATGCTGCGCCGGACCGTCCGGACGGCATGGCAGCAGAGCAGGCCCGACGACGTCGAGTTCCGGGTGATCCATCCGGGTGGCAGCGTCCGTCACGTACGCTGCCACCTCGAAATCCTGACCACCGCCGACGAGCCGTCGGGGATCATCGCCACCGGAGCGGACGTCACCGCGTGTGAGCTGGCCCGACAGGAGCGCCAGCGGCTCGCCGTTCGACGTGGGATGCTCTGTGCCGATCTGGCCGTGCAGGACACCGTGACCGGACTGCCGACGCGTGGCTACCTCATCGACGAGGTGGACCGGGCACGCCGGACCACCGGCGGGGCGGTCGTCGTCGTGGCGACCGAACCGGCCACCCGGCTACCCGACGCCCTCACCGATGACGACCGCGACGAGTTGGCAGCCGCGATCGCCCACCTCCTACGCGAGACCGTCGGTGCCGACGTGACCTGCGGTCCGGTCGGCTCCGGCTGGTGGGGGGTGCTGCTCGGTCGCGCCGACGGGCACCCGGAGGCTGCCGAGACCCTGGCGACCCGACTCGTCGACACGTTCCGACGCCACCTGTTCAGCGTCCGTCAGCGGACCCTGCGCCTCAACACCTGGGCGGGTCTGGTGCACTTCGGCAGCGGTATCGCCGACACCGGGTTCGACCTCCTCGTCGACGGTGAGCATGCGGCCCGGGACGCGCGCCGCAACGCCGCCCCGATCACGGTTCTCGACCAACCGGTTGCCGCCGACGACCGGACCGACCGGTGCCGTTCCCGGGTACGAGGTGCGGTGTCGGCCAACAGGTTCGCCCTTTACGCCCAGCCCATCGTCGACCTTCGCCTCAACCAGGTCACCCGGCACGAGATCCTTCTCCGGGTGCGCAGCGACATCGGCGAACCGACCGCGCCCTGGGCCTTCCTCGACATGGCCGAACGCGTCGGTGAGATCCTCGCCGTGGACAAGTGGGTCATCGACCACGCCCTGGCACTCATCGGTCGGGGTGCGCAGACCTCCCACTACCAGATCAACGTCTCCGGCAAGTCGCTCGCCGACCCGGGCCTGCTCCACTACGTGAACGAGGCGATCCGTCGCCACCGGGTCAAGCCGGAGTGCCTGACCTTCGAGATCACCGAGACCGCTCTCATCGAGAATCGCAACGAAGCCCTGGCCTTCGCCACCGGGATCAGGCAGGCCGGCTGCCATTTGGCGCTCGACGACTTCGGCACGGGATACGGCGCCCTCGCCCATTTGCGATATCTTCCGGTGGACTTGGTGAAGATCGATGGAATGTTCGTCGTCAACCTCTGCCGGTCACCGGCCGACCAGGCGGTCGTGTCGAAACTGGTGGAGCTGTGTCACACCCTCGGTATCCATGTGGCCGCCGAGTACGTGCAGGACGAGGAAACCCTCGAACTGCTGCGAAGCTGGGGGGTCGACTTCGCCCAGGGTTACGGAACCGGGCGGCCTGAGCCGATAGCGGTGAACCCGAAGCAACAGGTGCAGACGATCGAACTCGAGCTGCGGCTTCCGCCGGAGCAGATCGCCATGGGCTGATTGAGAGGCCCGGCCCTCGGCCGGCCCGGCATCCCGCGGTCCACGGCATGGTCGGCCAGCCGACCGGAGGTGCCCGACGGGGCCGGACCGACCGGGTGCCACCCTCAGCAGCCCGCCAGGATTCGCCGACCGCGGCGCGTCCAGCGCCCGCGGTCGGTCAGGAACGCCTCGGCCACATTGCGTCCCGATCGCTGACCAGCGCAAAGGGACGGAACCGTCCACAGTTGTCGAATCGCGGCCGGGTGCGCGACCGGATAGACGGTAAGGTTGGCACCCATCGGCGTCGGCCAGTGGCGCTCGACGTCTGGTGTATTAGGCTTGACCAGGATTGGATACGACGACTTGGCGCACAATCAGGCCGATCGCGAAGACCCGCGCCGCGCCTCAGACGATCAGGCCCCACCGACGACATCGGGTCGGCGTGCCGGTCGACCGCAGTCGATCAAACGTCGCGTGATCAGGCTGGTGCTCATTCCCAGCGTCGTCGCCCTGGTCGTCTGGCTCGTCGCCTCCGGCTATCTCATCTTCCAGGGCTTCTACAACCGCCAGGTCGCGAACAGTGTCCGGCAGGTGTCGATCCCGGCGGTGTCGGCGCTGTCCTCGATCCAGCAGGAGCGGCGGTTGAGCGTCAGCTACCTGACCCAGCCGTCCCGGGACCTGGGCAGGCTGATCGAGCAACGGCAGCAGACCGATCAGCGGGTGGCCGCCCTGCGCCCGGTCGCCGACTCCGCGCTGGCCAGCGCCCCGGACTCGATCGTGTCACGGTGGCGGACACTGGCGGGCCTGCTCGACGAACTGCCGAGCATACGGAGCACCATCGATTCCCGGTCGGCCAACGGATCGGGTGTCTACGACTTCTACAACCGGCTGCTCGACGCCTCCACCGACCTCTTCGACACCCAGGCGAGAATCGTCCCCGACGTCGCCGCCGCCCAGGGTGGCATCGCGGCGACCGAGGCGTTCCGCGCCAGTGACCTGATGTCGCGGGCAGGCTCCACGATCGACGGTGCGTTCGGTGCCCGTACGCTCAGCCCGGAGGATCACCTCGACTTCACCAGGCTGGTGGGGGCCTACCATGCCGGCCTGACCAACGTGGCGCCGCACCTGGAGCCGGACGCCCGCCAGCGCCTTGCCGCGATCACCGCGAGCGGATCGTGGAAGGAGCTCGCCGCAGCGGAGAGTGCCCTGGTCAGCAGCGGCCCATGGCGCTCCGGCACACCCCGCGCGTTGACGTTCAACCGGACCCAGTGGGAGACCCTCACCCGGCAGGTCTCCGACGAGCTGATCAATCTGACCGTCGTCCAGGCCGACAAGGTCTCGGCCCGGACCCTGCGCACCGGCAACACCCAGCTGCTGACCGCCTCGCTGGGCAGTCTGATCGCGTTGCTCGTCGTCATCGCCGCGATCATCTGGGCGATCCGCCAGTCGCAGATCCTGGTCGACCGGGCGCTGTCGGTCCGCCTCGCCCAGCTGGGTCGGGACGCCGAGGCGGTGGTCGACAAGCAACTGCCCGCCATGATGGACCGGCTCCGCCGACGGGAGAAGGTCGACCTCGCTGCCGAGCTGCCCCTCCAGGAGTACGGCAGCGACGAGATCGGCCGGGTCGCCGAGGTCATCAACCGCTCGTTGCAGGCGGCGGCGGGCGCTGCCGTGGACGAGGCGAAGACCCGGGCGGCGGGTATCGCGATGCTGATGGGTGTCGCCCGGCGTCCGCAACGCCCGCTGCAACGCGGTCTGAAGGTCATCGAGGACCTGCAGAACCGGATCGGTGACGAGAAGCTGTTGGCGGAGCTCTTCGACATCAACCACCAGCTCACCCAGACCCGCCGCTTCCTGGAGAACCTCGTCATCCTGGCAGGCGGCCAGATCGGCAGGCGCTTCCAGAATCCGGTGCCGGTACGGCGGGTGCTGCTGGCGGCCTTCGCCGAGGCCCAGCAGTACCAACGCATCACGCTGCGCAGCGCACCCGACGTGGCGGTCCTCGGCCCGGCGGTGGCCGGCACCGTCCACCTGGTGGCCGAGTTGCTTGACAACGCGCTGGCGTTCTCCCCGCCCGAGACCACGGTCTGGGTCACCTGCATCGAGGTCAAGCGCGGTATCGCGGTGGAGATCGAGGACGCCGGGGTGGGGATGCGGGCGGACGCGTTGGAGCGGGCGAACGAGCTGCTGGCCACCGCGCCCACTCCGGACGTGACGGCGCTCAAGGACGGTGCCCAGGTCGGTCTGCACGTGGTGGCGGAGCTGGCCAAGCGGGACGGCATCCAGGTGAGCCTGCGCGCCTCGGCGTACGGGGGTCTGTTGGCGATCGTGTTGCTGCCCGACCGGGTGATCGCCACCGACCCGTTCACCACCGACCTGGACCGCACCGACCCGGGCGTCCTCCCGCTCGGCGCCGTCGCCACGGCGATGTCGCGCCCCGGCGTCGGGGCGGTGCTGCCGGTCGGCGGTGGCCGGCGGGAGCTGCACCCCGCCGCGGGGGCCCGGCCCACCGCGATGGCGACGACGGCGGTGAGCGGCTCGGTGCAGGCGCCGGCCGACCCCGCCGGGGACCGACGGCCCGACCGCACCGGGGGCACCATGACCGAGATTCCGACGCAGCGTGGCGCGGTCCGCGGCGACTCGTCCGCTCCCCAGGTCGCCGACCGTCCGCCCCTGCCGCACCGCCGGCCGCAGCAACACCTCGCCCCCGAGTTGCGGGAGGACGGCCTGCCCGGACAGGCCCCTGACGCGGCGCCGGCCGCCGCCCGGTCACCGGAGGAGGCCCGGGACCGGTTCACCAGGTACCAGCGGGCCTGGGCCGCTGGTCGGGCGGCGAAAAACGGGGACTCAGCCAGCAGAGACGACCAAGGCAGGAAAGCATGACCTACTCGGCATCGCAGAACGATCTGACCTGGATCCTGGACGATCTGGTAGAGGTCCCTGACGTTGTCTACGCGGTTGTCCTGTCCACCGACGGGCTGATCGTGCAGAAATCCACGTCGCTCCCGCAGGACGCCGGGGAGTTGCTTGCCGCCGGCGCGTCGTCCCTGCACAGCATCGCGGCGGGGATGGGCCGACGCTTCGACAGCGGGCCGGTGCAACAGGTCATCATCGAGTACGAGGGGCGGACGCTGTTCGTCGCCGCCGCCGGTCAGAACGCCCGGCTGGCGGTGCTCTGTGAACAGTCCGTCGACATGGGCACCGTCGCGTACGAGATGAGTCGCCTGGTCACCCGGATCGGCGACTACCTCGGCTCCGAGGCCCGCCTGGACGGCGCGGTGCTCGCCGATCGTCCCGGGTCGAAATCATGACGTACGACGTGTGGGACGGCGACGACGAGGCGGAGGCCGGCCGTCTCGTGCCGCTGTACATTCTCGTCAACGGACGGACCAGCCCCCGGAACACCAGCCTGGACCTGGCCACCCAGGTGATCGCCCTCCCGGCCGATCAGAGCCGGTTGGAGCTGGAATACCGGGACATCCTCCACCAGTGCACCGGGTGGATCTCCATCGCCGAGATCGGTGCCTACCTGCACCGCCCGCTGGCCATCACCAAGGTGATGGTCGACGTGCTCCACGAACAGGGGTTTCTGGACATCGGCTCGCCGGCACAGGAGAAGATCGCCGACCGGTGGCTGCTGGAGACGGTTCTCGCCGGCCTCCAGCGGATATAGACAAGAGGGACTGATACACGTGGATCGGAAATCGGTGAAGGTCGTCGTGGCGGGCGGCTTCGGCACCGGCAAGACCACCCTGGTCGGATCGGTCAGCGAGATTCCGCCACTGGTCACCGAGGAGGTCCTCACCCAGGCCAGCATCGGTGTGGACGACATCACCGGGGTCGAGGGCAAGACGAGCACGACGGTCGCGCTGGACTTCGGGCGGATCACCATCAGCAACGACGTCGTGCTCTACCTGTTCGGCACCCCGGGGCAGGACCGGTTCTGGTTCATCTGGGACGAGCTGGCGCAGGGGGCGGTGGGGGCGATCGTGCTTGTCGACACCCGCAGGCTCGGCACCAGCTTCCCGGCCGTCGACTACTTCGAGCGCCGGGGCATCCCGTTCGTCGCCGCCGTCAACCGGTTCTACGGCGAGTGTCCCTACACCGAGGAGGAGATCCGCGCCGCGCTGGAGTTGGACCCGACAGTGCCGCTGTTGTGGTGCGACGCACGGGACCGGGCCTCCAGCAAGCAGGCGCTGATCGAGCTGGTCCGGCACGCGCTGGCCCGGCTGCCCGCCACCGCCTGAGCTACGCCGGCCCGGCGGCCGGGTGGCCAGGCCACCGCCTGGGCCACGCCGGCCCGCCGGCCCGGCGGCCCGCCACGCCCGGCCTCACCGCCTCGTCGGGAGCTGCGCGAGCCGCACCTTGAAGTGGCGCAGCAGGGGTGGCGACGAGACCACCCGGTAGCCGGTGACCCGCTCGGGTTCCTTGGCGATGTCGGCGAGCACGGCGGCCACGTACTCGAAGTGGGTGTCGGTGTAGACCCGACGCGGGATGGCCAGGCGCACCAGTTCGAAGGGGGCCGGGGTCACCAGCCGGTGCTTGTCGTCCATCCCGCCCAGGTAGAGCGATCCCAACTCGGCGCAGCGGATGCCACCGTCGAGGTAGAGCTGGCAGCCGAGGGCGTGGCCGGGGAACTCCTGCGGTGACAGGTGGGGCAGCAACCGGCCGGCGTTGAGGTAGAGGGCGTGGATGCCCGGCGGTTGCACCGTGTCCACGCCGGCGTCGTTGATCAGCCGGGCCAGCCGGGCGGTGGAGGCGGCCCGTGCCCCGAGGTATGCGGGATCGACCACTTCGCGCAGCCCCTGGGCGAGCCGTTCGAGGTCGTGACCGGCCAGGCCGCCGTAGGTGGAGAAGCCCTCGGTGGCGATCAGGTTCGCCTCGCACCGGGCGTGCAGCTCGTCGTCGCGCAGCCCGATGAGCCCACCGATAGCCGACAGGCCGTCCTTCTTGAGGCTCACCACGCAGCCGTCGGCGAGCCCGAAGGCGTGGGTGGCGATCTGCCGGGGCGTCCAGTCCTGATAGCCCGGCTCGCGCTGCCCGACGAGCCAGGCGTTCTCGGCGAACCGCGCCGCGTCCAGGAAGAACGGCACCCGGTGGTGGCGGCACAGGTCGCGTACGGCGGTGAGGTTGGCCATCGACACCGGTTGCGCGCCGAGGCCGTTGTTGGTGATGGTCATCAGGACCAGCCCGACCCGGTCCCGTTCCGGCCCGGTGAGGGTGCGTTCCAACGCGTCGAGGTCGATGTTCCCCTTGAACGGGTCGGTGCCGTCGAGGTCGAACGCGGCCGGGCAGGGGAGGTCCCGGGGCTCCGCGCCGACCAGTTTGACGTTGGCGTGGGTGGTGTCGAAGTGGGTGTTGCTGAGGCAGAGCTGGCCGGGCTTCAACAGGCTGGTGAAGAGCACCCGTTCGCCGGCCCGGCCCTGGTGCACGGGGAGGATGTGCGGATATCCGGTGAGGTCGTGGACCTCGTCCCGGAACCGGAACCAGGAGCGCGCCCCGGCGTACGACTCGTCGCCGAGCGCGGCGGCAGCCTCCTGCGCGGCCGAGGTGGCCCCGGTGCCGGAGTCCGACAGCAGGTCGATGGTGATCTGGTCGGCGCGCAGGTTGAACGGGTTGAACCCCGCCTCCGCCAGGGCCTCCTGCCGCTCCTGCGGGCTCAGGAAGGGGATCGGCTCGACCACCTTGATCCGGTACGGGGGCAGCATCTTGTACGCGTCCACGGCCACAACTCGCTTTCCGAGGGGATTCAGAGGTGTCCTGCTCCGGCCCAGCCGGTCGGAGCCGCCAGCGCCGCACCGTCCACGGTCGACCGGTGGCGTGCCGGCGGACTCACCTGGTACGCCTCGGCGGACAGGTAGACGGTCACCCCCGGTCGGGGTGCGCCCAGCCGCAGGGACAGGTGCGGGATCAGCCCGACGCCGTCGCGCAGTGGTCGACGGGCCACCGCGGCGAGCGCCCGGTCCAGCACCGTGCGGTCGAACCCGTAGCGGTCCAGCACCGCCACCACCCGGTCGTACGCCTCCTCGTCGTCCTCGACGTAACCCCGGATCGGCACGTAGAGGCTGTAGCCGACGGGCCGGTCGACCCCCTCGACCAGGGTGTAGCTACCCACCAGCGGGAGGCCGACGAACCGGGTCCGGTCGCCACCGGCCAGCGCGCAGAACTCGGCGAGCCGGCTCGCGTCGACGTCGTCGACCACACCGGCCGCCCGGACGACGTCCCGCACCTGGGCGTCGTGGTGGGTCAGGTAGAGCTTGACCCGCGCCTGCGCGCTGTCGTGCAGGTCGAGGGCGAAGAACGTCAGGCGGTCCCGGTGGCCCAGCTCGCCCGGCCGGATGCCGTGGTCGAGCATCGTCTGGTAGGACCTGCCCAGCCCGAGCCGGTGCAGCGCCTCGGACACCAGGCTCGGGGCCCGGTCGACCCCCCTGACCTCCGGGTTGAGGTAGACCTTGAACTCCGGTCGCCGGCCGCTGCGGAATACCAGCGAGCACCAGAGCGCGAACACGCCCTGCGGGTCGTAGGTGGCGAACAGGTCGCGCACCGAATCCAGCCGGGACGTCGACAGGCCGGCGCGGTGCGCCTGGGTGTCCAGGAACCGCTGGGTGGCGAGCATGTTGGCCAACCGGCCCGGCGGCGCTCCCAGCGTCTCGCCCAGAATCCGTACCGTCGGCGGCTCGGTGGGGCTGAAGGCGACGGAGAACTCCACAGGGGTGTGGTCGTCGGCGACGTTGGACGGCCAGGGTGGCGGGGCCGACAACGGCTGCGGACCGGCCGGGCCGAGCAGGCCCTCCAACAGTTCCAGCGGCTCCGCCGCACCGATCCCGACGGCCGCGCACAAGCGCCGCAACTGGTCACCCAGTCGATCGGAAAGGAACACCTCGTCCATCAGTTCCCTCTCCCGATCACGCCGACTGACCGGAAGAGACCTTAGGAATCATTTCGCCGGAAGGTCAAGATTGATCACAACTTGCAATGACATAGCGGGATCCAGAGCGGCAAATCGCCCCTGTCTGATCACTCAGCGTTGCGCAAGGGACACGGTACATCATGTCAATTGTCACGCCGGGCCTCGGCGTGGGGCCTGGGCGCTCACCACACACCGGCCTGTTCCGACCGCACCCACACGACGACCATGAGTGTGATCTGGATCACCAAGACGCTCGCTTTGTGTCACAACAGGCAGCGCCGTCCAGCGGCCGCAGACGACGCGAATACCTGTTCATCGGCGCAACAGTCGTGGGCACCCCCTTACATTCAGTAGTTCCCGGTAGCGGACCAGGCGGTCGGCAGGCGTTGAGGGGCAGCGATGATGAGCAATGCCGGCTAGGGTTCCGAACAAGTCAATCTTCTGATTGACGATCCGCCAGCGGCGGGCGCAAGACCAATGGAAGGAACGGGGGTGATTTCCATGAAGGTCAAGCCGATCGTTCGGGGTAACCCGGCCTGAGCAAAATGAGGTGAGCTTGGATCGGGCTGTCGCCCGATCCAAGCTCACCTCTCGCTTCTTTTCCGCCCTGGAACAGCGCGGATTTCACGGGGGAAACACACATGAGAATAGCGATCATCGGCGTCGGCCATATAGGGCGACGCTATGCTGGTTATCTCCGCGAGGACGGTCTAGAGACCGTCTTCGTGGACAACAACGGCCGGTTCGACCACCGCCGGGTAGCCGAGGTGACGAATCCCGGCGCCGTCGATGTCTGGATCGTCGCGACACCGACGGCGACCCACCTCGGGGTCGTCCGAGAGATACTCGAGTTGGTGCCCGCAGCCGCCGTCCTCATCGAGAAGCCCGCCTGCCATCCCGATCAGATCCCGGCGCTGGCCAGCATGTTCGCCCGCCATCCGGACGCCCGCCTCCTCGTCAACGACGTCTACCAGCACAGCGCGACCCTGCACACGCTCGCTGCGGCGACACACGTCCGGGCACCACACGATCCGGTCAGACGGATCACCGTCGAATTCTCGAAGAACCGTCTCAAGGACGTGGCGGACGGTCGTTTCGTGGACCAGGCGTATGGCGATGTGGGCTACGAGTGGTTCCACATGCTGTCCCTCCTACGCGCCCTGCTGCCCACCGCGGATTTCAAGCAGTACCTCAGTCTTCCGCTCGCGGTGGCGACTCCTGAGGTACACACGGAGATCACCCTCCCGGCCGGTGTCGACATCACCCTCCACTCATCCGTCGTCGGACACATCGGATTTCCGGAGATCGGGCTCCCGTTCTACGCCGCAGCGGTGCCGCAGCGACATCTGGGCAGTGGTGAGATCCCCTACGGCTCGGACTTCCGGTACCGGGTGGCGGTCGTTGACTTTCAGTCCGGTGGCACTGCGACTGCAATTTTTGAGCCGCACTACGGTCGGTCGGTGGATTTCAAGAACCAACATCTGGTGGAGGTCCGCGCCGATGGGCGGACGGAGCGTCACGACATCACCGACAACCATCTCCGCCGCGCGCTGGGGCGTCAGATTCGGGACATCACCACCAGGGATCCGTGTGACGACGGACGGCTCCGACTCGACGAACACAGACACATGGCCGATCTCGCCGGCGTGCTGCGGCGCACCGACGACCGGCGCTCCCTGAACATCGCCTGAGCGCACCGCTCACGTCCAGCGCCGGAGGTCCCTGTTGGACTCATACTTCGCTCCCGCCGAACTGCGACACCGCCTCAGTGTCGAGGACGTGCTGGTGCGCTATCCCGAACTCACCTGCGACCACGAACAGTACGAGGATTCCCTGCCGGATCTGCCGTACCTGCGCTCGGTCCTGGCGACCTTCGTCCGTCGGCTCACCACCGAGACCACCCCGTGGCGGTGGACGCGGGCGGTCGCCGAGCAGGTACGGAGACATCCGATCTACGCGGACGAGCGGTACGCCGCCACGGAGCTGACCGGGCTGCCGACGTTGACGAAGACGGCTCTGCGGCGACACCCGGAGCCCTTCGACCACCTCGCGGAGCCGACTGCCGTCATCTACACCGACAAGACCTCCGGCACCTCGGGCGCACCGCTCGACCTGGCCTACAGCCAACAGTTCATGTCCCAGTCGCTGTACCTCGAACCGATCAAGATCATGATCCGCGCCGGGCTGACCGGGGTGGGCGCCGGGCCTGTTCTGTCGGTCTTCCTGACCGACAATCCCAGCCGTGGGAGTGGGCTGCTCGTCCCGAACCTGTTGGACGAGGTCGGGCACACCCTCATCGTGCAGGTCGACCCCAACGACGCGACGTCCCTGAACCGGGTGACCGATCTCCTCGAGGACCTGCAACCCGAAGTGCTGTCCTCCAAGCCGAACCTGTACCGAATGCTGCTCGATCGCTGGGGCGGGCAGCGACCCTTCGCGTCGTACCGCCCCCGGTTGGCGGTTTCCGGAGGCGCGATGCTGGACGACGCGCTCCGGCGGGCCGTGGCGGACCTGCTGGGTTGCCCGGTGGTGAGCAGCTACGCCATCAGCGAGGCCGGCTACCTGGGCTCGGAGTGCCCGTACGGTCGGATGCACCTGGACCTCTCGGTGCACGACCGGTTCGAGGTGCTCGACGAGTCGGGAAGGCCCGCGACCACCGGCGAACTCGTGGTCACCGCGTGCGCCAACAGTTGCATGCCGCTCGTGCGGTACCGGGTGGGCGACACCGTGACCCTGGCGGACGACTGCCCCTGCGGCGGCCCCGGGCCGGTTCTCGCGGCCCTGCGGGGGCGGACCACCCAACTCTTCCACCTCGGTGGAGGCGCACAACTGTCGCCCACCCGGTACATGAAGCTGTTCGAGCTGCACCCCGCGGTGCTCGAGTACCAGCTCACCCAGACCGGCGACCGGCGGTTCCGGCTCCGGGTCGAGCTCCGGGCGGAACTCCCCCCGCAGCAGCGCCGGGAGTCTCTCGCGGCGGTCGCCGCGTACGTCGAGGCGGGGATGCCGGTGCCCGTGGAGATCGACTGTGCGGAACAGGCACTCGACACGACCAGCGGCAAGTTCACCCGATTTCGAAGCGAGGTAGGCAATGCCTGACGATCTGCTGTCGGAACTCCCCGCTCTGTTGGGGGCGAACAGCGACATCCTGGACGCGGTGCGCGGCGGCGCGCTGGAGCGTACGGCGGTCCGCGACGAACTGCGCGCCGCCCTGACCAGCGATCCCGCAGCCTACGAACTCTTCGTCTCGGTGTGCTGCCACCGGACGCCGTACGGTGAGAGCTGGGTGCACGGTCCGGGCGAGAAGGGCCCGTACCTCTCCCTGGAGATCGCGGCGGACGCGCTCGACGAGGAGCGGTACCGACGATTGTTGTTCTCCGTGGTCACCACCGACTCGCCCGCCGTCCCGTACGACTACCGTGCGCTCGCCGCCGCCGCGCTGGTGCGGGTCGGCGTCGGCGGGCACCTGGCGGAGCTGAAAGCGCTGGCAGACCAGCCCGACCTGCCCGAGCGGGGACTGGCCGCCAAGCTCGCCTGCCGGACCGACGGCATCGACCACCTCTTCGACATACCCGAGACGGTCGCCGCCCGCCTCGACCTCCTCCGGGCGGCGAGTGCTGCCAAGACCAACGAGAGCCGGCGGCGGCTGACCCGCCGGATCATCGACGCGGTGGACGGCCGCGAGCCGGTGGCCGAGCCGGCCGCCGCGGACGCCTACCTCTCGACGGAGGCAGAGCGCCTCATCGCCGAGGGCATCGCCGGTGGCCTCGCTCTTCCCCGTGACTACCTCGTGGTGTGGGACCAGATCCCGGTTCCCGATGCGGACGGGAACGGGCTGACCATCGCCGAGCTGTTGCGCATCGTGCTCCTCTGCGGTGAGTTCAAACTCCCCGACACCGCCGTCCGGCCGGTGCTGATCGACTTCTACCGATCGGTCCTGCGGATCAGCGGCCGGGCTATCATCGGGCTCTCCGCCGGGGTCTTCCACGTCGAGCACGGTGTGCAGGCGAGCCCCTCACTGTTCTTCCTCGGCCGGGACGCGGTGCTCGGGAAGGGTTGCGTCATCGACTGCGTGGGTGGCGCGGTGCTCCAGTCCGGCAGCTTCCTGGGCGGGGGCTTCATCCCGATCCTCATCCACACCCACAAGCACATCCGGAGTGCGGGTGAGCCGGGAGCCGCCGAGCGCAAGCGGGTGCTCCCCTGCATCTTCGCGGCCGAGGCCGGGGCCCGGCTGCCGATGGAGGCGATCGGCATCTTCGAGAGCGCCGACTACCTCGACGGCCGGCCCGTCCCCTACGCCGGTATCCGCGCCATCGCACTACGTTGACCAGGGAAGCGAGACCAGTCGTGACAGCACAGTCGACATCCGCGGAACCGATCGGCATGGCGCCTCCCGGCTTCACGCCCGAGACCTGGGAGCAGTTCGCCACGGCTGGCATCCTGGTCGTCGAGGACGCGCTCGACGCGGCACAGGTCGCCCGCCTGGCGGCGGCCGTACGCGGGGCGCCCGAGCCGACCGCATGGAACATCGTCGAGACCGACCCGCGCTTCACGGTGATGATCGACCACCCGGCCCACCTCGGTTACCTGTACGACGTGTACGGCGAGATGCTCAAGCTGCTGCGCAGCGAGTACTTCCGTCGGCCGCCGGGGCAGGCGATCCGTAACAAGTGGCACTTCGACGGCCCGCGCCCCGTGCCCTTCCAGGTGTTCGCCGAGCAGGCGCCGCTACGGATCAAGGTGGGGTACTGGCTCACCGACCTGCCCCACGGCGACATGGGCAACCTGACCTACGTGCCGGGCAGCCACCGCCGGCCCCACCTGTCGACCTACCACACCCACGAGCCGCACCCGGAGGAGGTGGCCCTCACGGTCCGGGCGGGCACGATGACCATGATGTGGGGTGGGTTGTGGCACCGGGTCGCCGAGAACAACAGCGATGTCACCCGGCTCAACATGTTCCTCGAGTACGGCCCCAGCTGGATCGTGACGAGCGACCGGGAACACAGCGATCCTGCCTGGTTGGCCGGGCTCGGGCGTACCCGCCGGATCCTCATGCGCGACTACGTCCATCCCAACCATCTCATCAAGCCACCCGCGGAGGACGTCCCCCTGTTCGCGCGGCGGGCCGACGACCCCGGCGGCGACGCGGACGACTACGGTCCGCACGTCCCGCTGGAACTGCGCAAACGCTCCACCTGGCTCGAACGGCACCTGTCGTCGTGACCGCGCTCATCGAGCTCGACGAGGTCGGATACCACTACCCGCACGGCAGGAGCGAACGGCGCGACGTGCTGCACGGGGTCTCGTTGACCGTGGCAGCAGGCGAGGCGGTCGGCGTCGTCGGCAGCAACGGCTCCGGGAAGAGCACCCTGCTGAGGGTTCTCGCGACGCTGTTGCGTCCGACCCGAGGCCGGGTGCTCTACCGGGGGGTGCCGATGCCGGCGGGCCTGCGGTCCTACCGGGCCCACCTCAACTACTGCGGCGGCGCACCACAGGGCTTCTACCCCCGGCTGACGGCCGCCGAGAACCTGCGGTTCTTCTCGGGCATGAAGGGGCGCATGCTCTCCCGCGGACAGATCGTCACCCTGCTGGGCAGGGTGGGGCTGTCGGACAGCGTCGACGTCAACTACTCCCGCTTCTCGCTGGGGATGCGTCAGCGACTACACCTCGCCGCGGTCCTGTTCGAGCCGGCGGACGTCTGGATTCTCGACGAGCCCACCAACGGCCTGGACGGTGACGGGATGGCACTGCTGCGGGACCTGCTCGCCGAGGTGGACGGGCGGGTTGCCCGGGTGGTGGTGAGCCACGACGCTGACTTCCTCTCCCGGGTGGTCGACCGTACGCTGCACCTCAGGGACGGGAAGTTGACGTGTTCACGTTCGCACTCTTCCTGATCCGGGTCCAGTGGATCGACCGGCTGGCCACGTCCTCGTTCCTGATCGGGATCACCGTCCAGACCGCCCTGCTCTCCCTGGCGCTGTACCAGAACGCGGAGACACCGCGTGAGGCGCTCGTCCTCGCCACCCGGGCCGCCCTGCTCACCTGCACGGCCATCGTGCTGCTGTCGGCCATGTCCAGCGTCCAGAACGAGTTCCGGTACGGCACCATCGAGAAGGTGGTCCTCAGCGCCGTGTCGCTGCCCACCCTCCTGCTCGTCCGGGCCGCAGCCTCCGCGGTCGTCTCGTCCCCGGCGATCGTCGTGCCGTTCCTGGCCGCGTACGCCCGGTTCCCGGAGCTGGTCGGACCGCGCAGCCTTCTGGTGATCCTGCTGGTATACGTGTCACTCGCGGCTGTCTGCTACCAGTCGACGCTCGTCCTGTGCCAGTTCAGGGCACCCGTCGGGGTGGTGCCGTGGTTGCGACTCGGTCTGCTGTTCGTCGGGCTGTCGGTCCTGCCCTTCACGGGTGCCCCACTGGTCGCGCTGGTGCTGCCCACCGGCTGGATCCTCCAACTGGTCGCGGCCTCCGGCCCGCACGCCACCGCCACGGCGCTGACCGGTTTCTTCGCGGTCACCACCGCGTGGACCGGCCTGCTCTGGATGCTGCTGCGGGACCGGACGATGAACCGGATCGAGCGGACTCTCACGGATGGAGCAGAGGCGCGGTGAACAGGTGGCGGCTCGCTACGCTCGTCCTTCGTAACCGCATCCGGCAGGAGGGCCTGACACCGTATCTGCTGCGGATCGGTCCGCTCAGCATGCTCAACGTCCTGTTGCTCGCGGCCATGTTCACGACCGCGAACGGCAGGTCGCTCGACCTCGGCCTGTTGGCGGACCAGTACGTCTACTTCGTCCCCCTGCTGGCGCTGAGCGCGGCGGTCGGCACCTGGGAGGTCGAACTCTTCGCCGGGCTCGGGGAGCACTACCTGCTGCGGCCGTCCTGGGTGTGGCCGACCCGACTGGTCAGTGCGACAGTCGAGTGCATCGTGCCGCTTGTCTTCTTCGTCCTCCTCATCATGCTGACTCCCGGCGGGCGGCGCTGGCAGCACGTGGTGACCGCTCTGCTGATGCTGCCGGTCTTCATCCTGGTCGGGTCGGCGCTCGGGTTCTGCCTCGGCTTCCGCCACGAGAAGGCGGTCAACAACTTCCTCAACGTGATCGTCTGGGTGCTGGGGTTCGGCCCCGGACCGTTCTTCGGCAACGACACCTCCGGGTTGCGGGTTCTCTTCCCGGGCGGGTTCTCCTTGCGCGGGGAGTTCGGCGCGGAGTGGCTACGCCTGGCCTGCCTGGCCCTGTTGGGAATCGCACTGGCCCGCTGGGGTCGACTGCCGCGCCGGCAGCCGTTCTTCGCCCGCTGACGTCGTACCCCGCCCGGGGTGACCGACCGGGCGGGGTACCCACCGGGCCCGTCGATGCGACCCGCAGGGCCCGGCGGCAGCGATCCATGCGTGCCGGTCGGGTTGCCGCCCTACGATGGCGGCAACCCGACCGACCTCTCGTCCGCTAGGCGGGCTGCTCCACGTACGGGCGGTTGCGCTCCGCCCACCGCACCACGTACGGGGTCACCGACCCGACCACGAGGAACACGGCACCGAGCGCCAGCCAACCCGGCACCCCCCAGGTGATACAGAACAGCACCAGCACGGAGGGGGCCACGACGTTCGCCAGTCCGGCGCCGAACCCGAACAGGCCCATGTACTGCCCCTGGGCGTGAGCCGGCGCGAGAGTGAACCGCAACTCCAGAGAGCCGGCCGTGTGCCACAGTTCACCCACGGTGTGGATGAAGATGCCGGCGAGGATACCCACGAGGGCGAGCCAGGTGGGCAGCCCCGCAGCCACCGCCATCGCGGCCATGCCGAGGAAGAAGGCAACGCCGGAGCGGCGCATCGCCCGACCGGCGGCGACAGTGTCGTCCACTCCCCGGCTGGCCCGCACCTGGAGCAGGACCACCAGCGCGGTGTTCACCAGCGCAGCCGCGCCGACCAGCCACCGGGGCGCGTCGGTGTGCCCGACGATCCACAGTGGCAGGGCGAAGAGCAGCACCTGGTGGTGGATGGACATGATGCCGTCGAGCGCGGTGATCGCCATGTACCCCCGGTCCTTCAGCACCGCCCAGCGGCTGGCCCTGGGTGGCGCTGGCACCGGCGCCAGCGACGGCAGCGCCGCGATGATCGCCGCGCTGGCCACGAAGCTGAGGGCGTTACCCAGCACCAGGGCGAGATAGGCCGGTCGGGTGTCGAGTTGGACGGCGAAGCCGGCAGCCAGGGCGGCACAGCTTCCGGCGAGGTTCGCCACCGACCGCAGATAGGCGCGGTAACGCGTCAACTCGGCCCCGCCCACTCCACGCACCAGCGGGCCACGGGCCGCTCCACCGGCGGAACGGGCGAGCTCGCCGACGCAGAGCGCCACCAGGACCAGCCAGAAGGACTGGACCAGGACGAGAGCCGCCATCGCCGCTCCCTGGATGACGAGCATCCACAGGTAGACCTCCCGCGGACCCCGCCGATCGGCGATGTGCCCCACCGGTACGCCGGCGAAGAGGCCGACCCCGGCGGCAAGACCGATGCCGATACCGACCTGCGCCAATGGGAGCCCGACGACACGCGTGAAGTACAGCGCCGAGCTGACCATGAAGACGCCGCTGCCGATCATATTGACGAATGTCGCCAGCGCGAGAATCTGCTGCGGCCGTGTCCCAGGGACCAGCCCGCGCCGAACCAACCAGGATCTCGGCGGTTCCTCCTTGCTGGTGTCAACTCCTTCGGCCAACTGCGTCACGGCGTCCCCTTGCGGTGTCGTCACAGATCCTGATTCCCTTCATCAAATGGCTCGGCCAATGTAGTTGCGGGTCGATGCTCGGGTGCATCAGCCTCACGACCGATACCGCAAAATGTCCGACTCTGCTAATGTTCTTTACATCGGAAGAGGTGGTCGGCCGCAGCGGGCAGACCCGAGGCAGCCGGTCACTCACCGGCTCACCAGCACCGATGGGTCGAGTTCGGCGGGCGACACGAAACCCGCCAACCCCAGGGTGAGATCCAGCTCGGCCAGCAGGCTCCGCACCACCTGCCGGACCCCCTCCGTACCGCCGTTCGCCAGCCCCCACAGATAGGGCCGGCCGAGCAGGACGGCACGGGCCCCGAGCGCGAGCGCCTTGAAGACGTCGGACCCGCTGCGCACACCGGAGTCGAAGAGCACGGTGAGCCGGTCGCCGACCGCTGCGACGATGCCCGGCAACGCGTCGAGCGACGCGACGGCACCGTCGATCTGCCGGCCGCCGTGGTTCGACACCACGACGCCGTCCATGCCGGCGTCTGCGGCCCGCCGCGCGTCATCGACGTGCTGAATGCCCTTGAGCACGATCGGCCCGTCCCAGTTGTCACGCAGCAGAGCCAGCTCAGGCCAGGTGTGGGCCCGCCCGTTGAACATCGGAATCCATGCCTCGATGGCGGCCTGCACGTCGTCTTCGCACGTGCGCCCCAGCCGCGACCGGAAGACCGGATCGGAGAAGGGCGTAGCCAGGCCGTTGCCTCGCAGGAAGGGCAGGTAGCCGCGGTTCAGGTCGTGCGGGCGCCAGCCCAGCGTCCAGGTGTCCAGCGTGACGACGAGAACCTCGTAGCCAGCCTTGTCGGCCCGCTTGAGCAGGCTCGTCGTGACCTCGTCGTCGTGCGGCCAGTAGAGCTGGTACCACCGAGGGCCGGCCACCTCGGCCACCTCCTCGATGTTGAAGGACCCGGCCGTGCTCAGCACCATGGGAATGCCCAGCGACGCTGCCGCACGGGCAGTGGCGATGTCGCCCTCCGGATGGACGATCGACTGGACGCCGACCGGGGCCAGGGCCAATGGTGCCGGGTAGACCCGGCCGAACAGCTCGGTGCGGAGATCCCGTACGTCGGCCGACCGCAACATTCGCGGGACGATTCGCCAGCGCGCGAAGGCCGCGCAGTTGGCCGCGGCGGTGTCGCCACTGCCGCAGGATCCGGCCACATACCAGTAGGCGGTGTCGTCCAGCACCTCCCGTGCCGCCTCCTGGAGACCCGCCACATCCACCGGATACCGCGGCGGCCCCTCACGCAGACCCGCACGGTAGATCTCGAACTGGAAATCAGCGTGGTTCACCGATACCTCCTTTCCGTGTGCACGGACGAATTCCCACCACCGGGACGAGCGCCGGGTATCGCACCGCGACTTCCGCCGCCGATGGGACAATGTTGTCCGCAGTCGTCATCAGAAGCCGTTGTGACGTAGCCAGCGGATACAGTCGGCAGTCCAGTGCAGGCCGGTGTTCCGCGCGAGCCCGAGCGCATGCGGGCCGGATTGATAGATGTGCAGTTCGCAACTGACCCCCGCCTCGTAAAGCACCCGGGCGAACGTCGTGGCGTTGCGCGCCGTCACCTCGTCGTCGTCGAGGGTGTGCCAGACGAAACACGGCGTAACCTGGTCGTCGACAAGCATCTCCGCCGAGAAGCGCCGCCGTTGGTCCTCGTCACCGGCCAGCTCACCGAGGAAGTTGCGTCTCGTCTCCTCGTGGGCAAGTGGATCATTCATCGAGACGACCGGATAGCAGAGCACGCCGAGTGCGGGCCGCTTCGTCCGCTGGTTCGGCAACGACACCGCGGTCAGCATCATCGACGCGAGATGCGCCCCGGCGGACGAGCCGATGACGCCGACCCGCTCGGGATCCAGACCCCATTCGTCCGCCCGGGACCGCAGCAGCGCCAGAGCCTGCCAGGCGTCTGCCAGCAGGGCCGGGAACCGGTGCCCGGCCGATCCGAGACGGAAGTTCACCACCGCGGCGGCGATGCCCTCGGTCGCCAGCCACCGCGCGTACTGAAGACCGGACTTCTTGGACAGGAAGGTGTACGCCCCACCCGGCAGCACCAGCATCGCGGCGCCGGTCGCCTGCTCCGGCGGCGGCAGATGAACGTCCAGGTGGGGAACGTCCTCGTCCGGGCCGACGCCATGAGGGACCGGCCCGTCCCAGAGGTCGACTCTCATGACGCCACGTCCTGGGCGTTCTTCATCCGGACCACCTGCCCGCGCTCGATGTCGATGACGAACTCCTGGCCCTCCCAGACGGCGGAGGGGTCGACCTCCGGTGGTGCCTCCCGCATGGCGTTCCGCGACTGGTCGACCTCGCTGAGCAGCCACTCGTAGCTGCTCTCCGGCAGTCGTTGCGCACGGAAGTAGTCCCGGAGCGTCCGCTGGTAGCAGGTGAGGATGTCGGCGTAGTGCTCGGCGATGATCTGCTCCGCCACCCGCTCGGCCAGGTCGGGGCGCTCGTCGTGTGCGGCCGCCTGGATCCGGCCGAGAACGTCCGCGCTGAACCAGCGCTTCTCCACGTCGGCGGCGTGCTCGCCGAAGACCACGCCAAGAAACCGCTCGCGGACGATGTCCTGTGCCTCGGGGTCGTCGTGGGCATAGAACCGGAGGGCGTTCTGGAGCATCCACCGCAGCGGGAACAGCACCCGCTCCGGGAAGATGTTCCGGCGGAAGGCCTCGTCGTCGTAGGCGCGCACCTCGTCCTCGATGTCGCCCTGGATCCGGGTCATGTGGACGTAGAGTCCGCTCGCCCGCTCGATCATCGAGTCACGGGTCTGCCCGTAGAACACCGCCTGGCTCTTCATCAGATTCCGGGCCATCTTGATCAACCGATCGGTCTCGGTCTGCGCGCACGCCTCGGCAGATGCCAGGCGCACCGTGCAGCCCGTCGCCTGGAGCACCCGGCCGGACTGGTAGTCGCTGCCGGTGACGATGCGCAACCCGGGGCGGCGCAGCTGGTGCTGACCGCCGATGGCCGCGGCCCAGACCCGGAACGCCTTGAGCGCGTCACTCGTATCCGGATAGATCATCTCCTCCGGCGCACCCATACCGGCGAAGAGCCAGGACAGGAAGATGTCATGGCCGATCACCGCGTGCCAACGCCACATCTCATCGGCCCCGACCTGACCGTTCTCGAGGAACGTCAGCGCCGCGTCGTCACCGGAGACGGGAGCCTCCGCAAGCACCAGGGTCCGGTCCTCGAGCAGGTACGCCAGCCGCCCGGCGGGATCGCGGAGCACACCGAACCGTCGCCCGTGCTCGTCCCGGTTGCACAGCGGCACCTCGACCTCGCCGACGTCCTGCACGCGGACCCGGACGAGGTCCCCGACGACCTCCCTGGCGTGGCGGGGCAACTGGGGAAACGCCAGTTCGGTGGAGAGATCGACCGGAACCCCGACCGCCGTCGACAGGTCCGCGTGCCGGGCCAGGCGGTCCGGATAGGCCGGCACGTAGTTGGCGAAGAGCCGCAGCGCCGCGGTCAGCTTGTAGGTGAGGAACGGCATGACGCCGTCGACCGTCGGGCTCTCCTCGAACACCCGAACCAGTTCCCGCAGGACGTGCGGGTGATAGACGGTGTCGCCGTCGGACACCGCGATGATCGCCGTCTGTAGGCGACGCCAGTCGCCGTCGACCAGGCACATCTCCCGCACGGTGGCGATGCAGCTGTCCACCCCCAGCCGGGCGGCATGGCCCGCCCCCGGCTGCGCCTGATTCAGATAGACGATCCGGATCGGGCCGTCGTTCGCGGCGCGGATTCGCTTGACGATCTCGTCGGAACCGTCGGTGGAGTTGTTGTCGACCGCGACGATCACCACCCGTCCCAGGTCGACCCCATGCTGGTGCAGCAGGGACTGAAACGTGGCCTCGATGTGCGGCGCCTCGTCCATGAACTTGATGACGAGGAAGATGTCGCGTCCCTCCGCGGCGAACCGGGCCGCGTCCGCCAGGGGCTGGTACTGGTCCTGCGGAAAACGGGCCGACCGCCCGGCGAGGAACGCCTCGACCACCTGCCGCTGCGCGTCCTGAACGGCCGCCAGGTCGACGCCGCGCGCCACGGCCTCGGCGCGGGCCGTGAGCACGCCGCGCGCCCGCTCGATCTGCTCCGGAAGCAGCGGGTCGACGTCGGAGGACATGTGCAGTTGCAACAGCGGGCTGCGGAGGGTCGCCGCCACGGGTTCGTCCCGACGGCGGTCCGTCCAGGTGTGATGGAACAGGCCAGATGTCATGTGCGCTCCCAGGCTGGTGAGTGGTCGGACCGGAGGAGGACGGGTCACGTACGCCGGACGGGTCGGTGGCGAGCCGTCCCGGTCATCCGGGTGGGGACGGCCGGCGTTCCCGCCCCACCGCCCGACGAGCGGCCAGGTCCCGTAGTCGGCGGTGCAGGATCTTGCCCACGCTGTTGCGGGGCAGGGCCGGCATGAAGTGGATCTGAACCGGCACCTTGTAGGACGCGAGCCGTGCGGCGGCGAAGACCCGCAGCTCGTCCTCGGTCGCCGAGGAGCCGGCATGCAGCACCACCGCCGCGGCCGTCTCCTCACCGAGAGTGGGGTGCGGACGACCGAAGGCCGCCGCCTCCCGCACCGAAGGGTGCTCGACGAGCACCTCCTCGACCTCGGGAGGGGAGATCTTCTCGCCACCCCGGTTGATGATGTTGGCCATCCTTCCGCGCAGGGTCAGGTAGCCGTCCTCGTCGAAGGTTCCCTGGTCCCCGGTTCGCAGCCAACCGTCGAGGAAGGGCTGCTCCGAAGCCGGGACGTCCAGGTAGCCGGGGACGACGTTGGCGCTGCGGATCAGGACCTCACCGGTGCTTCCCGGCGCGTCGGTCAACTCCCCGTCACCGGTCAGCAGGACGATGCTCGCGTCCTGCGGGACACCCACCGTGCCCGGCTTGCGCGGGCCGTCCAGCGGGTTGCTGGCTACCTGGCCGGGAGCCTCGGTCAACGCGTACGCCTCCACCACCGGCGCGGCCAGGGTGCCCTCCAGTTGCTCGAGCAACCGGACCGGCAACGCCGACGAGGTCGACCGGATCACCCGCAGGCGGAGCTCGTCGGCGATCGGGGGCATGCTACGGATCATCGTGAGCAGGGTGTGATGCACGACGGGTGCCGCGGAGTACCAGTTCGGAGCCACCGCCCGGACGAGTTCCAGCAGCGCTTCCCGAGTGGTCAACGGACCGCAGATCGTGCTGCCGCCGCTCGCCAGCGGGGCCAGCAGCCCGGTGAGGATGCCGTGGGCGTGGTGCAGCGGCATCGCGTTCAGGGCCCGGTCCCCGGCGTCCAGCCGCAGCGTCCTCCCGATGCTGTCCACCGCCGCGGCCAGGTTGCCCTGGGTGATCTGGGCGGTCTTCGCAACCCCCGTGGTGCCGGAGGTGAAGAGCAGCAGCGCCGGGTCCTCGGCGGACGGCTCCTCGTCCGTCGAGCCGTCCAGATCGTCGACCGACCAGCAGAGGACCGGTGGGCCCTCGCCGAGCAGCGCCCGCAGGCGGGGGGCCGACCCGGTGTCGGCCAGGACCGCGCGGGGACGCAGGCGGGCGAGGTAGGCGACCAGCTCACGATCAGCGAGGCCGGGATCGAGCGGTGCCACGGCGCAGGCCGACATGGCGGCGGTCAGTGCCAGTGCCATCCGCCAGTCGTGCCCCATGACCAGGCCGACCCGGTCGTGAGGTGTCACACCCGCATCCCGCAGTCGCTCCCGGGCGCCGTCCCGGATCCGGCGTAGATCCTGGTGAGTCGCCCGGACCCCGGTGGCGTCGACGAAGGCCGGGGCCGCACCCACCCGGCCGGCGGCGACGCGCAACCGGGCCTCCAGGGTCGCGGCGGTGATCTCGGGAAGTGTCGGTTCCGAGGGCTCTCTCGGCATCAGGTCCTCCTGGCGGTCCGGCCGGTGGGATGTGGACGGTGGTGATGCGTCACGACGGGCGGAGCGCCTTGTTCAGGGCCTCGCCGATCGTCGCGAGCGGCTCCCGGGACACCGCCGAACCGATCGACACCAGCGGGGCCATGGCCAGTAGTTGATAGTGCGTACAGGCGATGTGGATCTCCTCGAAGCCACCGTCGACGTACGGGCCCCACGTGCTCTCGGCGGGGATGGGTTCCCCCTTGTCGGCGGTCGCCCGGAAGAACAGGACGTCACCGCGGTAGACCCGCGGCACATGGCGACGGCGGACCTGCCGGTGGTAGTGGTAGGCGCTGAGCGCGAGTCGTTGCTCGTGACCGTGCAGCAGGTTCAGCGTGGGCACCGTGCCACCGGCCAACTGCCGGATCTCCTCGGCCACGGCCGTCGGGTCGCCCGGTTCGTACCGTAGGTGCTCCTCGGGCACCGGGCTGCCGACGGCGTCGGGGTCGAACACCATGTTGGTGTCCAGGATCCCCAGCAGGGACACCTCCTCGCCGGCCTCCTGAAGCTGCACCGCGACCTCGTGGGCCAGGACGCCGCCCAGCGACCAGCCGATCACCCGGTACGGCCCGCGCGGCTGCACGGCCCGGATGTGTCCGACGTACTCGCGGGCCATCTCCACCACGCTGCCCGGCCGCAGGCCGGTGCCCGCCATGGCCACCGACTGGATGCCGTACAACGGGATGTCGGGGTCCAGATGCCGCAACAGTCCGCTGTACACCCAGCTCAACCCGCCCCCGGAGTGCATGCAGAACAGCGGGGTGCGGGAGCCGTCCGGGCGGATCGGGTACACCACGTCGAAGGCCTGCCGCAGGCCGCCGGTCACCAGATACCGCGCCAACCGCCGCGGGTCGGGTGCTTCGAACACCGCCCGGACCGAGAGATCGCTGTCGAACGTGGTGCGGATGCGGGTGACCAGCCGGATGGCCAGCAACGAATGGCCGCCGCAGTCGAAGAAGTTGTCCTCGACCCCCACCCGTTCGAGCCCCAGGACCTCGGCGAACAGGTCGCACATGAGCTGTTCCTGGAGGGTGGCCGCAAGCGCGTCGGGGTCGGACCCGCCGGTGTGGTACGCGGCCGGCAGGGCCTGCTGGTCCAGCTTGCCGTTGGCGGTCAGCGGCAGGCGTTCGAGCACCATCACGGCGGCCGGTACCAGGTGCGCGGGCAACCGCTGACCGAGGAACCGGCGCAGCAGCGCGGGTAGTGGGTCGACCTCAGGCCGGGCGACGCCGTCGGCGGCCACCACGTACGCCACCAGCCGGACGTCCCCGGGCCGGTCCGCCCGGGCGACCACCGCGGCCTGTGCCACCTCCGGATGCGTCAGCAGGACGGCCCGTACCTCACCGGGTTCGACCCGGTACCCGCGGATCTTGACCTGGTCGTCGGCGCGGCCGGCGAACACCAGTTGCCCGTCCACGGTCCACCGGGCCCGGTCCCCGGTCCGGTACATCCGTCGGCCGGTCTCGAAGGGGCAGGCCACGAAGCGCTCCGCAGTCAGGTCGGGACGCCCGACGTAACCCCGGGCCAGGGCATCCCCGGCGATGTACAGATCCCCGGTCACGCCGGGTGGCACCGGCCCGAGCGCATCGTCGAGCACGTACGTCCGGGTGTTGGCGATCGGGGTGCCGATCGGCACCGCTCCACCGTTCGCCGACCCGGTCGTCAGCCGGCCGGTGACCGCTCCGATGGTGGCCTCCGTCGGTCCGTAGTGGTTGTGGACGACCCGCTCGCCGGCTGCCGCCAGGATGGTCTCCACCAGCTCCGGCGGGGCCGCCTCGCCGCCGAGCACCAGCGACCCCGCCGGCAGCACCGGCCCCATGCCGTGATCCGCCGCGAGCGCCGCGAGGTGTGAGGGGACCACCTTCATGTGATCGATCCGGTGCGCCGCCAGATAGCCGGCCACCGCGGCCGGGTCGGTCGCCGTGTCGGCGTCGAGCACGTGCAGCTCACCGCCGGTGACGAGACTCGTGTACAGCACCGTGTTACCCAGGTCGGTCACCTGCGGCTGAAGCAGGGCGTACCGGCTGCCCGGCTCACCCCACCCGAGCCGACCGGGAACGAAGGTCGCGTAGTTGACCAACGATCCGTGCGTGACCGCCACGCCCTTGGGGCTACCGGTGGAGCCCGAGGTGTAGATGACGTAGGCCAACCCGTCCGCCGCCACCGGCACCCGGGGCGCGGTGCCGGACACCGAGGCGAGGGCGGCGACCGTGGACGGGTCGTCCAACGCCAGCATCGGCACCTGGGCCGCGGGCAGGTCCGCCCGGGTACCCACGAGCACCGCGACGCTGCTGTCGGTCAGCATGAACGCGGTCCGCTCGGCCGGATACGCCGGATCGATCGGCAGGTAGGCCGCCCCGGCTTTCCACACCGCCAGGATCGACGTCACCATCTCCACCCCGCGTGGCAGGCACAACCCGACCACGGCCTCCGGCCCGACGCCCCAGGTGGTCAGGTGCCGGGCCAACCGGTTCGCCCGGTCGTCCAGCGCCGCATACGACAACCGCTGGCCGTCACAGACCAGGGCGACGGCGTCCGGTGTCCGGGCCACCTGCTCCTCGAACAGCGACGCGATCGACCGGGCCGTGGTCGGCGGCTGCGCCGCGGTGTCGTTCCACCCGGTCAGCACCCGGGTCCGCTCGTCGGCGTCGAGGATGTCGATCGCGCTGATCGGGATCGTGGGGTCGGCCACCACCGACTCGAGCACCCGGAACAGACGGTCGATCAGCCGGCGGACGGTCGACTCGTCGAACAGGTCGACCGCGTACCTGACGAAGACCTCGATCGGCCCCGGTCGGCCGTCCACCGGGGGCCCCACGAACAGGGTGAGGGACAGGTCGAACTTCTCGCGCTGCTGGAACGCGGTCAGGCGCTCCGCGCGTACCCCCGGAAGATCCAGACCGGACGCGCCGGTGAAGACGACCTGCTGCATGATCTGGAAGAGGGGGTTACGGGCAGCCGACCTCGGCGGATTCACCACCTCCACCACCCGCTCGAACGGCACATCCTGATGCGCGAACGCCCCCAGACTCGCCTCCCGCACCCGACCCACCAAACCCCGAAAACACACCCCACCCGACGTATCGACCCGCACCACCACCGTATTCAAAAAACACCCCACCAAATCCCCCAACACCACATCCGAACGACCACCCACCGGCACCCCGATCGGCACATCCCCACCCACACCCAACCGCGTCAACACCACCGCCAACCCCGCATGCGCCACCATCGACAACGACGACCCCGTCAACCGCGCCAACTCCACCAAACCCCCACCCAAACCCCCACCCCACTCCACCACGAACCCCCCACCACGACCCGACCCCACCACCGGCCGCAGCCGATCCACCGGCAACCCCAACTCCACCGGCAACCCCGCCAACACCCGCGACCAATAACCCAACTGCACCGACACCACCGAACCCACATCACCCTCACCACCAAGCACCTCCCGCTGCCACAACGCAAAATCCGCATACTGCACCGGCAACGACACCCACTCCGGCACCCGACCCACCAACCGCGCCCGATACGCCACCGACAGGTCACGCCCGAACGGCCCGGCGGACAGACCGTCGGTGGCGCTGTGGTGGAACAGGATCATCAGCACGTGGTCCCCGGAGTCGTCCAGGGTGATCAGGCTGGCCCGGACCGCAGGCTCGGTCGAGAGGTCGAAGGTGTACTCGACCGCCTGTTGCAACACCTCCGCGAGCGCCGCCTCGGCGCAGCGCGACCGGCGCAGTTCCTGGGGAGCGGGGGGCAGCACCACCTGCACCGGCTGCCCGTCGACCTCCCGCAGCACCGTCCGTAGCACCTCGTGCCGGGCCACCACGTCGGCGAACGCCAACTGCAACGCGTCCGCGTCCAGACGACCGGAGAGGCGGTAGATGAACGGCATGTTGTAGGTGGAGCTCGGACCCTCGATCTGGTGCAGGAACCACAGCCGCTGCTGCGCGTACGACATCGGCAGCCGGTCGGGGCGGTCCCGCGCCGTCAGGGCGGGCCGCGTCTGACCGGTGACGTCCAGCCGGCGGGCCAGCTCGGCCGGCGTGGGGGCTTCGAAGACCGCGCGCACCGTCAACTCGCAGTCGAACGCGCTGCGGATCAACGACACGAGATGCGTGGCGAGCAGCGAGTGCCCGCCGAGATCGAAGAAGCTGTCGTCGACGCCGACGTCGTCCACGCCGAGCGCCTCCGCGAACAGACCACAGAGGATCTCCTCCTGGTCGCTCGCCGGTCCCCGGCCGGTGGCGGTGCCGTCGCCGTCGGGCAGGGGCAGCCGGGCATGGTCCAGCTCGCCGGTGACGGTGCGGGGCAACTCGTCGAGGGCGACCACGGCGCCGGGAACCAGATACTCCGGCAGGAGCCGCCGGGCGTGCTCGTCCGGTCCCGCCGGATCGAACTCCTCGTCCCCGACGACGTACGCCACCACCCGCCGCTCGCCGCCGGGCGTGGCGGAAGCGGCGACCGCGACCTCGACGACGCCCGGGCAGCCGTCCAGCACCGCCTCGACCTCGCGCAGGTCGACGTGACGGGAACCGAGCCACCGGGTAGTGGCGGGGTCGCCGACGTACTCGAGCACCCCGGTGGAGTTCCAACGGCACCGGTGACCGGTGGGGTACACCGGCACCGGCACCTGGGCGGGGAAGCCGCCCGGTCCGTCGAGGGACGGGCCAGCCTGCGGCAGGTGCGGCCCGGTGAGGTACAGCTGCCCGACCACACCGTCCGGGACGAGGGCGAGCGCGTCGTCGAGCAGGTACGCGGCGATCCCGTCACGTGGCCGTCCGAGTGGCACCCTGACCGGCACGTCGACCGCCCGGTCCCAGCTGGCCGACAGGGTCAGGGGGAACCCACCCGCCGGGCCGTGGTAGGTGCGCACCCGGATCCCCGGACAGTGCTCGATGACCCGTCGGATCTCGTCGGCGGGCGGCACCGGGCCACGGACCAGCACCTCCCGGACCTGCGACAGACACTCCGGCCGTTCCTCGGCGACCACCGCGAACAGGCCCGCGGGCAGGTCGACGGCGGTGACCTCCTCGTCCTCGACGAGCCAGCCGATCTGCTCGGCCGCCATGTCGTCCGTGGCCGCCACGATCGTCGTCCCGCCGTGCAGCAGCGGGTACCAGAGCCCGTGACTGGACGGCTCGAACCCGTACGGCGTGACCAGGAGCAGCCGTCCGTGGACAGCCGGGGTGAAGATCGGGTCCGCCACCAGCTCGACGATCTCCCCGTGGGTGAGCACGAGGTCGGTCGGTTCCGTGGTCGAGGAACCCGTGACGAACGCGTGTTGCCCCGGGTCGACGGCGATGCCCGGATCGGTCGCGGGAGGTTCGGCCGGGTCGACCTCGTCGACCCGCACCACGACCGGACCGTCGTGCGGCGTCCGGCCGGCCATGGCACCGTCCGCCACCAGCAGCCGGACGTCATGCCGTTCCAGCGCCCGCCGCAGCTGCGCGGGCGGGGACTGCGGTCGCAGGGGTACGCAGCAGCCACCGACCTTGAGGATCGCCAGCGCGGCGACCACGGCCTCGACGGATGGCTCCAGCGCCATGGCCATTCGTTGCCCCGGACGCCCCCCGGCCGCGAGCAACCGGTGCGCGAGCCGGTTGGCCCGCCCGTCGAGGTCACGATAGGTCAGGGTCTGCCCGGCACAGTGCACCGCCACCGCCTGCGGGGTGCGATCGGCCTGCTCGCGGAAGGCCGTCGGCAGGGTGCGGCCGGCGGACGCCACGACCACCGGCCGGTCCCCGGTGCCCTGGCGCACCAACCGGGTCCGTTCCTCCTCGTCGAGGAGCTCGATCGCGCTGATCGGCTGGTCGGGGTCGACCGACACCTGCGTGAGCATCCGCACCAGGCGTACGAACAGTCGCCGGATGCTCGACGCGTCGAACAGGTCGACGGCGTAGCGGACGATCGCCCGCATCGGCCCGGGGCGTCCCGCCACGGTCTGCGCCTGCAGCATCATCGAGATGTCGAACCGGGCGGCGTCGAGGTGGGCGGGCAGTTCCTCGGCGTCGAGCCCGGGCAGCTGCGGGACCGCCTCCCCGTCGAAGCTGACCTGCTGCATGATCTGGAACAACGGGTTACGGCCGGCCGAGCGCGGCGGGTTCAGCGCCTCGACGATCCGTTCGAAGGGCACGTCCTGGTGCTCGTACGCGGCGAGACTGGTGTCCCGCACCCGGGCGAGTAGGTCCCGGAAGGTCGGATCGCCGGCCGTGTCGATGCGCATGACCAGGGTGTTCGCGAAAAAGCCGATCAACCCGTCCAGCGCCTCGTCCGCCCGCCCGGCGACCGGGGTGCCCAGCGGGATGTCCACGCCCGCACCCGACCGGGTGAGCACCGCAGCCATGGCGGCGTGCGCCACCATGGCGAGGGTGGTGCCGGTGACCCGGGCGAGTTCGGCCATCCGCTCGTGCAGATCCGACCCCAGGTCGAGGACGAACGCCTCGCCCCGGCCGGAGCTGGCGGCCGGGCGCGGCCGGTCGGTCGGGTAGGTGAGCTCCACCGGCAGGTCCGCCAGGGTGCGTGTCCAGTAACCCAGCTGCCGGCTCACCGCCGACCCGGGATCGTCCTCACCTCCGAGCGCCTCCCGCTGCCACAGAGCGTAGTCCGCGTACTGCACGGGCAGCGGCGTCCACTGCGGCACCCCGCCCGTCGCCCGCGCCCGGTACGCCTCCGCGAGGTCCCGGGCCAGCGGTCGCATCGACCATCCGTCGCCGACGACGTGGTGCAGGAGGATCACCAGCACGTGGTCGTCGGTGCCGTCCAGCGTGACCAGGCTGACCCGGATCGGCGGCTCACCGGAGAGGTCGAAGGCATAGCCGAAGTCGTCCCGCAGGACGTCGTCGAGGTCGGCCTCGACGCAACGGATCCGGTGCACCGGGACCGGGCCCGCAGGCAGCACGACCTGCACCGGCTGCCCGTCGACCTCGCGCAGCACGGTACGCAGGGTCTCGTGGCGCGTCACCACGTCGGTCAGCGCCGCGGTCAGCACCGTCACGTCGAGCGGTCCGCTCAGGCGCCAGGTGACGGGAAGGTTGTAGGTGGCGCTCGGCCCCTCCAACTGGTTGAGGAACCACAGCCGCTGCTGCGCGTACGACATCGGCACGTGGAGGGGACGCGGCCCCGCGGTCAGCGGCGGCCGGGCCCCCGTCGTGCCGTCCAATCGCCGGGCGAGCTCCGCCGGGGTCGACGCCTCGAACACCAGACGTACCGGGAACTCGCGCGCCAGGGTGGCCCGGACCCGGGAGATGAGTCGGGTGACCAGCAGCGAGTGCCCGCCCAGCTCGAAGAAGTTGTCGTCGACCCCGACGGCGTCGACCTCGAGCACCTCGGCGAAGAGGCCGCAGAGGATCTCCTCCGCCGGGTTGACCGGCCGTCGACTCTCGACGGTCGCCACGCCGTAGTCGGGTACCGGCAGGGCCCGTCGGTCGAGCTTGCCGTTGGCGTTGATCGGCAGCGCGTCGAGCAGGACGAACGCCGCCGGGACCACCGCCTCGGGGACCGCAGCGCCGACGTGCCGGCGCAGGTCCGCCACGGACGGAGCCGGAGCATCCGGTGTCGCGACGACGTACGCGACGAGCCGCTTGTCGCCGGGACGGTCCTGGCGCAGCACCGTGGCGGCCTGTGCCACCTTCGGGTGGGTCGCGAGCACCGCGTTCAGCTCACCCAGCTCGACCCGGACGCCACGGATCTTCACCTGGTCGTCCACCCGGCCGAGGAAGTCCAGGGTGCCGTCGCCCCGCCAGCGGCCCAGGTCGCCACTGCGGTACATCCGGCCGCCCGGGTCGCCGAACGGGTCGGCGACGAACCGGGCCGCGGTGAGATCGGGCCGGTCGTGGTAGGAGTGCGCGAGGCAGTCACCGGCCATGTACAACTCGCCGGGCACCCCCACCGGCACCGGCCGGAGCCGCTCGTCGAGGACGTGGATCCGGGTGTTCCAGACCGGTGTCCCGATCGACGGCGTCGCCGGCCAGTCGGCCACGTCGGCGGGCAGTGGCGTTCCGGTGACGAAGTGGGTCTCCGAGGGACCGTACTGGTTGTGGAGGGTCAGGGCCGGGCGGGCGGCGTGGAACTCACGGACCCGGGCCGTCAGTTGCAGTGCCTCGCCGCCCTGGATCACGTGCCGCAACGAGTCCAGCCGGAGCCCCTGCTCGGCTGCTGCCTCGTAGACGGCGGCGATGACCAGGTCCGGTGCGTTGAACTCGGTGATCCGCTCCCGGTCCAGCCAGCCGGCGAACCGGGTCAGGTCGAGCCGGGTGTTCTCGTCCGGCACGCACAGTGTCTTGCCGCCGAGCAGGGCCATCAGCATCTCGTACTCGGAGATGTCGAAGCCCACGGAGCCGAACTGCGCGACGCGTGAGCCGGGCTCGTACGGGATGACGCTGGTGTTCCAGGCCACCTCGTTGATGAGCACCCGGGTCGGCACCAGCACCCCCTTGGGGCGGCCGGTGGATCCGGAGGTGAAGACGACGTAGTGGGGTGTCTCCCAGCTGACCGGAGCGGGCCGCTCCGCGTCCGAGGGGTCGTGGGTGGGGAAGGTGGCGACCCGGTCGGAGAACTCCCGCCCGTCCACCGTCCACACCGTGGCCGGCAGCATGCCGGCGTCGGCCTCGGTGGTGAGCAGCACGGTCGGCCGGGTGTCGTCGAGGATGAAGCGGATTCGTTCCTGCGGATAGGTCACGTCGATGGGCAGGTAGGCGGCACCCGCCTTGATCACCGCCAGGAACGTGACGACGAGCTGGCTGCTGTGCCGCAGGGCGACCCCGACGAAGGTGCCCGGCCCGACCCCCTCCGACAGCAGCAGGTGGGCGAGGCGGTTGGCCCGCTCGTTCAGTTCCGCGTAGGTCAGCTGGCCGTCGTGTGCGCTCACCGCCACCGCGTCGGGGGTCCGCGCCGCCTGTCGCTGCAACAGGTCCGGAAGTGGTGTCCGTGGCAGCTCGACGCGGGTGCCGTGCCAGTCGCGCAGGACCCTGTCGCGTTCCCCGTCCAGGAAGAGGTCCACCTCGGAGAGCCGCTGGTCGGGTCGGGCCACGAGCCGGTCCAGCACGACTCGGAACCGTTCGGCGATCAACCTGGCGGTGTCCGGCCGGAACAGATCGGTGGAGTACTCGAGCACCCCGTTGAGCCCGGCCGGCGAACCGTCCGCCAGGTACCGCTCGTCGAAGGTGAACAGCAGGTCGAACAGCGCGCTCTCGGTGTCCAGCGGTTGCGACGCGCTGTCCAGCCCGGGCAGGTCCACGCGATAGCGGTCGAACTCGATGCTGACCTCCAGCATCACCTGGAACAGCGGGTTGCGCGCCAACGACCGGCTCGGGTTGACCGCCTCGACGACCAGTTCGAAAGGCACCTCCTGGTGCTCGTACGCGGCCAGGTCGGTGCGGCGCACCCGCGCCAGCAGCTCGGTGAAGGTCGGATCGTCGGCGAGGTCGACGCGGAGCACCAGGGTGTTGACGAAGAAGCCGATCAGATCGTCCAGCGCGGCGTCGGTACGGCCGGCGACCGGCGTGCCGATCGGGATGTCGGTGCCTGCGCCGAACCGGTGCAGCAGCGTGGCCAGGGCCGCGTGCAGCACCATGAACACCGTGGCGTTTGTCGCACGGGCCAACTCCACCAGCCTGCGGTGCGCCTGCGTCCCGATCGACAACGGCAGTCGGGCGCCCCGATAGCTCGCCGCGGCCGGACGCGGATGGTCGGTGGGCAGTTCCAATTCCTCGACGCAGCCGTCGAGAACACGACGCCAGTGGTCGAGCTGACGGTGGGCGAGGCTGGTCGGGTCGTCCTCGGTGCCCAGCATCGTCTGCTGCCAGAGCGTGTAGTCGGCGTACTGGACGGGAAGCGGCTCCCAGGTCGGTGCCCGCCCGGCCAGTCGCGCAGCGTACGCGTCGTGCAGGTCCCGGGCCAACGGGCGCATGGACCAGCCGTCGCTGCCGATGTGGTTGAGAGCCAACAGCAGCACGTGCTCGTCGGGACCGTCGGTGAACAGCCGGGCCCGCATCGGCACGTCGACGGTGGGGTCGAAGCTGACCCGGGCCGCCTCGCGCAGCGCCGCCTGGACGTCGTCGACCCGTTCCACAGGCAGTGCCGGGCGGGCCTGCTCGGCAGGGAGGACCACCTGGCAGGGGTGGCCGTCGATCTCGGGAAAGATGGTCCGCAGGTTCTCGTGCCGGGCGACGACGTCACCCAGTGCGGCCTCCAGCGCCGCCGGATCACACCGCCCGGTCAGCCGGACCGCCAGCGGCAGGGTGTAGGCCGCCGAACGTCCCTCCAGCCGGTGGAGGAACCACAGCCGACGCTGCGCGAAGGAGAGTGGCACCCGCTCGGGTCGCGTCGCGGGCAGCAGAGCGGGGCGCGCCGCCGGGGCCTGCTTCACCAGCACTGCCAGCCCGGCCGGGGTGGGAGCCTCGAACACCGCCCGGACCGCCAGCTCACAGCTGAAGGCGGTACGAATCCGGGAGACCAGCCGGGTCGCCAACAGGGAGTGCCCACCCAGGTCGAACAGGTTGTCGTCGATTCCCACCCGGTCGACGGGAAGCAGGTCGGCGAAGAGGTCGCAGAGTACGGCCTCGGTCACGTCGCGCGGGGGCCGGATCTCGCCGCGCGGGGCGAGCGCGGGTGCCGGCAGGGCACGATGGTCGACCTTGTTGTTGGCCGTCAACGGCAGCCGGTCCAGTCGGACCACCGCGGCGGGCACCATGTACTCGGGGAGCCGTTGTCTGGCCTGTCGCTCCAGGGCGTCGTCCAGGTCAGCGTCGCTCACGACGTACGCCACCAACCGCTTGTCGCCCGGCTGGTCCTCGCGGGCCACCACCGCGACCTGACGGACCCCCGGCACCGCTGCCAGCACGGCCTCGATCTCCGGTAGTTCGATCCGGAAGCCACGGATCTTCACCTGCCCGTCCGCCCGCCCGGCGAAGTCGAGCAACCCGTCCGGCGTCCAGCGGACCCGGTCTCCCGTGTGGTACATCCGGGTACCGGGTGGCCCGAAGGGATCGGCCACGAACCGCTCCGCGGTCAGGTCGGAACGCTTCAGGTAACCGCGGGCCAGCCCGGCCCCGGCGAGATAGAGGTCACCGACGACGCCACTGGGCACCAGGGACAGGGACTGGTCGAGCACATAGGCACACATCCCGTCCAGTGGACGGCCGATCGGTACCGGCGCGGGCACGTCCGCAGCCCGACGCCACGGTGCCGAGGTAGCGAACAACGTCGTCTCGGTCGGGCCGTAGTTGCTGCGGACGAGCAGCCCGGGACAGTGTTCGAGCACCTTGCGCACGGCGACCGGGGAGACGATGTCGCCGCCCGTGATCACCACCCGGACGTCGGCGAAGCACTCCGGATGCTCCTCGGCCATGACCCGGAAGAGGCCGGCGGTGACGTCGACGCCGGTGATCTGCTCCTGCCGCATCAGCCGCGCCAGCCGCTCCACCGTCAGGTCCGCCTCCGGTGCGATGACGGCAGTTCCACCGTGCAGCAGTGGATACCAGAAGGAGTAGGTGGACGGATCGAATTCGTACGGGGTCAGTAGCAGCACCCGGTCGTGATCGCCGGGCGTGAAGATCGAGTCGCTGATCAGCTCGAAGACGTCGTCATGGGTGATGGCGACACCCTTCGGGGCCCCGGTCGAACCGGACGTGTACATGACGTAGGCGAGCTGGGCACGGTGGCCGGTGACCTCTGGATCGGTGCTGGGAAGACCGTCGGTCTCCGGGTCTTCCATCGAGATGACGCGGTTGGCGACGGGCAGGCCCCGCTCGCGCATGACCTCGTCGGTCAACAGCACCTCGGCACCGCACTCACCCAGCACCCACTGCATCCGGTCGAGCGGCGAGGCGTGGTGCAGCGGGACGTAGAAGCCACCCGCCTTGAGGATCGCGGTCAGCGCGACCACCAGGTCCACGGTCCGGTCCAGGAGGGTGGCGACCGGCCGTTCGGGCCCCACGCCCGCGGCGCGCAGGCGGTGTGCCAGCCGGTTCGACCTCTCGTCCAGCTCCCGGTACGTGAGACTGCGCCCGGCGCAGCGGACGGCGATCGCGTCGGGGCTGCGCTCCGCCTGTCGTCGGAACGCCTCCTGCAGGGTCCGTTCTCCGAAGGCGACGCGGTCCGGACGTGCCCCGGTTCCCTGCCGCAGCAGTTGGTCCCGCTCCTCGCGGCCGAGGATGTCGATCTGGTCGATGCGCTGGTCGGGCTGCGCGACGACCGCCTGGAGCACCCGCCTCAGGCGGTCGACGAGTTGCCGGACCGTGGGCTGGTCGAACAGGTCGAGGGCGAACTCCACCTCGACGGTGACCGGTCCCGGCTCTCCCCGGGCACCGCTACAGCGGAGGTTGATCGCGAGGTCGAGCGCCCCCAGCCGGGGGCCCTGTGGCAGCTCGGTGGCGACCACTCCGTCAAGCAGGAGCGACGTCGGTTCGTCGTCCTCGACGTGGAGCATGATCTGGAAGAGGGGGTTACGGGCAGCCGACCTCGGCGGATTCACCACCTCCACCACCCGCTCGAACGGCACATCCGGATGCGCGAACGCCCCCAGACTCGCCTCCCGCACCCGACCCACCAAACCCCGAAAACACACCCCACCCGACGTATCGACCCGCACCACCACCGTATTCAAAAAACACCCCACCAAATCCCCCAACACCACATCCGAACGACCACCCACCGGCACCCCGATCGGCACATCCCCACCCACACCCAACCGCGTCAACACCACCGCCAACCCCGCATGCGCCACCATCGACAACGACGACCCCGTCAACCGCGCCAACTCCACCAAACCCCCACCCAAACCCCCACCCCACTCCACCACGAACCCCCCACCACGACCCGACCCCACCACCGGCCGCAGCCGATCCACCGGCAACCCCAACTCCACCGGCAACCCCGCCAACACCCGCGACCAATAACCCAACTGCACCGACACCACCGAACCCACATCACCCTCACCACCAAGCACCTCCCGCTGCCACAACGCAAAATCCGCATACTGCACCGGCAACGACACCCACTCCGGCACCCGACCCACCAACCGCGCCCGATACGCCACCGACAGGTCACGGGTCAGCGGCCCTCGGGACCACGCGTCGAAGCCGACGTGGTGGAACAGCAGCACGAGCAGGTGGTCGTCCGGGCCCGTCGTGATCACGGTGACCCGCAGCGGGACGTCCTCCGACAGGTCGAAGGTGTGCTCGACCGCCCGGTCCAACGCCCGGTCCAGGTCTGCCTCGGAGCAGGTCAGTTCGTCGACGTGCACCACGCCAACCGGCAGCACCACCTGTACCGGTTCGCCGTCGACCTCCCGCAGCACCGTCCGCAACGCCTCGTGCCGGGCGACCACGTCGCCCAGCGCCGACCGCAGTGCCACGCGGTCCAGCGGCCCCCGCAGCCGGTGGACGAGCGGCAGGTGGTACGTCCGCTGCGGCCCCTCCAACTGGTCGAGGAACCAGAGCCGTCGCTGCCCGAACGACATCGGGACCGCCGCCGGGCGGGACCTGCGCGCGAGCGGTGGAAGCCCCGGCTCGCTCGCACCGGGCGCCGGGGTGACCGAGCGTTCCTCGGCCGACCCGTCGGCGACACCGGCGGGCGCCCGGCCCAGTCGTACCGCCGCACCCGTGAGCAGCGGGGCGATCAGGTCGGCTGCGGGGACCTCGGCCCGCGCCACGCCGGCGTCCGGGTGCCCACCCGGCCCGTTCTCCGCGAGGAGTCGGACGAGTTCGCCCTGGCTCAACACGACGCACTGCGGTCGGTCAGCGGCCACCGGTGAGACCAGCAGACAGGCCGGGTCCAACGGATCGCGGCCGGATCCGCTCGCCGGATCGTGATCCGACAGGGACGCCACCGCCGCCCGCAACCCCTCGTCCGCCAGATCGAGGAAGGGCACGTCGGTCCGCGCACACACCCGTGCCGTCGGTCCGTCCGCGCCGGAGCCGAGGGCCAGCGCCGGGCCAGCCGCACCGAAGGCCTGGTCGACGCGCTCCTCCGACCACCCCTCCTCGATCGGCAGATACGCTCCGCCCGCCTTCAGTACCGCCAACATGCCGACGGCGAAGCGCGTGTCTCGGGGCAGCGCGAGCGCCACCGACTGCCCGGCCCGCAGACCCCGGGTGACGAGATGGTGGGCGAGACGGTTGACAGTCGCGTTCAGGGCGGCGTACGACAGCTCCTCGCCGTACCCCGTCAGCGCGACGGCTCCTGGCGTGAGCCGCACCTGCGCCTCGAACCTCTCCTGGACCGATCCGGCGATCATGAAGGGCTGCTCCCGGCTAGAAGGAAATCGACGTCTGTTCCGGGCGAGGTCCTGGCACCGGAGAGGTGGGGCGGGTGACGCTCAGGTCAGGGTGTCCATCTGCTGGATCAGGCTGCGCGGGCGCAGGTCCGGCCAGTTCTCGTTGACGTAGGCGATGCAGGACGGCCGATCGGCGACGCCGAAGACGACCGCCCAACCGGCGGGTACCGCGGCGAACTCCGGCCAGAGCGAGTGCTGACCCTCGTCGTTGACGAGGACGAGGAAACGGCCGTCGGGGTCGTCGAACGGGTTGGACATCGAGGTGATCCTGTCTGTGGTCGTGACAACGGGCGTCCTGGTCGACGGCCCGGGACGGTCGTGTGTGGACGACCGGTGGGCGGTCGGCGAGGTGGTCACCGCAGGGTGGCCGGGCCGGTTCGGTGGAACACCGGTCGAGGGCTGGCTCGGGTGCGGTCCGGCTCGGCGGCGAGCTGGTCCGGGTCAGGTTCGACTGGCTCGGTGAGCCGCGGACGGCTTCGGTGTGGCGGGCACGTCGTGACGTGGTCGCTTCTCCCGCCGGAGTGGACCGGGGCGGCGAGGGACCGGTCGAGGCCCGGAGCGGGCCGGTGGGTCATGGTCCGTTCCGGATGGTGGTGCCCGGCCCGCGTGGGTGGTGGCCCGGCCGGCGGGGATGGTGGCCCGGCCGGCGCGGGACGAGCTACTTGGTGCCGAGCGTGAGGCCGTGCTCGTATGGGAGACCACCGATGGTGTGGATCTCCCGAAAGCCCGCCTGGCGCAGCCACCGCTCGTAGTCCCGCGCCGGGTACGCCATGCCCTGCCCACTGGCCAACACGTTGAAGTAGAGGCCGAGCCGGGCGCCGAAGATGCCGCTGGTCTCGTCGTCGGAGACGTTGTAGCCGTAGATGAACACCCGGCCGCCGTCCGGAAGAGCGTCGTACGCCTTCCGCATCAGGCCGAGGATCTGCTCCGCGGCGAAGATCTCCAACACATGACTGAAGAGCACGGCGTCCGGGCCGGTGGGAAAGTCATCGGTGAAGATGTCCCCCGGCTGCAGGGTGACGCCGGCGGGAAGGGCTCTCCCCGGGTCGGCAGTGGCGAGCCGGGACACGCTCGGCATGTCGAAGACGGTGCAGCGCATCGCCGGGTGGCGGGCGACCAACCGAACGGAGGTGGTGCCGTCTCCACCGCCCACGTCGAGCAGGTGCCGCACGTCCCGGAACTCCTGTCGCTCCACCAGGCCGTCGACCGAGCGCAGTGTGAAGGCGCTCATCGCCCGGTGGAAGGTCGCCTCCAGCTCGGGGTCACGCGACAGGCGTTGGTACAGCGTCGGCTCGTCGCCGGGAAACCTGCTCAGCGCGGTGTTGGTGCCGGCACGGAGCGCCTCGGTCATCTGGGCGAAGGCCGGGTAGTAGACCTCCCGCCAGCCGATGAGAATGTGGCTCCAACTGTCGTCGGCATCCGACGCCAACAGCTCTCCGGCCACCGCCGAGTTGTGATAGCCCTCGTCGCGCCGCTCGATCAACCCGGTCGAACACACCGCCTGGAGCAGGACGCGTAGCTGGTGACGAGGCAGCCCCGTGGCCGCCCGGATGGTGTCGAAATCGCATCCGGGCCGCCCGGCCAAAAGCTGGAACACGCGCAATTCAGCGGCCGTGGCCACTGCGTTGAAAAGCGCTGGAGCGTTGACCAGAAAGTTGAAACGCTCGCGAACTGGGTCTTCAAGACGCGCCGCGTCCACCATCCCCATCATCCTCCCCGTTTGAACGATTGGGTGCGCTCCTCACCGAGGCAAGAAACGATAGATCGCACTCAACCTGAACCCTCACCGGGGAACAAGTCCGAGTCAGTGTGACATGGATCACATCATTGAGATACGTAAATACTTACCACATCGAGGGGATTTCGTGGGAGCCCCGGAGGATGCAGCAGGCCGCCCCGAGTGCGCACACACGGTGATTACAGGGCAGCTTTAAGTGGCGTCTCCGCGCTTGAACGCAAACGGCCACAGCTCGCCTCATCAGCTATTTGTGCACTTCAAACGGCCCCCGTGTCAGTGAGTGCCGGTAGATCACCCACCGTGATACCGACCTATATGTGATCTGGATCACATCACCGTGGCCGACCGACGGGATTGCGCGACATCGATGGAGTGTGATTGCATGTCGCTGCGCCAGGTGCATGGACGCCGGCCAAAATTCGATATCCGGAGATCGCATAAAGGGTCCTGTTGCGCCCGCGGTCGGATATCAGTGAACGGGGACTGAAATGCAACTAAATAGCTTTGACGATTGGTCTCCCCTACGGGAGATAATCGTCGGATCCGCAAGAAACTACATCTCCCATGATCGGGAGCTGTCGTTCGAACTATTCTTCCACGAGAACATTACGAACGACAATCCTGGGCGCTCCGAGTGGTATTATCCGCGGCTGTCCCTGAGCGACGAGCAGCGCACCGGGGGCAGCGATCGGGTGCCGATCAAGGCGCGATACGTCGACGAGCTGAACGAGGATCTCGCCGGCATCGTCACGGCTCTCGAGTCCCTCTCCGTCACCGTGCACCGGCCGATGGACGTCGATCCGACCACGGTCGGGGTCCGCACACCGGCCTGGTCCGCGCCGGTCGTACCGCCACTGAACGTACGGGACAACACCCTCGTCGTCGGTGACGAGATCATCGAGACGCCGCCGATGATCCGGGCGCGGTACTTCGAAACCCAGCTGCTCAAGCCGATCTTCGCCGAGTACTTCCGGCGGGGAGCCCGGTGGTCCGTCATGCCCCGGCCCTTCATGACCGACGCCTCGTTCGATCTGTCGTACGTCCGCGAGAGCACGGCCGGCGGACCGACGGAACCGATCGGGGAGGTCACCACCTCCCCCTACGACACGGGCGTGGAGATGATGTTCGACGCTGCGCAGTGCCTGCGTCTCGGCCGGGACATCGTGGTCAACGTGTCCACGGGCAACCACGCCCTGGCCTGCGACTGGCTCGAACGCCACCTCGAGGGCCGGTTCCGCGTCCATCGGGTCCACCGGCTCAGTGACAGCCACATCGACAGCATGGTCCTGGCACTGCGTCCGGGCACACTGCTGGTCCGGTCACCCGAGGTACGCGACAAGCTGCCCGTGCCCCTGCGTGGCTGGGACATGATCGTCCCGCCCCCCGCCACGGCCGACGACTTCCCCCGCTACCAGGATGACGACCTCATCCTCACCAGCCCCTTCATCGACCTGAACGTTCTCTCCGTCGACCCGGACACCGTCCTGGTGAACGACGCCTGCCCCGAGCTGATCCGGGAGCTGGAGCGGCACAAGTTCACAGTCGTCCCCGTCCGGCACCGACATCGTCGACTCTTCGGTGGTGGGTTCCACTGCTTCACCCTCGACACCGTGCGCGAGGGCGGCGACGAGGACTACCTGAGCTGATGGACGAGATGACCACCGGCGCTCGGGGTCGACGGGTCGGCGCGAACCGCGCCGTTCACCTCGCCTCCCACCTCGGTTCACGTTTGTCCACGAAGGCCGCCGGCCCCTCGATCGCGTCCCGGCTGTGCATCCGGCGCTCCTCCCAGGGGTACCGGGTGGTGAACGCCGACGGTAGGGGCATCGTGGCCGACACCGTGGCCGCCTCCTTGATCGCCCGCACCGAGAGCGGTGCGCATCGCAACAGGTCGGCGAGCCAGCCCTCGACACAGGCGTCGAGATCAGCCGGCTCCACCACCTCGTTGACCAGTCCGAGTTCGTACGCGCGCGCCGCGCTCATCGGCCGGCCGGTCAGCAGATGGCCCATGGCCGTCTTCCACGGCGCCTGCCGGGTCAACCGGAAGATGCCGCCGGCCCCCGCTATCAGACCAAGCCTGGCCTCGGGAAGAGCGAAGCTCGCGTCCGTGGACGCGATGACGAGGTCACAGGCCAGAGCCATCTCGAAACCGCCGCCCATGGCGTACCCGCGTACCTTCGCCACCACCGGCTTGGTCAGGTCGAAACGTTCGGTGAGACGGGGCCAGCCCGGCTTGCCGCGACTGCCGAAGGTCGCCGTGCCGGCTGACCCGGTCCGTGTCCTCGCCGCCAACTCCTTGAGGTCCTGACCCACGGAAAAAGCACGGTCGCCCGCGCCGGACAGCAAAGCCACCCACAACGAATCGTCATTCTCGAAATCGTCCCAGATGGCGGCGAGTTCCTCGTGCATACGCAGATCCATCGCATTGAGGACCTCGGGCCGGTGGAGAGTGACCCGGGCGACGCGACCATCTTTTTCATAGATAACTCTCGACGAATGCGACACGTGGGGAGCATAGCAAAGCCCTTCGGGACTTTCGCTGCGCGTGCGCAGACGGCGATGCCCGCAGCCTTTACACATCCGGGAGCCGGGATGAATCCGCAAGCCGCACCGCCGAGCACCACGGTCGCGATCGACGAGTCGACGGCCGGCCTTGCCCGCATCACGGGGATCGGCACCGCCATCCCGGCCACCGCGTACACCCAGCAGGAACTGCTCGACGAGTTCCAGATCACCGATCCGCGGGTGCGCTCGGTCTTTCTCAACAGCGCCATCGACCGCCGGGGACTCGTGCTGCCGCCTCGGCTGCCGGACGGCTCACGCGGCGCGGAATCCCAGGGCGACCTCCTGCGGAAGCACACCACGCAGGGCATCTCCATGGGGACCGAGGCGATCGCGGCGTGCCTGAAGGATGCCGGGGCCACCCTCGCCGACGTCCGCTACCTCTGCTGCGTGACCACCACCGGATTCCTCACCCCCGGCTTCTCCGCCCTGCTGATCAGGGAACTCGGCATCGACAGGCACTGCTCGCGTCTGGACGTCGTGGGCATGGGCTGCAACGCCGGCCTCAACGGGCTGACGGCGGTGGCCACCTGGGCCCAGGCACACCCGGGCCAGCTCGCGGTCCTGGCCTGCATCGAAGCCTGCTCCGCCGCGTACGTCTTCGACGGGACGATGCGGACCTCGGTGGTGAACAGCCTCTTCGGCGACGGCGCGGCGGCCGTCGCCCTGCGGTCCTGCGAGACGTCTCGGGACGGCGGCCCGCGCCTGCTGAAGTTCTCCAGCTGCATCGTCCCGGACGCGCTGGGCGCCATGCGCTACGACTGGGACGATGCGGTGGGCCGGTTCAGTTTCTACCTCGACCCCGAGGTTCCGTACGTCGTCGGCGCGCACGCCGAGATAGCGCTCGATCGTCTGTTGACCGGGACGGGGCTACGGCGCAGCGACATCAGGCACTGGGTGGTGCATTCCGGCGGCAAGAAGGTCATTGATTCGGTGCGGCTCAATCTCACCCTTTCCCGGGATGACCTGAGGCACACCACCGGGGTGCTCCGCGATCACGGAAACATGTCCAGTGGTTCCTTCCTGTTCTCGCTGGAACGGCTGCGCGACGAAGGACGGGTCAATCCCGGGGAGCACGGGGTCCTGATGACTATGGGCCCCGGATCGACCATCGAAATGGCATTGGCGCGTTGGTGAGAGGGGAACGGTGATGACGGACACCGGTACGGTATTCGCACGTACGCAGGACGGTCTCGGGCTGCTCGCACCGATCGACGGAGCCGGCGCACTCGAGGAACTGACAGCCACGGTGAACGCGATCTGTGGTCGGATCGAGACGGGAGCCGAGAAGACGACGTTGGTGCTGCAACTCAGCGGCACTCCGGCGGGCGGCCGGGAATGGCCGGGCGACGTGAGCATCCAGGCGGTGAACCGCTGGGAACGGGCCCTGCGCCGACTCGAACGCCTCGCCGTGGTCAACATCGCCGTAGCCCGGGGTACCTGTGGTGGTGCCGCGCTGGACCTGTTGCTCACCGCGGATCTCCGGATCGCCGCGACCGATCTGGAGATCGTGCTGCCCGTGAACGACGGCCACTTCTGGCCGGGCATGTCCGTCCACCGCCTGGTCCAGCACCTCGGCATGGCGCGGGCCCGGCAGATAGTGCTGTGGGGGGTCACCCTCGCCCTGCCCAAGGCGATCGAACTGGGCCTCGTCGACCAGGTCGGCAGCGACCTCGACGAGACCGTGCACACCGCGATGGTCCTCACCGGGCAGATCTCCGACCAGGAGATGACCGTACGCCGGCAACTGCTGCTGGAAGCCGCCTCGGTCGGACACGACGAGGCCCTCGGGCTGCACCTGGCCGCCTGCGACCGGGAGTTGCGGCGGCTGCGCCAGGTCCGGTCCACGGACGCCGTCGTCCCCACCGCAGCGGCTGCCCCGTGACCGCCGGGACGGCTGCTGACCCGGGGGTTCCCGCACTTGCCCTGACCGGTGCCCTCGAACTGGACGCGGCGGCCCTGACGGAGTACGTCACGCGGGCCGAGGCGCCGCTTGCCTCCCTGCCCTCCCGACCCGACCGGACACCCGCCCAACAGCATCGCGTCGGACAGGCCCTGACGCAGGCGCGGACGGCACGTCGGCGTTTCCTGGCCCGACACGTCGACAGCGTGTACGACATGCTGACCGACGACCGCAGCCGGCACCTGCGACTGGCCGGTCTGTTGTCCGCAGCTGCCTACCGGTTCCCCGGCCTGGTGCCCGATCCGGCCCGGATGGCCGCCGAGGCCGCCCTCCCCCAGTCCGACCGGGACGGCGGTGAGGTCGACCAGGCCGTCTTCTGCGCAGCGGTGTTCCGCTCACCGGTCGCCGGCCGGCACCTCATCGACGCGATGCTGCGGCCGGCACCCGGTTCCGCCGGGCTGTTGGCCGAGTTCCGGCGGACCGGGCGGTTGGTGCTGCCCACAGTGCTCCTCGACCGCGTGGGCGAGGCCGGACAGGTGACCTTCCGCAACGTCCACTGCCTCAACGCCGAGGACAACCGGCTCACCGCCGACCTGGAGACGGCCGTCGACCTCGTGCTGCTCGACGACCGGGTACGCGTCGGTGTACTGCGCGGCGGCGAGATGACGCACCCCCGGTACCGGGGACGGCGGGTGTTCAGCGCCGGTATCAACCTGAAGAGTCTGCGCAGTGGCGAGATCTCGTTCGTCGACTTCCTCCTCGGTCGGGAGCTGGGCTACCTCAACAAGATCGTCCGTGGGCTGCTCGTCGATCCCCACGAGGCGGCGTGGAGCGACCGGACCGTGCAGAAGCCCTGGATCGGTGTCGTCGACTCGTTCGCGATCGGTGGTGGGATGCAGTTGCTGCTGGTCCTCGACCGGGTGATCGCGGAGCCGGACGCCTACTTCAGCCTGCCTGCGGCAGACGAGGGGATCATTCCCGGCCTGGGCAACCTCCGGTTGACGCGGCTCACCGGTGCGCGGCTGGCGCGGCGGATCATCCTCGGCGGCCACCGCGTCGAGGCCGACAGCGCCGAGGGACTGTTGCTCTGCGACGAGGTGGTCCCGCAGTGCGGAATGGACGGCGCGGTCGAGCGGGCCGTTCGGGAGCTGTCCGCCCCGGCGGTGGTGGCCAACCGGCGGATGCTGCTGCTGGCCGAGGAACCACTCGACAGATACCGCGAGTACCTGGCGGAGTTCGCGGTGGCCCAGGTCGCCCGCGCCTACAGCGCCGATGTCCTGGCGAAGGTGGAGCGGCGGTGGTCGGCCGCCCGGTCGACCACCGGGAACCGGGCGGTACGACGATGACGCTGCTGGATTCCACCGCCCTGCACGGCTCCTTGCAGGACCCGGTGCTCGGCTCGCTCAGCTTCCTCAACGAGGTGATGGGGCGCTATCCCGACGCCATCTCGTTCGCGCCCGGTGCGCCGCACCCGGTGTTCTTCGCCGATTTCGATCCCGACGAGTACGTGCAGTGCTTCCTCGATCACCTCGTCCGCGATCGTGGACTCGACCGGACGGCGGCCCGACGGCGGCTGTACGAGTACGGGCCGAGCGCCGGGATCATCACCGACCTGGTCGGTCAGGCCCTCCGCGACGACCACGGCATCGAGGTCGACCCGGCCAGCGTCGTCATCACCGTCGGGGCGCAGGAGGCCATGTTCCTGGTGCTGCGGGCGCTCTTCGCGCACCCCGGTGACGTGCTCGCGGTGGCCGACCCGTGCTTCGTCGGCATCCTCGGCGCGGCCCGGCTGCTCGAGGTGCCGGTGGTCGGCGTACCGGAAGGCACCGACGGGATCGACGTCGACCGGCTCGAACAGGAGTGCCGCGCGGCACGGCGGGCGGGCGGGCGGGTCCGCGCCCTCTACGTGTCGCCGGACCACGCCAATCCGGGCGGGAGCCGAATGTCGCTGCGGTGCCGGCACCGTCTGCTCGAGCTGGCCGACCGGGAGGACTTCCTCGTCGTCGAGGACAACGCCTACGGCTTCACCTCGCCGGCACACGCCCTGCTCCCGCCGCTCAAGGCGTTGGACCGCTCGGCACGGGTGGTGTCCATCGGCACCTTCGCCAAGATCTGCTTCCCGGGAGCGCGGGTGGGGTACGTGCTGGCTGATCAGTGGGTCACCGACGGGAGCACCGGTCGCAGGGAGAGGTTCGCGGCGAAGCTGACCGCGATCAAGAGCATGGTCACGGTCAACACCTCCCCGCTGTGCCAGGCGGTGATCGGCGGGATGCTGCTGCGCCACGGCGGTTCCCTCGCTGAACTCGGCCGCCGCCGGGCCGGCGTCTACCAGCGCAACCTCGGTCACCTGCTGGACGCGTTGGACCGGCATGTCGGAACCGTCGAAGGCAGCGGCATCAGCTGGAACCACCCCGACGGCGGCTTCTTCGTGCGGGTCCACCTGCCGGTGCCGGCGGACGTCGACCTGCTGGAGGTGTCCGCCGGCCAGTACGGCGTGCTCTGGACCCCGATGGCGCAGTTCTATCTCGGTCACGACGGCGACCACCAGCTTCGGCTTTCGTGCAGCTATCTGGACCCGGCGCAGATCGAGGTCGGGGTGCAGCGGCTGGCCACGTTCTTCCGGAAGGAGATCTCCGCATGACCGGCGACACCGTCCCCCGGTATCCGACTCTGCGCCCCGGTCCGTTCGACCCACCGGCCGAGCTGGCGGAGCTACGGAGGTGGGAGCCGATCAGCCGCATGGAGTATCCCGACGGCCACGTCGGGTGGGTCGTCACGAGTCATCATCTCGCCCGCAGCATGCTGAGCGACCCACGGTTCAGCGCCCGGTCGGAGTTCAAACGACCGCCCGTCTCCCGCCCCGGCGCCGACCCGTTCTACGGGGCGCCGGCCCTGCCGGGGTGGCTCGTCGACATGGATCCGCCGGAGCACACCCGACTCCGCCAGCAGTTGGCGGGGCGGTTCACCGCGAGACGGATGCGGGAGATGCGCCCCGAGGTCGACCAGATCGTGGGCCGGCTGCTGTCCGACATGGAGCGCCACGGACCCCCCGTCGACCTGGTGCAGCACTTCGCGCTCCCCCTACCGTCACAGTTGATCTCCGCGCTGCTCGGCGTGCCGTATCGGGAGCGGGCCGAGTTCCAACGGCACAGCGAGACCCTCTTCAGTCTCCAGGCCACCGCAGCCGAGGCGGCTGCGGCAATGGCCGAGCTGTACGCCCTGGTGCGGGAGCTGACCAAGCAGGACCGCGGCCAGCACAGAGGGCTGCTCGCCACGCTCACCGAAGAGGGCACCCTCGATGCGGAGGAGATCGCCGGAGTGGGCGTGCTGCTGCTCACCGCCGGGCACGAATCGACCTCGAAGTCCCTGGCGCTGAGCGTCTTCGCGCTCCTGTCGCACCCCGACCAGCTCGCCAAGCTGACCGCGACCCCGACCTTGATCGACAACGCCGTCGAGGAGTTGCTCAGATATCTGACGGTCTTCCACTTCGGTGTGCCACGTACACCGCTGGAAGACGTGTGGTTCGGTGGCAGGTTGCTCCGCGCGGGCGAGTCGATCACGGTGTCGCTGCCGGCGGCCAACCGGGATCCCGGCTGGTTCGGCGCTGCGGCCGACCGGTTGGACATCGAACGCAGGACCACCGGACACATGGCCTTCGGCTACGGCATCCACCAGTGCCTCGGGCAGAACCTGGTGCGTACGGAACTGCGCGCCGCGCTGCCGGCGCTCTTCCGACGCTTCCCGGAGCTGCGCGTCGCAGTCGACCCGGGTGAGGTACCGCTGTCGACGGACATGAGCGTCTACGGCGTCCAGCGCCTGCCCGTGGCGTGGTGACGGTGCACGGTTCGCACGGAGAGGACAGAGGTGATTCATGAACATCACAGTCGACACCGGCTCCTGCATCGGTTCCGGCCAGTGCGCCGCGTCGGCTCCGGAGGTCTTCGACCAGGACGACGACGGGAGGGTCGTCCTGATCGAGAGCCGGCCGGCCGAGACGTTCCACGACCTGGTGCACGAGGTGGCGCAGTGCTGCCCGGTGCAGGCCATCTCCCTCGACGAGTACTGACGGAAGGCACCTGACCCATGCGACTGAACAGCTACGACGACTTCACGCCGCTGAAGGAGGTGATCCTCGGCTCCGCCGACGGATACGTCGCCCGGCTGCCCGACCTGTCCTTCGACATGTTCATCAGCGACAACCTGACCGGCGCGCGCGGTTACTACCCCAGCATCACCGACTGGCGGCCGGGTGAGGACCGACGGCGACGGAACGAGCCGCACCGCCTGGCCATGAAGACACGTTTTCTCGACGAACTGACAGCGGACGTCGAGGGCCTGGCCGGTCAGCTTCGTGACCTGGGGATACGCGTACACCGACCGATGGCGCTCGACCCGGACCTCGGTGAGCTGGCCACACCGGCCTGGTCGGCACCGGTGACGCCGCCGCTGAATCTCAGGGACAACACGCTCATCCTCGGCGACGAGATCATCGAGACGCCGCCCACGCTGCGGGCCCGCTACTTCGAGACGCAGTTCCTCAAGCCGGTCTTCGCCGAGTACTTCCGTGCCGGCGCACGGTGGACCACGATGCCCCGGCCGATGATGACCGATGCCTCCTTCGACCCGGAGAACGTCTCCAGCGCGGCACCGAACATCGAGGTACCCGACCCCCCGCAGTCCTCGCCGTACGACGTCGGCCTCGAGATCATGATCGACGGTGCGAACTGCCTGCGGCTCGGCCGGGACCTGATCGTCAACATCTCCAACGCCAATCACGCGCTGGCCTGCGACTGGCTGGAGCGGCACCTCCGTGGTCGGTTCCGGGTCCACCGCATGCACAAACTGACGCAGAGCCACATCGACAGCGTGGTGATCCCGCTGCGTCCGGGCCTGCTCCTCGTCCGGTCCGAACGGGTCCTGGACTTTCTTCCGGAGCAGCTGCGCACCTGGGACACGGTGGTCTCGCCCACCCCGGAACTGCACGACTACCCGCAGTACGAGAACGGCGATCCGATTCCGCCCAGCCCGTACATCGACTTGAACCTGCTCTCCGTGGACGAGGAGACGGTTCTGGTCAACGACGCGTGCAAGACGCTGATCCGCATATTGGAGGACCGGAAGTTCACCGTCGTCCCGGTCCGGCACCGGCACCGTCGGCTCTTCGGCGGCGGTTTCCACTGCTTCACCCTCGACACCGTACGCACCGGCGGTGCCGAGGACTACCTGGGCTGAGGTGCCCGAGGAAGCGCACCCGCCCCGCCGGGCACCGGCCGACTGTGGCAACAGTCCCGAGGAACGGAGGTCGATGAGGCAGTCGTCAGTTCTTTCCGCAAAAGAATCGTCGTCGACAATGAGGGGAACATTGTGAACGCGCTGGAAGTCGCCGCCAAAGAATACGCAGAGCAGGGTTTCGCCATCATCCGCAACGTCATTCCTCAGGACCTCCTCGGTGAGGTCCGAGCGCACGTGGAGTGGCTCACCGCGAAGTACCCGGACCTCCGCCCGGAGCACTTCCACCACCCGCTGATCCGCAACGACGCCTTCTGGGTCCGCCTGGTCACCGACCCCCGGCTGGCGGAGATCGGCAGGTACTTCCTCGGGCCGGACACCGCCTGCTTCACCGCGCACTACATCTGCAAGCCCCCCTACACCGGGCAGCCCGTGCTGTGGCACCAGGACGGCGCGTACTGGAAGCTGGAGCCGATGCAGGCGCTGACGGTCTGGCTGGCAGTCGACGAGAGCACCAGCGAGAACGGCTGCCTGCGCATCATCCCGGGCAGCCACGAGATCCCGCTCTACCAACCGTCACCGCGGACCGACGAGCCGAACATGCTGTACTCCGCCGCGGACGAGGAACTCGTCGAGAGGTGGGCGCGGGAACGCGGCATCGTCGACATCGAACTGAACCCCGGCGACGTGTCGATCCACCACCCGCACATCCTGCACTGTTCGGAGCCGAACACCTCGCCGAAGCGTCGGTGCGGGCTCGACATCGGGTACATCTCGACGTCCACCCGGATCAGCAGCGACGGCCTCTACCTCGACCCCATCCTGGTCAGCGGCGCGGCAAAGCCGGGTGTCAACCGCTACCGCAACTACCCGCTGTACCAGCCGGGAGAATCCATCCCCTTCGCCGGGCACGACGAGTGGAACGCCCGGCACCAGGGCCAGCCGGTCCCAGCACTGGCGGCGGGCGACCCGCTCGACGACGAGTCGCCCCTGGCGACCACGCAGCGCATGATCGCGCGGCTCAAGGAGGGCACCGTCGCCAGGTGACGCGACGCCGCCGGCCGCCTCCCACCGACGGCGGCCGGCGGCTCCGCCCCGGCACCAGTGACCACGCGTCGTCGGCTGCGCGATGACCTGGGCCGGTGGCAACGGCGGAGGTAGTGCAAGGCGACACCACCCACGTCCACCAGAGGGCGTCAGGAGACCTGGTCCCGTCGCGCCGGAGGCGCCCCGGGCCGTGCATCGAGGGCGGGACGAGATGAACGTTGTCACCGAACCGAAGATTTCGACGAGTCACCACAGCGAGGCCACCTTCCAGCAGCGAACGCTGGACCGCGATCTGACGATCGCGGTGGTCGGCCTCGGTTACACCGGTCTACCCCTGGCGCACGCGTTCGCCGCCGCCGGCTTCCACGTAGCGGGGGTGGACGTCGATCAGACGAAGCTCGACCAGCTGCACCGCGGCGAGTCGTACCTGCCGGACCTCGGAGAAGAGCAGCTGCGCGCGGTGACCGATCGGCTGCACCTGGCGGCTGGCCCGCAACCGGTAGCCGAGGCCGACGTCGTCGTCATGTGCGTTCCCACCCCGGTCACCGTCGACGAGCGGCCCGATCTCACCTTCGTGGACAACGCGCTCGCCTCGGTGGCACCGATCATCAAGCCGGATACCCTCCTGATTCTTCAGTCGACCATGCCACCCGGTACGACGCGGCGCTGGGCTGACCGGCTCGCCACCCAGACCGGTCTGACGCTCGGCGAGGACCTGTTCGTGGCCTGCGCCCCGGAGCGGGTGAATCCGGCGAACCGCGACGGTTGGACGGTCACCAACACCCCGCGCGTCGTCGGCGGCAGCACCCCCGCGTGTACCCGCCGGGCGGCGGCGGTGCTGCGGTCGATCGCCATGGAGGTCACCCAGCTCTCCGACGCGACCGTCGCCGAGATGAGCAAGTTGCTGGAGAACAGCGCCCGCCTGGTCAACATCAGCTTCTCGAACGAGATCGCCGATCTCTGTCACAAGCTCGGCGTGCCGGTGGACGAGGTGATCCGCGCCGCGGCCACCAAGCCCTTCGGCTATCTGCCGCACTGGCCGGGGCCGGGAATCGGTGGTGAGTGCATCCCGGTGGATCCGCTCTTCCTCATCGACGAGGCGGGGCGGCAGTCCGTCCGGTTACAGGTGATCGAGGCGGCGCACCGCCAGGCGGGCCGCCGGCCCCTGACGGTGGCCGATCGGGTGCAGCAGCTGTTGGCCCGGCGGGGTCTGCCCGTCGAGGGCAGCCGGGTGCTGCTGATGGGGGTGACGTACAAGGCGAACGTGCCGGACCTGCGTAACGCCCCGGCGCTGGCGATCATCAGCCGTCTGCTCGCCGACGGGGTCAGGGTCGGTTACTGCGACCCGTGGGCCGACCGGATCGAGGTGGGCGGGGTCGCCCTCCGGTCGCTGGACGTGGGGCACCTCCAGCTGACCGAGTACGACTGCGTCGTGCTGGTCACCCCGCACGACGCACTGCTCGGGCAGGTCGACTGGCATCAGGCCGGCGCGGTGCTCGACACGGTCCACCGGCTGCCGCCCGCCGCGAACGTGGAGCAGCTGTGAGCACAGCGGGCGTCGAGGCCCGGCCGGTGATCCGGCAGCCGGGACGGGACAACCACGACCCCCGGGGCAGCGCCCCCGGCCAGAGAGTACGAACCGACCAAGGAGGTATTCCATGCCAGTGAAGAACACGCTGAAGGCCGCCCTCGCGGGTGCGATCGTCGCCGGGGTCACCGCGCTGGCGCCGACGCCCGCCAGCGCCGGGATCTACACCTGGTCCTACCAGGGCACCTATTCCTCGCCGGCCGAGTGTCAGGCCGTCGGGGCCGCCCGGGTGGACAACGGTGACGCGGAGGCCTACCGCTGCCAGGGCGAGAACGGTACCGACCTCTACACCGCCCACAACTGGTAGTGCCGTCGTGGACTGCGGCAGGCGGTCGGTGACCGGGGCGTCGCGCTGTGGCGTCGTCGATCACCCCCGCCGGCCGCAGCCCGCGCCGCCGGGTTGCCTGACACCCCGCTCCGGCGGCACCGCAAGGGTGAGCGGCAGGGTGAGGTCAGCGGCGGGGCGTGACGGCCGACAGCAGCTCCGGCATCCGGCGGTCCAGCACGTCCCCGGCCAGGTACGCCCCGAGCAGCGCCGCCCCCGCCCCGTACGCCGCGCCGACCGGTAGGGCCAGCCAGAGCCAACCGTCGCCGAGCAACCCGGCGGCCACCACCATCGGTACGGCCGCAGCCGCCGAGGCGACCATCGACAGCAGGGTGAGCATGCTCTTGGCGATCCCGGAACCGGTGTTCATCGCGAACGGGTTGCTCGTCTCCGGCAGCGAGTACGCCCCGAGCACCGAGATGAACCCGTTGATCGCCAGCCCCGCACCGTACGCGGCGAGCAGCGCGCCCGCCGCCACCCCGAACCATTCCGGCCGACCGAGCACCACGCTGATGATCAGGGCGACGACGCCCAGCATCGGCAGCACGTACACCGAGAAGGCGGTCATCCGGGCGCGCAGCTCCAGCCGACCCGGCACCCCGGCCACCACGTTCGCCGCGTAGGCGCTGCCGTCGAAACCGAACTGGTTGGCCAGGGTCACCGAGGCGAGCACGCCGACGAAGAGCATCGAGATGCTGAGCAGCACCGGCGACGAGTCCCCGGCGACCTCGAAGCCCTCCGCGCCGGCGGTGAAGCCCGCCCCACCGAGGTTGACCATCACCGGCACGAAGATCCCGACCACCGCGATGGTGATCAGGTTGGCCCGCCGTCGGGCGTCCCGCCACCAGTAGCGGCACTCCCGGGCCACCAGCGCGCCGAACCGGTCCCGACGGGTCCAGCCGACCGCCCGGGGGAAGAGTTGGGCGACCGGGCCACCGGTCGGCGACCGCCGGGCCTTCGTCGGGGCGGCGCTGGCCGCGCCGACCATCGCCGACTCCAGCGACCGGGACCACCAGAACAGCAGCGCCCCGATGGTCGCCGCGGTGATCAGCAGCTTCACCGGGACTGCCCAGGCCCGGCCCTCGGCCACGTCCAGGCCGATCGTCCAGGGCGCGCCGAACGGGGTCCAGCCGACGATCCGGGCCACCCCGACCAGCCGGTCCCAGTCGGTCGACCGCACCGCGGCCAGCACCACGAGCTGCAACGGGCCGATCGAGGCGGCCACCACGGCCAGCAGCACGGCGGCCAGGTCGCGTACCCGACGGGACCGCAGCATTGTGGCGAACGCGCTTGTCACCGCGCGGCTGGCGGCGACGCAGAGCAGCACTCCGACGACCACCCCGAGGGCGGCGACGACGCCGGCCGCCGCACCACCGAGCAGCGTCGCGCTGACCACCAGCCCGGCCACGGCGACCAGCACCGCGAACACCGGGACACTGACCAGCGCCGCCGTGAACAGCCCGGTGACCAGGGTGCGGCGGGTGAGCGGCAGCAGCGCGAAGCGGGCCGGGTCGAGGGTCTCGTCGACGCCGAAGAAGACAAGTGGCAGCAGCAGCCAGCCGAGCACCAGCACGCCGCCGCCGAACGATGCCGCCATCACCGCGTAGCGGGGTTCGTCGGCGAAGCCGGGGGCGGCGAACATCAGGAAGCCGCCTGCCGCGAACCAGAGCCCGACCAGCACCCCGGTCACGAACAGTGCGACCCGCCAGCCCTGACCGCGGAAGTTGTTGCCCATCACCCGCAGCTTGAGCCGGACGAAGTGGCGCGGGGAGACCGCCCGTACCCGCTCGGCGGGTGTGCTCACCGGGACAGCCACGCCAGCTCCTCACCGGTCGCCGTCCGGCCGCCGACGACCTCGACGAAGACGTCCTCCAGGGACCGCTCGCCGCGTACCTCGGCGAGGGTGCCGACCCGCTTGATGGTGCCCTCGGCGAGGATCGCCACGTGCGAACAGAGCCGCTCGACGACCTCCATCACGTGACTGGAGAAGACCACGGTCCCGCCGCCGACCACGTACCGGTGCAGGATGTCGCGGATCAGCGCCGCCGACACCGGGTCGACCGCCTCGAACGGCTCGTCGAGCACCAGCAGCCGGGGGCCGTGCAGCAGCGCGCAGGCCAGGCCGATCTTCTTCTTCATGCCTGCCGAGTAGTCGACCACCAGGGTCCGGCCGGCGTCGGTGAGGGCCAGCACGTCGAGCAGTTCCGCCGCGCGCTGGTCGACCACCGCCGGGTCCATGCCCCGCAGCAGACCGTGGTACGCCAGCAGCTCCGCCCCGGTGAGCCGGTCGAACAGCCGGACGCCGTCGGGCAGCACGCCGAGCAGCCGTTTGGCCTCGACCGGGTCGCCCCAGACGTCGTGCCCGAGCACCCGGGCCGCACCGTGGTCGGGCCGGAGCAGCCCGACGGCCATCGACAGGGTGGTGGTCTTGCCGGCGCCGTTGGGGCCGAGCAGGCCGTAGAACGAGCCGGCGGGGACGGCCAGGTCCACCCCGGCGACCGCCACCTTGCCGTCGAACTGCTTGGCCAGGCCGCGGAGTGCCAGCGCGGGGTGTTCACCAGTCATGTGTCGACCGTATCCGGACCGGGCGAGTGGCCGCACCCGCTGAGGGACGATCCCGGCTCATCCCCGAGACGGACGGGGTGAGCCGCACCACCCCGGAGATGACGCCAGCCAACCGGACAGAAAGTCAGGAGCGCAGTGACTCGGGCGCGTGCAGGCGGAGCATGGTGGCCCCGACGTCGACCGGGGTGCGGCGTCGGGTCGCCACCGACACCGCGATCATCACGGTGAAGGCGAGCGGCACCGTCCAGGCCGCCGGCTGGGTGGTGAGGGTGGCCGGCCAGCCGGCCAGCGGCGGCCCGAGCACGGTGACCAGCACCGCGCCGATCGCCGCCCCGCCGCCGACAAGCACCCCCGCCGCCGCGCCGAGGTCGGTCAGCCCGCGCCACCAGATGCCGAGCACGAGCAGCGGGCAGAAGCTGGACGCGGCGACCGCGAAGGCCAGCCCGACCACCTGGGAGACGTCCAGCCCGGAGACGTTGAGGGCGAGCACCGCCGGCACCCCGCCGGCGATCACCGTGGCCAGCCGGAAGCCGCGTACCGAGCCGCGCCCCAGCACGTCGGTGGAGATCACCCCGGCGACGCTGGTGAGCAGCCCCGACGAGGTGGACAGGAAGGCGGCGAACGCCCCGGCGGCGACCAGTGCGGCGAGCAGCCGCCCGGTGACGCCGTCGCCGAGCGTCGCCTCGGGCAGCAGCACCACCACCGCGTCGGTCTGCCCGCTGACAAGCAGTTGCGGGGTGTAGATCCGGCCGAGCACGCCGTAGAGGGTGGGCAGCAGATAGAAGACGCCGACCAGGGCCAGCACCACGAGCGTGGTCCGCCGGGCCGCCGCGCCGTCGGGGTTGGTGTAGAAGCGCACCAGCACGTGCGGCAGCCCCATGGTGCCGAGGAAGGTGGCCAGGATCAGCGAGTAGGTGGCGAACAGGCCCCGGTCGTCGTCCCCGGCGGCGCTGGGCAGCAGCCAGTCGGCCGCCCCGGTGGCCACCCCGGACACCTCGGGCACCGGGTCACCGGCGGCGAAGCTCAGCTCGTCGCCGGGGCGTACCTCCCGGATGGTGCCGTCGGGGAAGGTGAGGGCCGCCCGGTGCTCGACCACGACGGTGGTCGCGGTGCGGAACGCCGGCCCGTCGGGCGGGGTCACCGCCGGGCGGGCGTCGGCCTGCCACTGGAGGGCCAGGAAGATCGCGGGTACGGCGAGCGCGGTCAGCTTGAGCCAGTATTGAAAAGCCTGCACGAAGGTGATCGCCCGCATCCCGCCGAGCGCCACGTTGGCGGTGACCACCGCTGCGACCAGCAGCGCCCCCACCGGGTACGGCGAGCCGGCCACCGTGGCCAGGGTGAGCCCGGCGCCCTGCAACTGCGGCACCAGGTAGAGCCAGCCGATGAAGATGACGAAGACGGTGGCCAGGGTGCGCAGCCGGCGGGAACCGAGCCGCAGCTCGCAGAAGTCGGGCAGGGTGAACGCCCCGGAGCGGCGCAGCGGCGCGGCGACGAAGAGCAGCAGCGCCAGGTAGCCGGCGGCGAATCCGACCGGGTACCAGAGCACGTCCACGCCGTACTTGAGGATCAGCCCGGCGATGCCGAGGAAGCTCGCCGCCGACAGGTACTCCCCGCCGATGGCGGCGGCGTTCCAGGTCGGACTCACCGACCGGGACGCGACCAGGAAGTCCGAGGTGGTCCGGGCCAGCCGCAGGCCGTAGAAGCCGATGCCGACGGTGACCAGGGTGACCGCGACGATCGCCGGTACGACGTACCCGTTGCCCATCTCAGCGTTCCGGCCGCTGGACGAGGTCGACGAAGTCCTGCTCGTTGCGTTCGGCGAGCCACACGTACGCCCAGCCGACGGCGATGAGGAAGGGGAACGAGACCACCCCGAGCAGCAGCCAGGGCAGGTTGACGCCGAGCACGGTGACCCGGCCGACCGGGGGTGCGATGGCGAACAGCCAGGGCAGCCCGCCCAGCCCGATCAGCACCAGCAGGCTCATCCGCAGGGCGAGCGTGAGCTGCGCCCGGACCAGGCCCCGGACCAGCGCTTCGCCGACCCGGGTCTGCTGGGCCAGCTCGGTGCGGGTGTGGTCGGCCCGGGTGTCACGGCGGGTCACCCCGGCCAGCACGATCCGTACCCGCCCGCCCGGCCGGGGGGCCGGCGGCCCGGGGTCCCGGGGCGTCGGTCCGGGATCGTCGTGGGCGGTCACCCGGGCAGTCTCGCCTGCCCGGCCCGAATGTCAAGTGTCGTCCACCGGGGTTGTGGACAACCTGTGGACAACACGCCAGGCCTGTGGACAACGCGACCGCCCTGTGGACGACGACGGCGAGCCGACGGCGAAGATGGCATTACGTCTGATTCGTCCTCACCGGAACGTCACCCGGAGATCATCTGTATCGACCTTGCCGGCATTGACCCAGGCCCCTACGCTGGGGCAGCCAATCCTTTCCTCTTCGAACACGGGGTCTCTATGCGCAAAATCCGCACTATTCTCGGCGTCACTCTCGCCGGAGCATGTGCACTGGCCGTGGTGCCGGGCACGGCGTCCGCGGCTCCGGCCTCCGCGCCGCTGCAGAAGTCGGCGGCCCTCGACGACGTCACCGGTGCCTACTACCCGGTCGCGCCGGCCCGGCTGCTGGACACCCGCGACGGCACCGGTGCGCCGGTCGGCAAGATCGGCGCCGGCAAGAAGGTCGACCTCCAGGTCGCCGGCCGTGGTGGCGTACCGGCCAGCAACGTCGGCGCGGTCGTGCTGAACGTGACCGTCACCGGTCCCACCGCCGCGAGCTTCCTCACCGCCTTCCCGGCGGGCGAGTCCCGGCCCACCGCCTCCTCGGTCAACTTCGCCAAGGGCTGGCTGGGCTCCAACAACGTCACCGTGAAGCTCGGCGCCGGTGGCAAGGTCTCGGTCTTCAACAACAGCGGCTCGACCGACGTGATCGTCGACGTGGTCGGCTTCTACGCGGGCAACGACAACCTCACCAACCGCAACGGCGGCCAGTACGAGTGGTACCTGCCGAAGCGCTACTGGGACACCCGCGAGGACCCGGAGGGCAAGCCCCCGGCCGGTCAGGTGCTGGAATACTCGCTCGACTTCGACGACGCCTACAACCCGCACGTCAAGTCGCTGGTCTTCAACCTCACCGCCGTCTCGCCGGCCAAGTCCGGCTTCCTCACCGCGTGGTCCGGTGCGGGCGCCCGGCCGACCGCCTCGACGGTGAACTACCTCGCCGGTAAGAACGTGCCGAACCTGTCCTTCGTGCAGACCACCCCCTGCACCGGCACCGAGCAGTACAACTGGTGCACCCCCGGTGCGCCGAAGTTCAAGATCTACACCTCGCAGGCCGCGCACGTCCTGGTCGACCTGGTCGGCGTGGTCGACGACGGCGAGTCCCCGTACGGCATGCGGTTCGCGCCGCTGAGCCCGACCCGGATCGTGGACAGCCGGACGAACCTGGGCATCTCCGGGGCCATCCCGGCGGGCGGGGTCCGCAAGGTCACCGCGCCGGCCGAGCTGGTCACCGAGGACACCGGGGTGCTGGCGATGAACGTCACTGCGGTCACCCCGACCAACAACACGGTCGTCACCACCTGGCCGGCGGACTTCGACGACATCGGCAAGCCGGACACGAGCAACCTGAACCCGTACGCGGGCCAGGTCGTCTCCAACGGCGTGCTCGGCGTCATCGGCCCGAACGCCGCGTTCAACGTGCACAACCTCTCCGGCAGCACCCACCTGGTCGCTGACGTGGTCGGCACGTTCTACTACCCGGCCGCCTCCAAGACGGCCAAGTCGCTCACGGCCAAGACGGCCACGTCGGACGCGGTCCCTTCCGCCAACCGGCGCTGACGACACCGGTAACACCGCAGGGCGCCCCGACCGTTCGGTCGGGGCGCTCTCGCATCCGGGCGGTCGACGATCCGGTAAGTGCACAATGCCCTTTCTTGGCATTCCATCAATACGGCCTTGCCGCTGGTGATCACCACCCATAGTGTGTGGTCCACAATCACTCTTCATTTTCCACGGGGTATTCATGCGCATTTTCCGCGCTCTTCTCGGCATGAGCGTCGCCGGGGCCTGTGCGCTGGCCGTACTGCCGGGGGTGGCGCTCGCCGCACCCACCGCGCCGTACACGGTCGTCACTCTCGACATCGGCGAGACCTCCTCACCGGCGGTGAAGTCGGGGGTCTTCTCCGCTCCCACGTTCACCGTCTCGGTGCTGCCCCAGACCGACGGCAGCACGTGGATGTACTTCCGGAACGGCCCGGCGGACTCCCGGCTGTCGCTCCAGGTCAGGGCCCCGTTGGGGCAGAGCTTCGTCGCCGGCCGGACCTACCCCACGACGAGGTTCGGCGACGAGGGCACCGCCCGGCTGGACATCACGTCCGACTACGGGTGTGGCAATCCCACCGGCAGCCTGACGGTCCGGGCCGCCGGTATCGACCCGCTGACCGACCAACTGACCAGCCTGGCCGCCTCCTACTCCTACAACTGCGACAACCGTGGTGACGCCACCGGCGAGATCCGGTGGAACTCCGACGTCGAGTACGCAGCCCTGGTGTCCGCCCCCGCGCCTGTGGACTTCGGTCAGCTCAAGGTCGAGAGCCCGCCCGAGACCCGGACGGTCACCTACCGTTCCGAGGGCACCCTGCCGGTGACCCTCGGCAGTGCGACGTTGGCCGGCACCGATCCCGCGCACTTCCAGATCGCCACCAACGCCTGCACCGGTCGAACCCTCGCCCCCGGGGCGAGTTGCACGATGACGGTGTCCGCCACGGCCAGGCGGGCCGGCACCTTCGCCGCCAACCTGGTGCTTGCCGACGACAGCGCCTACGGCAAGCGACTGGTGCGCTTGACGTTCACCGCGACCGACACCGCCGTGGGGACCTACTACCCGGTGGGTCCTTCGCGGGTGATGGACACCCGTAGCGGCCTGGGCGTCCGCAAGGGCAAGCTGGGGCCGGGGCAGAAGGTCGACCTCCAGATCACCGGGCGGGGCGGGGTGCCGTCGGGTGGTGTCGGTTCGGTAGTGCTCAACGTGACGGTGGCCAACCCGACGGCGAGCAGCTTCCTGACGGTCTACCCGGCAGGTGAGGGGCGGCCGACCGCCTCCTCGATCAACTTCCCGAAGTCCTGGTTGGGCTCCAACAACGTCACCGTCAAGCTCGGCTCGGGTGGCAAGGTGTCGGTCTACAACCACGCCGGTTCCACCGACGCCGTGGTCGACGTGGTCGGCTGGTACGCGGGCAGCGACACGGTGGTGGCCAGTCGCGGCATGGGTGGCCAGTACCAGTGGTTCAACCCGGTGCGGATTCTCGACACCCGCGCGGGCGGCGGCAAGGCCCTGCCGGGTGGCTGGTCGATCACCGCCTGGGTCGACTTCGTGCCGGAGTTCAAGTCCCACGTGCGGGCCTACGTTCTCAACATCACGGCCGTCTCGCCGAAGAAGAACGGATACCTGACCGCCTGGAGCGGGATGGCGGACGTGCCGCTGACCTCGACTGTCAACTACGCGGCGGGCAAGGTGGTGCCGAACCTCGCGATCGTGGAGTCCAGCCCCTGCTTCGCGGAGTACTGCGACGGCGAGTCGTACGGGGCTCCGTCGTACGAGATCTACACCTCGGCGACCTCGCACATCGTGGTCGACCTGGTGGGCGTGATCGACGACGCGACGATAGTGGACGGGCTCCGGTTCACTCCGCGTAGCCCCACCCGGATCGTCGACAGCCGCACCGGCCAGGGCATCCCCGGGGCGCTCGGTCCGGGTTCGGTCCGGAAGGTGAGCCCGCCACCGGCCCTGCTCACCGACACCACCGAGGTGGTGGCGATGAACGTGACAGCCGTGGCTCCGTCGAAGAACACCGTGGTCACGGTCTGGCCGGCGGACACGGCGAAGCCCAGGCCGAACGCGAGCAACCTCAACCCCGCCGCGGGACAGACCGTGTCCAACGCCGTTCTCGGCCAGTTGGGACCGAACCAGGCGTTCAACGTGCACAACCTCTCGGGCAACGTCCACCTGGTGGCGGATGTGGTGGGCACGTTCTACAGGTACTCCGGCACCGACAGTCGGTACGGCAGGGGCGCCGCCCGCACCACCGGGCGGCCGACGGTGGTGGGCGCGGGCGCGCTTCCCCCGACCCGACGCTGATCCGATCCGGGGACGGGCACCGGTCCTTCGACCGTGCCCGTCCCCGGCCATCTCCTTCTCTCACCACGGGGGTAATCATGAACAGAATTCGCGTTCTACTCGGCGTGTTCGTCGCCGGGGTCTGCGCGGCCACTGCGATACCGGCGTCGGCGCTCGCCGCGCCGTCAACAGTCCTCACCCCGGTCGAGGTGTCGGCGCTCCCCAGTGTGGTCGGCACCTACTACCCGATGGCGACGCCCACCCGGATCCTGGACACGCGTACCGGCAACGGTGCGCCGAAGGGCAAGATCGGTGCGGGTCGGAAGATCGATCTTCAGGTGGCCGGTCGCAGCGGGCTGCCGGCGACCGGCATCGGCGCGGTGGTCCTGAACGTGACAGTCAGCGGCCCCACGGCGAACAGCTTCGTCACCGTCTACCCGGGCGGCGAGGCGCTGCCGACGGCTTCCACGGTCAACTTCGCCAAGGGCTGGCTGGGTTCCAACAACGCCACCGTCAAGCTCGGTGCCGGCGGCAAGGTGTCGGTCTACAACCGCAACGGCGAGACCGACGTGGTGATCGACGTGGTCGGCTTCTACGCCGGTGACGAGAGCGTCATGGCCGAGCGCGGGATGGGCGGTCAGGTGCAGTGGTACGAGCCGTACCGGATCATGGACACCCGCACCCGGGGGGTGATCCCCGCCGGGGGCGAGTTCAACGCCTGGATCGACTTCCACGCCTACAACGCCAAGGTGAAGGGGCTGATCCTCAACGTCACGGCGGTGAGCCCGCAGAAGGCCGGTTTCCTCACCGTCTGGTCGGGTGAGGGGGCCCGACCGAACTCCTCCACCGTCAACTACGCGGCGGGCAAGGTGGTGCCGAACCTGTCGTACGTGAAGACGGTGCCGTGCCCCTCGGGTGGTTGCAACGGGGCTACCGGCGCGGCGCGCTACCGGTTCTACACGTCGGCGACCACCCACATCGTGGTGGACCTGGTCGGGGTGATCGACGACGGCACCGAGGTCGACGGGATGCGATTCACCCCGACGAGCCCGACCCGCATCGTGGACAGCCGGATCGGGCAGGGCCTGCCGGCGGCGCTCGGAGCGAACGAGGCGGGGAAGGTCACCGCGCCGGCCGTGCTGTTGACCGAGGCGACCCAGGTGCTGGCGATGAACGTCACAGCTGTCGCTCCCACGGCCAACACCGTGATCACCGTCTGGCCCGCCGACACCGGGATGTCGAAGCCGACCGCGAGCAACCTGAACCCCGCGCCGGGTCAGGTCGTCTCCAACGGGGTGCTGGGGGTGCTCGGCCCACAGGACGCGTTCTACGTCAGCAACCTGTCGGGCAGCACCAACCTGGTGGCCGACGTGGTCGGCACGTTCTCCGTGTATCCGGGCACGGCGGCCGGCACCCGGCGTACCACTGGCAAGCCTGCGGTGGCCGGCAGCGGCTGGTCGATCGCGCTCGGCTGACCGACCCGGCGGAACAGAAGGGCGTCCCGGCTTCGGTCGGGACGCCCTTCGGCCGTTCGGCAACCCGTCCCCCGCGTCCGGCCACCGCCGGTTCGACGGGCAGCGGCCGCCAGCGCGGTTCCCCGGGCTCAGCCGGCGGCCGGATCCCGGGTGTCGGCCGGTACGACCAGCGGTGCTCCGGTGACCGGATCGGGGACGACCTGGTTCGGGATCCCGAAGACCTCGGCGACGAGTTCGGCACCCACAGTCGAGGCGGGACTACCCTCGGCCACGATCCGGCCGTCGCGCATCGCCACGAGATGGGTGGCGTACCGGGCCGCGTGGTTGAGGTCGTGCAGCACGGCCACGACGGTGCGGCCCTGGGCGACCAGGCGGTGCAGCACGTTGAGCACGTCGATCTGGTGCGCCACGTCCAGGTAGGTGGTGGGCTCGTCGAGCAGGACGACCGGGGTCTGCTGGGCCAGCACCATGGCGATCCAGGCCCGCTGTCGTTGCCCGCCGGAGAGTTCGTCGACCCGACGGTCGGCCAGGTCGGTCGTGCCGGTCGAGTCGAGGGCCGACTCGACGGCCTCCTCGTCGGCGTGCGAGAAGCGGCGGAGCACCCGCTGGTGGGCGTAGCGGCCCCGGCCGACCAGTTCCCGGACGGTGATCCCCTCGGGCGCGGTCATGGTCTGCGGTAGGAGCGCGATCCGGCGGGCGCGTTCCTTCGCCGGCAGGGCGACCAGGTCCGCTCCGTCCAGCAGGACCCGCCCCACGGCGGGGCGGAGCAGCCCGGACAGCGACCGCAGGAGCGTCGACTTGCCGCACGCATTCGGCCCGATGAGCACGGTGAACGAGCCGTCCGGGACCGCGAAGGACAGTTCCTCGCTGACGATCCGCTGGTCATAGCGGAGGGTGACGCGTTCCGCGCGGAGTCGGGCGTTCAACTGGTCGACCATCGGGCCCTCCTGATCTCGTGGACGAGCAGCCAGAGCAGGTACCCGCCGCCGACGGTGATCGTCACCACCCCCACCGGCACGGTCAGCGGGATCACGTGCTGGGCGACCAGGTCGGAGCCGAGCAGCAGCAACGCCCCCACCACGGCGGTGGCGGCGAGCGGCATGCCCGGTGTCCGGACGAGCCGGCGGGCGATCTGTGGGGCGGCCAGGGCGACGAAGGAGATTGGACCGGCCACCGTGGTGACGGCGCTGACCAGGATGACCGCGATCAGCACGAGGGCGGCGCGGTTCCGGTCGACAGCGACTCCACTGGCGGCGGCGACGTCGTCGCCCAGCTCCAGCTGGGCCAGGGCCGCCGACCACAGGCCGGTGATCGCCAGCAACGCCAGGATGACCCCGACGGCGGGCCAGACCACTTCGGCGGTGGCGGTGTTGAGTGAGCCGGCGCCCCAGGCTGCGGCGAAGAGCGCCGTCTCCAGGTCGGCACGGAGCAACAACCAGGTGTTTGTGGCGGCGAGCATCGAAGAGACCCCGACACCCACCACGATGAACCGGAACCCGGAGAGCCCGTCCCGGTAGGCGAGCAGGTAGATCGCCAGGGCGGCCAGCAGGCCACCGGCGAGCGAGCCGAGCATCAGCAGGTGCCAGCCGCCGCCGAGCAGCAGCAGGGCGATGAGCATTCCGGAGAACGAGCCGTTTGCCAGGCCGATGATGTCCGGGCTGGCCAACGGGTTGCGGGTGATGGTCTGGAAGATCGCACCGGCGATGCCGAGCGCCGCGCCGAAGGTGACGGCGGCGGCGATGCGGGGCAACCGCCACTCCAGCACGACCGTGCGGGTCAGCCCGTCGATCCGGCCGCCGAGCACACCGAGGACCTCGTCGAAGCGGAGCGGGAAGTCACCCGCCCAGAGACCGACCACCGCCAGCGCCGTGACGACGAGCGCCGCGACGGCGCAGACGGCGGCCTCCCGCACACCGACGGCCACGTGCCGACGGTCGGTGCCGAGCACCAGCCGGCGGCGTCCACCGGTGAGCCGGACCGGCCGGTTCCCGACGCTCACAGTGCGGTCGCCTGTCGGCGTCGGACCAGCGCGATCAGCACCGGCGCACCCACGAACGCGGTGACGATGCCGACCGGCATCTCGCTGGGCAGGACGGCGACCCGGCCGAGTACGTCGGCCAGCAGCACCAGGACGCCGCCGGCCAGCATGGAGCCGGCGAGGATTCGGCGCTGGTCGGTACCGACGCCCCACCGCACCAGGTGCGGCACCACGAGCCCGACGAACGAGATGGGGCCGGCGATGGCGCTCGCCCCACCGGCGAGCAGGGTCACCGCGCCCAGCACGAGCAGTCGGGTCCGGACGAGGCTCACTCCCTGCGCGGCGGCGAGGTCCGGGCCGAGTGCGAACGCGTTCAGGCTGCGCGCCGCGAACAGCGCCGCGAACAGCCCGGCTGCGATCAGTGGCAGCACCGGCAGCAGCACGGCGGTGTCGCGTTCGAGCAGGCTGCCCGCGTTCCAGCCGCGCATCCGGTCGAAGGTGTCGGGGTGGGTGAGGGTGATTCCGGTGGTCAGTCCGGCCAGCACCGCGCCGGTCGCCACCCCGGTCACCAGCAGCCGGCTCGGGGTGGCCCGCAGGTCGGCGGCCCCGCCGACGGCGTACACGGCGACGGCGATCAGGAGCGCGCCGAGCAGGGCCAGCCACATGTAGGCGGCCGGCGAGGTCACCCCGAAGAAGGCGATGCCGGCGGCGACGAACGCGGCGGCACCGGCATTGACGCCGAGGATGCCCGGTTCGGCGAGCGCATTGCGGGTGAACGCCTGCATCAGGGCACCCGCGACCCCGAGCCCGGCACCGACCAGCAACCCGGCCAGGGTGCGCGGCAGGCGCTGTCCCCAGACCACGTACTGCGCGGTCTCGGTGCCCGCACCCCGCAGCGCCGCCCACACGTCCGACGGGGGCACCGGGTTCGCACCGACGAAGACCGACAGCACCAGCGAGCCCAGGAGCACGGCGACCGCCCCGGCCAGCCAGCGCCGGGTGGTACGGCGGCGCGCGGCGCGGCCGGTGGTCGGCCGTGCCGCGCGCGCGGATGCGGTGGTGGTCAACTCGACGCGGTGAGGATGCGTTCGAGGTCGTCGAGGACGGTCTGTCCGCCGACCGTACCGACCCCGGTGATCCAGAACGACTGGTCGACCAGGTGCAGGCGGGGGAAGGCGGCGGCGTTGGCACTGACCGAGGCCGGGATGGTGCTGCGGTCGTTCACGTCGACGGTGGTGACGAAGACGTGGTCGGCCTTGGCCTCCAGCACCCGTTCGGGGGAGATGTCGACCGAGATGGAGTTCTCCCAGTCGCGCGGCGGGGTCTTGAAGCCGACGCACTCCAGGGCGCTGCCCGCGAAGGAGGTGGGTCCGTACAGCGTGAGGACGCCGTCCCGGGGGCGGACGAGCTGTGCGGTCTTGCCGGCGGTGCCGAACTTGTCGGCGATCTCCGCGCACCGCTGCCGGTAGCTGGTGAGGAGCTTGTCAGCGGAGTCCGCACCGCCGAGCGTGGTCGCGGTGAACCGGACGTTGTCCTGCCACGGGTCCGTCTGCGAGGCCATGAAGACCGTCGGGGCGACGGCGCTGAGCTGGTCGTAGAGGGCGGAGTGCCGGGATTCGGTGCCGACGATCAGGTCGGGCTTGAGGGCCGCGATCTTCTGCACGTTGGGTTCCTGGACGGTGCCGACGGTGGTGATGCCGGCGGCCTTGTCCCCCAGGTACTTCGGCACCCCGGCGGCCTCGTTGAGCACGGCCGCGCCGACCGGGGTGATCTCCAGGGCGATGGCGGTGTCGAGCTGTACCGGTTCGAGGACGACGACCCGGGCCGGCTTGGCCGGCACGTCGGCCTTGCCGCGCGCGTGCTCGACGCTTCTGGTGTCACCGACGCCGCTCGCCTGGTCGGAGTCCGCGGAGCCGCAGGCGGCCACGGCGAACGCCATCGTCGAGGCGACGGTGAGGGCGAGCAGGCGTCGGTGGATTGTTCGAGGGGTTGGCGAGCGCATGGTGCGGATTTCCCGTCTGGCGACTTACGGTGATGATGCCTCAGCGCATTAGGTTAGCGTAACCTAATCTGCCGACTCCTCGCGGGCCGGGCGATCATGCCAATAGCCCTGCGTGTGAAGTTGCGCCGAGGTGATGCGTGACTCAGCGAAGAGCCGCCGCACCCGAGCAATCTTGCTACTCTCCGTAGCTACCCAGGCATAGAAGCGAGCCCCGGCCCCGGCCGCCGCCGCACCGTGCTCGGCCAACCAGTCGCCCACCATGGAGGTCAGCGCCGTCCCGCCCCGCGCCTCGCGGCGCAACCGGACCTCGACCGAGTGGCCGGTGGTCACGTCGTCGAGGGTGGCGGCGTCCGCTGTGCTGCCGGCCTCCAGCAGGACCGTCGCCCGCACCCCCGGCCCGAGGCTGGGCAGGATGCCCCGCACCGCCGGGTACGCGGTCTCGTCCGCCGCGATCAGCACCTGGTCCGCCGGCCCCGGCTCCCACTGCACGCCGTACCCGGGCTGACCGGCCTGGACGTGCGGGCCCGACAGCAGCAACCGGTCGTCCGGGCGGGCGGCCTCCGCCCAGCCGCTCGCCGGACCGTGCGGCTGGTGCAGGTAGAAGTCCAGGTCCAGCTCACCCGCCGCCGGCCGGACCCGGTACGCGGTGTAACTACGCAGCCATGGACGCTCGCGGTCGGGGATGGACCGCCACTCCCGCCGCCACTCCTGCTCCGGCTGCCCAGCCCGCAGCTCGGCCGGGTAGTCACCGGTGACCGGCAGCATGATCTTGATGCGTTGGTCGAGCTGGTGCGGAGCCAGATCCCGCAGCCGTTCGTCGCCGAGGGTGACGCGGACGAAACCGGGCGACAGGCGTCGGGTCGCCGTCACGACTGTCTCGAACAAGATGTTCGGCGAGTTCCGGAAGGTAGCCATGCCGGCAGAGGTTAGCGGGCCGCACCCGGTCTGTTCACCGCCCCCAGTCCTGCTTGGCGGCGCGGACCAGCTTGTCCTTCAACTCCCGCGTGTGCCGGCGGCTCACCGGCAGCTCGGCGGCGTCGATCAGCACCACGTATCCCGAGTTGACCAGGCGCAGCTCCGCGATCAGCCGCAACTGCACCAGGTACGACCGGTGGATCCGCACGAAACCGGCGTCCGCCCAGCGTTCGGCGAGGGTGGCAAGCGAGACCCGGACCAGGTGCGACCCGTCGGCGGTGTGCAGCCGGGCATAGTCGCCCTGCGCCTCCACCCAGCGCACCGCCGAGCGGGGCAGCATCCGGGTCGTCCCGGCCAGCTCCACCGGGATCGTCGGGTCCTCCTCGGCGCGGGCCAGGGCCGCCGGGTGCGACGGCACCACCCGGGAACCCATCACCCGGCGCAGCGACTCGGCCAGCCGTTCGGCGCGTACCGGCTTGCGGACGTAGTCGGTGGCGCCCAGGTCGAACGCGTCCGCCGCGCCGTCGTCGTACGCGGTGACGAAGACGATCGCGGGGGGCCTGGCGAACCGGCGCAGCACCCGGGCCAGCTCCATCCCGTCCAGGCCGGGCATCCGGATGTCGAGGAAGACCACGTCCACGTCGGCGTCCCGCAGCACCCGCAACGCTTCGGTGGCGTCACCCGCCGTGTGCAGCCGGGCCACCCGGGGATCGGCCCGCAGGTGGTACGCCAACTCGTCGAGCGCCGGTGGCTCGTCGTCGACCGCCAGCACCCGCAGGAACCCGGACGCGTTCACCGTGCCCGCCCGCTCGTTCACGCGCCGGCCCGTACGCCCGGGTGGAACTTCGGGATCCGCAGGCTCACCTTCGTGCCCGAGCCGGGGCCGGTCTCGACGACCAGGCCGAACCCGTCGCCGAAGACCGAGCGGAGCCGCTCGTCGACGTTGGAGAGGCCGACGTGCTGGCCCGGGTCGTCGGTGGGGTCGCTGCCGGCCCGGGTCAGCTCGGCGATCCCCGCGGTCAGCGTTGCCGGATCCATCCCCACTCCGTCGTCCTCCACAGTGATGTGACACTCGGCACCCGCGTCCCGGGCCTCGATGCTCACCATGCCGGTACCGGGCTTGCGCGACAACCCGTGCCGTACCGCGTTCTCCACGAGCGGTTGCAGACAGAGGAACGGCAGGGTCACCGGCAGCACCTCAGGGGCGATCTGCAGCCGCACCTGCAACCGGTCGCCGAACCGGGCCCGTTCGATGGTCAGGTACCTGTCGATCGAACGCAACTCCTCGGCGAGGGTGGTGAACTCGCCGTGCGCCCGGAAGGAATACCTGGTGAACTCGGCGAACTCCAGGATCAGCTCCCGGGCCCGTTCCGGGTCGGTGCGCACGAACGACCCGATCGCGGTCAGCGCGTTGTAGATGAAGTGCGGGCTGATCTGCGCCCGCAGCGCCCGGATCTCGGCGCGGGCCAGCCGCTCCCGGGACGAGTCCAGCTCGGCCAGCGAGAGCTGGTTGCCGGCCCAGTGCGCCGTCTCCAGGGTGGCCTGCACCAGGCCGGGCGCGGGTGGCCCGTCGGCCACCGCGACCAGCGCCCCGACCACCCGGCCGTCGGCCGACAACGGTGCCACCACCGCCCCGCGTACCAGGCAGTCGACCCGGTCGCAGTGCAGCTCCGACTCGCCCAGCACTGTCGACCGCCCGGTCTCGGCGACCCGCCGGGCCGCCGCGAGCAGTTGGTCGCCGTGGTGCCCGCCGCGCCCGTCGAGGGCGAGCAGCGCGTCGGCGTCCGTCAACGCCAACCCGGCCGCCCCCACCAATGCCCGCAGATGGCGTACGGCCTTCGCCGCGCCCGCCGGGTGCAGCCCCGTACGCAGCGGTTCGGCGGCCAGCCCGGCGGTGTGCAGCACCTCGTAGGTGGCCCGTTGGGTGGCGGTGGCGATGCCCCGTCGACCGCGCAGCCGTAGCGCCGCCCAGAACGCGGCGGCGAGCGCGGTCACCATCGAGACGACGCCGATCACGGCGGAGAGGTTGCCACCCACCCCGCGATCCTGGCCTGTCCGGCCCGCCACGCCAAGGGTTTCAGTACGCGCCCTTGCGGGCCAGCACCACGCCCACCGTGCGCCACAGGATGCTCAGGTCGTACGCCAGCGACCAGTTGTCGACGTAGTAGAGGTCGAGCCGGACCGCCTCGTCCCAGGACAGGTCGGAGCGGCCGGAGACCTGCCACAGCCCGGTCATCCCGGGGCGGACCAGCAGCCGACGCCGTACGTCGCCCAGGAAGTCGCCGTCGTCGGCAGGCAGCGGACGCGGCCCCACCAGCGACATCTCTCCCCAGAGCACGTTGATCAGCTGGGGCAGCTCGTCGAGCGAGGAGGCCCGCAGGAAGCGGCCCACCGGGAACACCCGGGGGTCCTGCTTCATCTTGAACAGCATGCCGTCGGTCTCGTTCTGGTCGACCAGGCCGGCCAGCCGCTCCTCGGCGTTGACGTACATGGTGCGGAACTTCCAGACCCGGAAGGTGTGCCCCTCGTGGCCGACCCGGGGCTGGCGGAAGAAGACCGGGCCGGGGTCGGAGAGCCGGATGGCCAGCCCGATGGCGAGGAAGACCGGCACCAGCAGCAGCAGGCCCAGCCCGGCGGCGACCCGGTCCAGCAGGTTCTTGGCAAGCAGCGCCGGCCCGGACAGGGTCGGCTCCTCCACGTGCAGCAGCGGCAGGCCCTCGATCGGGCGGATGTGCACCCGGGGGCCGGCGATGTCGGTGAGCTGCGGGGCGACCACCAGGTCGACGCCGGAGCCCTCCAACTGCCAGGCCAGCCGGCGCAACTCGCCCGGTTCGGCGCTGGCCGAGCCGCAGACCGCGATGGTGTCCCCGCCGACCTCCCGGACAAGGGCCAGCACGTCCCGGCCGGCGTAGACCGGGACGGGGGTCTCGATGCCCCGGGCGGCGGCGTACCCGTCGGTGATGTGGATGGCCACCGGCACCAGGCCGGCGCTCGGGTTGCGGGTGACCGCGACGTAGACCTCCAGGCACTCCGGCAGGGTGCCCACCAGCACCATCCGGTGCCCGGCGTGCCCGGCCCGACCCCGGATGCGGTGCAGCACGAACCGCGCGGCGATCCGGAAGAAGAGGACGAGCGCCAACGCCCCGGCGAGGGCGAAACCCACCGTGTAACGCGACAGGTCGGTCTTGGTGGCGAAGGCGACGAACGAGACGGTCGCGGCGACCGCGACGCCGCCCCGGATGACCCGTTTGTATTCCTCCGGGCCGAGACCGAGGTAACGCCTGTCGTAGGCCCGGTTACCCCACAGGGCCCCCAGCCAGCCGAGCGGCACCAGCAGGAAGACGACAGTGTAGAACCAGGTCGGGTCGGCCTGTGCGTTGTAGAAGCCGGCGCGGGCCTGACCGAACGCCTCCTGGGCGATCCAGTCGGCAAGCACCACGGCGGCGAAGTCGAGCAGCAGCAGCGCCACCGTGTACGGGCGGTGCCAGGTGGAGACCCGACGGCGGGCGCGAGCCCACGCCGACCTGGGCACCCCGTTGTGTGACGGTGGTGTCGGCGGCTGGATCTCGAAGCTGTCCACGTGCCGCACGAGTTTGCTCCGGCCTGTGTTGGTTACCGGGCGCTGGAGGCTTGTCGTCACCTCAACCCATGTCCTCCCGCATGACCCGCGCCGCTCACTCGCCGTGAGGGGCCCGGGTCGCCCACCGTTCCCGTCTCCCCATGCTGGCAGCGGGTCAAACGCGGACCCGAGGGACCTTGCGTCTGGCGTCGCCAACGAGGAACCGGCCGACTTCACGTCAGTTTTCGAAGCCGGGGACCGAGCCACTATACCGATGGACGGCCACCGGGGTAGAACGCGGACGGGGAGGTTTCACGCGCCGAGGGCGATACCTCTCCGTAACAATGACGAGCCGTCACTCACCGTACGAGACGGGACAACCGACGGTCAGCGAGCGGTTTTCCGCCGGTCTGGCAGGTCGGGCAGTACTGGAGACTGGAGTCGGCGAACGACACTTCCCGCACCGTGTCGCCACAGACCGGGCAGGGCAGCCCGGTGCGGGCGTGCACCTTCAACCCGGAGCGTTTCTCGCCCTTCAGCTCTGCCGCCCGGTGCCCGGCCGAGCGGCGTACCGCCTCACCGAGCACCGTCCGGGTCGCCGCGTGCAGGGTGGCGAGCTGGTCGTCGGTGAGCCGGTCGGTGATCGCGAACGGGGACAGCTTCGCCGCGTGCAGGATCTCGTCGGAGTACGCGTTGCCGACGCCGCAGAGCACCGCCTGGTCGGTCAGCACCCCCTTGACCTGCCCCCGTCGGCTGCGCAGCCGTTCGGTGAAGGTGGCCAGGTCGGCGTCGAGCGCGTCCGGCCCGAGCTTGGCCACCCCGGGGACCTGTGCCGGGTCGGTCACCAGGTAGGCGGCGAGCTTCTTCTGGGTGCCCGCCTCGGTGAGGTCGAACCCGGAGCCGTCGTCGAGGCGTACCCGCAGGGCGATCGGCCCCTTGCCGGGGCGTAGCGGGACGGTGGACGGGAACGCCTCCCGGTAGTGCAGCCAGCCGGCACGAGCCAGGTGCACCACCAGGTGCAGGTCGCCGTCGAAGATCACGTCGAGGAACTTGCCGTGCCGCCGGGCGTCCACCACCGCCCGGCCCGACACCGCAGTGGGCGCCGGTTCGTACGTCTTGAGGGCGTTGATCGCGGCGACCTCGACCCGGTCGACACGTCGCCCCACGGCACGCTCACGCAGGTAACCGGCGAGCGCTTCCACCTCCGGTAGTTCGGGCACCCCCTCACGGTAGCCTTCGTTCCCGTGAGCGCGAGGAATGAGCTTGCGAGTCCCGCAGTCGCGAACGAAGGACAAGCCCCGTGAGAATCGTGGTGGCGCACAACCGGTACCGGGAAGCCCAGCCGTCGGGTGAGAACACGATGGTCGACTCGGAGATCGGGCAGCTCACCGCCGCCGGGGTCGAGGTGTTGCCGTTCATCCGCAGCTCGGACGAGATCCCGTCGATGCCGAAGTCGGCCAAGGCGCTGCTGCCGATCTCACCGATCTACGCCCCGCGCGCCCAGCAGGACCTGTCCCGGCTGCTCACCGAGCACCGGCCGGACGTGTTGCACCTGCACAACCCGTACCCGCTGCTGTCGCCCTGGGTGGTGCGGACCGCGCACAAGCACGGGGTGCCGGTGGTGCAGACGGTGCACAACTACCGGCAGGTCTGCTCCTCGGGGATCTACTTCCGCGACGGCGTCATCTGCCAGGACTGCAAGGGCCGGGCGTTGGCGGTGCCGTCGATCGTGCACCGCTGCTACCGGGACTCGCGGGCGCAGAGCGCGCTGATGGCCGCCACCCTGGCCGTGCACCGGGGCACCTGGCGCTCGGTGGACCGGTTCATCGCGCTCACCTCGGCCATCGCCGACCACCTGACCGACTACGGCATCCCGGCCGAGCGGATCGTGGTCAAGCCGAACGCGGTGCCCGACCCGGGTGCCCCCACGCCGCTCGGCGACGGTTTCCTCTTCCTGGCCCGGCTGACCCCGGAGAAGGGTGTCGACCTGCTGCTGGACGCCTGGCGGCGGCACCCGGTGGGCACCCTGGGCACGCTGCGGGTGGCCGGTGACGGCGAGTTGCGCCCGCTGGTCGAGGCCGCCGCCGCCGAGCGCGCCGACGTCGTCTACCTGGGCCAACTCGACCGGGCCGGGGTGCGCGCCGCGGTCGAGGCGAGTGCCGTGGTGATCGCCGCGTCGATGTGGCACGACGTGCTGCCCACCGTGATCATCGAGGCGCTGGCCAGCGGGCGGCCGGTGCTCGGCACCGCCCTCGGCGGCATCCCGTACCTCGTCGGTGCGGACCTCCCGCACGAGCCCGCCGGCACCGGCCCGGCCGCCGTGGCCTCGGCCGTCGCCGGCCACGCCCCGCCGCCGGCCGGTCCGGTCGCGGTGCCGGCCGGCCTGCTCTCCGGCACCGCCGGCTGGGTGGTCCCGCCGGACCCGGCCGCGCTGGCCGCCGCGCTCCCGGTCGCGCGGGCCGGCGCCGCGCTGCTCTCCGCCCCGGCCCGGCTGCGGTACGAGCAGACCTTCCACCCGGACGTGGTCCTCAAGCGGCACCTCGCCATCTACGCCGCCCTCACCCGCTGACCCCACTGACCCTGCGCACGCGGCGTGTCGCGGGCGGGCCGACATGTCTACTCGACGTGGTATGCCTGGCAGTCATATTCATGACGGACAGGCATACCACCGCTGGTCGAGTACAGCCGCCGTGCTGTGTAGGCGCGGTCCTCGTTGGTAGGACATGGGCGTGATCGGAACAAGGGGCATACGGTGAGCACCAGATCAGGGCGGGAGTTCTCCAGGTATGAATCCCTGGTGGCCGGAGGGTCGATCCGCCTCAAGGCCACCACCACGAACGACCTCGACCAACTGCCCTGTTACGACGTCCCGGCCGGGGTGTCGCCCCTCGATCTGCTGCTCGCCGACAGGCGGACGTCAGAATCGGTGGGTTTGCCGGTCACGGCTCCCGGTGCCGATTAGGCCACCTCGGTTGCCGGGGTGGCGGTGTCCCGGACGGAGTTGAGGATCGTGACCAGGCGGTCCAGGTCGGCGGACGGGAAGATCGATTCCGGGTCGGGCGCGATGTCGCTGAACGGGGATTCGTAGAGCCGCTCGGGCTTCATGACGCCGTTCTGCGTCAGGTGGGCGATGATCAGGCCGATGAAGCTGATCTGGTTGGCGGTGAGGGTACGGCCGGTCAGGAACTCGCTGAACGCCTCGTTGGCCGCTTCCCGGTCCAGCCCGACCAGCGAGCGGATGAAGATCCCCAGCCCTTCGGAGGAGCGGCGGACCCGGTCGATGTCCTCGGTGCCGCCACCGCTGGCCACCAGCATCCGTTCCAACTCGTCGAGGTCGGTGGGGGAAAGCTGCTTGTTGCGGCGCAGCTTCTGCAACGCCACGTGGTCCTCGTGGGCGCGCAGGTAGACCTGGGCCTTGGCGCGGAACCGCTCGAAGTTCGTGCCGATCCTGATGTCGTTGAGCGAGACGAGCGAGATCTCCCCCAACTCGTCGCTGAAGTCGGTGTAGACGATGGCCCGCTTGGACCGGGAGATCAACCTGATCAGCTCGCGCAGGCGTCGACGGATCAGCTCCAGCATCGGCAGGGTCACGTCCTGCCACCACTCGTCGCCGGCCACCTCGTCGAGGAGCTGCTGCTGCTCGCGGACCATCGGGATGCTGGTCTGCTCCAGCAGCGTCGAGGCGATCTCCTGCACCTGCCCACGCAGCCGCGCGTAGTCGGGCAGCACCTGGAACTGACCGAGCTGGAGGCGCAGCACCATCAGGTCGAACCGCTTGGCTGCCTCGTCGTTGTCCTGCACTGCGGTGGGCAGGCCGGCGAGGTTGTCGCCGATCTCGTCCACCGCCTCGGGGGTCAGCCGGCGCCAGTGCGCGAAGTCGACGTAGTGCTCTACCAGGCGGCGCTTGGGGCGTACGACGAAGTTGTCGAGGTGGATGTTCGCCACCCGGGTGTGGAGGTTTCGGGCCAGCTCCCAGCGGAGGCCGGTTTCGCTCTGCGTCCCGTCGGTGTCCGGCTCCGGGCCGACGTCGGTGGGAAGACGCTGGTCGAGGCGGTGGATCAGGTCGAGCTGGGCCTTGAACAGCCGGGTGGTCAGCGGCTCACCCAGCTTCCCCTGCGCCGGCTCGGGGTTCTGGTTGAAATACTCGAAGTTCCGGCAGAAGTCGAAGACCAGGAAGTCCTTCTTGTCCTGCCCGGGGCCGTAGAGCTCCTTGCAGAGCCGGGTGCCCCGGCCGATCATCTGGAGGAACTTCGACTTCGACCGGACGGGCTTGCAGAAGACCAGGTTGACGACCTCGGGCACGTCGATGCCGGTGTCGAGCATGTCCACCGAGATCGCGATGTGCGGGTCCTTCTCCGGCTGGGAGAAGTCGTCGATGAGGCTCTGCGCGTATTCGGTCTTGTGCGTGATGACCCGGGCGCGGTGGCCGGCGTGCATCGGATACGCGTCGTCGAACCGCTTCTGGATGAAGTCGGCGTGATCCTGGTTCCTGGCGAAGATGATCGTCTTCCCGATCCGGTCACCGCCGGCCACCCTGTGGCCGTGGGTCATCAGCGTCGCCAGGACGTTGTCCACTGTCTTCTCGTTGAACACCCACTTGTTGACCGCGTCCGCGTCGACGTTCTCCGGCGGCTCGTCGTCACCCCAGTCGAGCGAGTCCCAGCGGTCCCTGTCCTCCTCGCTGAGGTCGTCGTAGCGGATGCCGTACCACTGGAAATCGGTCTCCACGGAGAACGCGCGCGGCGGGACGAGGTAGCCCTCCTCCACCGCCTCTTCGAGGTCGTAGTGGTCGGTGGGGACGCCGTCCTCAAGGTGGAACAGGCTGTAGGTGTTGCGGTCGATCTCGTTGCGCGGGGTCGCGGTGAGCCCGACCAGGAGGCTGTCGAACCAGGAGAAGATCGCCCGGTACTTCTGGTAGACCGACCGGTGCGCCTCGTCGATGATGACCAGGTCGAAGTAGCCGGCCCCGAAGCGCCGTCCACCGGTCGCGGTCTCGTTGATCAGGCCCATCATGGTCGGGTACGTCGAGACGTACACCCGGCCCTCGGTGTCCTTCTCGGTGACCAGGTTGACGGTGGCCGCCTCGGGCAGGTGCGCCTTGAACGCGTTGACCGCCTGGTTGACCAGGGCGGTGCGGTCCGCCAGGAAGAGCACCCGCTTGACCCAGTTGGCCCGCATCAGCACGTCGACCAGGGCGATGACGGTACGGGTCTTGCCCGCGCCGGTGGCCATCACCACGAGCGCCTGGCGCTGCCGGTCCCGCTCGAACGCCTCGCCGATCTTCCGGATCGCCCGGTGCTGGTAGTGCCGCTCGACGATCTCCGGCTTGATGGGCACGTCCGCGAGCGCCAGGCGGGTGGAGCGGCGCTGGATCAGCAGGGCCAGCTCGTCGCGGGTGTAGAAGCCCTGCACCGGGCGGGGCGGGTAGCCGGTGTCGTCCCACAGCCAGGTGTCGTAACCGTTCGTGTAGAAGATGACCGGCCGCTGACCGTACCGCTGCTCCAGGCAGTCGGCGTAGAGCTTGGCCTGCTGCTTGCCGTCGGTGGCATCCCGCCGGGCGCGCTTGGCCTCGACCACCGCGAGCGGCTTGCCGTCGGCACCCCACAGCACGTAGTCGACAAAGCCGGTGCCCGAGCCGTTGGGCATGCCGGTCACCGGGAACTCGCGGTCGTCCGGCCCGTCGAGCCGCCAGCCGGCCTCGGCCAGCATGAGATCGATGTAGAGGTCGCGGGTCTGCGCCTCGTCGTAGTCGTGGTCGTCGGGGCGGGCCTCGTTGGCGGCCTTCGCGGCGGCGATCTGGGCGCGCAGCTTCGCCAGCTCGGCATCGAGGGTGGCGCTCTTCTTCCGCTCGGCGGCGAGCGCCGCGTCCCGGGCGGCGAGCTTCTCGGCGAGCACCTTCAGCTCGGCCCGGGTCTGCTGCCGCACCTCGGAGGGGGCCGGACGGGAGATCAGATCCGGGTCGAAGGCCAACGCGCTCGCCGGCAGGTGCGCCTGGTCGCGGGTGTAGTGCCGGGCGATCCAGTACGTGACGTGGAACAGCTCGCGCAGGACCGGCACCGAGTCCTTGTCGGTCACCGGCGTCTTCTCGTGCACGGCCCGGTTGCCCTGCTTGCGGATGACGTTCATCTTGACCTGGAGGGCGGTGCCGACCAGGTTGCGCAACGTCGGCTCGTGGATCTTTCCAGAAAGATCGTTCTTGTACGGGCGCTTCAGCGTCGCGTCGGCGTCGAAGAGCCAGCCGAGCGCGAGTTCCAGGGTGCGCCGGGCATAGAAGCACGAGCCCCGCGGGTCGGCGACGGCCAGCCGCTCGGCCCGCAGGGCCTCGTCAAGCAGCTCGGGCCACTCGGCCCGCAGGAACGCGAAGTTGCTCATCGGTCGTCGACCCCCCATGGTGGACAGCCCCAGAGCGTCTCACATCAGAGCAACCCCCGGAAAGCCCGATCCTGCAACGACGCGAACAACGCATCTAGTTCGGCCGAACTTGTTCGATACTGCGTTCTGAGTCGCCGCACGGCTTCAGTACGTTCCGCGTACTTTAGCTGAATAGCACGTGGAGGACACGGTATAGCAACGCCCTTCACGTCGTCAAAATTCAGGCCAGCTTTAACTCCCTGACGGTTTCTTCGAAGGATTTGATCTTGCCCAATTGGTGACGACAAATAAGCAGAAAGGTACACCGGCTCCAGTTTTGAGCATCGAAGAATTGAAAGATGCTGGTTAATGTAAGCCGTACTGAGACCATCTGGGACAACGGCTGTGCGGCCGAGATCCGCCGTAATGCTTAACAAGACATCGCCCGGCTCCACCCTTGCTCGCCTTGCTTCAGCGGTTTCCGGCGCTTGCACGTAAGCAACGTCTTCCAGCAGGAGTTCACCACCTCGTACGTTCTGAATCCTGAGGAAGAGGTCTCCGTGATCTGCATAATGGACGGCCCAGCCCCGTGAGCCACTTGTCAGGAAATCAAGGAGCTCTCCAAGAGTAGCGGTTGGCCAATCCGTTAGAATGCTGTGCGTACCTCCAAACATCTCAAGAAAAATGGATTGAGTGAGGACGTCCAGGTGAGCGAGGGATTCCCGGCGCTTGGCGCGGAGTTCGTCCGCCCGATCCAACACGTCGGCGATTCTCTTCTGCTCCAACAGAGACGGAGTCGGAACCGAAAGACCAGCGAGGAAGGCTTCCGGTACGCGACGTTGCCCTGCACTGCCAGTCATCCGACGTTCACCGGCGACGCGAACTTGGGGCCTACGCAGGAAATGGAGGAGATAGCGCGCGTCAAGCCGGGTTTGGTTTGGGCGAATCACATGGAACTCGGTCGAACCGACGCCTATCCGATGCTTGAGCCCAGCCTGAGCAATCTTGCCATTTTCAAAGCAGGGGGTGATCTTCGCGACCAGGACATCCTTATCGGAAAAAACGGTGTAACCCTTGCTGACCTCGCCGAAAGCTCGTTCCTCGCCCATCTCTGTGGTTCCGGTCTGGCCGTCAACCGCAGACATGGGAACGAATGAGATGAGATCATCGTCTGCCGGACGACTGGTCAGCCTTGGATTGATCGAAGCGACATCTGCCAGCTTGGAAGAGGCCGGCGCGCTCATCCGAGCATCGCCTTCAGGTCGGTCATGCCCTGCTGGATCTCGGATTCCAGGCGTTCCAGATCGGCCAGGATGTCCAGTGGCGAGCGATGTTCGGTCTCTTCGTGGACGATCTCCTTGTAGCGGTTGAGGCTGAGGTCGTAGCCCTGCTCGACGATGTCGGCCTTGGGCACACAGAAGCTCTGCTCGGTCCGCGCCCGCTGCAACTCGTCCCCGCCCCGGCGGGACCACCGCGCCAACGCGTCCGGCAGGTTGTTCTTCGCATGCTCGTCCCCGGTCAGCACCGCACCCGGCCCCAACTTCTCGGCCGGCAGCAACGGAGTCCTCTTGTCGTCCAGGCTCCAGCCGTCGGCGGTCACCTCGTAGAACCAGACGTGGTCGGTCCCGCCGCTGTTGGTCTTGGTGAAGAACAGGATCGCGGTGGAGACGCCCGAGTAGGGCTTGAAGGTGCCGCTGGGCAGCTTGACCACTCCGTCGAGCTTCTGGTCCTCGACCAGCATCCGGCGCAGCTCCTTGTGCGCCTTGCTCGATCCGAAGAGGACGCCCTCCGGCACGATCACGGCCGCCCGCCCGCCGGGCTTGAGCAGCCGGAGGAAGAGGGCGAGGAACAACAGCTCGGTCTTCTTGGTCTTGACGACCCGCTGGAGGTCCTTGGACGTGCTCTCGTAGTCGAGGCTGCCGGCGAACGGCGGGTTGGCCAGGATCAGCGAGTACTTCTCGGACTCGCCGCTGACGCTCTCGGCGAGCGAGTCGCGGTAGCGGATATCCGGGCTGTCCACGCCGTGCAGCAGCATGTTCATGCTGCCGATCCGCAGCATCGTGCCGTCGAAGTCGAAGCCGTGGAACATGTTCCCGTGGAAGTGTTCCCGCTGCTTCGTGTCGAGCAGCGCCTCCGGGTGGACGCGCCGGACGTACTCGTTGGCCTCGACCAGGAAGCCAGCGGTGCCGCAGGCCGGGTCGCAGATCTCGTCGTCCGGCCTCGGGGCGGTCATCTCGACCATGAGCTGGATGATGTGCCGGGAGGTGCGGAACTGTCCATTGTGTCCGGCCGTGGCGATCTTGCTGAGCATGTACTCGTAGAGGTCACCCCTGGTGTCCCGGTCATCCATCGGGAGCTTGTCGAGCATGTCGACCACTCGGTCGAGAAGCGCCGGGCTGGGGATGGTGAACCGGGCGTCCCGCATATGGTGCGAATAGGTGGAGCCGTCGCCACCGAGCCGCTGGAGGTACGGGAACACCTGGTGGGTGACGGTCTTGAACATCGTCTCCGGATCCAGGTCCTTGAACCTCGACCAGCGGAGTTCCTGCTCGTCCGGCTTGAACCGCAGGGTGACCGAGGCGTCCGGGAAACGTTCCGCCTTCTTCAACTCCCGCGTCTCGATCTCGTCCAGCCGCTTGATGAAGAGCAGGTAGGTGATCTGCTCGATCACCTCCAGCGGGTTGGAGATGCCGCCCGACCAGAAGGCATCCCAGACGCGATCGATCCTGCTCTTCAGTTCACCGGTTATCACGTGCCTCGTCCCCATGGGTGTCGCGTCATGCTTGGCCTCACAGGCTAGCCCTCGCCAATGGTCAAGTGGAGCGGGCTTGCCGGCCAGGACTTGCTGGCCGGCAGGCAGCGGCGGCGTCGAGGACGTCGTGGGCGGCGGCCGACAATCGGCAGTCCGGAATCCGGCAGACCCGACAGTGACCGTCCGGGCCGGGCCGGTGGTCGCGGAGGACCGCTCGGGCGGTGAGGATCAGCCGGTTGCGGATCTGCGCCAGCGACAGGTGCGGCCCGGTCATGGTCAGGTCACCCCGAGGGCGGCGGCGAGCTGGATGCTCGTGGCCGGGGCGTGCGGGGCGCGGGCCACCTGGCCGAGCACGTCCCGGGCGACCGGTCGGTGGCGCACCTCGGCGGGTGCCATCCGGTCGGCGTCGGCCAGCACCCGGCCGGCGTTGGCCGGGTCGTCGGCCTGGAGGTAGGCGCGGGCCGCGTCGATCAGGTGCGCCGCCCGGTGTTCCAGCGGCAGCCACCGCCAGGCGTCCCGCCGGGTCGTCCTCTCGTGCCAGGCCACCGCCTCGCCGGCATGGCCCAGGTCGAGGGCGACGGCGGTACGGGCGAGGTCGACCGCCGTCGGCCCGAACGCGGTCCGGTGGTGGTCGTGGCCCTCGCCGACCTGCGCGGCCATGTCGGCGGCCTCGTCGAGGAGTTCACCGGTGGCGCGGTCGTCACCCCGGTGGGCCGCTGCCAGGGCGGCCTGCACCAGCAGCGTCCCGCACAACGACAATTCGCCAGGGTCACCGTCCTCGGGTTCGAGCGGGGCGATCCGGTACGCGGCGGCGAGCGCCGCCGACACCGCCGCCCGTGGCCACCCCGAGGCGCGGAACACCTGCCCGAGCTGCACCGTGGCGGCGGCCACCAGCAGGGGGTCGCCGGCCCCGGTTGCCATGGCCCGATCTGCGGCCAGCCAGGCCAGCTCGGCCTCGCCGAGCTTCACCAGCAGCGACGCGGTGAGCCGGTAGACCTCCACCAGCAGCGGGCGGCTCCGCTCGTGATCGTCGGCGGCTACCCGTTGCACGCCGGCCAGCAGACCCGGCAGAACGTCGGTCACCTGCGGATACCGGGCATGTTGGAACAGCACCCAGGTGTGCTCGACATCCCGGACCACCCGGTCGGCCGAGGGCACCCCACGGGCCGCCGGTCGACCCAGAGCGATTTCGTACGCCGACAGCGCCTCCCGGATCCGCGCCACCCTCTCGACCCCCTGAGCCGTCACGGCGGGTTGGGTGTCCCTGCCGAGCAGCACGGCGGCGTCGATCCGCAGCACGGCGGCGATCTCCCGCAACGTCGACACCTTGTCGAGCGACCGGATACCGCGCTCGACCTTGTCGACCCAGGACTTCGACCTGCCGAGCCGATCGGCGAACACCTGCTGCGACAACCTGCGCCGCCCCCGCCAGTACGCCACCCGCCGGCCGACAGGCAGCAGCTCACTGCTGTCCACGACGCCACCGCCGATCCGGCACCGCCCTGGTGGTCTCCTCGGCCGGTATCCGCTCCGCCTCGGCCTGGGCGAGGATCCGTTGCCGGGCCGCCTCGCGCTCCGCCGCCTGGATCTGCTCGCCCCGGTCCGCCCGGTCGGACTTGCGCCGCGCCTTCACGACCAGCACCCCGCCCGGTACTCCCCCGCCAGCGTCAACAGCGGCCGTTCCGGCAGCAGCGGCCGTTCCGGCAGGTGGGGCACCCGCGCCACCCCGATCACCCGGTACGCCGCCAGGCGCTCCGCATGGTTCGTCGCCGGCCGGAGGCGGTCGAGCGGGTTGACCCGACGACGCCTGAACGGCCGCCAGAGCCTCGCCAGCAGACCGGGGTACGCCGAATCCTTCGCATGCCGAGCCATGGACACCTCCCGAGACGTAGCTACTTCCGCACCAAGAGTGACAACCTTGGTTCGGCAAGTCTAGGCTTCCATGGAAAGTTTCTTGGGAGGCTCGCCTTTCGCCTGGCGACCTTGATCCTGGCGATGGAAAGGGGAACACTGACGGTGTTCGCGACCTTGGAGGTAGACGTGGCGAGGACGAGCGGTCCGACGATCGCGCGGTGGCAACTCGGCCGGGAGCTGCATCGGCTTCGTGAGATAGCCGGCGTCTCGCACAAGGAGATTGCGACCGAACTGGGCTGTTCCGAGTCGAAGATCTACAAGATCGAATCAGGCGTGGTCGGCGTCAGCCGGGCCGACGTGATCGTGATGCTCAGCCGCTACGGCGTCAGTGACGATCGGATACGGCAAACCGCTCTCGACCTCCAGCGCCAAGGCAAGGAGCGAGGTTGGTGGGCGAAGTTCGGCCAGCTCCCGAACCCTTACAGCATGTACATCGGGCTGGAGTCCGCAGCGATCGCAGTCCGAAACTTCGAGCTGGCCGTTGTACCCGGGTTGCTCCAGACCGAGGCATACGCCCATGCGATCACCAGTGCTGCTTGGCCGGGACAGAGCGAGGAAGCACGCCGCCGCGTCGCGGTGCGGATGACCAGGCAGGATTGCCTGACCGAAGAGCCGGTCCTGAAGCTCTGGGCAATCGTCGACGAGGGCGTGCTACATCGTCAGACCGGCGGCCCAGATGTCATGCGCGCCCAACTCCACCATCTCATCGAGATGGGCGACCGGCCGAACATCGAGCTTCAGGTATTGCCGTTCGGCGAGGGCTGGCACCCCGGCACCGTGGGTTCCTTCTCGATCCTGGAGTTCCCGGAGGACATCCACAGCCCGGTCGTGTACGTGGTGAGCCAGGCGGGAGACGCCTATCTCGAACGCGAGGATGACTTACGGCGGGTTACGCTTACCTACACTCACCTGCATGCGGCAGCACTCAGCGTCACCAAGTCGCGGGACCTGATCGCCGCTATCGCAAAGGACATGACATAGGGGAGGCGGCATGGACCGTTCACGCGCGGAGTGGCGCAAGAGCAGCCGAAGCGACGCCAACGGCCAGTGTGTCGAAGTGGCGGACCTTCGCGACGGGGTGGCCGTCCGGGACAGCAAGGACAAGACCGGCCCCACCCTCGCCTTCGACACTCAGGGCTGGCGTACCTTCGTCGACTCCCTCAAGCACAACTGACTCCGCCCGTCGTACCGAATGCGGCAGTGACCTGCCCCGGCCCCCGTCGCGGAGGCCGGGGCGCGCTGCTTTCCCGCATGGTCGAAGCCCGATGACGGGCAGGCGGCGGAACCTCTACGGAAGCGCCGAGCTTCAGCAGCGCCTGAGCGTGTCACGCGTCCGCATCGTCCAGCTCACCAGCCGCCCCGACTTCCCCGACCCCTTCGACCGGTTGGCCGGCGGATCGGTCTGGCTCGTGCACGACGTGGAAGCCTGGATCACCGAGCACCAACCATGGAAGGCCCGAGGCGCAGACGAACCCCCGTCACCGACCGTTGAGCGGAGCAAAACCCGTGGGTCGAAGTAGCGGTATCCTGCGCGCGGTTGACACCTCCGACGTCCCGGTGATCAAGAGGCTTGCGTCATCGGGAAGATCAAAGTTGACGCAAACCTCTTGATCACTCGGCAGATCGAAGCGGGGGGCCTGCCTCCTCGGAGCGGACGAGCCGCTCACTGGGCAAGCCGATCAACACCGACGGGCCGCTCAGTGTCGCCGGCGGATGCCAAAAGGTCAGCTACATCGCGCCCCCGATGCAGAAACAGGCCGGTTTTCGTCGGAATCCTGCGAAACACCAGCGCTGGTTGCGCCCTGACCTGCGGTAGCGTGCACCTGTGCTTATCAGGTTCGAGGCCAGCAACTACCGGTCGATCGCCGAAGGTGTCGAGCTGTCGATGGTGGCGGTGGACCGCGACCGCGAGGCAGCCCGGGACGCCCCACACCTCGGTGAGAGCCTGCTGACCCGAGCCGCGATCTACGGGCCGAACGCCTCCGGCAAGTCCAACGTCGTCGGCGCGCTCGCCTGGCTGCGCGACGCGGTTGAAAACTCACTCCGGCTGTGGGAAGACGAGATTCCGCTGGAGCCTTTCGCCTTCGGCCCGGCACCGGCCAGGTCCAGCGAGTTCGTCATAGAAACCACAGTGGGCGGTGTGCGCTTCGAATACGTCGTCGAACTCGACGCCCGCCACATCATTTACGAGGGACTTTTCCACTATCCCGAGAAGAAGCAACGCCGGATCTTTGAGCGGGAGGGTTCCGAGCTTAAGCTCCAGCGCGGGCTGGGCGCACTGTCCGGGACTCGCGAGTTGCTGACGGAAAGTACACTCGCCCTGTCCGCCGCGCGCCGCTTCGACGAGCCGCTCGTCACGAATTTCGCCAGAGAGATCCTGCGCATTCAGGTGCTCGGCCAACTGCCGCGCCCGCGCCGGCCGGGAGCGTTCTACAACTTGTTTAGGCCGCGGCACTCCGGCAAGCCCGACACGGCCCGCTGGTTCGATGGACCAGACAACGAACAGCCATTACTGGTTCCCTTCGTCAGCGAAGGAGAAACCGCCCCCGGCGACGAGGGGAAAGATTGGTCGACGCTGAGCAGTCGGCAACAGGCACTGGCACTGCTGCGCCTTGCCGACCTGGGCATCGAAGATGTGGTCATCGACATGCAGGAAGTTGTCTCTGCCGGCGGCGGGACGATGACCCAACGCCGTCTACGACTCCTGCACAGATCCGGAAACGATTCCGCGCCGCTCGACTTCTCTGCCGAATCGGAAGGAACAAAAACGTGGTTCGGCCTGATCGGGGCGGTGCTGACCGCGCTACGGGCAGGGTCGATCGTCATCTTCGACGAGCTGGACGCCAGCCTGCATCCGACGTTGTCCGCAGAGCTGCTGCGGGTCTTCCAGAGCCCGGTCACCAACCCCCACGGCGCTCAACTCATCTTCACCTCGCATGACACCAGCCTGCTCAACCATCTGAACCGGGACGAGGTCTGGCTCACAGAGAAACAACTCGATGGCTCCACCCGGCTCGGCGCGCTCGCCGAGTTCGCCGGCGAGCGGGTGCGGAAATCGCAGAACCTCGAAAGTGCCTACCTGCACGGCCGGTTCGGCGCGCTCCCCCAGGTCGACCAGACGGAGTTCCTGCGGGCGCTCGGTCTGATCGGCTGACGACACGATGAGCCCACGCCGCCGGGAAACGAAGCCCCTCAAGCGCACCGTCGCTCGACGCCCGGAGTTGCGCACGGTCGTCGTGTTCTGCGAGGGCATCAACTCCGAGCCCGACTACATCAACGGGCTGAAGAAGCTGCCCGAAATCGCGGACAACACCGCCCTCAACCTCGAAATCCACCCCGACCAGGGCGTCCCGCTCACACTCGTGCAGATGGCGGCCGACCGCCTCGCCGACCCGGAGGTGGACGAGTGCTGGTGCATCTTCGATGTGGAATGGCCGAAGAACCATCCGAACCTGCATCGCGCCAAGCAGTTCGCTCAGGCCAAGGGTGTCGGGCTGGTGATCTCGAACCCGTGCTTCGAGCTGTGGCTGATCCTGCACCACAGCGAGCACACGAAGTTCGTCGACACGGCGGAAGCCGAGAAGATGAGCCGCAAGCTTGACGGCCGCACCGGCAAGAGCATCGACAGCAGCATCTATATGCCGCTGCGAAAGCAGGCCGCCCGCCGGGCCGAGCAACTCGAAAAGCGGCACGCCAACAACGGCACCGCGTTTCCCGACGACAACCCGTCCTCCGGCATGCATCACCTGCTACGGGCACTCGGCGCAACGTAGCCGACGGCCCGTTGGGCCGGGTGTGCTGCGGCGAAGTAGCGGCGTCCGGGCGCGGTCGATACCGCTACTTCGCCCCAGGTAAGTCGATCACCGTGAGGCGCGGCGCTGGGAGCGGAAGGCAGCGCCGTTGCCTGTAAAGAAGGCGATAGTCGGGCTCGCCCATGTCTCAGCCCGGCAGCCACCGTGCAAGTTTGCGCTGGTGGCGGGGGTGGGTCCGGTACGGCCGGCGGGTGGTTACCCGCCGCATTGCGCGCATACGTACGTCTGGCTGCCGCCGCGTCCCACCACGTAACCTGAGCGACCGCGACCATAGTGGACGCCGGTGGATCCGAGGAGTTCGACGCATGGTGACAGATGCCCACGACGGGCCGGTTCCGGAAGCGGCCGGAGGTGGGCAGCGGGTCCTCGATCTGCTGGACAAGGCGATCACCCTCCAGAGCCCACTGGTGCGCAAGAACATCGCGCGGGCCCGCCAACGCAACCCCGAGGCGACCCCCGCCGAGGTGATCCGCAACCTGGAGCGGATGTACGTCAGCGCCCTGACCGGGACGGGTGCCGCAGTCGGCGGAGCCGCAGCCGCCCCCGGCGTCGGCACGGGAGTGGCACTGGCGCTGTCAGGCGGCGAGTTCCTCTCGTCCCTCCAGTTGAGCGCCCTCTTCGCGCTCTCCATCGCCGAGGTGTACGGCGTCCCCATCGACGAGGTCGAGCGCCGCCGGACGATCGTCATGGGCATCATGCTCGGCGGCTCCGGCTCCGCCACCATCACCAAGGTCGCCGAACGCACGGGTCAACACTGGGGACGGGTGATCGTCGGGCACGTCTCCGGCGAGACGTTGCGTCAGATCAACAAGGTGCTGGGGAGACACTTCATCACCAAATACGGCACCAGGCAGGGCATCATCGTGCTCGGCCGGGTGGCACCGTTCGGCGTTGGCGCGGTGATCGGCGGTGGTGCCAACGCAGCCCTCGCCGCGCTGGCCGTCCGGGCCGCCCGTCGCGCCTTCGGCCCACCCCCGACGTCATGGCCAGGCTGATGCCCAGCACCCCGGCAACGTCCGAGAACCTGACTGCGGTCGCCGCCGGTCTCCTTCACGACCCGCCGAACGAGATACCCCCATGGACGTCGCGGGCCTGCACCACGGGCCCGCTGACATCGCCCGAGATGGAGTTCGTCACGCTGTCCCGGCCTGCCGCGACGGCCGCGTTGGCCTGCTTCCAACGCTCCTGGAACTCTGCACCGAACGCCGGGTCGCGTCGGGCCTCGCGGTCCAAGAGAAGGGCAAGGGTACGCGCGTTGTCCGGTGACGGCTGGTGGAGCACACCCTCGATGACCTTCCGCGCCTCGGGCTCGCGCCGAAATCGGTCCCGCAGGAAATCGGTCAGCGCGGACACTGCCAGCCGGCCGCCCTCGGCAATCTCGGTGGTCGTCCACGCGACGAGCGTTGTCGCTGCGGTAACCATGATTGGGTCCACCGTCGGTCCACCTCCAGGCGGCCGGCTCCGGCCGGCACAAGGACCAACCGAAGACGGTCAAGCATGTCCGAGCTATCCAGATCGGATTGACGATAACAACTTGTTCGACCACTACGCTACGCACTAGCTTCGTCACCGAAGGCCCTGGCTGGGCATGTGATTCGTCGGAGGTCGCAGTGAAGCTGACCAAGCTCTACAAGGACCCCGGGTCGGGCGGCAACGGCTGTCCGACGGTCTACCTCGCGGACAATGGGGAGCTGGTCGTCCAGGGACACCTGGTCGACGGCGACACCCTCGGCGAGTTGGAGAACGTGCTTCCCGGGGAGGGCGCGGTGCGGATCTCCGCCGACGTGGTGCTCGGCGCGATCGAGCGCTACCGCGAGTCCCGGGCTGCGGTGAACCAGGGGTGACCCGCCCGTTCACCTCACTCGATGACGCCGAGTTCAACCAACTGTTCCGCGACTTCCGATACACGGCCTACCGGCTGGAGACGCTTCAACGGTACGACGTGTCGTACGAGCAGGATGAGTTCGCCCGGTTCCTGGCGGGCGAGACCCGCGGCGAGTTTCCCGGGATCGCCTCCTGGTGTGACACCGTGCGGGCGGCGGCATCAGCTGGCAAGCACATGCACCGCGTCCATGTCGTCGCTGAGCCGGTTTCGGATTATGTCCGGTTCGAATGCGGCTGGGCCTACGAACACACGGTCGAGGCCGGCGAGGACGTCCGTCTCATCGTGGTCTCGGGCGACGACTGGCCGGCAGCACTGCCGCACTACGACTACTGGTTGTTCGACTCCTCGCGACTCGTGGCGATGTACTACGACGAGCAGGGGCGGTTCGTCTCCGGCGAGTTGATCAGCGAACCGGAGAAGATCGTCCAGGCCAACCACTGGCGTGACGCCGCCGTCGCGGCATCCATCCCCTACCGGACGTACGCAGCCCGACTCCAACCCCGCTCCCCATAGATCGCCACTCACCGGGGAGGGAGCCAGCATGCACACCGCCCACAACGAGTCGTCAGGAGATGCTGAGGCCGTCGTTCAGGCCGGGACGGTGTACGGCGGCATCAACCTGTTCGGGCGTGCGGGACCACCACCTCCACCACCTCGCCAACTGCCCTTCGACGCGACCCGCTTCGTCAACCGCCAGCAGACCATCACCCGACTGGACGCCGCACTGCCAGCCGAGAACGCGACGGCTGCTGGCGGCCAGTCGATGACGGTTGCGGCCATCGCGGGCGCCCCCGGCGTGGGCAAGACAGCCTTGGCCGTGCACTGGGCGCACCGGGTCCGGCAGTGGTTCGCCGACGGCGATCTCTACGTCGACATGCGCGGCTACGGCCCCGGACCGGCCTTGGACGTCGGACAGGCATTGGACACATTCCTGCGCGCCCTCCATGTGCCTGCCGATCAGATCCCGACGGATACCGAGGGACGCGCCGCCCTCTACCGGTCCGTCCTGGCCGGCAAGCGGGTGTTGATCGTGGTGGACAATGTGTCCACGGTCGGCCAGGTCCGGCCGCTGCTGCCGGCGACCCCGAGCTGCATGGCGATCATCACCAGCCGCAGCCGGCTCTCCGGCCTCGTCGCGCGGGAAGGAGCGTCACGGATGACCCTGGATGTCCTGTCCCCCGACGAAGCAGTTGCGCTGCTGAGCGACAGCATCGGCGGCGACCGCGTCAACGGCGAGCCGCAGGCCGCCGCCGAACTCGCCCGCCGCTGCGCCTACCTCCCGCTCGCCCTGCGGATCCTCGGCGAACGCATCGCCAACACCCCCCATGCCACCCTCGCGGAGTTCGTGGCTGACCTGGCACTCGTTGAGCGTCAACTTGATGCCCTCACCATCGACGGTGACGAACTGTCCGACGTCCGGGCGGTGTTCTCCTGGTCCTATCAGGCTCTGCCGGAGGACACGACGCGGTTCTTCCGCATCCTCGGATTGCATGCCGGCTCCGACATCTCCGCCGCCGCAGCCGCAGCCATCACCGGCGTGAACCTGCCCCGAGCCCGCAACCTCCTCGACCAGCTCACCGCTGCGCACCTCGTACAGAATCCTGCCCGCGACCGGTACCTGTTCCACGACCTTCTGCGCGCCTATGCCCTCGAACGCGCGCAGGGCGAAGAGACCCCCGAACAGCAACGCCGAGCGCGACGCCGCGTCTACACCTGGTACCTGTGGATGGCCGAGGAAGGCCGGAAGATCATCCTTCCCTACTCCCACGCCATCCCGCTGCCCCCAGCCGGACCTGACGTACCGCTCACTCCTCCCAGCGCCGTGGCCGAGGCAATGGCCTGGTTCGAGCGGGAACGCCTCAACCTCCTCGACAACGTTCGACAAGCAGACCAGTTGGGTGACCACGACATCGCCTGGCAGATCCCTGTGGTCAGTGACGGCTTCTTCGAACTCAAGTCGTACTGGGCCGACTGGCGCGAGATCCACCTCACCGGCCTACACGCCGCACGGTCCACCGGGTCCCGCCTCGGCGAGGCCGCCAACCTCCGTTGCCTCGGCGACGCCTACTGGCGGACGGAGCAGCGCGATGCCGCGCTCGACTGCTACCGCCAAGGCGTCGAGGCCAGTCGCGACGTCAACGACCACTGGGTGGAAGGATTCTGCCTCCGGGGTCTGGGCCTCATCCACGAGGAACTCGGCCAGTTGGAAGAAGCCCTCGATCTGTACGGCCAGGCACGGGAGCTTTTCCGGCGTCACGGCATCGCCCGAGGCGAAGGCATGTCGCTGCTCAGTCTCGGCAACTGCCACCGCGCACGGGGACACCTCGATATCGCTATCACCCAATACCGCCAAGCGGTCGCCGTCCTCGACGGCATCAACGACCAGTGGAGCGTCGCCTGGGCCTCCTACCCCCTCGGCTTGGCCTACCAGCAGGCCGGCCAACTCGACGAAGCCCTCGAACAGCATCAGCGGGCACTGGAGCTTTTCCGCAGATTCGACGACCGACGCTGCGAAGGGCTCACCCTCGCCGGCCTCGGCGACACCTACCATGCCGCCGGCCAACACCCCGATGCACAGCGCTGCTGGCAGCAAGCACTCCAGATCCTCGACCCACTCGGTGACCCTCACGCCGACGCTGTCCGCCGTCTCGTCGCGCAAGCCGACAGCTCGAACGAAGAGCATCCGGCCTGATCCAACCCGCCATGCCGCGCACGTCCACCTGGGGAAGTGCGCGGCCCGCCTGGGGTTTGGCGTGGGAGTTACTTGTAGACGATGTTCGACGACGTGTACTTGCAGTACGTACCGTCGGGCCCGCTGCCGGTCTTGACGGGCTCGGCACCGGAGCTGTTGCCCGTGTAGCGGTCGCAGATGGAGATCTTCCGGCTGCTGTCGCCGTAGATGGTGATGCCCGAGAACGTCGCGGTGTCGCCGTAGTTGGTGTTGATGCCGGCGAGCACCTTGCCGGGGGCGGTCACCGTGACGTTCTGGATGACGACGGTCCGCTTGTACTGGGTCGAGCAGTTGCCGCACGACCGGTACAGCTTGCCGAAGTTGCTGACGTCGAAGTTCTTGATGGTCAGCTTGCCGCCGCCGTTGTGCTGGAACACCTTGTCCGAGGCGGACCGGGCACCGCCGCCGTCGACCGTGTAGTTCGCCGACGAGCCGCCCTTGAAGGTGGCGGCGTCCTCGCCGACGTCCTCCCACCACACGTTGACCAGCGTGCAGGTGCCCTTGCAGTGGATGCCGTCGGCGGCCGGCGAGCCGATGATCACGTTCTTGATCGTCGCGCCGTCGGCCAGTTCGAGGATCGGCTTCTGGCTCTCGCTCTGGCCGCCGTCGCCCATCGCGCCGCCGGCCTTGAAGCGCACCAGGCCGTAGTCCTTGGTGCCGCTGACCGACTGGGTGCTGGTGACTGTGGTGGTGCTCTTGGCCGTGGGCCAGGTGGCGGCCTGGGCACCGGTCTGGGTCACGACCAGGCCGGCAGCGACCAGCCCGACGGTGGCGAGCGGCACCAGGGCGAGTCGCCACCGCCGGTGGCGTGCTGGTGCGCCGTTCTCACGTGTGCTCACGTGTCCTCCGAATGGATCAAGGGACGGGTGGTGGTGGCGGACGGGTCCGCGCCGCAGGGCGCTCACCGGCGTGCCGTACACCTCGGGAAAGCGCTTGCCTGCAAGGTGTCACGTTACGATAAACGTCGATTTCTTGGAAGGGTCTGCGCTCGGGGAAGCCAAGATTCTGTTGCCCAGAGATCAGCGCGCCCGTGCAGGGGATCAACCCGACTCGATGGTGCGATGTAGCGGTATCGGAGCGCTTGATACCACTCCATCGACCCAGCTGAGTCGATCAAGCCGGGCGGGCCGACATGGCCCGCGCGAGTGTGGGTCAGCGCAGCGAGGCGCGGGCCGAGAAGGCGATGCTGGCCAGCAGGAACCCGCCGTTGACGATGGTGAACGCCACGATCACCCAGAACACCAGCGCCGGGGCGAGCATCAGCACCAACCCCGCCACGAAGATCACCGCGCCGTAGTCGCGGACCAGCTTCGCCAGGCGTACCGGCAGCGAGGTCGAGGTGACCATGCTGGCCGCGTTCGGGCCGGACTGCATCACCGAGGTCACCAGGTTGACCATCCAGGTGCCGGCGAAGGTCGCGATCAGCCAGGTCGGCGTTTCCGGGCGCTGCGCCACGGCGGTGGCGGACAGGGCGGCGACCAGGGCGATCTGGGCGGCCACGTCACAGAGCACGTCGACCCGGGCACCGGCCGCGCTGCCCTGGCCGGTCACCCGGGCGAGCTGCCCGTCCGCGCAGTCCAGGGCGTACGCCACCTGCCAGCCGACCAGCGCGACCAGCCCGACTACCCAGGCCGGGACGGTGCCGGCGGCGACCCGGTCGGCGAGCGCCACCACCGTCACCGAGGCGGCCAGGCCGAGCACCAGGTTGGTGATGGTCAACGCGGTCGGGCGCAGCCCGAGACGCTGGGCGACCAGGGCGAAGACGGCACCCAGCCACTGGCTGACCGACTCGCTGAACAGGCCGCCGCCCCGGTTTACCCGGTGGAAGTCGGCAACGGTGGGACGGGGTTCAGCCACAGTGGTCGCGGAGTGCACCGGCGTAGTCTGCCAGCCGCTCCCGCGTCTCGGTAACCGACATGGCCAGGTGCTCCAGGATGGTGTACCGGTCGGGGCGGGTGGCCGGGGCGAACTGCACCGCCTCGACGAACTGGTCGTCGGTCAGGCCCACGTCGGCGGGGTGCCGGGGCAGCCCGTGCCGGCCCAGGCAGGCCGACATCTCGGCGAAGCGCCGCAGGTCACCCCGCAGGTAGGTGCAGAACAGCGCGCCGAGCCCGGCCAGCTCGCCGTGCGACGAGGTGCCGGGAAAGAGGGCGTCGATCGCGTGCATGATCTCGTGGCAGCCGCCGCTGGCCGGTCGGCTGCTGCCGCAGACCGCCATCGCCAGGCCGCTGGAGATCAGCGCCTCGGCCAGCACCGTGACGAACGCGTCGTCGGTCATGTCGCCGGTGTGTGCGAGCACCGCCTCCGCGCCCATCCGGGCCAGCGAGGCGGCCAGGCCGTCGACCGGTTCGCCGCGTACCCGGCGGGCCAGTTCCCAGTCGGCCAGGGCGCTGATGTTGCTCACCACGTCGCCGATGCCGGCCCGGTTGTGCCGGTCCGGCCCGGCCGCCACGAAGTCGAGGTCGACGATCACCGCGATCGGGATGTGCACCCCGTAGGAGCCCTTGATGCCGCCGTTGATCAGGCTGGCCACCGGAGAGGCGATGCCGTCGTTGGCGAGGCTGGTCGCCATGGTCACCATCGGCAGCCCGCGCCGGGTGGCGGCGTACTTCGCCACGTCGATGGTCTTGCCGCCGCCGATGCCGACCACCGCGTCGTACGAGCGTTCGCGGAGCTTGCCGCCCAACTCGTCGGCGGCGTCGAGGGTGCCGCCGGCCACGGTGAACACGTCCGCCGAGCGCAGCGACGGCCGGATCAGCTCGGCGATCTGTTCGCCCTGCCCGGGGCCGACCGCCACCGCCACGTCGCCGCCGGCGGAGATCCGCCCGTCGGCCAGGATCGTGGCGAGGTCGGCGACCGCCCCGCGCCGCACGTCGATGTGCAGCGGGGTCAGGATGGTACGGGCTAGTAGCGGCACGCGATCTCCCGCGCCCGGGTCAGGTCGTCGTGGTTGTCGACCTCGACCCAGGAGACGTCACCGATCGGCGCGGCCCGCACCTCGCCACCCCGGTCGGCGAACTCCTGGTAGCCGTCCTCGTAGTAGAGGTTCGGGTCCCGCCGCCAGGTCGCCTCCAGCGCGTCGGCGAGCGCCCCGGCCACCTGCGGCTCGATCAGCGTCGCGCCGATGTACTCCCCGTACGCCTCGCCCGGATCCATCAGCTTGGTGATCCGGGTGAGCTGGCCGGCGGCGTCGAAGGTGGTCTTCATCTCCTCCTCGGCCAGCGCCTTGAGGGTGTCCACGGCCAGCAGGATGCCCGGCCCGCGCTCGGCCAGCAGGGTCTTCTCCACGCCCACCGGGTGCACGGTGTCCCCGTTGACGAGCAGCACACCCCGGGCGAAGTGCTCCCGGGCCAGCCACAGCGAGTAGGCGTTGTTCCACTCCTCGGCCTTGTCGTTGTGCACCAGGCTGAGGGTGACGCCGTACTTCTCCTCCAGGGCCGGCTGCCGCTGTACGACCGCGTCGGCGGCGTAGCCGACCACGATCACGATCTCGGTGAGCCCCACCTCGGCCAGGTTGCGCAGCGCGATGTCCAGGATGGTGGTCTCACCGTCCACCGGCACCAACGCCTTGGGCAGGGTGTCGGTGTACGGGCGCAGTCGGCGCCCCGCACCGGCCGCGAGCACCATCCCGATCATGCGGGGCCTCCCTCGTACGACTCCAGGTCACCTTTGCGGGTCACCGTTCCAGGTCACCGTGGAGGATAGCCCCGCGTCACCGGGCACCCGCCGCCAACCGGGAGTTCAGCCGGGCAGGGCGGGTCGGTGGCTCAGCCGGGCAGGGCGGCCAGGTCGGCGAGCACGCCCAGCCGCTCGTCGGCGGTCAACGTCGCGTACGGGCCGGCCGCCCGACGGTCGGTCTCCAGCTCGATGGCCCGCCGCTCCGGCCCGTCCGACAGCTCCCCGACGCTTGTCGCGGTGTGCCCGGCGGCGGTCCACGCGGCGGCGTGCGCGTCCGCCCGGTGGTAACGCAGCGTGCCGATCCGGTTGAGCAGCAGCACCCCCGACGGGGTGCCGTCCGGCTCGTACGGCGGGGCCATCGCGGCGAACGCCGGCCCCGGTTCGGCAGCCGGCTCACCGGCCAGCAGCACCGCGTACGCCAGCACCCGGCCGCACGCCTCGACCAGCCGGTGCACCCGGTCGTCGTGCCCGGCCCACAGCTCCTCGGTCACCTCGGCGTGCACCTGGTAGAGCTCGGTGAGGAAGTCGACGCCCCGCTCGGTGGCGGTGAAGCCGCCGTCCGACCGGCGGGCGATCATGCCGTGCGCGACCTGCTTGTCGAGCGCCCGCTGGCAGGTCGCCGGGTCGCGGTAGCGGTTGACCGCCGCGAAGCCGGCCCGGTCGACGACGCCCCCCGGCGCGGCGAGCCGGGTGCGGAACTCCACCAGGAAACCGGTGGCGGCCGGTCCGCCGTACCGCTGGCTCAACTCGGCGCCGCCACCGTCGCGGCCGGCGAGCATCCCGGCCACGAACGCCCGCTCGACCGCCGGGGCGACCAGACCGGCGAACCGGTGCGGCGCGAGCTCGACGCCATCGTCCACGATCAACGCGCCGGCGCAGCGGAGGGGCTCGGTGGGCACACTTCGACAGTAGCGAGCGCCGACCGCCCGCGCCGATGTCCGGTCCTGTCCCGACCTGCACCGGGGTCGACCGGTTCCGCCCGGCGGTCGTGCCCGCATGTTGAACTTGGCGTGTATGCCGGCCGGAGCGCCCCGGCCAGGCCCTAGGCTCGTGCGCATGACCGCCGAGCAGCTGATCTCGTTCGCCCGTGGCGCGCCCTCGCTGGACATCGTGGATGTCGAGGGGCTCAAGGCCGCCGCCGTCCGTGCCTTCGACGCCGACCCCGCCGGGGTCACCGCGTACGGCACCTCCGTCGGTTACCCGCCCCTGCGGAAGTGGATCGCCGAGAAGCACGGCGTCGAGGCGGATCAGGTGCTCGTCACCAACGGCTCGCTCCAGGCCGACGCGTTCCTCTTCGACCACCTGGTCCGGCGCGGCGACGCCGTGGTGGTGGAGCGGCCCACGTACGACCGGACCCTGCTCAACCTCCAGCGGATGGGCGGCGAGATCCACGGCGTGGGCATCGAGCCGGACGGTCTGGACACCGCCGAGCTGCGCAAGCTGCTGGAATCCGGGGTACGCCCCCGGCTGGCCCACGTGATCCCCAACTACCAGAACCCGGCCGGGGTGACCCTCTCCCTGGACAAGCGGCGGGAGTTGCTCGACCTCGCCGCCGAGTACGGCTTCACCATCTTCGAGGACGACCCGTACGCCGACATCCGGTTCCGGGGTGAGCCGCTGCCGTCGATGCTGTCGATGGACACCCGGGGCGTGGTGGTGCACGCGTCAAGCTTCACCAAGACCGTCTGCCCCGGGGTCCGGGTCGGTTACCTGGTCGGGCCGGCGAGCCTGATCGCGGACATCGCCAAGTCGGCGACCAGCCTCTACATCTCGCCGGGCATGGTGGCGCAGGCGATCGTGCACCAGTTCTGCGTCTCCGGTGACGTCCAGCGGTCCATCGCCACGGTGTCGTCGGCGCTGGGCGAGCGGGCCGGGGTGCTGGCCGAGTCGCTGCGCCGGCACCTGCCCGAGGTGACCTTCGTCGAGCCGGACGGCGGCTACTTCCTCTGGGTGGAGTTCCCGGACGACGTGGACGTGGACCGGCTGGCCCCGGCCGCCGCCGAGCGGGGCGTCGCCGTGGTCAAGGGCAGCGACTTCATGGTCGACGGCGGGCGGCACGCGCTGCGGCTGGCGTTCTCCGCGGTGACCGCGGACCGGATCGACGAGGGCGTCCGTCGGCTGGCGGACGCGGTGGCAGCCGTCCGCGGCTGACAATATCTGTCGGGTTTCCGACAAAAGTACGGCGTCGGCCGGTCGAGGGCTCGCCTCGACCGGCCCGGCGACCCACAATGCTGCGAGCGTCGCTCACGTTCGACCGGTGACCAGCCCCACCGCCGCCGGGCGGACGACGACGCCGCAGCTTTACCCCCCGCCCCAACGGTGCCGGGTGGGTCGGGTCGCCCCCTCACCCCCTGAACGCGGCCCGACCCGCCCGGTACCACCACCCGGTCGACCTCCCCGGCTGCCGCCCCGCCCGGACCGGCGCAACCGCCCCGCTCCCGGCCGACGCGGGCCGGTCCCGGCCGATGCGCCCCGCTCCCGGCCGACCGGTCCCGGATGGAACGCGCAGCCGTCCGCTCGCCGTGACCAGGATCACGCCCGTCGACCCTCCGCCGCCCGTCCGGCACCGGAGGTCACCGATCGTCCGAGGGTCGCACGGGCCGGTGGCGGCGTAGCCTGCAAGCCGCAGCAGCACACCCGGGAGGGGGAACGCCATGACGGACCGGGCGGAACGGGAGCGGTCGGCGACACTCCACGGCGGCCGGGTGCTGAATCCCCGCGCCTGGGTCTCACCGGTCCGGGCGATGTCGCGCATCCTCAACGCCGACGGCTCCCCGCGTAACCCCGCCCCCGTCGGCCCCGGGCGCAGCGGGGTGGTGGACTGCGGCCTCTACGTCGACGGCGAACGCCGCCCCGGCCAGTGGCACTACGCCGAGGCGCTGGCCGCCGCCCGCGACGAGCGCGACGGGTTCGTCTGGCTCGGGCTGCACGAACCGGAGCTGGCCGAGATGACCGCCATCGCCGAGACGTACGGGTTGCACGAGTTGGCCGTCGAGGACGCGGTGAAGGCCCAGCAGCGGCCCAAGCTGGAGCGCTTCGGCGAGGTCAGCTTCCTGGTGCTACGGACCGCCCGGTACTGCGAGCACACCGAGCTGACCGAGACCTCCGAGGTGGTCGAGACCGGCCAGGTGATGCTCTTCATCGGCCCGAACTTCCTGATCAGCGTCCGGCACGGGGACGCCTGCCGGTTGGCGCCGGTCCGGGCCGACCTGGAGGCCAAGCGGGACCTCCTGCGACACGGGCCGTGGGCGGTGGCGTACGCGATCACCGACCGGGTGGTGGACCTCTACCTGGAGGTGGCCGACCAGCTTGAGGACGACCTCGACGTGCTCGAAGCGGACGTCTTCGACCGGCAGAGCAGCGGGCGGATCCAGCGGATCTACCAGATGAAGCGTGAGCTGGTGGAGTTCAAGCGGGCGGTGATCCCGCTGCAACGGCCGCTGATGACGCTTACCGCGCAGGTGCACCGGGAGGTGCCGCAGGAGGTACGGCGCTACTTCCGCGACGTGCAGGACCACCTCAGCCGCACCGTCGAGCAGGTCAACTCCTACGACGACCTGCTCAACTCGATCCTCCAGGCCCGGCTGGCGCAGGTCACCGTCGACCAGAACAACGACATGCGCAAGATCGCCGCCTGGGCCGCCATCGCCGCGGTCTGGACCGCGTTCGCCGGGGTCTACGGCATGAACTTCGAGAACATGCCCGAGCTGAAATGGACGTACGGCTATCCGGGGGTGCTCGCGCTGATGCTCGCCATCTCGCTGGCGCTGTACCGGTGGTTCCGGCGCAACGGCTGGCTCTGACCGCCGCTCGGCCGGCCGGGCCGCACCCCCGGTGGTCCGCTCGGCCGGGCCGGTGGCCGCTCAGCCGGCCGGTGTGGCTGCCGGGTTCGCCGCCGCCAGCAGCTCGGAGACGGTGACGAACTCGAAGCCCCGCCGCCGCAGACCGGTGATCATCGCGGCCAGCCCCCGGATCGCCACCAGCCGGTCGGCTGGCCCGGTGTCGTGGGCGAGCAGGATGGTGCCCGGGTCACAGGAGTCGACCACGTAGTCGACCAGGCCGTCCGGATTCTGGGTGAACCGGGATTCGAGCATCTGCCGGTTCCAGAGGACCACCTGGTAGCCGAGGTCGTTGGCGGCGAGCAGGGTGCTGCCGGCCAGGTGCCCGTACGGCGGGCGGAGCAGGGTGGGCTCCCGGCCGCAGAGCCGGGTCAGCTCGTTGTGCGCCCGGCCGATCGCGGCACAGGCCTGCTCGTAGGTCATCTTCGCCAGGTCCTGGTGGTCCCAGGTGTGGTTGCCGATCTCGTGCCGGTCCAGCCGGTGGGTCACCAGGCGGCCGTACTCGCGGGCCCGGCGACCGACCATGAAGAAGGTGGCCGGGGTGTCGGTCTCCTCGAGGATCGACAGCACCCGTGGGGTCCAGTTCGGCGCCGGACCGTCGTCGAAGGTGAGCGCGATCAGCCGGCGGGTGGTGTCCACACTCCACACCACGTCGACCCGGGAGGACTTCGGCGGGGTACGCCGGTCGCCGTGCACGGTGGCCGCGTACCCGCCGTAGACGGGCAGTTTGTTGCCGGCGGTGGCCTCGGCGTACCCGAACTCGCCGGTCATGGCCACCCCCGCACCGGCCAGCGCGGCAGCGGTGCCGGAGAGGATCCGCCGCCGGGACACGGCCCGGTCCCGCCCGGCCGCCGGGGCACGGCCCGGCTCCGCGGGGGCACGGACCGGCTCGGGGTCCGGGAGATCCGGGTCGGTGGTCGGCGTCTGCATAGTCAGCACTGTAGGAGCCGGACGCCCTCCGGACGATCCCATAAGCTCCGGCTTAAACCCGCATGTGCCGGTAGCTCCGGGGGCCGGGCCCTACCGAAAGACCCGGGCCGTCACACGTCGGCGGCGCGGGACGACCCGTGGGTCGTCTCCGCGCCGCCGACGAGGGTACGCAGATCAGCGCCGGGTGCAGGTCAGCGCCGCCCGGGTGCAGGTCAGCGCCGCGTGCTGGACTTCGCGGCGGCCCGTCCGGCCTCGATCGCCTTGCCGAGGTCGTCGGCCGGTCGGCCGGAGACGTCGGTGGCACCCTCGGCGACCGAGGGAACCTTGTCGTCCGGGTGGATCACCGGCTTGCCGGTCGACGTGTCGGCGGCCACGGCGGAACTGCCGACACCGGTGGACGGCGTCGCCGAACCGGTCGGCGTGGACCCGCTCGCCGAGGGGGTCTCCACCACCAGGATGTCGACCCCGTCCCGGGCGGACTCGACGTCGGCCGTGGCCCGGACACCGGATGCGCCAATTCCACCGGCGGTGTTCTCGGTGCCGGAGGCACGGGCGGCGGGGGTGGTGTCGATGCCGTGGGTCGGGTCGTACTCGGCCCATTCCTGCTGCTCGCGGCGGCGGCGCATGGCCATCGCCCCGGCCACCCCGGCCACCGTACCGGCGACCAGCAGGCCGGCCATCATGCCGCGCGACGTCCGCTTCTTCTTCCGGGCCTTCGGGCTCTTCGCCTTGATCTTCTTGCTCACCGCGGCCTGCCTGGCGGCGGCGGCCTTCTTACCTGCCACCGCCTTGCCGGCGGCCTCGGCCTGGGCGTTGCGCACCGCCAGGGCGACCGGGGCGAGCGCCGCGACAGTCGACGCGAGCCCGCTGGAAGCCCGGTCCCGCACCACGACCGCGGTCGGCGCGACGGCCCCCCGGGCCGCCTGGACCCGTGGGCCGACAGTGGCGCCGGCACCCTTCGCCGCGTGCGTGGCAGCCTGCTTCAGGTGACCGATGCCCTGGTGCAGCTCCACCTTTGCCAGCTGCCCCTGGGTCTTGCGCCGCCCGATTCCAAACACGGTCCCACCTCCTGGGAGTTGTTCCTTCGTCATCCTCCACCTTCGGATGCCTCCGCAATGCCAGATCGGGCACATGGGAGGATCCGCATGGAACTGACCAACGAGTGAGGAGTACCCGTGGCCGAGGCTATCTACGCCACCTTGCACACCAACGCTGGCCCGATCCGGCTGGAACTCTTCGGCAATCACGCTCCGAAGACGGTTCGTAACTTCGTCGACCTGGCCGAGGGCAACAAGGAGTACACCGACCCCCGCACCGGGCAGCCGGGCAACGGGCCGTACTACGACGGCACCATCTCGCACCGGGTGATCAGCGGCTTCATGGTCCAGATGGGCGACCCGACCGGCACCGGCCGGGGTGGTCCCGGTTACACGTTCGCCGACGAGTTCCACCCCGAGCTGCGCTTCGACCGGCCGTACCTGCTGGCGATGGCGAACGCCGGGCCGGGCACCAACGGTTCGCAGTTCTTCATCACCGTCGGGGCGACCCCGCACCTGAACAACCGGCACACCATCTTCGGCCAGGTGGCCGACGAGCAGTCGGCGAAGGTGGTCGACTCGATCGCGAACACCCCGACCGGCCCGAGCGACCGACCGCTGCAGGACGTGGTGATCGAGCGGGTCGAGATCGAGCGCACCGGAGCCTGATCGCGCCCGCGAGGTACCTTTGCACGCATGACTGAACGCTCCGGGCCGGCCGGCGACGCCACCGGCGGGTCGGTGCCGACCACCCCGGTCTGCTACCGCCACCCCGACCGGGAGACGTACCTCAGGTGCTCCCGATGCGACCGGCCGATCTGTCCGGAGTGCATGCGGGACGCCCCCGTCGGCCACCAGTGCCCGGAGTGCGTGAACGAGGGACGCCGCAGCGTACGGCCGGCGCGTACCGCCTTCGGTGGTGGTGCCGCCGGCCGTCGCGGCGTGGTCACCCGCACCCTGATCGCGCTGAACGTGCTGGTGATGATCGTCTCGGTGCTCAGCGACCGGGGCGGCGACTCGATGATCGGCGGGTCCGGCTTCGGCGGCCTGCTCGGTGGCGGCACCCCGCTGACCCAGTGGGGCTCGGTGCTCAGCTACGCGTCGTACGTGCCGTTCGGCGAGGCGCACGGGGTCGCCTCCGGCGAGTGGTACCGACTCGTCACCGCGATGTTCCTGCACTACGGCCTGGTGCACCTGCTGCTCAACATGTGGGCGCTCTGGGTGCTGGGGCGGGAGTTGGAGGCCCTGCTCGGGCCGCTGCGCTTCCTCACCCTCTATCTGGTGGCCGGGCTCGGCGGCAACGTCGCTGCATACCTGTTCAGCAGCCCCAACACCGCATCGGCCGGTGCCTCCACGGCGATCTTCGGGCTGTTCGCGGCGATCTTCGTGCTGATGCGCCGGCTGGGCCGGGACACCTCGGCGATCCTGCCGATCCTGGTGATCAACCTGATCTTCACCTTCACCGTCCCGGGCATCTCCATCCCGGGCCACGTCGGCGGGCTGGTCGTCGGGGCGCTGATGGCGCTCGTGCTGGCGTACGCCCCCCGGATGCGGCGCTCGGTCTTCCAGGCGGCCGGCACGGCGGTCATCCTGGTGGCGCTGCTCGGCCTGGTGATCGTCCGCACCGTCATGCTGCTCGGCTGATCCACGGATCACGGCCGGGGCGGCCCGCCGCGCCACCCGGCTGAGCCACGGATCACGGACGGGCGGCCCGGACCTCCTCGGCCACCTCGGTCGGCGACGCGCCCAGGTCGGCCCGGCCGAGCAGGTGCAGGGTCTCGCCGGCGTCGATCTCCAGCGTCTCTCCGGTCAGCCCGAACCGGGTCCGCCGGTCCACGGTGACCGCCTCCACCGCGTCCCACGGCAGGTGACGCCGCCCGGCGTACCCCCGGACGACGGTGATGCCGCTGGCGTCGACCGCGAGGCGGACCGGGGCGACCAGGTCGCGTACCGCCCAGCCGGCCAGGCCCACGGCGGCGGCGACGGCCAGCGCCAGTTGGACCGGGTCGCCGGCGGCGAGCAGCAGCCCGAGGGCGACCAGACCGAGCGCACCGGCCAGCTTCACCGCCGGGAGGGCCGGAGGGACCCGCCACTGGCGGGCCGGAGACGATGGTGGATGCACCACCCCAGCATGCCAGCCGGAACCGTCCGGCCCCGGTGACCGGACGACCCACCGATCGACGGCACGGTCGAGGGCATGGGGGTGCGGGACGATCCGCCGGTAGTATCGACACAGCCGAGGTTACCGGGGAGTAGTCATGAGTGACGCAGTCATCGTCGGTGCGGTACGCACCCCGGTCGGGCGACGCAAGGGCGGCCTGGCCGAGGTCCACCCGGTCGACCTCTCGGCGCACGTGCTGCGCGCCCTCGCCAACCGGACCGGCATCGACCCCGGCCAGGTCGACGACGTGATCTGGGGCTGCGTGTCCCAGGTCGGCGAGCAGTCCTGGAACATCGCCCGCAACGGCGTGCTCGCCGCCGGCTGGCCCGAGTCGGTGCCCGGCACCACCCTCGACAGGCAGTGCGGCTCCAGCCAGCAGGCCCTGCACTTCGCCGCCGCGACGGTCCTCTCCGGTCAGGCCGACCTGGTGGTGGCAGGTGGCGTCGAGTCGATGACCCGGGTGCCGATGGGGGCCAGCGTCGGCGACGGCATGCCGTTCAGCACCCAGCTCCGCGCACGTTACCGGGGCGTCGAAGGATTCGCCGACGACCAACCGCTCCCGTTCAACCAGGGGGTCGGCGCCGAGCTGATCGCCGCCCGCTGGCGCTTCTCCCGTGCCCAGCTCGACGAGTTCGCGCTGGCCAGTCACGAGAAGGCCGCCGCCGCGCAGGACGCTGGGGCGTTCGACCCCGAGCTGGCCCCGGTACCACTGCCCGACGGCGGCACGTTCACCACCGATGAGGGCATCCGCCGGGACACCTCCCTCTCGGTGCTCGGTGGGCTGAAGACCCCGTTCCGCGCCGACGGCGTGGTCACCGCCGGGTCCGCGTCGCAGATCTCCGACGGGGCCGCCGCGCTCGCCGTCACCACCGCCGAGTGGGCCGGCCGGCACGGCCTGCGCCCGTTGGCCCGGGTACACACCGCCGTGGTCGCCGCCGACGATCCGGTCACCATGCTCACCGCCCCCATCCCGGCCACCGCGAAGGCGCTGCGCCGCGCCGGCCTGGGCATCGAGGAGATCGGCGTGTACGAGGTGAACGAGGCGTTCGCCCCGGTGCCGCTGGCCTGGCTGGCCGAGACCGAGGCCGACCCGGAGCGGCTGAACCCGCGCGGCGGCGCTATCGCGCTGGGCCACCCGCTCGGCGCGTCCGGTGCCCGGATCATGACGACGATGCTCCAGCACATGCGGGACAACGACATCCGGTACGGCCTGCAGACCATGTGCGAGGGCGGCGGCATGGCCAACGCCACCATCCTCGAACTTCTCTAGCCCTCCACCCAGCCCGGCCCTAGCCCAACCCACCTGGGGCGATCAAGGACCCGGAACAGTGGGTGACTGCGGACGAGCCGCCGACCGCCGCCCAGGAGTCGCCGGCGCGCTCCACCCGGCCGCCCGAGCGGTAACCCCACCCGCCCGCACCGCCCGCGCCACCCTGCCCAATCACCCCGCCCAACCACCCGCCTGATCACCCCGCCCGGTCACCTCGCTCAGCCCCCACCCCGCCCGATCACCTCACCCGGTCACCTCGCTCAGCCCCCACCCCGCCCGATCACCTCACCCGGTCACCGCAGAGCTGGCCCGCCCAGCCCCGCGATGGGCCGCACAGCCCGATCGCCGCGGGACTGACCCAGAGAGCAAGATCATCACAGTTGGGGCAATGTAGCGGCATTCAGATAGCTTGATACCACTACACCGCACCCACCGTGCATCGACCTCGGTGCCGGCACCGCCAATCCGATCGAGGCCCCCACCCCCACCCCACCCCCACCCCCACCCCGTTCCACCCCCCGTCCTCGTCGATCATGAAGTTGTGGTGCCTCCAATAAGCCTTGAAGTATGGAATTCGCCCACCACGACTCCATGATCGACGAGGACGGGTGGGGGTGGGGCGCGGGGGGAACGCGGGCGGGCGCGGGGGGCGGGCGCGGGGGGCGGAAATGGCGGGTGTGGGAGGGGGTGGGTGGCTTACCCTGCGCTGCGTGACGATTACCTCCGTGGCCGCCAGCTGGACCGACCCGCAGTGGCGGTCCGACGCGCTCGACTGGGTGAGCGGGCAGCTCGACAGGCACGGCCGCCGGGTCACCGGCCCGGTCGAGCCCCGGATCCGCCCCTGGTCGCTGGTGTGGCGGGTGCCCACCGACACCGGGCCGTACTGGTTCAAGGCGAACAACCCCGGTACGGCGTACGAGGCGGCGCTCCTGGTCGAGCTGGCCCGGCGTGCTCCCGGTCGGGTGCTCGAGCCGGTGGCCGTGGACTCCGGCCGGGGCTGGTCGCTGCTGCCCGATGGTGGCCCGTCCCTGCGTGACCTGGCCGAACCCGATTCCGGTCGCTGGGCCGACGTGCTCGCGACGTACGCCGCACTCCAGCGGGCGGTGGCCCCGACGGCGGACGAGCTCGTCGCGCTCGGCGTACCAGACCAGCGACCGGCGGTCATGCCGGGCCTCCTCGCCGACCTGCTCGACGACCGGGCCGCCCTGCTTCTCGCCCCGGAGAACAGGCCGCACGCCGCGGACGAACCGCACGCCGAGGGCGGGCAACACCCCGAGGGCGGGCAACACCCCGAGGGCGGGCAACACCCCGAGGGCGGGCAACACCCCGAGGGCGGGCAACACCCCGAGGGCGGGCAACACCCCGAGGGCGGGCAGCACACCGAGGGCGGGCAGCACACCGAGGGTGACGGCGGCGACGAGCGGATGGACGTGGCTACCCACGACCGGTTACGGGCCTACCTGCCGCGCTTCGCCGAGGACTGCCGGCGACTCGCCGACAGTGGCATCCCGGCCACCGTGCAGCACGACGACCTGCACGACGGGAACGTGTTCGCCACCGGCGACGGATACCGCTTCTTCGACTGGGGGGACGCCTCCGTCGCCCACCCGTTCGGCACCCTGCTGGTGACCCTGCGCTCGGTGGCCCACACGTACTCGTTGGCCGAGGGTGATCCGGTGCTGCTCCGGCTGCGCGACGCCTATCTGGAGCCGTGGACCGACCGGCACGACCGGGCCGCCCTGCGGGAGATCGCCGGCCTGGCCGTGCGGGTGGCCACGGTGGGCCGGGCGCTGTCCTGGCGGCGGGCCCTGGACACCACCGACCCGAGCCGCACCGGCTACGCCAGCGCCGTGCCCGGCTGGCTCGGTGAGCTGTTCGCGCCCATGCCCGTCTGACCGAGCGCCGGGGCAGACACCGATCATCGCCGGGTAAGGCGGCGATCATCGGCGGTTCAGGTGTCGATCACCGGCGGGTCGGGAGGCGATCACCGCGGGGTCGGGCGGGAGGACGCACCTCCGGTGCGACCCGGGCGGGTGGAATATCCAAAAGTCGACAGTGACCCATGTCACCCCTGGTTACGGCTCGTTGGCCGAGTATGGACGTCTTCTCGCGCACCTTCCTCCCGGCCGCCGCCGAGACCGGGCTGGCGGTCCAGACGGTGAGCCGACACATGCCGGTCTTCCGGCAGTGTGTCGGGTCGGGTGACGCCACCGTCCTGGTCGCCCGGTGCGCCCGCCCCGACCGGCCGGTCGGCGGGGAGTACCTTCTCCTGCTCACCCACCGCCGGTTGGTGGTCACCCAGCAGACCCGGGTGCTGCACCGGTTGCGTCTGCACCTGAACACCGAGCTGCGTGAGCTGAGCAACGTCACCTGGAGCCCCGACGCCCGGGCGCAGGCGGTGGAGCTGGCCGCCACCGCGATCGACGGGGTGCGCGAGCGGTTCGTCATCCGTACCCAGCACCCGAAGCAGGTGTGGCAGCTCGACACGCTGCTGCACCACGCGTTCCGGACCCGGCTACGCAAGCCCGAGGAGCGGGTCGTCGCCACCATCGGTGACGCCCCGGCCGTCGCGCCGCACCCACTGCCGGTCCGCTGACCGCATCCTTACCTGACCCGAACACCGTCGCACGTCCCGCCCGACCCCGGGTCGGTCATCATGGGCCGGTGACCGTCGACGCCGCCCCGCAGCGCGGGCTCGTCCTCGTGGTGGAGGACGAGCCGGCCATCGCCGACCTGGTCCGGCTCTATCTCAGCCGGGACGGGTTCGGCGTACACCTGGAACGGGACGGCACGGCCGGGTTGGCCGCCGCCCGCCGGCTGCGACCGGTGGCCTGCGTACTCGACATCACCCTGCCCGGTCTGGCCGGCACCGAGATCTGCCGCCGGCTACGCGAGGCCGGCGACTGGACCCCGGTCATCTTCCTCACCGCCCGCGACGACGAGGTCGACCGGATCGTCGGCCTGGAACTGGGCGCGGACGACTACGTCACCAAGCCGTTCAGCCCCCGGGAGCTGGTCGCCCGGGTCCGGGCGGTGCTGCGGCGCACCGCCGGCGCACCGGACGGTGTGGACCGACCGCGCACGGTCGGCCCGGTCATCCTCGACCCGGGCCGCCGCACGGTGCTCTCGGCCGGCGTCCCCGTGCAGCTCACCTCCACCGAGTTCGACCTGCTCGCCCACCTGATGGCCCGCCCCGGCCGGGTCTTCACCCGGGAGGAGCTGCTGGCCGGCGTCTGGGGATACGCGGCACACGGCGGCACCCGTACCGTGGACGTGCACGTCGCCCAGGTCCGGGCCAAGCTCGGCCCGGCCAGCGTGATCCGCACGCACCGGGGCGTCGGATACGCCGCCGATGGCTGACCCCGCCGCCCGGCCGCGACGCCGTCGGCCGCGCCGCCGGTTCACCCACACGCTGACCGCCCGCGCGGTCCTGGTCACCTGCGCGGTGGCGCTGGTTTCGGTGCTGGTCACCGCGCTGGTCGCGGTCCCCCTGGCGGTACGCGGGGTGGAGCGCCGCGACCAGGCCGCGCTGGCCGCCCAGGCCCGCCTCGCCGCCGACGTGCTCCGGGTACGCCCCAGCCGCCAGCGCGACGCGGCAGGCGACCGGCTGATCCGCCAGCTCCAGGAACAACAGATCGAGGTGTACGTCGTCCAGGGCGGGCTGGCCGACCGCACCGGCCTGCCCCGGCAGGTGGTGAACCGGATCTCCGCCGGCCGGGACGTCTCCGGTCGACGGTTCGTCAACGGCCAGCGGACCCTGGTCGAGGGGCGGGCGCTGCCCGGCGGGGACGGGGTGGTGCTGACCCGGGCCACCCCACAGGGACCGTGGCGGCAGGTGCTGCGCGCCCTCTGGCTGCCGCTGTTGGCGGGGCTCGCCGCCGGGGTGGCCGCCGGGCTGCTGCTCGCCCGCCGGTTGGCCCGGCCGATCCGGCACGCCGCCACCGCCGCCGCCCGGCTGCGCGCCGGTGACCGGGCGGTCCGGGTGCCCGTCGAACCCCCCGACGAGGTCGCCGACCTGGCGTACGCGTTGAACGGGTTGGCCGCCGCGTTGGCCACCAGCGAGGGTCGACAGCGGGAGTTCCTGCTCTCCGTCTCGCACGAGTTGCGTACCCCGTTGACAGCGATCCGGGGTTGGGCAGAGGCGCTCGCCGACGGGGTGATCGACGCGGACCAGGTCTCCGCCACCGGCCGGACCATGCTCACCGAGGCGCAGCACCTGGACCGGCTGGTCGCCGACCTGTTGGCGTTGGCCCGCCTGGAGGCGGTGGACTTCCCGCTGGAACCGGTGCCGGTGGACCTCACCCGGTTGGCCGTCGACGCCGAGCGGACCTGGGCGGAGCGGTGCGCGGCCGTCGGGGTGCCGTTCCGGCTGGAGACGCCGGGCACGGCGGTGCCGGCGTACACCGATCCGGGACGGATCCGGCAGGTGCTGGACGGGCTGTTGGAGAACGCGCTGCGGGTCGTACCGCCGGGGGCGCCGGTGGTGCTCGCGGTCCGGGCGGCCGGTGCCGGGCCGGCCGCCGGTGGGCTGGTCGAGGTCCGCGACGGCGGACCCGGCCTCACCGACGACGACCTGACGGTGGCCTTCGAGCGTGGCGCGCTGCACCAGCGGTACCAGGGGGTACGCAAGGTGGGCAGCGGGTTGGGGCTGGCGCTGGCCGCCGGGCTGGTACGCCGGCTCGGCGGCCAGATCGTCGCCGGGCACGCCGCCGAGGGCGGGGCCGCGTTCACCGTCCGGCTCCCCGCTGGTCCTTACCTGACCCGAACGTCGGCCTGACCCCGCGCCCATCCCGCTGCGCGACGCTTGTGGCACCACGGACGAGAGGGAGAGTCATGGCACATCGGGGAATCGCCGTCGCCGCCACGTCGCTGCTCGCGGCGCTCGCACTCGGCGTCGCCGGCTGCGGATCGGCCCAGGTCGCGCAGGACAGCACGAAGGCCGCCGCGATCGACGTGGCCGCCGCGCTGGGGGTCGAGGGGCAGGCGCTGGTCGCACTGGGCGTCGACCCGACCGAGTTGGACCTGCTCGCCGCGCCCGCCCCGGCAGCCGGGGAGTCGACCTCCCCGTCCCCGTCGGCCGGGGCGAAGGGCAAGCGTGGGGAGCGGGCGCAGGAGCTGCGTCAGCGCCGACAGGCCCGGGTGCTGCTGGGCCGCAACGGCCTGCACGGTGAGGCGGTGGTGCAGACGAAGGACGGCGGCACGAAGACCGTCGTCGTGCAGCGCGGCGCGGTGACCGCGATCGACGGCGGCTCGGTGACCGTGAAGTCCACCGACGGCTTCTCGCTGACCTGGAAGCTGGGCGACCAGCTCCGGGTGGTCGAGCGGCGCACCACCATCAAGGCCGCCGACGTCAAGGTGGGCACCAAGGTCCACGTGGCCGGGGCCCGCGACGGCGACGCCAGCGTGGCCCGGCTGATCGTGGTGCCCGTCAAGCAGCAGTGACCCGTGGGGGACGGTCGGGGCCGGCGTGGACCACCGCGCCGGCCCCGACGTGTGCCGGCCGGCGGTGAGCGCTGAGGTCAGCCGATCGCCGCTGCGGTCGGCCCGGCCTGCGCTGCCGGCGGTCGGGGTCGTCGGTCAGCGGGTCGGGGGCAGCGCGTAGCCGACGTGGTCGCGGTACTGGATCGTCCAGCCCGCCGGGACCAGCCGGGCGCACTCCGTCCGGGGGCCGGTGCAGACGATCGCGTCGACCGAGGTGGGGGCTGCCGGCGGCCGGTCCGGCAGCACCGACTGCAACGCCACCAGCTCGGGCGACCGGCCGTCGTCGTCACGCAGCAGCAACCACCAGGGGTACTCCCAGTTGTCGTTCTGCTGCACCAGGCCGATCCGTCGGGCGTCACTGGCCCGGACCGCCGAGGCGGCCCAGCGGAACTCGTCGGCCCACTGCGGCCGGCGCAGGAACCGGGTGTCCCACTCGGCGGTGGTGAAGACCGAGCCGCTGCCGACCAGCCGGCGCGGGAAGCCGTACGACAGGGCCAGCACGCCGGCCAGCGCGGAGGTGGCGAGCACGGTCACCACCAGCCCGGCGGCCACCGACCGTCGGCCGGGACCGGACCGCCGGCGCAGCACCGCGTCCACCCAGAGCCCGGCCAGCGGTACGGCCAGCACCAGCGCGTAGAGCAGCAGCCGGTTCCCCCACGGCTGCCACTTGATCATCGCGGCGTGCAGCAGCACCGCGAACACCACCACACCCGCGTACGCCCGCAGCGCCCCCGCCCGCCCGGGGCTGAGCCGCCGGGGTCGGGTCAGGGCGAAGACCGCCCCGAGCAACGCCAGCGACCCGGCCAGCGGAAAGGCCACCCGGTCCTCGTCGGGATACCAGGACGGCACCGGGAAGACCTCCCGGCCGAAGGTGATGGCCCGGTCCTGGGGGTCCACGCCGACCGCCCGGGAGCCGGCCTCGATGACCCCGGCGGTGCCGGCGCGCAGCGGGCCGAGCGGGGTGTCGAACGCGGTGTGCCCGATCCGCAGCGCGTTGACCAGGACGGATGCCGGGTCGTGCCGTTCCATCGGGATGGATTCGCGCAGCCGGGGCGGCCCCAACGGGTGGCCGAACTCGGCGGTCTCCCGGGCCAGGAACGGCCCCACCACGGTCACCGCGACCAGCAGCACCAGCAGCGAACCGCCCATCGTCCGGGCCACCTGCCGGGCCCCGCTGAGGCGGAGCTGGGCCAGGCCCCAGAGCAGCAGCAACGGCCCGACCGCGAGCAACCCGCTGGTCTTGGTCAGCGCGGTCAGGCCGGTGGCCGCGCCCAGTGCCAGCGCGTCGGCGAGGTCGGCCCGGCGACGCAGTCCGTCCAGCGCCAGGGTGGCGGCGCAGGCGGTCCAGGCGGCGGCCACCAGGTCGGTCTGGGTGCTGGTCGCCTGGAGGGCCACCATCGGCGTGGTGGCGAGCAGGAACGCGGTGAGCAGTTGGGCCCGCCGACCGCCGCCGAGCTGGGCGGTGATCCGGGTGGCCGCCAGCAGGCAGCCGATCCCGGCGGCCCACTGCACCAGGTTGTGCAGAGCGTCCCCGCCGGTGAACAGGCGCAGGTGCAGCAGCAGGTATTCGGCACCGGGCGGGATGGTCACCTGCCGGTGGATGGCGGTGGGCCAGAAGTCCAGGCTGCCCTGGGCCACCCAGTGCTCCACCTTCGGCAGGTGGTAGGTCTGCGAGTCGAAGTTGTTCGGCTCGGCGAGCAGCGCCACCACCAGCTCGACCAGCACCAGCCCGACCACCGTGCCGGCGAGCAGCCGCTCGCCCCGGGTGGCCGTACGCCGGAGGTCGGCGAGCCGGTCGACCCAGCCGGTCAGCATCGCCGCGACGCCGGCCCGGCCGGTGACCGGTGGTGTCGCCGATGCGGCCGGCAGCTCCGCCCCGGGCGCCGCGTCGGGCCCGGCGGCATCACCCACGACCGAGCCGCCCGAGACCGAGCTACCCACGGCCGGGCTGCCCGCTGCCGGGCTGCCCACGGCCGCGCCGACCAGCACCGCCCGGCGGGCCTCGGCGACCCCGGCCCCCTGCCGGACGGCGTCCCGGCCGCGTCGCCGGCCGGCCGCCGCCGCGATCCCGGTGACGAAGAGCAGCCAGGCCAGGGCGAAGGCGGGCAGGGTGAGCGTGCCGAACGCGCCGAGCAGTTCCACGGTCAGCACGGCGAAGACGCCGGTCAGCAGGGCGGCCCGGATCACGCCGAGGCGGTTCGGGGCGACCGACCCGGCGGCCCGGGGCCGCAGGAGGGCGGTGAGCATCACGAGCGCGGCGACGGGGGCCGCCACGAGCATCCAGCCGGCTGCCGACATGGGCGGAAGTAAACACCATCCGGCTGAATGACCGGGTGCCGGCCGGTCCGGTGGCGACCCTCGCGCGGCTGACCTGCCAGGCTAGGCTAGGGCCCGACTCACTGTCGCCACCGTGGAGATTCCCGTGAAGCTCTCGATCCTCATGCCGGTCTACAACGAGGAAGAACGCATCGCGGATGCCCTCAAGCAGGCATTGGCTGTCGATTACCCGTGCGAGATCGAGCTGGTCGTGGTGGACGACGGCAGCCGGGACGGCACCGGGGAGATCCTCGGCCGGGCGGACGACGCGCGGCTGCGGGTGATCACCCATCCCCGCAACGCGGGCAAGGGCGCGGCCATCAAGACGGCCGTGGACAGCGCCGAGGGTGAGTACATGGTCATCCTCGACGCCGACCTGGAGTACGACCCGCAGGACATCCCCCGGCTGCTCGCCCCGGTGCTCGACGGGCGGGCCACCGTGGTCTACGGCAACCGCACCTTCGGCAGCCACAGCGCCTACAGCTTCTGGTACGTGATGGGCAACAAGGGCGTCACGATGGCGGCGAACGTGCTGTTCAACTCCTACATCGGCGACCTGGAGACCTGCTTCAAGCTGATGCCGGTCGAGCTCTACCGGTCGCTGGGCATCCGCTCCCGGGGCTTCGGGATGGAGGCCGAGGTGACCGGCAAGCTGCTGCGTCAGCGGATCCGCCCGTACGAGGTGCCGATCAGCTACCGGGCGCGCGGGCGCGAGGAGGGCAAGAAGATCACCTGGAAGGACGGCGTCGAGGCGATCTGGATCCTCGGCCGGGAGCGCACCCGCCGCCGCCCCGCCCGCGCACCCCGCTGAGCCCGGCGACGGCCCCGCCCGGGTTGGCGACCCCGCCCGGGTTGGCGGGTCCGGCCGCCGCCGTCGGCCCGGTCACCGCGACGGGGCACCCTGCGTCCGGTCGCCCGAGGTCAGGAAGTCGCCGATCGCGCGGCGCAGTCCGGCCGGGTCGAGGCCGTGCCAGCGGTCGTGGTCCTCGGCGGTGCCGTAGCGCCGCAGCTCCGCGCGGCCCACACCGAGGCTGAGCAGCCGGTGCGGCCGGTCGGCGAGCGCCTCGGTCACCACCCGGGTGGAGGTGCCGGCCAGGTAGGGCTCGACCATGATCACCTCGCTGCCGGCCAGCGTCCGCAGCCCGGCCACGTCGAACGGCCGGGGCCGGTGGGTGTAGGCCACAGTCACCGGCAGGTCGGCCACCGCCGCGAGCGCGTCGTCGAGCACCGGACCGACCGCCACCAGCAGCGCCGCGCCCGGCCCGGCGTCGCGCACCACGTGCAACCCACCCGCCTGCGGGTACGCCCGCGCGTTGCTGCGCAGGGACAGCCGCAGGTAGGTCGAGTGCTGCCCGCAGACCGCGTCCCGCAGCAGGTCGGGCACCTCGTCGGGGTGACCGGGCACGTGCACGGTCCAGCCGTCCAGGGTGTCGATCAGGGCCACGTCGGCCGGGGCCAGATGGGTCCGGCCGGATTCCGCCCGGTCGTAGGAGGCGCCGATGCTGACCAGCACCGCGCCGACCCCCTGGTGGTCGAGGTCCAGCTTGATCTGCTCGTACGCCCGCTCGACGAGGAACGGGGCGTAGCTGTGCACGATCGGGCGTTGCCCGGTGAGGGCGAGCCCACCGGCCACCCCGATCATCAACTGTTCCCGGATGCCCACGTTGACGACCCGGTCCGGATACCGCCGGCCCGCCTCGGTGAAGGCGTCGGCGGAGATGTCGGCCAGCACGATCGTGGTCCGGGGGTCGTCGAGGAACCCGGTGGCGCTGGCGACGAAGGCGTCCCGCATGATCATTTCCCGCTCCCCGGGGTAGGGCCGTCGACGGCGACGACCACGTGTGGACGGTGGCCGTCGTGGCCGGTGAGGGCCGTGTGCAGGGCGTCGTGGTCGTGCCCGTCGACGACGCTGGCGGTCCAGCCGTTGACGGTGAACCGGCTGGCCGGCCCACCCGGCCAGCCGTGACTGGCCGACGAGTTGTCGACCACGATCGCGGTGAGCCCGGCCAGCCCGGTGGCCCCGGCGTAGGCGATCGCCTCGTGGTTGGAGCCCTCGTCGAGTTCGGCGTCGCCGAGCAGGACGTACACCCGGGGGGTGGCACGGCCCTGGGCGCGCAGGCCGAGCGCGGTGCCGACGCCAAGCCCGAGGCCGTGGCCGAGGGAGCCGGAGCCGATCTCGACGCCGGGGACCAGGGTGCGGTCGGGGTGGCCGCCGAGCCGGCTGTCCGGCCCGCCCTCGTCGTCGAGCCAGTCCACGGGAACGAACCCCTTGGCGGCGAGTACGGCGTAGTAGCCCGACACCGCGTGCCCCTTGGAGAGCAGGAAGCGGTCCCGGTCGGGGTGGTCGACGGTGGCCGGGGTGACCCGCAGGACGCGGTCGTAGAGCACCCAGTGCACGTCGATGGTGGAGTAGACGTTGGCGTCGTAGCTGCGGCCGGCGCGGAGGCGCTCCAGCGGCGCGACGACCGGCGCGGGGAGGACCCGGCCCGGCTGGCGGGTTGTGGTCGATGTGGGCATGCCGCTAGCTTGCAACTTGAAGTTAACTTCAGCTCAAGGACAGTGATGCACGAGTCACTCACCATCGGACAGCTCTCCGCCCGCAGCGGGGTGGCCCAGTCGGCGCTGCGCTACTACGAGCGGCTCGGCCTGATCCGCGCCGAACGCACCGGCGGCAACCAACGCCGGTACGCGCGCACCGAGCTGCGCCGGGTGGCGTTCATCCGGATCTCCCAGCAGGTCGGCATCTCGCTGGAGGAGATCCGTACCGCGCTGGACTCGCTGCCCTCGTCGCGCGCGCCCAGCCCGGACGACTGGGCCGCCCTCTCCCGCACCTGGCGGGAACGGTTGGACGAGCGGATAAAGCTGCTCGGCAAGCTCCGCGACGACCTGGACGGCTGCATCGGCTGCGGCTGCCTGTCGTTGCAGCGCTGCACCCTCTACAACCCGGGCGACTCTCTGGCCGACGAGGGCCCCGGCGCCCGCCTGGTCCTCCCCCGCCGGGACGGCCCTGTTTCGCCTTCCTGAGCGTGCCGGCGGGGGCCGTCACGCGGTGGTGAGCAGCACCTTGCCCACGTGGTCGCTGGACTCGACCAACCGGTGCGCCTGCGCCGCGTCGCGCATCGGCAGCCGCCGGTCCACGATCGGCCGGATGGCACCCGACTCCACAAGCGGCCACACCTGCTCCCGTACGCCCCGGACGATGTCCGCCTTGTCGGCAAGCGGACGGGAGCGCAGCGCGGTGGCCGTCACCGAGGCCCGCTTCGCCAGCAGCGCGCCCAGATCCAGCTCGGCCATGCGCCCGCCCTGCATGCCGATCACCACCAGCCGCCCGCCGTCGGCAAGCGCCGCCACGTTCCGGGCCAGGTAGGACGCGCCCATGATGTCGAGGACCACGCCCGCACCCCGCCCGTCGGTGACCCGCCGGACCTCCTCGACGAAATCCTGCCCGCGGTAGTCGATGGTGTGCGCGGCCCCCAGCTCACGCAGCCGGTCGTGCTTGGTCGACCGGGCGGTCACCACCACTGTCGCGCCCAGCGCCGCGCCGAACTGCACAGCGAACGTGCCGATCCCACTGCCACCGCCGTGCACCAGCAGCGTCTCGCCCCTGCCGAGGTGGGCCACCCGCACCAGATTCGACCAGACCGTACAGGCCACCTCGGGCAGCGCGGCGGCGTCGACCGGGTCGACCCCGGCCGGCACCGGCAGCAACTGCCCGGCCGGCACGACCACCCGCTCGGCGTACCCGCCGCCGGCCAGCAGCGCGCACACCGGCTGACCCACCGCCCACCCGGTCACCCCCGCACCGACCGCGCCGACCACCCCCGAACATTCCAGCCCGGGGTACGCGGGCGCGCCCGGCGGCGGCGGGTAGTGCCCCTGCCGCTGGAGCAGGTCGGCCCGGTTGACCGCGCTGGCGGCCACCTCGACGACCACCTCACCCGCGCCGGGCTCGGGATCGGGCACCTCGGCCCAGACGAGCGCGTCGGGTCCACCGGGTTCCGGGATCGTGATCGCGTGCATGGCCCAGTCTTACCCGATCCGACCCCCGGACCACCCCGTCCGACGACAACTGCCAACCAGGCCACATCCGGGCGGCAAGATCCGCCACCCGTCGCCGGGGGCGGACCATCGCTCGCCCACGACGGTCGGAAATTCGGCCACAGTGGACCGTCCGGGTGAGGCGATGCTGGTCGTGCCATGGATGAGCGAGCCGACTCTGGCACAGGAAGCGTGATTAGGGGGCGGTGGGACGGCTCGCCCGGCAGCCGTTCGTGGCAGACTAGGTACAGCCGTGCACCTCTGGGTGGCGGTCCGGGAGGGTTCGCCTAGTGGCCGATGGCGCTGGTCTTGAAAACCGGTAAGGCAGCGATGTCTTCGTGGGTTCGAATCCCACACCCTCCGCCTCCAAAGCAGCAGAAGCGCACCCTAAACCCGGGCGGACGCCGATCAGGGTGCGTTTTGCCGTTGGTGAACCGCAACCCCCACGGGATGTCATGGCCGCGCTGCCCCCGCGCACTGCCCGTGATGACTGCCCCTGCCGGGTGGCGGCTGCTCGACGGGGCGCGGTAGGTGCGCGCGGCGGAGCGCCGCTGCTGATCCAGTCGGCGTGGGACTGCCTGGACCACCACCGCCACAGCCGGTGCGGGAGGTGCACCGAAGGCGGCTTCTGCCCGATGGTCGAGGCCGCCCGTGCCCGGATCAGGACATGGCGCAGACTACGTCAGGTCTGGGTTCATCGATGAACGCGCCGCTGCCGAAGGCCGGCGACCTGGTGTACGTCACCCGCGCCGCCAGCGTGCAGTTCAGCAAGCCGATCTTCTGCCGGGTCATCCGGGTGCTCGACTGGATCACCTACGACGGGTGGTGCTGGCTCGACGTCTACCAACTGGACGCCAAGGGCGATGCGGTCGTCCGACGATCGATCTTCGTGCAACCGGCGAAACTACAACGCCAGCAACAGGCACCCACGCCCCGCGCCCGGCACGACCAGCGCCCATCCCCGGGTGTGCGCCGCCCTCGTCCGTCGGCTGGGGCCCGGCCGCCGCCCGGATCGACACCTGACCAGCGGAAGTCGTCTGACCCGTTCAACGGTCAGGGGGCGGGGCTGAGGTGGGCCGCGAGGATGCGCCAGCCGTGCTCGTCGTCGTAGGTCCAGGTCCGGGTGTAGCGCAGTCGCGCGGCGAACGCCTCGCCCTCGAAGGTGCCGCGCACCCGGCCGCGGAAGAACGTCACCCCGGTCGTCCCGGCGACGATCAGTTCCAGCTCCTCCTCCACCAGCTCGTCGAGCACCGAGCTGCCACTGCTGTGGGCGGCCAGGTCGTCGGCCTTGCTGAAGGTACGACCGTCCGGCCCGACGGCGACCAGGCGGTCGTCGAGCAGGGCGTCGAGCGCGGCCACGTCGCCGGCCCGCTGGGCGGCCTGGAGGCGGCGCTCCGCGTCCAACAGGTCCGCCTCACGTTCGGTGTCCCGCATGCGCCCTCCCGGTCCTCGGCCCGGCCGGTCGGCCGCGCCCCCTCATTCTGGCGGCCCGACGGTGCGCGGTGCCTCCGGTTCGATCGTCGCGCCCGGCGGGGTAAGAAGGGCAGGCGGGGTAAGAAGAGCAGAGGAAAACGCGCCACACCGGAAGGAACCTTCCCGATGACCCTGGAACGACCGATCGCCCCGGACCCGTACGAGTTGCTGCCGACCGTGTCGTCGTTCGACCTGACCAGTGACGACGTGCACAACGGCGAGCCGATGGACGCCCGGTACGCGCACGGCAGCACCGGTGGCGAGAACGTCTCCCCGCACCTGGCCTGGTCGGGCTTCCCCGCCGGGACGAAGAGCTTCGTGGTGACCTGCTTCGACCCGGACGCCCCGACCGGCAGCGGTTTCTGGCACTGGGTGCTTGTCGACGTGCCCGCCTCGACGACCAGCCTGCCGACCGGCGTGCAGGAGGCCGACCTGGGTGGGGCGTTCAGCGTCCGCAACGACTACGGCGACACCGGCTACGGTGGCGCGGCACCGCCGCCGGGCGACCGTCCGCACCGGTACGTCTTCGCCGTGCACGCGGTCGACGTCGAGCGGCTCGACGTCGGGCCGGGTGCCAGCCCCGCGTACGTCGGCTTCAACCTGGCCTTCCACACCCTGGCACGGGCGGTCATCCGGCCCACGTACCAGATCAAGGAGTGAACGGTGTCCCGCCGGTCCCGCACATGCTGCGGGACCGGCGGGCGCGACGGTCAGGCAGGCACCCGGGCGACGGCGAAGACGGACTGGCCGAACGGGGGCCGGACGAGCTGCTCGGCGGCCTTGGTGGCGGGCAGGACGAGGGTGTCGTAGACCTTGACCATCGGGCCCTCCTTCGGCATCAGGCGGAAGACCTTGGTGGCCATGAAGTAGCCGATCAGGCCGAGGGCGTTGGCGTAGTGCATCGTCTCGACGTGCAGCCCGGCCGAGGTCATCGCGTCGCCGAGGGTCTTCTTGGTGTAGCGGCGCACGTGGCCGGTGGCGATGTCGGCGGGGCCCATCGCGAACTGGAACGCCGGCACGATGATGATCACCGCACCGCCGGGCCGGACCAGGTCGCGCATGCTGCGCAGCGCACCCACGTGGTCCTCGATGTGCTCCAGGACGTTGTACGAGACGGCCGCGCTGTAGTCGCCGCCGCCCGGGTGCGGCAGCAGCATCTCGCGCACCTCGATGGTCGGCTCGTCGACCAGCCGCTCCTTGAGCAGGATCAGCCGGTCCGGGTCGGCCTCGGTGGCGGTGAACCGGGGAACGTGCCGCGCCCACTCCAGGGCGTAGTCGCCCAGGCCGCTGCCGATCTCGATGGGGTCGTCACCGAGGTGGGGCACCGCCAGTTCGACGAACCACCTGCGGTGGTTGACCGCGGTGGCCAGGCCCTCCAGGACCTCCGACTGGACGCGCTGATCCCCAGTGATTTCTGCCATGCGTCGATTCCTCACGATATATGACTGATCCGCGCCTGGACCGACAGAGTGAATCATCCGCAGGAGGGGCGGAGGAAACGGGGCACCGTGGGGGCTGAAATGTGGTCGGGGGAGGGCACGCGATCGGCGGTCGGCGAACCCGGCACATAGTACGGCAGTACCCGAAACATGTCACGTGCCCGCCATAGGCCAACTACGCTGTGAATTGTCATGACTACTCCCGAATCGGGCCCCGGGGCCGGTCGATCCCCCGGCGACGCCGGGTCGACGTCCGCTCGGCGTGTCGTCCGGCGGAGGTGGCGACGGGCGTTCCCGCCGCCACCGGCAGGCTCGTCGCCGTCGGCGGACGCTTCGGTGCGGGCAGCGCGGTCGGTGGCGGCCGGGCCGACGGCGGCGGGGTGGCGGTGGGACGCGCTCGCCGTGGGCAGCTATCTCCTGCTGGCATTCTGGGTGACCGCCCGGTTCTGGCGCGACCCAGGAGCCGGAGTGCGGGACAACCGCTCGGACCAGGCGCAGTTCGAGTGGATGATGGCGCACGGCGCACGGGTACTCACGGAATGGAGTTATCCATTCGGTTCGGACCGGATGAACGTGCCCGACGGCGTGAATCTGATGGCGAATACCTCGGTACTATCCATTTCGATACCGATGACCCCGGTCACCCTGCTCTTCGGGCCGCACTGGTCTTTTCTCCTTTTCCTCACCCTGGGAATGGCGGCCACCGGCACCGCCTGGTATTTCTTCCTGTCCCGGGTGGTCACCCGCTCCCGGGGGCCGGCCTGGCTCGGCGCGGCGTTCTGCGCGTACGCCCCGGCGATGGTGTCGCACGCCAACGCCCACCCGAACATCGTCTCCCAGTTCGTCGTCCCGCTCCTCATCTGGCGCACCCTGCGGTTGGTCGAGCCCGGCCGGTGGCTGCGCAACGGACTCCTGCTCGGCCTGTTGATCGTCTGGCAGGCGTTCCTCAACCTGGAGATCCTGCTGATGACCGCGATCGGGCTGGCCGTGGTGATCGCTGCCCTCGTCGTCGGCCGACCGCAGCTGCGCACCTCGACCCGGCCGTTCCTCGCCGGGCTCGGCGTGGCCGCGCTCCTCTCCGCCGTGCTGCTCGCCTACCCGCTGTACGTGCAGCTCTTCGGGCCGGGCTCCTACCACGGGCTGTCCCGGCTGATCCGGGGCTACCGCACCGACCTGGGCGCGTTCGTGGGCTGGTCGCGGGAGTCGCTGGCCGGCGACGCCCGGTCCGCCGATCCGCTGGCCCGCAACCCCACCGAGGAGAACGCCTTCTTCGGCTGGCCGCTGGCCGTCCTCACGGTCGCCCTGGTCTGGTGGTTGCGGCGCAGCGCCCTGGTGGTCGGCCTGGCCGTGCTGGGGCTGCTCTTCGCCGTCCTGTCGCTGGGGCGGGAGGTGCAGCTCAACGGGCGCAACACCGGCGTTCCCGGCCCCTGGGCGCTGCTGGAGAAGCTGCCCCTGTTGCACTCCGTGGTGCCCACCCGCTGGTCGCTGGCGATCACCCCGATCGTCGGGGTGCTGCTGGCGCTCGGCACCCAACGGGCCCGGGACCTCGCCCGTCGACACCCGGCGGCCCGCCGGCAGATCCGGTTCGTCACCACGACCGTCCTGCTGATGGCCCTGCTGCCGCTGTTGCCGACCCCGCTGCCGGCGACCCGTCTGGACCCGGTGCCGGAGTTCGTCACCTCCGGCGGCTGGCGTCCCTACGTGGCGGGGGGTCGCAGCGTGGTGACCCTGCCGCTGCCCGACAACACCTACGCCGACCCGCTGCGCTGGTCGGCCCGGACCCGGCTGGAGATGCCGCTGGCCCGGGGTTATTTCCTCGCCCCGGACACCCGCCCCTGGTCACCCGAGCCCGGGGCCGCCCTGTTCACCGCGCCATACCGGCGGACCAGCAACCTCTTCGGCGGAATCGCCCGGACCGGAACGATCCCGCCGGTCACCGCGGCGGACCGGCGGGCCGCCGTGACCGACCTGCGTTACTGGCGGGCCGGCGTGGTGGTCCTCGGCCCGCACCGGTACGCCGACGCGCTGCGCCGGGCGATGACCGCGGTGACCGGCATCACCCCCACCTGGACCGGCGGGGTGTGGCTCTGGGACGTCCGGCCGCTCACCGGTTGACCCGGGCCGGCACCCGGGGGGGAGGTCAGACCGAGCGAACGCAGCAGCCCTGGCAGACCTTCGGGCTGGGCAGGGTGAAGGCCAGGCAGCAGGTACGCCGTTGCACGGTCGGCTCGCCGTTGCGGCCGGGCACCAACTCGACCAGGTCCGCCACGCCGAGGGTGTCGAGCAGGGTGTCGACGGTGCGCACCGACGAACCCGGCAGGGCGTCCGCCGCGCGCAGGATGCCGTGCGCGACGCCGGAGGCCACCGAGCCGAGCAGGGTACGGGCACCCACCCGCACCTCCGCCTGGATGGCGGCGATCATCGGGACGAGGTGGGCGTCGAGCAGCGAGGCCCGCAGTACGCCGAGCAGCTCCGCCTCGTCGGCGACCACCCGGACGCCGGGCTGACCGGTGAGGGCCAGCGGGTCACCGGGCAGCACCGCGACCTCGGTCGAGTGGCGCAGGCCGATGGTGAGCAGTTGCCTGTGGTCCTCGAAGTGGATCAGCACGTCGGCCGGGTCGAGCAGCGGCACCCGGCGGGCCGAGGCCCAACCGAGCACCACCGGCAGCGCCGTCCAGTAGCTGTAGGACTTCCAGGCCAGCGCGGCGCACGCGTGCGGGGTGCCACCCCAGCGGCGGGCGGCGGCACCCAGGAAGTCGGGCATCCGGGTGCCGTCGACGAGCGTGGTCGCGGGGCTCCAGCCGGCCTCGTCCGCCACCACCAGGCCGGGCGCGAGGCCGGGCAGCGCATCGGTGCCGAACATGGCGCGCAGGGTCGCGGTCACCGGGGCGAGCCGACCGGCGAGATCCTGACCCGGCATCACCGCCGTCATCCGGACCGCCCTCCCGTCCCCCGCTCGGCCGCCGCGGACGGCGGCGGTCTCCTCGGCCACTCCGGTGCCGGAGGGGTCGCCCGTGAAGCTAAGGCTAGCCTAACCATGCCCGGGGGTCGGAGGGAAGCCTCTCCCGGAGGCCGATCGGGAGGCCGGGATCACGCGTCCGTCCCGCCGGTCCGGGCGGGTGCCGAGAGCCCGGTCGGCCAGGTTCGGCCCGACCGGGTGCTGATCGGCCACGTTCGGCTCCTACCCGGCGGAACGCGGAGAAAACACGAGGCGATGTCAAGGCATATGTCGGCAACGTGCCAGTTCGCTATGGGCCGCCGACAAGAACATGAAGACTTGTCATCCCGGCTGCGTGAGGAAGCTGATGACGACCTCCCCTCTGGAGCGGGCCGCCGACGCGTTCGCGGCGGATCTCGCCCGGCACCGGGCGGGGCGAGGGCTGACCAAGAAACAGCTCGCCACCATGATGGGCTTCGACCCGTCGTACGTGAGCCACGTCGAGGGGCGTCGACACCGGCCCACCGAGGACTTCGCCCGCCGTGCCGAGGCCGTCCTCGACGCCGGCGGTCTCATCTGGCAACGGTTCCGCGAGTACGACCAGCTCCGTCAGGCCCGCACCGCCCCCGGTCAGCGCGAACCCGCACCCCCCGGGCGGTGGCTCCCCCCGGGCACCGGGCTCGTCGTCGAACGGGAGACCGCCAGCCTCACCCTGGTCGACGGCACGTACCGGTGCGTGGTCCGTCGCCGGCTGCACAACGCCGGCACCGAACCGGTCACCCGATACCTCGTCCGGGTCGCCGTCGACAGGTGGCCCGACGACCCGGGGCGCTCCAACCGGCACCACCGGGAACACCCGCTCACCTTCGCCGAGCTGCGCTTCCGGGCCGTCCACCACGACGGCGGGGCCCGCGAACCGATGCACTGGCGGGTCCGCCACGACCGGGACGCCTACAAGGAGATCTGGCTGCTGTTCGAGAACGCCGACGGGCCGTTCCCGCTGCACCCCGGCCAACGCGCCGAGGTCGAGTACGCCTACCGGGTCGGCCGGGTCAAGTGGGGACCCTGGTTCCAACGGGCCGTCCGCCTGCCCACCCGGCACCTGGCCGTGCGGCTGGACCTCCCGGCATCCCTCGACCCCCGGGTCTGGGGTGTGGAGACCTCGCTCTCCGCCGACGAGGGGCCACTGCGCACCCCGGTACGCCGACACGACCGCGGCGACCGGGCGGTCTTCGACTGGTCCACCGAAGACCCGCCGCTCAACACCCGGTTCCGCCTCCAGTGGCGGTTCCGCCAGGAGCCCACGGAGACGACCTCGCGGGTGCCGACCCGCCCCGCCGAGCAACTGCGCGCCCTCGGCGTACCGGCCCCCGACGCGACCCCGCCCGGCCGCCCGGCCCGCCCCTTCGACCTGCCCCGGGAGGCCACCGCCGCCCGTGAGGTGGTCGGCCGGCTCACCGACCTGCTGACGCAGGCCGACGAACTGCACCCGTTCAGCGCCGGAATGGGCCTCGCCGCACCTCAGCTCGGCCTGGACGTCGCGGTGGCGGTGATCCGTCCCGCCGACCGGGCCGCCCCGCCGGTCGTCCTGGTCAACCCCCGCGTGGTCGGCGAGAGCCCGGAGACCGTCGAGCAGTACGAAGGCTGCCTCGCCGCCGCCGACCACCGTGGGCTGGTCCCCCGCCCGCTGCGCATCGAGGTGGAACACGCCCGCTGGGACGGCGGACGGATGATCACCTCGTTCGCGTACGGGATGGCCCGGTTGGTCGCCCACGAGATCGACCACCTCGATGGCCGGGCCTGGACCGACCGGATGGCACCCGGCGTGCCGTTGGTCCCCGTCGAGGAATATCGCGACAGCAACGTCTGAGCCCGACGGGCCGACCCGTCGTCGGCACCCGGGCGGCCCGGTCGACGGCGACCGGCAGGCACGGACGTGACCGGGCAGGCACAGACATGACCGGACAGGCGCGGACGGGCGACCGGGTCGCGTGCCCCAGGGGGCGGAGGCACGCGACCCGGTCTCGGGGGGAGTAAAGCTCTACAGGTTGCCGAAGGTGTCGTACCGGATGTGCTGCGGCGGCACCTCGTCCTCGGCCAGCGCCCGCAGCGTCGCCCGGACCATCGGGGCGGAGCCGGAGACGTAACAGTCGTGCGTCGTCCACGGCCCGTAACGGGCGACCACGTCGGGAACGTCCCCCCGCTCACCGTCGAAGTCCGGGTCGTCGCTGCACGACGGGGTCACCGACAGCCAGGGGTGGGCGGAGACCAGCTCCTCCAGGCCCGCCAGGCCGTACAGCTCGTCGGCGTGCCGGGCACCGTAGAAGACGTGCACCCAGCGTGCCCGGTTCCAGCCGGCCAGCTCCTCCACCATCGCCTTCACCGGGGCCAGGCCGACCCCACCGGCCACACAGAGGATGTCCCGCTCGGATTCGCGGTCCACCGTCATCGAACCCATCGGCGCGGCCACCCGGAGCAGGTCACCCGGCTTGGTCCGGCGGACCAGCGCGCCGGAGACCCAACCCGCGCCGACCGGCGTACGGACGTGGAACTCCAGCACGTTGTCGTCGTTCGGGGCGTTCGCCACCGAGTACGTCCGCCACACCCGGGGCAGGTGCCGGGGCACCTCGACGCTGACGTACTGCCCGGCCTTCCAGACCAGCGGGTGCTGGAGGGCGCGGACGGTCAACACGGCGGTGTCCGCACCGAGCCGCTCGTGGGTGAGCACCTCCGCATGCCAGTACGGCGGATTCTCGTCCAACTCCGCCCCGGCCAGCATCGTCGCCGTGATCGCCGCGTACGCGTCCCGCCACGCCTGGTCGTACTCCAGGTTCCAGCCGCCGCTGGCGGTGCTGCGCAGCGCGTCCAGCAGCGCCACCCCCATCGTCGCGTAGTGCGCCGCGTCGACGTGGTATTTGCGGTGGTCCCGACCCAGGGAGCGCAGGTACTCGGTGAAGCTTTCCGGGTCGTCCATCACCTGGGTGGCGGTGACGATGGCGTCCAGAATCCGGTCACCCTGGCCGGTCATCTCCACCGGGAAGAGCTTGCGCAGCTCGGGGTCGAGCAGGAACAGCCGGGCGTAGAAGCGACCGCTCAACCGGTCCCGGTCCTCCTCGACCAGGGTCCAACTCTCCTTCAGCAGCCGAGCGAAGTTGTCCACGGGGGGCGGTCCTCCTCCTGACGGCGGATGGGGCCCGGATAGAATGTCCACGGACCGTGGTCACCGGTCGCACAGTCAGTGCGACCGGCCCATACCAGTCCATTGGCCGGTGCCACCGGCGCGCCCCGTCGGGCAGAGTGGTGCGGTGACCGTTGAGCAGCACACCCGCCCGATGTCCCGGCGGGTCCTCGGCACCGAGACCCTGCTGGTGCTCGGCCTGTCACTCGGGCAGTCGGCCGTCTACGCCGTGGTGTCGCTGACCGCCAAGCTGACCGCCGACGGGCCGTTGTCGAAGCAGACCGCCTCGCTCAACACCTCGCAGTCCGCCCGACCTTGGCTCGACCTGACGTACCAGCTGCTCGGCATCGTCTTCGCGTTGCTGCCGGTGCTGCTCGCCGTACACCTGCTGGCGCGGGAGCCCGGCGACCCGGCGCGGACCCTCGGCGTGGACCTGCGACGGCCCGGGTCCGATCTTGCCCGGGGTGCCGGGTTGGCCGCGCTGATCGGCCTGCCCGGCCTGGCCCTGTTCTGGGTGGCGGCGCAGCTCGGCGTCAACGCCACCCTGGTCCCCGCCGGCCTGCCGCCGCTGTGGTGGGCGGTGCCGGTGCTGATCCTCGCCGCCGTGCAGAACGCCGTGCTGGAGGAGGTGATCGTGGTCGGCTACCTGGTCACCCGGCTGCGCCAGCTCCAGTGGCGGCTCGGCGCGGTCGTCGCGACCAGCGCCCTGCTCCGCGGCTCCTACCACCTCTACCAGGGCTTCGGCGCGTTCGTCGGCAACGCCGTGATGGGCGTCGTGTTCAGCCTGTTCTACCTGCGCACCCGGCGGGTGATGCCACTGGTCGTCGCGCACACCCTGCTCGACGTGGTCGCCTTCGTCGGCTACTCGCTGCTGCCGAGGGACTGGTTCGACTGGCTCTGACCACTGCCGCCGGCCCGGCCCGGCCGGTAGGCGGCCACCGCCCGCGCGGCGAGCCGTCGCGTCGCCGCCGCGTCGCCCGCCGCCGTCGCCAGCACCGCCGCCCCCGGCAGCAACCGGGCCGCCAGGCGTATCGCGACCCAGCCACCTGCCTGCGCGGCCAGCGGGGCCGCCAACCGCGAGGCCGCCTCCGCCGCGCGTGGCCACGGCCCGTCCGCCGGTCCGTCCGCCGCCCGCGCGGCCTCCAGCGCGGTACGCGCGCTGTCCGCGTCCGGGTGCACCCGGGTCAGCACCAGAAGTTCCACCGCCCGGTCCGGGTGGACCGGATCCCGGCCGTACGCCGCCGCCAGATGCAGCACCAGCGCCGACTGCGTCCAGAGCACCGCCGCCAGCTCGGCCACCGGCGCGAACAGCCCCGCCACCGCCGCCGCGGCCCCGCCCGCCCCGGCCAGCCGCACGAACCGCCGGGCAGCGAGCCGGGCCAGCCCGTCCGACCCGGCTCCCGGGTACGCCTCACGCAGCCCACGCGCCCACTCCCGGGCGCGCGGCCCGATCCCCTCGACGGCGGCCAGGGCCAGCAGTTCCGGTGCGAACCCCGGGTGGGCCAGCAGCCGGGTACAGAGCATCGCCAGCTCCCCTCCCCCGGTACGACCCGACACCGCGACGCCCATGCCCGTCGCCGCGGCCCGGGCGGGTTCTGCGGTGGTGGTCGGGTCGGTGGCGGCCGGTTCGGTGGTGAGGGTCGGTGCGGAGGGCACAGTCCTGCTCGGCGTCGTCGCCGCAGCGACCGCATTGCCCCGGATCGCGGTCTGTTCGGTCGGCGCGGTCTGTTCGGTCGGCACGGTCGGCGTGGTCGGTCTGGCGGTGTTCTCCGAGGTGGTGTTCTGGGGCGGGGTCGCCCGTTTGCGCGGTGTGGCATTGCGGGAAATCTGCCCTGTTTCGTCCTTTACGGTGGCCTTTCGGGTGGTCCGCTTTCGTGGCGGCGTGCTCGTCCCCGCCGAGGCGCTGTCCGTGCCGGTGTCGGCACCCTCGACGGGTTCGGTGGGGGTCCGGGCTGGCCGAGCCTGTGCGCCGGTCAGCGCCTGCCCCTCTGATGAGGCGGCGGCCGGCGGAGCGCTGCCGGCAGCCTCCCCCGTCGCCCGACTGCGGGGGGCCCGACGCGGGGTCACCTTCGCGGGGATCGCCTTCGCGGGGATCGCCTTCGCGGGGATCGCCTTCGCGGGGATCGCCTTCGCGGGGATCGCCTTCGCGGGGATCGCCTTCGCGGGGACGGAACCGCGTGCCGAGGTCGGCGCAGCATCCGTCTCGGGCTGGGCAGAGCCTGCCGGCGCGCCGTCCGTCGCGGCGGTCGGCCCACCCACCGGCGTGGTGTCGTCAACCGCTCCGCGCGATCGGGTCGCTGCCGGCGGACGAGGCGTGGCCGGCTCGGCGGCGGGTGGTTGGAACAACACGCCCGGTGCCGCCTGCGCCGGACGGGTCCGCTTCGGCCGGGGCGTCGCCTCGTCGTCGGAGGGTTGCTGCTGGCGGGGTGGGGCCGGCGGCGGGGTGAAGGTCGCCTCCGGGGAGCGACGACGCGCCCGGTCACTGGCGGGGCGGCGGGGCGGGTCCCTCGGCGGCTGCTCCTGCATGTCGATGGAGCGTAGTCGCGAACGTGACCTCGCACACGGTGGAATACGGCGCGGTCCCGCGCGGCGTGGCCTCCTGGGCCGGGCCCTCACCAGCGAACCGAGCCCCGCCCGGATAGTCGCTTTGCCCCGGGTGGGGGCGGACCTGTATCCTCGTCCGCGGTGGTCCGCAGGGTCACCGGGGAGACTTCGCCTAGTCTGGTCTATGGCGCCGCACTGCTAATGCGGTTGGGGTTTTAAAGCCCCTCCCGGGTTCGAATCCCGGAGTCTCCGCGCAAAACCGGTTGTGTAGACTGGCTTAGCACCGAGCGCCCGTAGCTCAATGGATAGAGCATCTGACTACGGATCAGAAGGTTAGGGGTTCGAGTCCCTTCGGGCGCACAAGATCAAAGAACGCCTGGCCTGCGGAAACGCGGTCGGGCGTTCCTTGTTGATCGTCCCATCTGGACGGTGGGTGTCGCGTGGGTGTCATGTGGGTGCCGTCACTTTCTGTAATCTTGGGCGGGTCGCGCAGGCTTTGACCTGGCCTTTCGCGTTGCCGTCACCTCTGCTTGGCGGGCGGTGCGCTTGTTTTTCGGGCGGGGGTTGGGGCGGTTGCTTCGGCCCCTCTTCCTGATCTTTTCGCGGGTTCGGCGGGCTGCGGCGAGAACCAGCCGGGCGGTGGCCTCGGCGCACTTACGCTGGGCATACGGCAGGACGCTGGTGTAGGTGTCGGCAGTGGTGACGATGCTCGCGTGACCGAGTAGATCTTGCACGGTCTTGAGATCGGCGCCGGCTTCGTGCGCGAGGGACGCCGCGCCGTGGCGGAGGTCGTGAAGCCGGATCGGTGGGAGGTCGGCCCGCTTGACGAGTCGGGTGAACTGCCGCGTGGCGTACTCGGGGTGCAGCGGCCTGCCGTCGGGGCGGATGAACACGTAGCCGCTGTCGTAGCAGGTCTTGCCTGCCGCCTCGCGGGCGGCCTGTTGCTGACGCTGGCGGCGCAGGTGTTCGCGGAGCACGGCCACGGTGTGCTGGTCGAGAGCGACGGCGCGCGTGCTGGCGGCCGTTTTGGGCTCTCCCTCGATGATCCGGTAGCCGACCACAGTGCGGCTGCGGAAGATGAACAGCACGCCGTGGTCGAGGTCGAGGTCGGTCCAGCGCAGGCCGCATGCCTCGCCGCGGCGGAGACCGCGTAGGGCGATCAGCCACCACAGGGCGAAGAGCCGGTCGGGGGTGACCGCGTCGAGGAACGCGGCGAGGTGGGGCGCGGTCCAGACAGCCACCGACGGTCGTCGACCGGTTGCCCTCCACTCCGCGACGCGGGCCGGTGTCCAGACCTGGGCGTGTGGCTTGCGGTAGGACGGGAGTTCGAGGTGCCGGATCGGGTTGGCGTCGAGGAGGCCCTCTCGGACAGCGAGGTTGAGCGCCGCGCGAAGGGTGGTCCGCAGGTGCTGTAGGCATGAGGGCGACTGTGGCTGGCCGCGCCCGTTGGTGGTCTGTGCGATGTCGTCGAAGCCGCTGCGGATTCGCCGGATGTTGAGCTCGGCCAGGGTGATCCTGCCCATGTGCGGGATGAGGAACTGTTCGACGTCGCGGGCGTACTGGGCCCTGGTGGTGTCCTTGATCTTGGTGCGGGTGGAGAGCCAGTATCGCAGCCACCGTTCGAGGGTCCATCCCTGTGCGGTGCGTTCCTCGCCGGTCTGGGTCAGCCACTCGTCGCGCGCCTGGCAGGCGGCGGCTTTGGAGCGGAAGCCGCCTCGGCGGGCCCGTGCCGGTCTGCCGAACGCGTCGGTCGCGGAGCAGGCGAAGTGCCAGGTGCCGTGTCCGCGTTCCGGCAGGCGGGGGCAGTGCTGCTCCAGCCGCTTTCTTGTGGCCATGTGCCGGCAGCCGCACCGCTTGTAGATTGATCCCGAACCAGCCATGACTTCTCCCTATGAGATAAAGGGAATTTCGTGAGGACTGGTCACATTTTCTGGCGTTGTGGTGCGAGAACGACGGACCGTGAGTCCGTCGCACTGGCTTGTTCCATGTCCGACGCGGGCGAGCTTGCCAGAGGACCGATTACCGGGCTTGGCGCCTACCGGTGGTTCTGGCGTGCCGTGTGCCCGGGCGTAATGGTCGGTTCGACATCAAGGCGTCAGATGACGTACGAGGCGTATGCGGTGGTGCCGCGTCGGGGGTGAGCAGGCGTGGGCCGGTGATGACGGAGGCACCGCGCGATGACCGCGCGTCTCACCGAGGTTTTTACCCGCGCTGCCGGTGATCTGCCCGCGCGGGTTCTGCCCTTTCGTTGCAGCGCTGACGACCGCGACTATCGGCCGGTCAACGGTTGGTTGTTCGTCATCCTCGTCGAGGTCGGCCTGGTGACCGCTGGACCCCTGATCCTTACGCGTGGGGTGAGGGATCTTCGGGCTGCTCAACGATCGGTAGAACTCCCTGGCGGTCAGGAGCCGCTCGCGGTCCTTGGGGCGTACATGATGATGGCGACGCCGATCAGGCAGATGCTGGCACCGGTGATGTCCCACCGGTCGGGGCGGAACTTGTCGACGAGCATGCCCCAGGCGAGGGATCCGGCGACGAAGACGCCGCCGTAGGCGGCGAGGATGCGGCCGAAGTTCGGGTCGGGCTGGAAGGTGGCGACGAATCCGTATGCGCCGAGGGCGATGACGCCGGCGGCTATCCACCACAGGCCGCGGTGCTCGCGCCAGCCCTGCCAGACCAGCCACGCCCCGCCGATCTCGAAGAGGGCGGCGACGACGAACAGCAGGATGGAGCGGGTGACGGTCATGCTCGCACCGTAGCGGCCTGCCCGTCGCCGGTGGTCATGCCGGTGACCCGGTCGAGCATCGGCAGCCGTTGCCGCCGGCACAGCCGCCGTGGTGGCAGCGGCGGCTCGCCCACCACCAGGTGCCCGCGGCGAGGGCGGCCAGGGCGATGGCGATGCCGGGCATCCACGCGCTGGCGGCGGCCCATCCGGCGCCGGAGAGGACCCCGGCGGCCAGCAGCAGCGGGATGGCGCAGCACGCCGCGCAGGCCAGCCCGGCCAGGCCCGTGAGGCCAGAGGGCAGCCCTCGGCGGGTGCGGTGATCGGTCCGGTCAACGGTCTTCGGCATCGGGGGCTCCGTGGGCGATGGTGGCGAACGGGATGGGGCAACATGGTTGGCCGGCGCACGTGACGAGGTCGTCGCAGCCGGCGTCGACGGCGGCGCGCAGGGTGCCGGCGATGACCTGTAGGTCGGCGATCTTCGCTTCGACCTCGGTGAGTTTGGCGTGCGCGCGGGTTCGCAGGCGGGTGTCGGGGTGGCGGCTGTGTCGGTGTCGGCCTGTGTCGAGCAGGTCGGCGACCTCGTCGAGGGTGAACCCGAGCCGCTGCGCCGCTTTGATCACCTTCAGCACGGTGATCGCCTCAGGTGGGTAGAGGCGGTGTCCGCCGAGGCTGCGGTGTGGTGCGGCGAGCAGGCCGCGGCGCTCGTAGTAGCGCAGCGTCTGGAGGTTGACCCCGGCCTGGGCGGCGACCTGGCTGCTGCGCAGCCCGCTCATGTCGTTGTCCCGGCGGCGGCCCGCGCGGCGAGCGCGTCGAGGACGTCGACGTGTGCGGCTGGCACCTGCACGTCGAGGCGCAGCGCGTCAGCGTCGCGCGCGACGGTGAAGGAGAAGAACGAGCAGCAGGAACTCTCCCGGCCGGTGAGGTCCCGGACGGTCGCCTCGGCGGCCGGGTCGAGGCGCCACCGCAGTGCCGTCGGCGACAGCCGCTGCTGGTCGTGCAGCGCGGTGGCGAACAGGTCGTCGAACTCGGCCAGCCGCAGCGGCCGCTCCACGGTCGGCAGGGTGCAGACCTCGGGCACCCATGCCTGCTCATCGCTGGTCATGCACCCACGGTAAGCCCGTACCCAGGTACCGGATGCAAGCCCTCCGCGCCGTGGATTCGTCGACAATCGGCCGAACTGGAGGCGACCGGGTGGCGGCTCTGGCGATCTGCACCCTGTGGCAGTTCCGCACGTGCGCGGTGTCCGGCTCAGCGGATGGGAGACGGCGGTGTGGTGGAGGCGCGCACCAGCACGCCGGTGGCGGCGAGGGCGCAGCAGGCGGCGACGACGGTGAGCAGGATCGGGTAGCCGGCGGTGGTGTGCAGGAGTGTGGCGGCGGCCAGCGGGGCGGTGGCTCTGGCGATGGTGACGGGGGCGGCGAGGCGCCCGGCGATGGTGGCGTAGGCGGTGGTGCCGTACCGGTCGGCGAGGAGAGCGGGGGTGGCGAGGTGGGCGATGCCGAAGCCGAGTCCGAAGCCGACCACGGCCACGATCGCACCGGTGCGGGTGCCGGCGAGCAGGGGCATCGCGAGTACGGCGGTGGCTTGGACGGCGAAGACGGCGGCGACGATGGTGGTGACCGGCAGGCGTCGGCGGGCGGCGGTGAGGACGAGTCGGCCGGTGCCGAGCAGACCCGTGGCGGTGGCGGCGAAGGTGGCGGGGTGGCCGCGGCTGACCAGGTAGCCGATGAGGTGCACGGTCATGGTGCTGGTGGCCGCGCCCTGGGCGATGAAGGTCGCGGTGAGGATCCAGAAGCGGGCGTCGCGCATCGCCGCCGCGGCGACAGCCCGCCGTGGGGTGTGTGCGGGCCGGGCCGGGCTGATCGGTGCTGCCGTGGCTGCCGGTTGGGGCCGGCGGATGGTGAGGGCGTGCAGCGGTACGGTCACCGCGCCGTGGATCGCGGCGAGGACGAGCAGGGCTTCGCGCCAGCCGAGGTACGCGCTCAGCAGGCCGGTCAGCGGCATGAAGATGGTGCTGGCGAACCCGGCGACGATGGTGACAGCCAGCAGGGCGGTGGCGCGTCGGTGAGGGGTGAACCAGGAGACGATGACGGCGAAGGCGGGCTCGTAGAGCACCATCGCGCCGGTGATCCCGATGCCGGTCATGACGGCGTAGAGCTGGCCGATGGTCTGGACCTGGGACCAGGCCACGAGCAGGGCCGTCGCGGCGAGCGAGCCGGCGGTCATCAGCGCGCGACCGCCGTGGTGGTCGAGCCACCGTCCGACGGGGATGGCCATGACGGCTCCGGCGAGCACGGAGGCGGTGAGCGCGCCCGTGACGGCGATGGTGGACGCGCCGAGGCTGACGGCCATCGGGTTCAGCAGCACCGCGTAGGCGTAGTAGAGGGTGCCGTAGCCGATGGCCGAGGTGACGGCGGGGGCGGCGACGATGCGCCAGCCGTGGGCGCGGTGCCCGCCGACCACAGGGTCGGCGGGCACCGTCGTGGTGGGCATCAGCTTGCGCAGCAGCCGCCGGTCTGTCCGTCTGCGGTTGGGGTGTCGAGGGCGATCAGGTGCACCGGCGCGGCGAGTAGGCTGCCCGAGATCCCGGTGGCCAACCCTCGGCCCGCCGGCTCGACGGCCGGTGCCGGTGCGCAGCAGTTGTCGGCCGTGGCCGATTCGTCGGGGTTGCTGTTGCAGACCCCGGTCTCGGGCAGGTCGAGTTGGACGTCGCGGGCGGCGTCCCAGTCCCCGGCGAGGGCGGCGACGACGGAGCGGACCTGCTCGTAGCCGGTGGCCATCAGGAAGGTCGATGCCCGACCGTAGGACTTCATGCCGACGGCGTAGTAGCCGACCTCGGGGTGGGTGAGCTCGTTGACGCCGTGCGGGGGCACGGTGCCGCAGGAGTGCTCGTTGGGGTCGATCAGCGGCGCCAGGGCACGAGTGGCGCCCAGCACCGGGTCAAGGTCCAGACGTAGTTCGGCGGCGATCGAGTGATCCGGGCGGAAGCCGGTTGCCGCGACGATGCGGTCCACGGTGACGGACTCTTCACCTCTGTCGGCGTGGCGCACGACCACACTCACCCGGCCGTCTGCCGGGGTGAGGGCGTGCACGGAGAAGCCGGTGAGCAGCTGCCGTACTAGAGCCACGGAGGGCGCTGGCGATGTCCTTCGGATGTCGGTGAGCATCGGGTTGGTGCTGACGTTGCCCGGAACCGATTTCACCACGGCCGGCACCGGATTCGGCTCGTGTGGTGTGTGAGGTCTACTGCGCTGTGTATCCGCCGTCGACGGGCAGCGCGACGCCGACGACGAAGCTGGCGCCGGGGCTGCACAGCCAGAGCACGGTGGAGGCGATCTCATCGGCTCGGCCGAATCGGCCGATGGGCTGGTTGGCCAGCGCTGCGGCGGTGTCGAGTTCACCGCTGGCGATCATGGCGGTCACCATGGGCGTTTCGAACGTGCCGGGGCAGATGGCGTTGATCCGGATCCCGCGCGGCGCGTACTCCAGGGCCGCGCTGCTGGTGAGCCCGAGCACCCCGTGCTTGGACGCGTGGTACGCGGCCCGCCCGGGCAGGCCGACGAGCCCGCCGAGGGAGGAGCAGTTGACGATGGCGCCGCTGCCCTGCTCGCGCATCTGCCGCAGTTCGTGCTTCATGCAGGCCCAGACGCCGCGCAGGTTGACGGCGTTGACGCGGTCGAAGGTGTCGGCGGGTTCGTCGGCGGCGTCGGACGGCGGGGCCTGGATGCCGGCGTTGTTGAAGGCCATGTCGAGCCGGCCGTACGACGCGACGGTCTGGTCGATCAGGGCGGCGACCTGCGCCTCGTCGGACACGTCGCACCGGACGCCGAGGGCCTCGTGCCCGCCCGCCCGCAGTTCGGCGGCGGCGGCCTGCAGGGCCGCGTCGTTGACGTCGGCCATGACGACCGCGGCTCCGGCATGGGCGAACGCCTGCGCGGTGGCCAGCCCCATGCCGGAGCTGGCGCCGGTGACCAGGGCTACCTGGCCGGTGAAGTCGTAGGTGGGGTTCATCGTGTCTCCCGGTAGCGCGCTCGGAGGTGGAGGTCAGGCCGCGAAGGGCTCGACGGTCGCGGTGACGGCGCCGTCGAGGTCGGCGATGCGGCTGGCGGCCTCGCCGTCCAGGCGGCCGATGATCACGATGCCGGGGAAGTACGACTGATCGCCGTAGTAGAGGACGAGGTCGTTGCCGGGTGCGTAGTAGCCGACATCACCGACGTCGGGGTCCGCGCCGTCCGGCTGGCCGTTCAGGGACAGCGGTGTAGGCAGCGGGCCGGTTTTCTCCACTGCGCCGTGGTCGATCATGTTGATGGTCAGCGGCAGCTGGGTGAGCAGGTCACGGCCGGCGGCGCCGTCGAAGATCGTGGCTTGGAAGCGCTGGTCGTTGATGGCGATCTGGATCTTCATCTGTTCTCCCCGGGGCGCGGCTGTGCCGCTCGGTGGTGTTGCGGCCAGGCCGGTGCTGCTGGGCGAGGTCGCGGACGTTTCGCGGCCGGTGTCGCCGGGCTGACCGTTGCCGCCGCAGCCGGCAAGGGTCAGGCCGAGGACCGCCGACAGCGCTGCGCGGGCGGCCGCTCGTGTGGCTGGCATGGCATCTCCCAGTGTCGGGTCCGGAGGCGGGTCAGAGGGTGAGCAGAACCTTCGTGGCGGTGCGCTGGTCCATTGCCTCGTAACCCTCAGCGGCCCGGTCGAGCGGGAGGGTGAGGTCGAAGACCTTGCCCGGGTTGATGGTGCCGTCCCAGATCAGTTGGATCAGTTCGGGCAGGAAACGGCGGACCGGGGCGGGGCCGCCGTGGATGTGCACGCCGGCCATGAACAGCTCGTCGCCGGGGATGGTGACGTCGTGGGACACGCCGACGAAGCCGACGTGGCCGCCGGGGCGGGTGGAGCCGATGGCCTGCATCATGGCCTCCTGGGTGCCGACGGCCTCGATGACGCTGTGCGCGCCCAGGCCACCGGTCAGCTCCTTGACGGCCTCGACGCCGGCGTCGCCGCGTTCGGTGACGATGTCGGTGGCCCCGAACTCCCGCGCGAGGGCCTGCCGGTCGGCGTGGCGGCTGAACGCGATGATGCGCTCCGCGCCGAGCTGCCGGGCGGCCAGGACGCCGAGCAGGCCGACCGCGCCGTCGCCGACGACCGCCACGGTCTTGCCCGGTCCCGCCTCGGCGGCGACAGCCGCGAACCAGCCGGTGCCGAGCACGTCGGAGGCCGCCATCAGCGACGGGATGAGGTCGGGGCCGGGCTGCCCGGGGGCCGCCACGAGCGTCCCGTCGGCGAGGGGGACGCGGGCCAGCTCGGACTGGGTGCCGATGGTGCCCATCAGCACGCGATGCGGGCAGTACGCCTGGTAGCCGGCCCGACAGATCTCACAGGTGTTGTCAGACGCCCAGAAGGAGCCCACGACGAAGTCGCCGACCTTCACGGTGCGAACCTCGGACCCGACCTCCTCGACGACGCCGACGTACTCGTGACCCATCACCTGGTGGTCGACCGGCTCGGCACCCCGGTACGGCCACAGGTCGCTTCCGCAGATGCAGGTCGCGGCCAGGCGGATGACCGCGTCGGTCGGCTCGACGATTGTCGGGTCCGGGCGCTGTTCGACCCGTACGTCCCCGGGCTTGTACATGACGACCTGGCGCATGCTGGTGTGCTCCGTTCGCTTCGGTTCCGGCGGCCTCGCGAGGCCTATGCATTCAGTCAACGTGCCCGCCCGAGCGGGGAGAAGTCCCTGTGAATGGGTGTACTGACAGGGAACCCTTCGCCAGCGGCGTGCGACCTACGCTGGACGCATGGACAACCGTTCGGAGGTGCGCGACTTCCTGACCACGCGCCGGGCCCGGCTGACGCCCGAGCAGGTCGGGCTGCCGCTGACGGGCAGCCGGCGCGTCCCCGGTCTGCGGCGCAGTGAGGTGGCCGCTCTCGCCGGGCTCAGCGTCGAGTACTACGCCCGGCTCGAACGCGGCCAGATCGCCGGCGCGTCGTCCAGCGTCCTGGAGGCACTGGTCCGCGCACTGCACCTCGACGACACCGAACGCGCGCACCTGTTCGACCTCGCCCGCGCCGCCGACGGCATCCCGACCTCCGGGCGGCCCCGCCGCCGCACCGCCACCGCTGGCGCCGCCGGCAGGGCCGCCGCACGCCTGAGCCTGCGGTGGGCGATGGAGGCGATCACCGACGGCGTCGCGTTCGTCCGGGACCCGCAGCAGAACCTGCTCGCCACCAACACGCTCGGCCGCGCCTTCTACTCACCGGTGATCGGCGACGGGGGCCGCCTGCCGAACCTGGCCCGGTTCCAGTTCCTCGACCCGGCCTCGCGCGAGTTCTACCCCGACTGGGACCGCTTCGCCGAGATGTGCGTCGGGGTCATGCGTACCGAGGCGGGCCGCGACCCGCACGACCGCGCTCTGCAGGATCTCGTCGGAGAGCTGTCCACCCGCAGCGAGGACTTCCGCCGGCTCTGGGCCGACCACAACGTACGCACCCACGGCGCCGGCACCAAGCGGTTCCACCACCCGATCGTGGGTGAACTCACGCTCGCCTACGAGGAACTCGCGATCACCGCCGAACCCGGCCTGGTACTGCTCGTCTATACGGCCGAACCCGGGTCGCCGTCCGCGGAACGGCTGCGCCTACTCGCCTCCTGGGCGGCTACGGATCAGCAGGGTTAAAGGTTCGAGTCCCATCGGAGACAAGATCAAGAGAGTGCCGATCTCGGGGTCGAGCTGGCCTCTACGCACCAGCCGCGACGTCGACAAGAAGGGCAACGAGGGCGGTGATGGCTTGAAGAATGGCGAAGGCCAACGCCCATAACGCGATCCGGGCCTCGATCGTCATGCGCCTGCCGGGTGTTTCGGTCGCCACCGGCGAGGCGACACTTCGCGCGGTTGCCTGCGCCGGGTGGATCGCGGCAGGGGAGCGAACGACGGCGGGACCATGTGCAACCGGTACAGCCACGGATCGATCCACTTCGCCGCACCCATGTGGCGAACCCATGCCACCAACTTCTGTCGCTTGTGTCGCTGGCAGCCGACGAGGATCTTGCCGTCCTTCGCGCACGGCTTCCTGGTGGTCTTGGTGATGACGAGACACTTGGCCTCGATCCTGAAGCCGAAGTAGTAGCAGACGTACAAGAAGAGCGCCGCCGACCAGAACAGGATGCAGACGACGTTCTCCCAGAACGTGGGCTGCCCGACGGGCTCCGGACTCGCTGCCAGGAAAGGCACGACAGTGCAATCTACAGTAGGCAATCAACCAACCTCGGAACGTGATCGCACTCGTGCGGCCCCGGGTGGCACGCGACGAACGTTGTCCGCCCGTCGGCGCGCAGCCCCGGGCCACACACGAGGGCTGTCAGCGGGGCTCGTGTGCCCGGCCGCTCCGCCGGCGTGCCGAGGAACGGAGCCGGGCGCCTCTCGTTGCCGAGGATGGCTTCCACCGGGGGCGGCAGGCGGGTGCCGTCACCGGTTGCGCCTCGGCCGGGCGCCCTTGCACTGTCGTCGGGTTGTGGGTGAGCTGGCGCCGGATCTCGGCGCCGGACTTGCCGGCGTCGAGGACCAGGCGTGCGGTGGCTTCGGCGGCTTCCCGCTGAGATTCGGGTAGGACGCTGGTGTAGGTGTCGGCGGTCAGGTGGATGCTGGCGTGCCCGAGTTGGTCCTGCACCGCTTTGAGGTCGGCGCCGGCTTCCCGAGCCAGGGTCGCGGCGCCGTGCCGCAGGTCGTGCAGCCGGATCGGCGGCAGCCCTGCCCGGTCAACCAGCAGCCGCATCCGCTGGGTGAGATACCCCGGGTGGATCGGCAGCCCGTCGGGGCCGGTGAACACGTAACCACTGTCGTGCCACACCTTCCCGATCGCGGCCCGCAGGTCGCGCTGCTGGGTTTGCCGCTCGCGGTGCTGACGCAACACCCGCATCGTGTGCTGGTCCAAGGCCACACTCCGGCGGCTTGACGCCGATTTCGGTGGCCCCTCGTGTACGTCGTAGCCGGCGGTGGTGCGCTGCCGCACCACCGACACCTGGCCCGCGTGCAGATCGACCTCGCCCCAGCGCAGGCCGGCGGCCTCACCACGGCGCAGACCCCGCAGGGCGATCAGCCACCACAGGGCGAACAGGCCGTCATCGCGGACGTAGTCCAGGAACGCGGCCAGTTGTGTGGGTGTCCAGACCGCGATGGTGGGCCGCTGCCCGGTGGCCTTCCACTCGGCGACGCGAGCCTCGGTCCACACCTGGGCCTGCGGACGCGGACGCGCGGGCAGTTCCACGTGACGGGCCGGGTTGGTGGTGAGCAGGCCCTCGCGGACCGCGCCGGTCAGCGCCGCCCGCAGCGTCGTGTGGACGTGCTGCAGGGTGCAGGGGCTCTGCAGTTGCCCGGAACGGTTGCGGGTGGCCGCGATCTGACCGAACGCGGCGGTCAGCTGCCGTGCGCTCAGATCACCGAGGATCAGCTGGCCGATGTGCGGGATGAGGAACCGCTCGACGTCGTGGGTGTAGTGCATCCGTGTCGTCGGCCGGATCCGGGTCCTGGTCGACAGCCAGTACCGCAACCAGCGGGTGACGGTCCAGGACCGGCCGGCCTGCTCCTCACGCGACAACGCCAGCAACTCGTCTCGTGCTGTGCGGGCTGCTACTTGTGACGGGTAGCCGCCGCGGCGTATCCGTTCGGCGTGTCCGAGCAGGTTCCGGATGGAGCAGTGGAAGTACCAGCTGCCATGCGTTCGCTCTGGCAACCGTGGACAGGAGTTTCCCCGGCGTCGGCCTGTTGTGATGTTCAGGCATCCGCATCGCTTGCTGATGACACCCTCACCGTTCATGGTCTCTCCCTTGACGTTGATGGGGTTCATCGTGGCGAAACCGCAGGTGGTGAAGGGCGGCTTCGATCTGAAATGCTCGTCATCTGTCGAGTAGGAATGAAATGAGGTGAAACGTGACCGGAGCTCAGTGGCGGTCCGGGATCCTCGGGGTGCCGAATGTTCGGCGAGTTGATGGTGACGTCAGGAGCATGGCCGGGTCCGGTTGTGCGAGGCCGCGTACCGCGAGCGGCGGTGTGGGTGGTGATCGTGGGTGCTCGGTGGGTGCTCGTACGTCGGGGAACTGACCCGGACGTAGCGCTACGGACACGGACCCGACAGGAATCGCGACGTCCGCCAGTCCATTGATATGTAGGGATGCTTCCCGTGTGTAGGGCGTGGACCTGGGGGAACGCGACTGGACGTGGATGGATTAGAGGGGTTGCGGTCGGACGAGTTGGGGGTAGAGTGGTCTTTGTAGAATTCCGCTCTCCTGGCTTCGGTCTACGGATCAGAAGGTTAGGGGTTCGAGTCCCTTCGGGCGCACTTCACGATCAAGGCCGTGACCAGCAGAAACGCCGGTTGCGGCCTTGTTGTTGTCCCAGGATGTGCCGCGATCTTCCATGATGTGGACGGCTGGTGCTCCGTTGGTGCTCCTCTGTTTCGGGGGGGTTGTTTCCCGTTCTGTGCCACAGCTGTCGGTAACGGGTCCGCTGGTGTTCGGGTGGTCCACGCGGGCTGGTGGTTGGGTGGCCGTGACGCGCGCCGCGTCGGTGAGGACCTGAACGCTCGGGGGTGCGTGCGGGAGAATGTCGCCCAGGCTGGCGGTGCGGGCCTGGGTGGTGTCGTGCATCGAGCCGGGGCGTGCCTCGTCGCAGAACGGCAAGCGGCCGGGCGGGTCGCCGCCGTAAGCGCTCGCACCTGCGCGGTGGCCCCGGCCCGGCGCAGCACGCGCTACCGGGCCGGACCGATCGCAGCCCCGAGTCGCCGCGCACATCGCGGCTGCTTCCGGGCGTCGCGGGACAGCATGGGTAACACAGAGCGTGACGGCTCTGCAGGCGCGCGATTAGCTCACCGAAGAGTTGCGGGCTTCCGCGCAGCGGTCGCAGTTGTCGGCGCCGACTGTCGGCCCCAGTAGCCCGCACGGCGGGTGCAGGATCCGCCGACCGGAGCGGGGGTTACGGTGGATAATTAACAGTCCGACGATGAGGCTGCAAATGATCAATGCCCAGGAGTTCGCGCGACGGCTGAGTACTCTCGGAGCTGATGCGTTCACCAGCGACGACGTCGTGGACCTGGCGACCGCGGCCGATGTTCGCATCAGCGCAGACGTCGAGATCGACGCCACCCTGGCGCAGCGCTTGCTCGACCAGATCTCGCCTACCCTGCCGGTCACCGGGGCCCAGATCGCGGCGTCGCAATGGCCGCCACCGGAGTCTTCCCGTCCTGCAGCGCCTTCGGTGTCGTTCTCCAGCCCTGGTGCCGTCGACGGACCGGCTGATCAGCCGACCCGACGCCGCAGTTCTGGGTCTGCGGGTAGCGGTCGGCGACCCGGCTCCCGACGAACTGGCAGGTGACACTGCGGCCCCAGCTTCTTCAGCACAGGGCCGTCGGGGCGGGGTGTGGGCATCGGTCGGGCCCTTCCTGCGCAGGCGAGCGGGTGGGGATGCGTGGCACCGGGGTGATGTCCGGGTCGGGTGAGTCACTGGCTGGTGTTGGTGGTGACTCATAGGTCGCAGCTGGGGAGGTCTTCCTCGTTCTGGGGAACCAGGGGTCTGCTGCACCGATAGGTGACAGTTGCAGTCACGCGGCCTGACTGGCCGGTGGGGTCATGATGGTCTCGTACTCGATAGGGGTCAACCGGGACAGGGATCGTTGGCGTCGGCGGCGGTGGTAGGTACGTTCGATCCAGGTCACGATCGCGGTCCTGAGTTGCTGTCGGGTGGTCCAGGTTCGGCTGTCGAGGACGTTGTTCTGTAGCAGGCCGAAGAACGATTTCATGGCGGCGTTGTCGCCGGCGGCGCCGACTCTGCCCATCGACCCGATCATCTGGTGCTGGTTGAGGGCCTAGACGAACTTCCGGCTTCGAAATTGGGACCCGCGGTCGGTGTGCAGCACGCAGCCGGCCACGTCACCACGGCGGGCTACGGCGTTGTGCAGGGCGTTGACGGCCAGCCTAGATTTCATGCGTGCGTCGATGGAGTAGCCGACGATCCGGTTCGACCACACGTCCTTGATCGCGCACAGATACAGCTTGCCCTCACCGGTGCGGTGTTCGGTGATGTCGGCCAGCCACAACCGATTCGGGCCATCCGCGGTGAAGTCGCGGCGCACCAGATCGTCGTGCACCGGCGGACCGACCTTGCCGCCCTTGCCCCGGCGCTTGCGCTTGCTGAACGCGCTGAACCAGCCCATGCCAGAGCAGATCTTCCAGGCGGTGCGCTCGACCATCGGCTGGCCGGCAGCGCGGGCCTCATCGGCCAGGAACCGATATCCGAACTCCGGGTCATCACGGTGGGCGTCGAACAACGCGTCCGCCCGGTACGCCTGCGCCAGGTCGGCGTCGGTGACACGGCGGGCAAGCCACCTGTAGTAAGGCTGACGAGCGATGGTCAATACCCGGCACGTCACGCCACGGGGATCCCGTCGGCGGCCAGCTCGCTCACGAGCGGGTAGAGCCTTTTCCCGGCAGGTTCGCCTGCGACAGGTAGGCCGCGGCCCGACGCAGGACCTCGTTCTCCTGTTCGAGGAGCTTGATCCGCTTACGGGCCTCCCGCAGCTCGACTGAGTCGCTGCCACTGACGCCAGGCTTGGTCCCGGCGTCGATGTCGGCTTGGCGCAACCACGTGAACAACGTCATCGGATGGACCCCGAAGTCCTTCGCGATCTGCCCGACCGTCACGCCCGGATCACGATCACGGGCCACCCGCACGACATCATCACGGAACTCACGAGGGTAGGGCTTGGGCACAGCGACATCCTTCCAGCCTGCCCACTCGGCAAGCCATCTCAGATGTCACCTGTCGGTGCAGCAGACCCCTGGTTCCCGGAACGTGCGGCGACAGCCCTGGGTCGGGCACACCAGACGACGTATACGTACCCGGAGCACCACCGGCCGGGCATCGACCGGAACGTCCCCGAGGGTCCGCTGGTGATATACCCGTGCACCCGGGCCGTCACGGCCGCGCACCCCGGACACGCCACTGGCCTCTGCGGAGTCCGAGCCCGCACCAGGATTCGCTCGCCCTCGTCCATCACGTCGTCGATCACCAGCGGCAGAGTCCTGAGAACACCGTCTTCGCAAGATCATCGATCTCGCACACAGGTCTCAACGACATCGACTACCTTCGGTCACCACCGAATGTGAGGCAGAGCCGTTCGTTTGACAGACCCCTTACAGGTTGCGTAGCGGTAACGTGGCGGGGTGGTGCAGGACGAGCGGGTGGTGGGGCGGTATCCGTATCCGGGGATCACGCCGGGTGAGTTCGAGGAGTTCGTTGCCGGGGAACTGTTGGGGGCCGCAATGTCCCAGGTTGACGGGCTGGTGGTGAGTACGCATGAGAAGGTCGCCGGGGTGGACGGGATCTACGAGTTTGACGCGACCGCGCGGTACCGGTTCGCCGGGATGGAGTTCGTGGTGGTGGTCGAGGCGAAGTTGCACCGGAACCCGATCAAGCGGGAGTTGGTGCAGGTGTTGCGGCAGAAGGTGCTGAGCGTGGGTGCGCACAAGGGGGTGTTGGTGGCAACCTCGGCGTTCCAGGCGGGGGCCGTCGAGTTCGCCAGGACTCACGGGATCGCGCTGGTCACCGTTGCCGAGGGGCGGTTCGTCTTCACCACTCGGGACACGGGCAAGGCCGCCCGGCCCGCCCTCGTGGCCTGCTACCACGGTGGAGTGGGTGCTCGGGGGATCGTGTTGGCCGCCGACGATGAGGACCACCCGGAGTGTGTCGCGGAGTTCCTGTTGGGGTGCCCCAGCGTCTGACTCACGGGCCGACGTGGACGTGGGACGCCCACACCAGCGGGTCGTCGGGGTGGCGGCCGCGTAGGGTGCGGGTAGCGGTGTGCACGGCTGTCGCGATGTCTCCGCCCGCTGCGATCGCCGGGTAGACCAGTTCCGCGAAGTCCACGGCGGGCTGGTCGCCGATCGGCCACAGGGTGCCGATCACGTGCCGGTACCCCGCCAGCTGGAACGCCGATGCCAGGTGGATCACCTCGTCCGCCAGCCGCCCGCCGGGGCGGGCTGTCGAGCACGCGGACAGGAACGCCAGATCTGCGTCCAGGCGCAGGTGTGCAAGGTCCAGCGCGGTGAGTGGGTGGTTGTGGTGGTCGGCCAGCAGAAACAGGCTCTCCGAGGGGTTGGTCAGATCGCTGTTGCCGTGGCAGGCGAAGTGCGCAATCTGCGCCTTTGGCAGGGCCGCGAGGACAGCGTCGCGGGTCGCCGCGGTCCCGCTGACCACGTCAACCGCGCCGGGCAGGTGGGTGCGCACCACCGCCGCCTCCCGCTCTGCGCCGGGCAGCGGCACGTCGTGGCCTGGCGTGCGCGGCATCGCCACGACTAGTGCGCGGTCGGCGCGTGGCCTGGCGGGGTCGGCACCACGCCGTGAGTGCACCAGCGCCCGGAGGGTCGGCGTGGTCGAGCACACCACCCGGTCCACCACGGTGAGCGACCCCGTGCCGTGGTAACCCGCTGCGTGCAGCGGCAGCAGCGAGAGCATGCCGGACGGGCACCACCACAACCGTTCGGCGGCATCCAGGTGGTCGAGCACCGGGCCGGCTACCGCGTCCCAGATCCACTCCAGCGTGCGTATCACCCGGTCGCGCCCGGCGGCCCTGGTCCTGGCCGTCCCGGACCGGGTGTCCTCGACCGCTTGGAGAAAGTCCAGCACCTCCTCCATGACGACCCGGGGCGTGAGCGCGGGCAGCGGAACGGGCGTCACCTCGGCTGCAGCGGACAGGATCAGCGCGTACGACCCGAAGTCGGACACCACGACGACCACGGCGTGCCCCTCGGCAGGCGCGAGGTCGCACACGGTCGGCGGGCGCAGAAACGTGTCGAAACCGGGCAGCGTCCGGATATTCGCGAGCAGCCAGTCGTACCGCGCGGCCAGCCCGCGTCGCGTCGCGACGTCCGTGTCGGGGTCCTCGAAGACCGCGCACAGCTCGGTGAACATCGTCGCGAACGCGGGTTGGCGCTCGGCGAGCGCGGTGAGGTCGGTCCGGCTGTCCAGCGCGTGCCCGAGCAGCAGCCCGCGCCCTTGCTCGAACAGCTCAACCGCCCGCGTCGGCAACCCCGCGCGCACACAGCACGCGGCGGCGTCCGCACCGAGCCCCGCCATACCGTCGATCAACGCCTCGCGGTCGCGCCAGGTAAGGGATCGGGACACGGTCCGCCCCACCAGGTCGACCGCCGTCCCGTACGCCTCGGCGGCCTCCGCCCACCGCCCGTCGGACGCCGCCAACCCGGCCCACTCCGCGGCCGCAGCGGCGCGGACGCGCGGTACACCCACATCGGTCGACGCCGCCTCCCGGACCGCCGCGAGCACGGCCTCCAGATCCGTACCGGTCACGGCGTTGCGTCGGCGCAACACCCTGCCGAGGGAGAGCAGGTGGAGCGGCCGGTCGGAGTGGTCGACGGGGAGTTCTGCCAAGGACTTGCGGGCGCCGTCGACCGCGTCGTCGAGGGTTTCCTGTCGTCCGGTCCGGTCGTGCAGGTCCAGCAACGCCTGCGTGAGGTTCAGCAAGGCGGGTGCGCGTCGCGGATCGCCGGGAGCCAGCGCCTTCACGGCAGCCCGGCACACCTCCAGCGCTTCGTCGAGATCGGCGGGGGCGTCGCCGACGCTGAACCGGGTTAGGAGGATCGCCCCGAGGTTCGACAGGCGCAGCGCGCGACTGGTGTGGTCCGGCGAGGTCGCCTTGACGGCCTGCCGACCGGTGTCGATCGCCTCGTCCAGGTCGGCGCGGTCCTGCCGGCAGTCGAACCGGGTGTAGAGCGCGGATGAGAGGTTGGCCAGCACCATCCCGCGTTCGTAGCTCACGGCGGACATGGCCGACACGGACCGGCGCAGCGCGTCGATCGCCTCGTCCAGGTCGACCTGACCGCTCGTGCGGCGGAACCGGGCCAACAGCGCGCCGCCGAGGTTGCCCAGGTAGACGCCAAGGAGCGGGGTGCCCTTGAGCGCGGCCCCAACGGCGGCACGCCCGGCCTCGACCGCCTCGTCGACGTGCTCGATGCGGTCGGTACGCTCGAACAGCAGGCGGAGGGACATGCAGAGGTTCGACAGGTCGGTGGGCGAGGGCTCGGTGTCCGACGCCATCGCGTCGCGGGTGTACCGGATGGACTCGTCCAAGTCCTCGGGCGCGCCACCGTTCTGGTACCGCTGGGATAGGGCGATCGCCAGCGTGGACCTGCGCCCGGCGAGTTCCGGGTCGTCGGGTGGCGTCGCCTCGATCGCGGCCCGCCCCGCTGCGATGGACGCGCTCAGGTCCTCAGACCGTCCGGAATGGACGAACCGGTCCCGGAGGAGGTCGCACAGGCCCTCCAGGTGCTCGGCCGGTGACTCACCCGCGTCGAGCGCGTCCTGCCGCACTCGCATGGCCCGGTCGAGGTCCGCCAGGTCAGCGGTGCGGATGAATCGGTTCCACAGCAAGTCGGACAGTTCACCCGGATCGGACGCCGCGTCGATCCGGGCGCTCAACCCGGCCTCGTGATCGAGGTAGTTCGCCAGGGTGCGTCGCGTGGTGTCGAGGTTGGTTTTCAACGCCTCGATGTCGGGATGGTCTGGCCACCCGTCGACCGCCGCCTGGCAGGCCACGACGGCGTTCTCCAGGTCCTGCCGACTGCCCAGCCGCTCAGCCCGGGTCAGCAGGGTGATTCCCAGGTTGGACAGGCACGTCGCCTGCATCGGATCGTCCGGCGGGGCGTCCTCGACGGCGGCCTGGCACTCCTCGACCGCCTCGTCTAGGTCGTCCTGGTCGCCGTCGCGGTCGAACTTCGTCATCAGTGCGGTACCGAGGTTCGTGCGCAGGTGCGGGAGTTCGGCGTGCCCGTTCTCGGCGTGGTCGATCGCCCGGCGGAACAGGCGGACAGCCCGGTCCAGGGCGCCCGGATCGGTGTCGGCGTCGCGGTACTGGACGCGGCCGAGCTTGCCGAGCGTCGCGGCGCTGTCCGGTGCGGCGGGCGGGTATTTGTCGAACTGCTCGGCGATCAACGTCGGGACGTGCGCCCGACCGCCCATCCGGTACAGCGGCGCGAGCAGGTCGAGCGCGACCATCATCAGCTCCGTGGCACCCTCGGGCGTGCCATGCGCCTCGACCCTCGACAACAGCAGCAACCCGGCCGTCTGCGTGACCTCCACGTCGTCGAGCGGGTCCGGCACCGCGCACAGCAGGTCGACCAGCTCGTCGAGTACTTCGGGGACGAGCACCTCGTCGGCATCGCGGGTACCACCGAACGCGGTCAGACGCTCGCGCAGGGCGGTGATCAGGTTTGATCGCTCGGTCGCGGAGAACCCGGACCCCATCAGACCGTCGCGGGCCGTCACGAACTCCCGCGCGAGTTCGAGCGCCACAGCGTGCGCGACCTCACCGATGCCACCCGCGAGTCGCACGAGTTCGGCGCGGTCTATGCCGCGCACCCTTGGCGCGGCCCAGCTCACGGTCCGCTCCAGGATCCACAGCTCCATCACGCGGTCGTCCTCGACCACCGCGGCGACCGCTTCCTCGCGGTCGCCGAGGACCTGCTCGACGATGCCCGGTGTGGTCAGCGCCATCGCCCGGATCAAGGCGGTTCGGGCTTCGGCCAGCAGGGCATGCTCGCGGGTCACCTCAAACGCACGGCACAGCACGAACCCCAGGTGCGTCATGCGCCGGGCCAGGTCGACGTCGTCCTCGGCGTCGACCCCGACCGCCTCCCAAGCAGTGTCGAGGACCTCGCGCAGCACGTGCGGGTCCTTGTTATGCCCCGTCAGCTGGTGCAACGCAACAGACAGCGAATACAGGAGGTCGCCGCGCAACGGCTCGTCGTCGGCCAATTCGGCCAGGACCATCCGGCAGGTCGCGATCCCCTCGCGAAGAATGTCCTCGTCCCCGGTCCGGTCGGCCAGGTCCACGAGCGCGTCGGCGAGCACCGCGACCTCACCGAGCCCGGCCTCCGTGACGGCCTCGTCCGCCATCACCTCGACGGCGTCCTGCACAAGGGAGGGGTCTTCGGTCCACCGGTAGAGCACGCGCAGGGTGTTCGCGGCGTTCATGAGCCGGGAGTGCAGGGAAGCGTGCGTGTCCGGCGTCGCGCCCAGGACCCGCGCGTGCGCGGCCAACGACTCGTCCAGCAGCGCGGCTTCCTTGGTGCGCAGGAACAGTTCCCTGAGGAAGACGGCCTGGTTGGCGACAGTCGGGAGCAGATCGGGGTCGGCTGCGATCGCGGCCCGGCCGACGTCGACCGACTCGCGCAACGCCTCGCCGTCGTTCAGGTACTCGTACCGGGCTTCCAGAGACGCAGCCAGGTTCGTCAACGCGAGCCCACGCTCCTCGTCGTTCTCGGCGGCGTCAACGGCGGCTCGCGCGGTCGCGATCGAATCGTTGATCACCGCCTCGTCCCCGGTGCGCATGAACTCGACCCGGAGCGTGCCGCTGAGGTTCGCGAGGCGGGCCGCCCCGCCCTCGGTAGGAGATGCCACGTCGGTGCCCGACTCGGCGAGGGTCCGCGCCACGTCGGCCGCCTCGCGCGCCGCCTCCAGGTCGCCGGTCGCGCTGGCGAGTTCGACAAGGGCCGCGTGCAGACTCCGCAGGCACCGGGCGTTCCTCGCCCGGTCGGCGACACCGACGGCCGCGCGGTAAACCCGGACGGCCGCCTCCAGCGCCTCCACATCGCCGTGCTCCTCGTACCACTCGTACAGCGCACCGCCCTGCTCGGTGTAGGCGTCCGGGTCGTCGCTGTACCCGAACACAGAGTCGTCCGACTCGGTGCTCTCCGGCGTGTGGTCGAACAACTGGCGCACCTGGTCCGGCAACGAGTCGGGTGCGACCCGGTACACCTCGCCCAAGAACAGCAGGGCGTCCTCCAGGTCCTCCGTTCCCTGCCTCGCGCGGTACCGGAGCAAGTGGAGCCGCCCGATCAGCGTCAGCGCGACTACGTCGACAGGCAGGTCGGGCGTTGACGCAGGTCCGGACACCCGCAGCTGGAGCAGGTTCGCCTCCTCCAGCGCGTCCTCGGTCAGGACTGCGGCGTAATCACCCGTCCGGCGCGCCTCCTCGAACCGCGCCAGGATCGCCTCGACCAACTGTTCCCGCACCCGGACCTCCGTTCACCACCGCTTCCGCGGCACCTTACCGAGTGTCGGCGCCCCATTGTCGAAGCTGTAGATTCCTGTAGGGTGCCAAAACCAGAGCCATTCGCCAGTCATCCATACGTGATTGAACTGAAGCTGGGGTTTCTTCGCGGGAACCGGAGCTGGGAGCGGACATCTTTGATGCTCTCGTCTCTGACGGTTTCCGGGTGATCCTGATGGCTGACGGCGGCTCGATCCGTTCCTCGCGCTTCAGTGAGGAAGATCGAGGCGAGGGGTCCACCGACGGTGGGCGCGGTGAGCCGCCACCGACCTGATGAATGTGGGTCTGCTGCTGGCCGGCCGTGTCGCGGCACGATTGGTGTCGTGGAGCGCGATGTTCATCAGCCGGGCTCGAACTCCCTGGGTGCTCCACGGGTGCTCGGACGTCGGGGAACTGGCATGGACCCCCTCGGACCGATGCGGAAGTTGGGCCCTTGCCCCGATCGCGGGAAGTAGTGCTGCGCGGCTTCTGGTTGCCAGGGGGCGTGGATCTGCGGTTATCCGGCTGGACTCACCAGGAACCAGGCCGCCTGAATCTCGGACCCGGTGAACGTTCATGGCCAACGCACTAGGCAATAGTACGTTTGACGTTATACATCGTGCAACTTATTATGCTCGTCATGCAAGAAGCCACCTTCCTCATCCTCACCGCGCTCGCAGCGCAGCCGCGGCACGGGTACGGGATCATCCAGTCGGTCGAGGCTCTCTCCGAAGGCGAAGTGAAGCTGCGGCCAGGCACGCTCTATGGCGCACTCGACCGTCTCGCCAGCCAGGGACTGATCGTCGTCGAACGCGAAGAGATCATCGACGGGCGGCTGCGCCGCTACTACCAGCTCAGCCACTCTGGAGTGGACGCCCTCGCTGAGCAGGCCCAAAGGCTGCGCAAGCGGGGCGCCGCGGCGGAGGCGCAACTGCGACGCCGGCCGCAGCTCTCGGGTGGTGCCGCGTGACGATGCCACATCGCGTGCTCCTGGCCGCGTTCCCGGCCCGCATCCGCCGCCGCCACGGGGCCGAACTGATCACCACCCTGGCCGAGATGACCGACGGCCGTCCGTCCCACACCGATCGCCTGCGGTTGATCGCCGACGGTGTGCGTGAACGGTTCCGGCTGCCGGCCCGACGGCCACTGGCTGTGCTCACCGTGGCGGCAGCCGTACTGGTCGGCGGAGCGATCGGCCTCGCCGTCGGTTCGCTCGCCGGCGAGCAGACGTACCCGTCGATGCCGGCGACGGCCCCGCTGGCCGCACACATTCTGGGTCCGCAGGCCCAGCCCGACCGGCTCCATCGCGACCGCTTCCACCTGGAGATCACCCACAACCTCGGCGCAGCCGCCACTTCCAGCACGCTTGAACAGCAGGTACACGACATCCACGACCGGCTGGCCGCGACAGGCTGGGACGTCACCGCCGTCGAGCGCTACCGCAGCCTCGACCAGTGGAGCTTCTCGGCGCGCTCCCATGGCCTACGAGTCTCGGTCACCGGGTACGCCGACCCCCACCGTCCCATCGAGGTCCTGGGCTATCCGGTACGCCCGGCCACCTACCTCCCCCTGGTCCTCGGTGGCCTCCTGGTCGGGCTGCTCACCGGCTGGCTGGTGGGTGCCGCGATGGCAGACCGGCTGACGGCTTCCCGCCACCGCGTGCCCGCCGTGGTCGTTGGTGCCGTGGGCATGGCGATCCTCGCCGTGCCGACCGGGAGGCTCTATCAGGGGCTACTCCTCTTGCTGCGTAAGGACAACGGCGCAGGCTTCGACGCACCGATACACGACGCGCTCTCCTGGATGCCCTGGCCGTTGCGCGATCCGACCACGTTCCCGGACACCGTCGTCCCCGGCCTGCGAACGCTCCTGATCGGACTAGCGATCACCGCTCTCGCCGCCGTGACAGCCCACCGCCCCCGCAGCGACGGCCACCCTGTCCCTCTTGAGCTACCGCCTGGCGGGCCGGCCGGGCAGGGTGGCGATGTCCAATAGGTTCAACATCCCAATACGCGAGCCAGGTGGAGGTGCTGTCACTGGTCGGGGGCGTGGCCGCCCGCGACGGCGAGCCGGTCCTGCACGTGCACGCGGTTCTCGGCCGCCCTGACGGCGGCCACGGTGGGCGCCGGGTGCGGTCGACGCTCGAGGCGATCGTCACCGAGGTCGCTCCGGAGCTGACCAAGCGGGTCGATCCGGAGACCGGACTGGCGCTCATCACCGGCCCCGTTCGGTGGCCCGCTTGCCAGCAGGCATCGGCCCCGCCGAAGGCCGCCGAGGTCGCCAGTATCAGCGGCGGACGGTGACCAGGGCGAAAGCGAGGCGGACGGCTCAGGGGCGGCACCGTGGGTCGAGCTGGCGTTGCTCACTCAGTGAGCCTTTCCGCGCAAGGGTGTGATCAACGAAGGTGATTGTTTGGCTGGGCGTGGTCGAAGTGCGGCAGCGCGAGCGCCGCTGCGACGATCTTGCCGATCCGCCATGGATCGAGGCTGACGTTGCGAAGCGCCCTGAACGCGGGTCCCAGCCCGGGCGCCCCGGCGTGCCGTTCACGGCTGAGCAGGTCGGCCAGGCACCGCACGGTCTGCAACGAGCCGTGCCGTGCGGGTTTCGCCGATCGGCCCGCCGAGGTAGAGCACGAGTGGATCCTCACTGCTGGGGCGCGTGAAGGTCAGGTCCGGTCGCTCGCCGGGGTGGTGAGAATGACGTCGATGCCCCGTACGAACAGGTCCTCGTCGACCCACTGGCTCTCGTCGAGGTGCCCCGAGGCGGCGAGCGTGGGATATCTGGCCGGGTTGCTCGTGATCCGCCTTCGTGCCCCGGCCCGCGCCCCCGGGTCGTCGATCTGCCCGGTCCTGCCGCCGGCGCGGCGGCCTGGCATCGACAGGCACCAGCGGTCGGCGGCGGTCCGGGTGGCCGAGTGGTGCCGGGCCCGGCGGTCGGCGGGCGAGCCGTCAGGGCTTGGCAGCCGCGATCCCGTCGAGGATGTATGCCACACCGCGCCGGAAGTTGGCGTCCCAGTCGTCCTGGACCATGTTGCCGCGCGCGTTGAGCACCGGGTACCTGTCGCGCTGCTGGTGCAGGTGCTGGTTGACGGTCGCGTAGGTGCTTCACCGAGCCGTTCCGGCACGGCACGGCACGGCACGGCACGGAAACGCTTACGCACCGACGAACACGCCGGATTCGGACTCGGCCCGGCCATCGTGCACAGCATCGTCCGCGCCCACGCCGGGACCCTCGCCCTCGTCGCCCGGCCCGACGGAGGACTCCTGGTCACGGTCCGGCTCCCGGCACGCCGGCCACCCTCCCGGGCAAGGCGACCGGCCGGCCCGGGTGCCTACGCGTCGGCAGCTCGTGCGGCCGGGGTGCTACGGACCGGTGTGGATCAGCGCCGCCCACACCTCCGGGCGGTCCGGGTGCGCACGTCGTACCCGGTCGATGGCCCGGTCCAGCGCGACGGCCGCACCGTCGGCGTCCAGGCGTCTCCCCGCCCTCAGGCCGGCGTAGACGTCGTCGGCGACCTGGGCCGCCACCCGGTCGGAGACCGCCCACTGGCTGCCGATGACGTGCCGGAAGCCGGCCATCTGCAACGCCGCGGTGAGATGGATTCCCTCGTCGGGCAGGTCCCGACCACCGGCCGCGGTGCGACACGCGGACAGGTAGGCGAGGTCGCAACCGCCGGCCGACTGGCTGCGGGTGGCGAGACGGTCAGCGAGGTCCAGGACGCTGAGCCTGCCGTCGACCAGGCGGAGGGCGGCGGCGCTGGGCCGCTTGAAGTCCTGGTCGCCGTGGCAGGCGAAGTGCGCCCAACTGTGCTGTTCGAGCGCGGTCAGCACGCCCTCGACGGTGGCGCTGCGGCCGGAGAGCACCCGCAGGCCGGGCACGTGCGAGCTGACCGCGCGCAGTTCGTCGCTGACCGCGGGCAGCGGCGCCTGGCCGGGGAGGGTGCCGAGCCCCACCGCGAACGCCTGCGGCGCTCCGTCCGGCGTCGGGGTGGCGCGGGCGCGCAGCAGCGCGGACAGGCTCGGGGTGTAGGACGACACGCAGCGGGCGGCGACCGAGATCCGGCGTCTCGCGGCGAGCGGGGCGCTCGCGCCGAACCGGCCGGCGGCGTGCAGCGGCAGCATCGTCAGCGGCCCGGTCGGGCACCACCACACCCGGTGCCGCCGGTCCGGCCCGCCACCGAGGATCTCGTCGAGGGCCGCGCAGACGGACTCCCCGACGGTGTCCCAGAGCCACCGTTGCAGGGACACCAGCGTCTGGTGCAGCGCGGCCCGTTCGACCGGCCCGCCGCCGCCCTCCACCGCCCGCTGCACCTCGAGGAACGCCGCGGCCCGACGCTGCGCCGTGTCGTGGGACAGCCACGGGAGCGGCACGGCGCGCACCCCGTCGGTGGTGACGATGATCGCGTCGCTGCGCCAGCGCGACGTGTTGACCAGCACCGCCGCCCCGCCCGTGGTAGCGGGCTGGAGGGCGGCGAACGACGGCGGGTGCAGGAAGTTCTCGAAGCCCGGGAGGCGGCGGGCCTCGGCTGCGAGCTGCTCCCAGCGTTCCGCCAACCGGCGGCGGTGACCGGCGTCCTCGGTCTCGACGCGGTGCGGTCCACCCAGCGCGCTGGCCAGCAGGTCGCGGCCCAGTTCCCAGCCGGGACGGGCCGGGAGCTCGACGACCGGGGACGCCCCGGTGCCGTCCAACTCCCGGCGCGTCCGGTCGAGTTCGTCGGCGAGCGCGGGTGCGACCGCGGCCAACGCGGACAGGTCGCTGCGGGTCTGCAGGGCCTGCGACCACAGCACCTGACGGCCCTGCTCCAGCAGTTCCACCGCGCGTTGCGGCTGCCCGGCGGCGAGGGCCCAGGCAGCCGCGTCGCCGGCCAGCCCGGACACCGCGGCCAGCCGTTTCTCCTGCACGGTACGGTCCAGGCCCCGCCACGCCAGCAGCGGCAGCAGACCCACGGCGGTGCCGTACGCCTCCAGGGCCAGCTCCGCGTCACCGGCCTCGGCGGCGGTCTGCGCCCAGGTGCGGGCCGCGGTCATCCGGATCTCGACGGCACCCGCCCGGGAGGCCGACGACGACCGCCACATGCCGACTGCGGCGTCGAGGTCGGCCGGGTCGCGATCGATCAGGTAGCGCACCCGCAGGGCCGTGCCGAGCACGTTGAGGGCCCGTGCCCGGTCCGGGTGGCCGGGCGAGAATCCGGCCAGGGCGGCCATGCCGGTGTCGACGGCGTCGTTGACCCCGGCCGGGTCGCTGCTCATCCGGGCCCGGATGAGCAGCGAGTGGGCCAGGCTGACCAGGTGGCCGGCCCGTTGGGTGCCGGCCGTCGGCGCGTCGACGGCCTCCCGGGAGCTGCGGATCGCCTCGTCCAGGTGCGCCGACGAGTTGCTGCTGAGGCCGTGCATGACCAGCAGGGCACCGTGGGTGGACAGCAGTTGCGCGCGGACCGTGCCGATGCTCGGCAGGTCGGCGACGACCTGCCGGCTGACCCGGACCGCCTCGTGCAGGTCGGCGTCGTCGCCGCCGTCGCGGCTCACCCAGCGTTGCACCAGCGCGATCACCAGCACACCGTTGAGGGCGGCCCGGTCGACGTGCCGTGCGGGCATGGTGGCCACACCCCGGCGGCAGTGCGCGATCGCCTCGTCGATGTCACCCGGGCCACCGGTCCGGACGAACCGCATGACCAGGCAGAGCGCCAGCAACTGGTGGGCGGTGAGCACGTGGTCCGGGTCGGTCGAGCGGTGGACCTCCCGGCTGAGGCGGACGGCCGTGTCGATGTCCGCCAGCTGGCCGAACCTCTCGAAACTGAGCCGGTACACGTTCACGCAGCGGATCAGCACGTCGATCCGTACCGGGTCGTCCTCGTCGACGGCGGCCACCGCGACGTCCGCGTGCCGCTTCGCCATGGACAGGTCCGACACCTCACGCCGCTGTTCGAAACGGAAACCGACGACCATGGCGAGCTGGGCGTTGACGTACGGCCACCACGGATCGTCGGGCGGGGTGAGCGCCGTCGCCCTCCCGGCGGCGGCCACGGCGGCGTCGAGCTGCTTCGGATCCGAGGTGCGGCCCCGCAACATCAGGACGGTGGAGAGCGCGGCGAGCACGTCCACCCGGGACGGATCCGCCGCGAGCAGGTCCCGCGCCACACCCTCGGCCCGGACCAGCAGCGACTCGTCGCCACTGTCGTTGTAGGCGACGATGAGCGGGTCCACCGCATCGATGGACCGCTCGGGCGATGGCACCGGTTCAGTAGATTCGACGGCAGCTCAGGCGTCAACCGACGGGAGTGTCGTACATGGAGCAACGCCGTCTGCTGGCCTCGTTGTGCGCCGCCGTGCCGACCCTGCGGGAACGTGCGGAGGCGGGGGCGTGGAGCGACCTGCTCGACGAACTCCTCGACGAGCTGGCCGCCGGCAAGCCGGTGGTGGAGGTCTGCCGGCAGCTCGGCTGGACGACCGAGACCGAGACCGAGCGCAGCATCGGCGTCGGCCCGTCGGACCACGCCGAGGGCGCCCGGCTGGAGGGTCTCGCGCCGGTGGTGCTCGACGGCGACTACCGCTGCCCGCTGCACCGTTGCTCGCGCCGGGCCCACCGCGACGACCGGGGCCGGGTGCCGCACTGCGCGCTCGCCGACACGGCGATGACGTACCGGTCCGAGCCATGATCGAGGTGCTGCTGGGCGAGGTCGGACGGCGGATCAACGACCGCTGGCTGACCCGGGCGCTCGGCCCGGCCCTGCTGTGGCTCGCGGTGGCCGCCTTCGCCGTGCTGCCGGGGCGTGGTGCCGTCTTCGACGTGCCCGGGGCGGCGTTCGCCGCAGCCGACGCCGTCGACCACCTGCGGGAGCGGGTCGGCCTGGCCCTGGTGGTCGGGGCGCTCGTCGTCGCGGCCGCTGCGGCGGCCGCCGTCTGCGCCCAGGCGGCCGGCAGGGTCGTCCGTCACGTCTGGCTGGGTGCCTGGGTCGGCCCGGCCCGCCGGCTCGCGACCGCGTTGACCGCCCGCCGACGTGCCGCCGCCGCGCGCCGCTTCACCGCGCGGGCACGGGTGGTTCCGGCGGTGTACCTGCCGGCCCGACCCACCTGGATCGGCGACCGGATCCGGCTCGCCGACGACCGGGTGGCCGCGCAGTACGGGCTCCGCCTGGGTCTGATCTGGCCGCGCCTGTGGCTGCTGCTCACCCCCGAGGGGCGCACCGACGTGATGCAGGCGCGTGACCGGTTCGACCGGGCCGTCGCCTCGGCCGGCTGGGCGGTGCTCTGTCTCGCGCTGGCCCCGTGGTGGTGGCCGGCGACGGTGCTCGGCGTGACCCTCGGTGTCGTCTCCTGGCGGCGGGCCCGGTCGGCGGCGGGCCTGTTCGCCGACATCGTGGAGGCGACCGTCGACCTGCGGCACCGCGGCCTGGTCGCGGAGCTGGGTTTCCCTGTCGAGCAGGGGCGTCCGCTGCCACCGTCGACCGCTGCCACCGTCAACGACCTTCTACACAAGGGTGCCAGCGGTCACGGGCAGTACGACCGGGCCGGCGCGGAGAGCGAGCCGACACCGTACCCGTCGTCGTCGGTGACGAGCGACAGCCGGGAGCGCCAGCAGCCGGACGACGAGCCGGCACCGTCCGGGTCGAACACCACGTTGACCTGAGGGCTGCCGCCGGTCGCGGTGCGGATGCCGATGATCGTCGCGACGGGGAACGGGCCGTTCTTCGTCAGGGTGGCGGCCCGGACGAGCTGGGTCCGGCTCCGGTCGTCCAGGCGTGGTGCGTCGGCGTTGATCCCGCACAGGAAGCGACGGACGGCGGTGACCGAGGACTTCGTCCGGGCTGACGTCCGGTTCAGGCCACTGCCCACCTTGACGTCGCTGAAGAGACAGGGCCGGGCCAGCGGAAGGAGCTTCTCCAGGTCGATTCGGGTCGGCAGGGGCAGGCCGGGATACCGGGTCGCCCCGGCCGCACCGCCGGTGGGCGTGGCCAGGCCCGGGATGCCCGGCGACAGCCGGGGATAGGACGGTTGCCCGACCAGTCCCGTCGGCAGACCCGACCCGGCCCGGTAGGGCGTGTCCGGGGAGTCGTCGTTGGCGCTGATCAGGCCGACCATCACCGCTATCGCGGCCAGCGCCGCGACGAGCAGACCCCAACCTCGGCCGGCCGGTCGGGGACCGGCCACCGCGGGCGCGGGGACGACGCGGCGTACCGGGTCCGCGCGGGCGTCGTCCGGGCGGGTCGGCTCCGGGCCGGTCGGGGGAGCGGCAGCCCGTTGCGGCGGTGCCGTCGGCGGGGTGCGGCGCATGCTCCGCTCCAGAGCGTCCGACCACTGCTGCGGAGCGGGCCGCAGGTGCGGGGCGGGGTCCAGGCTCCGGCCGGCGAGGGTGACCAGTTGCCGGTCGAGCCGCGGCCGGGCCGCCTCCGGGTCACGGGTCTGCTGGTCACCGGCGAACAGGCGCACCGCGAGCAGGCCGAACTTGTACGCGTCGCTGGCGGGCGTGGCCAGTTCCTCGGCGTCCGCGTCCGGCACGTGCCACTCGGGGGTCTCGGCCTGCGCCAGCACCGAGTCGCCGTGCAGCCGCATCGCGTCGCAGTCGATGAAGTAGCACCGGGGCCGGGAGTCGAGGCTGAACAGCAGGTTGTTCGGTGACAGGTCGCCGACGCAGACGCCGAGCCGGTGCAGCAGGGTCAACGCCTCGCCGGTGTCCCGCAGCAGTTCGAGACGCAGCCGGTCGTCGATGTGCAGCCCACGGTCGAGCAGGTAGTCGTCGCTGTTCAACAGGTACTGCACCTGGGCCAGGACGGTGTCCGGTCCGCGCGGCAGTTGGATGCGGACCCGGAACCGGTCGGGTACCCGTGGCATCAGGAACCCCCGGACCACGCCCTCCTTGCGGACGATCGCGGTGGGCCAGGCGGCGAGACCGAGCAGAGTCTCCGCATCCGGCCCGGCCCCGGCGGCGAGCCGGACGAAGCGGTTCAACGTGGTGACGTCGACGTCGTCGACGAACCGGGTCGCGTACTCCTTGTAGACCCACCGGGGATCCTCGGTGAGGGCGTAGACGGTGCCCTGACCGCCGGTGCCGATCCGGGTACGCGGGCCGAGGGCGGACAGGCTCACCTCGGGCGGCAGCGGGCCGGTCATGACGGCTCGGGCGGCACCGGCCAGACGGCCAGCACCGTGCGGTCGTCGTCCCACGACCCGCCGGTGAAGTCGAGCATCCAGGCGAGCCGGGTCATCGCGGGAGGCGTGGTCAGCGCGTCGCCGAACAGCCGCCCGAGGTTCCCGGTGCCGGGGCCGAGCGGCTCGGCGAAGCCGTCGGTGGCCAGCACCAACACGTCGTCTGCGGCGAGCGTCACCGCCACCGGGTCGACCTCGGCGGGCACCCGGGGCAGGGCAGCGACGCCGTCCGGGAGCAGTTCGTCCTGCGGGTCGGCCGGGTCGGTGAACAGCGGCTCCCAGCCGCCGTCGCGCAGCCGCCAGGCGGCCGAGTCGCCGACCCGGACCAGGTGGGCGACCGCCCGCCCGGGGCCGTCCGGCCGGACCAGGGCGACCACCACGGTGCTGGCCAGCAGCGTCTCGGCCCGATGCGGATCGGTCTCGCCCAGTTGCCGCCCGGCGTACTCCACCAGTGCCCAGCCCGCGCAGCGCAGGAGGTCGTGCCAGTCGACGGTGTCGTCGGCGCGTAGCAGGTAGTCGACGACCGTCCGGCACACCATGGTCGCGCCCAGGTGGGACAGCGGGGCGTTCGAGACCCCGTCGGCCACCACCGCGATCACCGAACCGGCCACCGTGGCCAGCGCGAAGTCATCCTGCCGGGGTACGCCGGACGCCCGGTGGCCGGGCCCGCGCACCGAGGCCCCCCGTACCTCGAAGCCGGCCGCCGCCCAGCCGTCGACCACGGTGTCCGGCCGGTACGGCTGCGTCTGCGGGGCACGGGCCGGCACCTCCGGGCCCGGCACCCCGATCAGCGGCGGCGCCCAGTCGAAGCTCACACCACGTCCACGGCCATCCGGAAGCTGTCCGGCCGCTCCACGACCAGCTCTGCGGTGTCACCCCCGACGGCCTGCCCCGACCTGATGACGCTGCGGGTCAGCGCGGTGCAGAACTCGGCGATCGCGAAGCCCACCTCCACCCCCGGCGTGGCCACGAACGCGAACTCCGGCCGGGTCGCCACGTGCAGAATCGTCTCGGCACGCGCCTCACCGATGCCACACGCGATGATGTTCGGCGCGGTCGGGGTGCGCTCCCGGTCGGTCAACTCGGCGTAGACCGGCTCCCACTGGCCCGGGTCGGTCGGCTGCCCGTCGCTGAGAAAGAACACCGCCGGCCGGTGCACCGCGAAGCCCTCCCGCTTGAGGGCCCGCACGTCGGCCGGGATCCGGTCGATCAGCAGACTGAACGCGACGCCGTAGGCGGTCCCGGCCCGTACCGACAACTGCGGCAGCGCCGTCTCGTTGCGCAGGTCGGACAGGGCCGAGTGGACGATCACGTCCTCGGAGAAGCCGATGATCGAAAACCTGACCTTGGCCGCCGCGAGGGGCTCGCGCAGCAGGGCGTCGTGCAGCGACTGGAGCCCGGCGTTCAGCTCACCCACCACCGGCGTCATGGAGACGGACTCGTCCGCCACCAGGTAGACCGGCAGCACCCGCCCGGCAGTCTCCGCCATGCGCACCCCCAACCGTCGTCAGTGGACGGCTTCAACGTAACACCGTCCGTCTATGTGGCGATGGCGGTCCGCGACGCCCCACCCGGCCGAGCGGCTCAAGCAGGCGTGCCTGGATGGCCGGCTGGACGAGGAGACCTACGCAGCAGCCGAGGCAGAGCTAGTGCTGTGACCGGAAACGTTGGCCGGTTTCAGGCCGCCGTTTTGGCGGGGGTCTGACCCCAGCGGCGTTGTCGTTCGGAGCGGATCCGGGCTCGTTCGCGGCGTTGGGCGGCGAGGACGTCGGGGTGACGGGCGTTGGCGTTGCGCCAGCGCAGGTAGTTGTGCAGGGCTTGGGTCGCGGCGGGATGGTTGGGATGGTTCGACCCGGCCACGACGAACATCCGCAGCGGTCCGAAGTGCGCCTCGATCGGGTTCGCCCACGACGAGTACGTCGGGGTGAAGCACAACTCGACCCGGTTCCGGGCCGCCCACTGCCGGATCTTGACGCCGCGATGCGCGGAGAGGTTGTCCAGGATGACGTAGACCGGCGCGCCGTCAGGGCGGGCGGCCCGGATGCTCTTGAGCGCTGCCAGGGTGTTCGCCGCGGACTTTCGCCGGCGCACGACACCCCAGAGGGTGTCGTCGCCGACGCTGTAGCAGGCGTGGAACTGCCGGACCCCGTGCAGCTTGTGGTAGTTGCCGGGGAGCCGGTCCGGATGCCCGGCCCGAGTCCAGGACGCGCCAGCGTGTGGCCGGATCGTCAGCGGCCCGAACTCGTCGAAGGCGAAGACCCGGTCCGGGAACGCCGTGGTCACCGCCTCGATCCGGGCGAGTTTCGCCTCAGCGTTCGGGTCGTTGGTCTCCTTCCAAGTCTTCGTCCGCTGGAAGGTGATGTCGTGGCGGTGCAGGAACTCCCGTAGCCGTTCCCGGCCCACGAGCACCCGACGCGGGCCGTGGTTGTGAGCCAGGTAGTCCGCGAGTTTGCGCAGGCTCCACCGGGTGAACGGCTGGCCGAGCGCTTGCGGTCTGGTCTTGGCCGTCGCGACGATGAACGCTTCGTCGTCTTCACTGATTCGGCGGGGACGGCCACCCGCCCACCGAGGGTCCAGGCAGGCCAGGCCCATTTCGTTGAACCGGTGGATCACCTCACGGACCGCGTCCTCGTCCCCCTGGACCAGGCGGGCGATTGCCGCGACGGTGTTCCCACTGGCCGAAGCCATGATCACCATCGCCCGACGCAACCGGATCGGAGACCCGGTCCCACGCCGCACGATCTGCTGTAGTCGCCGGCCCTCGTCATCACTGAGCCGACGAGCCCGGACAGGTTCTGCCATCCCGACAGCCTGAACCCTCCACCAGCCACCACCACGACCACTGACCGGCGTGTCACCCAACCCGGCCAACGTTTCCGGTCACAGCACTAGACGCGGCGACCGGCTGCCTACGAGACGGATCCGCCACCAACCGCAGCGGGTTCCTGATGTCCCTCAAGCGGCTGCAAGGCCTGGTTGCCGACGTCTCTGAACTGGCCGTCAGGCTGGCGATGATCATCACGGCCGCGCGAGGCATAGCGTGACAACGCACTCCACCCACAACGTCGCCCAAGGCAGCGCCTTCGTCGGCGCACAAGCGGGCGTCATCACGGGCGGCGTCCGACCTTCCACCTGGCGCTGAACAGCGGCGAGACGATCACCATGCAAGTAACCGGGACCGACACCGAACCGACCGCACCAAACGAGGACCCCGGCCCAGTCACCGAACTGACCATCGACGCCTCGGGACTCCGCCAAACCCTGCACGTGCTGGAGGGCGTCGCGGCAGAGGGCAGGGACTGGGTACGACTCCACCGAGAGCAGGCCGACGACCGGCTCGCCGAGCTCTCCCGCCGCACCAGCGACCTACTCGACTATGGCACCAGACCAGCCAACGACCGAAGCGCTGGCAGTGCAGGCGACTGCTGACCGCTTGGACGAGCCGGGCGCGAGAGGGATCCCTAGGCCTACTGCCATTCCTGGCTGGGGTGCTCGGCGGGTGCTCATATACTCCGGCCCAAATCCGACAATGGCCCCTTAAGGGGTCGTCGATAAGAAGTGACGTCTGGCTATTTTCCCAGTTCAGATGGTGGGCCGCCTGGGACTCGAACCCAGAACCTAAGGATTAAAAGTCCTCAGCTCTGCCATTGAGCTAACGGCCCGCTGCGCCACAGGCTACCCGAATATTACCGACCGCTCGTCTCTGCCGGTCGGGCCCGTCGGCCCCGCAGTCACGATCTCACGCCGCCACGCCAGCGCCCGTTCACGTCACCGCGCACATCCGGCCGCCGCCACCCGATGCCTTTGCACAAAGTGCTCTCGGCGGGGTGCAGCGAACTCACCGCGATCCGGCACTGGTCCGCCGCTGCGGCACCCCGCCCGGAGGTGGCCACCGGTACTACATAAAGTTCGGGTAGACCGGGCGAGCGCAGCCCCCGGCAGGTACGGCCCGGCGGAGTCGGACGGCGTCCGCTCCATAGGCGGCGCCACGGTGCAGACGTCCGCGTCCGGCTGATCCGACCGGTCGACGGCAGCTACTCCAGTGTCACTTGGCCTGTCTGCGCTGGTAGTGGGATCGGCGGGCTCGGGCTTGGGATGTTCGTCGCCAGATCGACCAGTGCAGGATGTGCTCTGGCGGTAGCGCCACGGCGAGGACGAGGGCGTTGAGGAGTCGGCGGATCTCGGCGACGGTCAACGCGATGATCTCCGCGTCGGCGTGGGTTTGCTGCGCGGTGGCGGTGGCTGTTCTCGACACGTCCGGCGGTGCCGGTGTACTGCCGCTGCACCCCGACCGAACACAGGCCCTTCTTCAGGAACCCGGTCTCGTCGCAGGCCAGCACCGCGTCGGGGTGGCCGAACTGTTCGACCAGCCACTCTCGCACGTCCTCGCGGACGGCGTCGGCGTCCCACACCGCTGTGCGTAGCAACGCGGTGGCCGTCTTCATGCCCGCGCCACGCCCAACGCCGAAGCCAGGTGACGTTGAGTACTAGGCATCACCACGCAACCGGCGAGCCAACTCCTCGATCTGCGCGTCGAGCCCGGCCTGGCGGTCGGCTTCGGCGTCGCGACCATGCTCCTCGATCCGTTCCTTCCGGAGCCGGACGGCCTGCTCGTTCTCTTGGATCTGCACGTCGAGATCGCCGATTTCCCGCTCGACGTGGTACTTCAGCGTCCTCTCATGCAACCTGTCGTCGACGATCAGCTGACGGGAGAGCATGCCGTCGTACGTGCTGAACCGGCTCAGCCTCTTGATGATCACGGGCAGCGCGTCCACCAAGACCAGCAGCAGCCGCAGCAACCAGGAGTAGACCAGTACGGAGCGGTTCTCGCTGGTGAGGTGTTCCAGGGCCCGGCTCTGGTCGAGCAGACCCGGCTTTTCCAGCTTCGCCGCCTTCCCCTCCGTCTTCTCCTTGATCGTCGCGGTGACCGCCTCGGCGTAGACCTGCCTGACGGTGCTCAGCTGACCGTCAATCTTGGCGATCTCGGCGCTGGTCGCATCCAGTTCCGCCTGCCGCCGCGACCTCCCGCTGTCGGCGATGTACGTCGCCGTCTCGCTGCGCAACTGCCGGCAGTTCGGCCCCTCGCCCACCTGGCCGCTGAGACCGGTTCCCCGCGTACCGTTGCATTCCCGACGGGCGAGGTCCTCTCGCCGTCTGATCTCGGCGTCGATGACTTTGATCGCCTCCTGGATCTCGACCCGTTCCGCTTCCTTGGCTGACTTGCTTCCCAGCAGGGGCTGGGGTGGCCCAGGAATGTTGAGCGCGAATTCCCGGGTGCAGCCGGCAGGGTCGGCGGGCGGCTCTCCGGAGAGCGTGTTGCACCGCTTCAGGGTGCCCTCATACGTGTCGATCAGGCTGGTGCGTTCCTTGCCGATCTGGGTGTTCACATCCGAGCTGAACATCCACAGCAGCAGCGGTTCCGCGACGACCACACCCATCAGGATCGAGATCGCCAGCCGGGCGAGGAACATACCGGCCCGCATGCCGCTCGTGCCGTGCGTGTCGGCGACAAGCCGACGGTCTAGCGTGAGAATCACGTGGCCCCACAGCATCGCGGCCGGGATCAACGCCGCGACCGGCACGCTGTGCGAGCCGAGCAGTACCAGCATCGACAGTGCCGCCATCAGGCCGGTGTTGAGCAGGACCCCGCCGAGCAGGCTGTACCGGTGCCTTTCCTCAGGAGCCCAGTCGAGGATCGACTCCTCGACACCCGCGATGTGGCGCAGGAAGTACCCGACGCCGCGTCGCGCCGGTTTCCCCGGCCGATACGGACCCCGCTTCAGCACGCCGGTGTCCTCGTCCGTCCGGGGTAGGAAGCGCTTCCCGTCACTCATCTTCTTCGAGTACCCCGCCGCTTCGGTCCTCTCCGCTCTCGATCTCCTCTGGGGACGGGAAACGTCCATCGACCGCCGCCGCCCGCCGGTCGTCGACCTCGGGCTGTGGCATGTGCATGACCTCGGCAAAGAGCGAGCTGCCGCCGAGGTCGGTGGTGTTGAAATGCCCCTGGGCGGTCATCGTCTTGAGCATCTCGAAACGCATGGTGTCGATGCGCTGGGCGTCCTCTCGTTCCATCCGCTCCTGGCGCAGCCGGTCCTCGCGGGCCTCCTTCTCGCGCCTCTGCGCGTCGACCCGCTTCTGCGTCTCGCGCCGGCGCTCCTGCTCCGCCCGGCGCTCGTTGTCCTCCTGCTGCCAGCCCCGTTCCACCTTGCGTTCTTCGAGGCTGGCCGCCCGCAGTGCGAGCTGGGACTCACGTTCCTGTACCGCGTCCCGCACCGCATGCTCCCGGGCGCTGTCGTCGATCGCCTTGAGGCTGGCGGCCAGCCCCTGCGCGTCGAGTTGACCGGCGGCGTACGCGGCCAGCAGCGCCCGTTTGGGATCGCCGTTGATCATCTCGACGTTCTTGTCGAACTCGCTCCGGGCCACCTCCCCGCGGCGTCGGATCAGTTCCAGCTCATGATCCGCTTCCGTCGATGCCTTGCGCAGGCCGTGCGCGTGCCGCCATTCCTCGATCTCCAGTTCCTGCGCGGAGGCCGAGGACGTCTTGCCCAGATCGTGATCGTGGGACCGGCCGTCGAGGTCCAACTCGTGGTCACGCCGGCCGCTCTCCAGCGACTGGCTGTGCGCCGTCGTGCTCATCTCCTTGCGTTGCAGGTACTCGAGTTCGTTCCAGTCCAGCCGATGCGCGAATGTCGACCTGCGCACGTCATCCTCGAAGTCGACGATCGCCTTGGGACTGCTCACTTCGACGTTGGCGAACCGGGCCTGCATGCCGGATACCCTCGCCGGCACATGGGTCAGATACGCTCTGACCTGCGCACTCACCAGTCGACGGACGGTGTTCACCTGGGTCAGTCTGTGGTCGAGCCCCAGCTCGAAGATCCGGTTGTGCGCCTTGAGATGCCCCTGGAGCGCCTCGTACGCGTCCACGCCACCGCTGACCACGGCGACCGGATCGGTCACCGTGCACCGGAACGTCACCAGCACCTCGAAGTACGACGCATCCGCCGACGGGATGCGCAGGGAGGCCACCACAAGAGCGTCACGACGCATGTCCACGATGCTCACGTTCGTGGCATTGAGGAATCGCTCGTCGGTCGGGACGATCCGACCGTCGTCGACGACGAGTTCCCCGCCGATCCGGTACACCAGGGACTGGTGCGCGGAGGGACGCGGCAGATCCTCGGCCCGGTGGCGGCGCCGGCCGAGCCACCGGGTCTTCTCGGCCGGGTTGAGCGTCCGGCGTTCAAGGATGGGGTAGGGGGCGGTCATGCGGTTCCTCCGGGATAGATCTTTCTGGCGATAGCGTCGAGACAGGCGACGAGTACCTCGGCGAGCGGTTCCTTTCGGCCCTTGCGTGCCTGCTCGTCCACCTGCATGAATGCGTCCTTGAACGTGTGCCGCTCCCGTGGCGGTAGGGCGTCGGCCAGGGCGGTGCCGAGATCGCGGGCGCGCGTCGCGGGCTCCGCGCTGATGTCCCGCAGCGCGTGCAGCCCATGCCGCAGCGCGTAGAAGGCCTCCCACCGGAGCGGGCGAAAGACGAGTACACCGGCCCAGATACGGGCGATCACCGGCAGTCGATTCGGATTCGCGTCCAGGTACTCGACGATCGCAGGACGACCGGTGCGGATGCTCCGGGATAGGACGACCGCCATGGCCGCCGTCATGGTGAGATTCCGCAGCCGAGTGAGCTGGTTCGCCGGCACGGGACCTCTGCGGTCCTTCGGCCCGTCACCGGTGCCGAAGTCACTCATCTTCTTGTCCAGCAGGTTGAGCACGGTGGCCGGGTCGCCGTCCTCGTCGTCGCTGAGCGTGGCGAACAGTGCAGCCATCGCCGCGCACCCGGCCGGCCACAGCTCACCGTTCTGCGACATGATCTGCCACAGCCGGTTCACCGCCTCGGACGGGAAGAACACGCCGAGCTCGCCGCCGAACGCGATCACCGCCGTCCGCTGTCGATGCACGTCCCGACTGCGGGACCAGGCCACTGCCATCCGCAGGGCGATGGCCTGCAGGCCCTCCCGGTGGCACATGTACCACAGGGCGTAGGTGGCCGTCACCTGACCGGCCCAGCCTCTCGTACCCGCGGCCCACGGCTCGACATAGCAGCGCAGTACCTCATGCACGCTGGAGCAGGCGAGCCAGGCCAGGCCGCTGGCCACAGTGACGTGACTGTCCTCGTCCTCGGTGATCACCTCAGTGAGCCACTCACGGATCGCGTCCCAGAAGTGGATCGTCTGGGTGCGCCAGAGTTCCGCGAGTACGTGCCGGCGGAAGGCCTCGTTCGTGAAGGTGATGACCTGGACCGTCGCACCCATCCAGGGCGCGGTGCGTATCTCCAGCAGGCCGCCGCCGTGCACCCGGGACTCACGCTCACCGAAGATGTCGGCGTCCTCCTTGCGGATCTCCGCCTTGGCCCGCCCGTCGGTGACCCGGTCCGCCATCACCTCGTGCAACCGCTCCAGCGACGTCTCGTACGTCCGCACGTCGGCGCCTTCGAGGAAGCACAGGGCCGCGACGGCGATGATGTCCCGGTGTCCGGGTCGGCCGGCGAACCATTCCAGGACGCGCCGGCCCACCCTCTCGTCGAGCCTCGCCAGCGCCTCACCGGTGGACAGGTGCTCGTCACGAATCATCCGAGCCACGGCTACCAGGTTCGTCAGTGAGGTGTCGTCGCCGAGCGCGGCGATCACGTCGTGCACCACCGTCTCGACGCCCTCGATGTCGCCCAGCTGCGCCCGCAGCACCTTTTCCGGCGCCGGCACCTCCCAGGCGAGGTGCGGCACCGATCCGGTCGTCACGGCACCGATCACCGAGGTGGTGATGACGAGATGTGCCTCCGATTCGTGGATGCGTTCCTTCACATTCGACCAGGTGAAATCGAGGTCGATCCGCTGCCGTTCCGGTACGTGGTCGAGCATGAGATAGCCGTAACCCGCGCTGTACGTGCGCTCCGCGAGTTCCCTGGGGGACAGGGTCGGTGACAGCACGATGAGCGGACCGTCCGTGACGTGGCGGAGCAGGTTGATCCCGCCCGCGCGCCTTCCGACACCCGACCGACCCTCGATGACCACGACCCGGTTGTGCCGCAGATTCTTGAGCACCCCGTCGAAGCACGGCGGTCTCGCGTAGCGGTCGACGACGGCCTCGGTCTCCTCCGGGTCGAGCCGGCCGGTGACCTTCCGGTGGCCGCCCGCCCGGCGCTCGCTTCCGTCCTGAACACCGAATACGGCACCGTTGGTTGCCACACCGCCGTAGAAGTTGTTGGTGACGGCGGCGATCCGGTCGGTCACGTCGTCGGATCGTCCGTGGCCCGCGGTCCGTTGCGCCCCGCGTGGCATCGCGGTGTCGTCGGCCAGGCTGTCGAGGCCGAGAGCCGATTCCGCCGTCCGCTCCGGCGCGTCGTCGGAGTCGTCCGACGCAGCGGACTCCGAGGCCGGCGAATCGACGACCGGTGCCTCTGCTGGCCGCCCGCCCGGCTGACCCGGTGGGGGCGCCGGGAAGGGGGACTCCGGTGACGACGACCTGTGCGCGGCGGCCGTGGCGGTCGGATCGGGTTGGGCGGCTTCGCCCGGCATCGGCCTACTCACCCCGGTGCACCGCCACGCCGAACACCGCATGATCGGCGTTGACCTGCTTGTGGAAGTTGTTGGTGACCGTCGACTGCCCCGTCGGCGCGTCGTCGGGGCGTCGCTTCGCCCCCTGCCCCGTTTCTGCGACCGGTGGCCCACCGAGAAGGGCAACGAGCTCGTCCGCCACACGTTCGATGTCCTGCTCGATGCCCCGAAACCGGAGGGTCCGGTACTGGTGCAGCGGCAGGCCACGCAGATCCTCCGGCAGGTCTTCCGGGATCGGCAATTTTGCGTCACCGACCAGGACAGGCACCACCCGAATGCCACGGCGCAACGCCTCGGCGATTTCCCGACGCACGAAGTCGGACGGGTCGTCGATACGGCGCCGACCGTTCTCACCTGTCTGCAACCAGCGGCTTCCGATCACGGCGACGAGGATGCGGCACTCCCGGATCGCTGCCCAGATCCTGCCCGGATAGCGCTCGCCTGGGCTTATCGTTTGGTAGTCACGGAAAACACGCTCACCGATGCGACTTCTGAGCGCCTGGTCGATGAGCAGAGCCGCGAGCGGTTCGTCGGCGGTGCGGTAGTTGACGACAATATCAATCATGGTCACGAAACCTCTCGAACTATCGGATGCAGGACAGGGGAATCACTCGCAACGGTGAGCACAGGATCGCGGCCCATCCGCCGCCTCGGTCAGCAACGGACCGCTCGTCGACGAAGTGTCATTCCTTGCCGGATCGACAGCGTCGCAGTCGCGACCAGTCGTCAGCAAGCGGTTGTCCGGTGGGTACCGGACTGGACGACGGGACGAGAAATCGAGCACTGCGGACGACCTGGACAGCGGTCAATCGGAGGCCCGAGGACCAAAGGACAGGCGTCGGTCAGGTGTGCGGATTTCCCAGCTTGATAGGGCAGGTGACGCTGCACCCCCGGGGCCACTCGCTGATTGACACGCATCGTACGCCGGTTGACGGTGGTATCTTCTCGCCGGACGCCGGTCGAAGCTCACGGTGCTGGCGGATCGATCGGAGAGGCCACGCACACCGGAACGCCGGCACTGCTGACCCTGCGGAAGGGTCGCTCGACCCGCTTCGGTGAGGTGCATCTGCGATTTCGCAATCTCCGACAGGGCTGCGCTTACGGATTGAGGTGATCACCGCCAGAACGGGGCCGGCGTGCCGTCGCCGGTCAACTGGTCGAAAGTGTCGGCGACACCAGTGCGGCAGCGCTGAGTCAACCGTGAGGCTCCGTTTTTGCCACCCCCTCGCATCTCCGGCCTCATACGGTACGCATGGATTCGGCCAGACCGGATCCGTGCCACAGGGGTTTCCCGTTGCCCAACGGACGGGGCGGGTGGAAACGCCAGCATCCGCCGCCACAGTTAGCTGATGCTGGGTACGTGCAGGACGGCGTGCAATGTCGGCAACAATTCACGGACGTCGGGCTCGCGGCGCCACCGGGTGAGCAGGTGGCCCAGCCGCGCGAGGTCGGACCGCACGGTGGCGGAGTCGACGTGAACCGCTGGCTCGAGCAGGGCGGTCACCACGGCGCAGGCTCGTTCTGGTTCGGCCGCGTCGGCGTACGCGAGCGCCAGCCGAACACCGAACCGGACCCGGGTGCGGAGCGCATTCGGGGGCACCGAACCAAGCTGCTGTTCGAGAATCCGCACCGCTTCGGCCGGCTGACCGAGGTCGTACAGGCACCAGCCGCGAGCCATCCCCGCCGGGTCGCTCAGCGACGACGTGCCGACCACCGGTGTGCCCGCCGGCACGGGCGCGAGCGCCAGCTCTTCCGCCGCCTGATCGAGAGCCCGTCGGCAGGAATGCTCATCTCCACCGAGCGCGTGACCCTGCGCCTCCCGCTGGGCGGCAAGCCCACGGATGCGGTGGTCGACAGCGGCGGCTCCGGCTCGTCGCGCCAGTGCCACCGTCTGGGACGCGTCGTGGCGGTACAGGGAAACCAGTGCTCGGCGGACGTCCGCGTACGCCACGAACTGGGTGTCACCACCGGCCGCGGCGAGATGCGCTGCCCTGTCCGTCCAGGCCAGCGCGGCGCGGTCGTCACCCGCCTCCTGCAGGCACCAGCCCGCGTACTCGGCGAACCGGGCGGCGAGCACCAGGACGGCCGGCCGTTCGTCGGCGCTCACCGTCGTCGCGAGCCTCCGCAAGGTGTGGGTCTGGGCGAGCGTGGCCGGCAGGACGAGCGTGGGCGACTGCCGCTGGCCGAGCCTGCGCAGTTCGCCGAAGATGGCGCGGAATCCCTCCAGGGTGCCGGCCGACAGGCCCCCGCCAGCCGACGCGTTCCAGTGACTGACCTCGGCCGCGCTCACGTCATCGACCGGAACGACCGTGAGCCGACCCGCACCGCTGCCGTCGAGGGTCAGCGTCCAGTCCTCGGTCACCTGGGCCAGCGGGTGCCGGTGTTTCCCGGTTGGCGTCTGCTCCGTGGAGGGTGTCTCTTCATGCGGGCGGACCGGCCCGCCGAGCCGACGCAGGGCCCCGTGGGCGCGCAGCACCGCGTCGCACTGCCGGGCAAGTTGGTCCGACGGTTCCTTCCTACCGTTTTCGACCTTGCTCAGATGGCTCTTGCTGTAGTGGACACGACGCGCCAGGTCATCGAGCGACAGGCCCGCCTCGTGCCGGAGCCGGCGGAGCTCATCGCCGAACCGCAGCGGGAAATCCATCCATACAGTGTCGACGCCGATCCGTTCCGCGACAACCGCCCGTCGAGCTTTCGCCCGTTATGGAGGGACACTCTGTGAGTGCCGGTTCCGATGCCCCTCGTATGAAGCACCTCGAGTTCCTCCAGGAGGTGATTGCCCGAATGGCCAACACGTCGCTGCTGGTGAAGGGGTGGACGACGACGATGTCGGTCACCCTGCTCGTGGCGTCGGTCGAGCGGCACAGCTGGCCGGTGGCGGCGAGTCTGCTGCTGCAGGTCCTCGTGTTCTGGTGCGTCGACGGCTATTACCTGCGCCAGGAACGATTGTTCCGGCGACTCTACGATGCCGTCCGGCTCGCCGACGAGACGGTGGAGCCGATGGCGATGAGTCCGCTGCGGTTCCGGGCCCAGATCACCTGGGCCGGCGCGGCGCGGTCGGTCACCCTGATGGCGTTCTACGGCACGATGGTGGGAATCGCCCTGGTCTTCGTCGCGATCGCGGCCATCACGGCCTGAGCTCCGCCAGCTCAGCCCGAATCAGCTCGGCGATACGTTCCCGTGCTGACGCCTGCTGCGGAGGGCGGGTCGGCCAGATCCGTCCCATGTGGTCGTCTTTCCACCGCGGTACGACGTGGAGATGCAGGTGGAACACCGACTGCGTCGCGACCTCACCCGCCGAGCTGATGAGATTCATGCCCTGCGGGCGCAGGGCCCGCCTGATCGCCGCACCAACGACCGAGGCCGCCCTCGCCACCGGCGCGACGTCAGCAGCTTCCCCGTCCCAGAAGTCGCGGAGGTGCCGCCGCGGCACCACAAGGGTGTGCCCCACCGCAGCTGGCCGGACCGGCGGAAACGCGATGACCTGCTCGTCCTCGTACACCAATATCACCGGTTCCCGTCCTGCGACGATCGCGCAGAAGACGCAGTCGGAACGCCGGGCGTCATTTTCCATGCTCACATCTTGCCGAGTCCGGTCGCTGGGACGTCGGCCCCACAGCGAAGGCCGCCACCGGTCCGTGCACCTCGGCGACGGCGATCGTCCGGTGGAGCGCGACGATCGGGGATCGGCCGTGAGTGTCAGTCACCGTCGGATGGGCGACACCTCGTCTTTTAAATCCACTGTGGACGTACGGTATGTTGCCCGCAGCCGTTGCCAGGCAAGCGCTCCCGCCGCCACCGCCGACGAAGGACCGATACAGATGTACGACGCGATCGTGATCGGTGCCCGCTGCGCGGGCGCGTCCACCGCGCTGCTGCTCGCCCGGCAGGGCCACCGGGTGCTGGTGGTGGACCGCGCCTCGTTCCCCAGCGACGTCATCTCGACGCACTTCCTCTGGCCGCACGGGATGTCCTACCTCAACCGGTGGGGTCTGCTGGACGAGGTCCTGGCGGTCACCCCGGCCCACACCACAGTCGAGGTGGTCAACGACGGCATCCGGCTCAGCGGTTCGGTGCCGCCGGAGCTGCTGCGGGAGTACTTCCGGGACCTGCACGGCGACGACTCGGGAGTGGTGCAGAGCTACGCCTCGGTGCGGCGTCGGGTGCTCGACCAGATCCTGGTCGACGCGGCGGCCGGGGCCGGTGCCGAGGTACGCACCAACGTCACCGTCCGTGAGCTGATCGTCGAGGACGGACAGGTCGTCGGCATCCGTGGGCGCGGCGTCGACGGGGAACCGGTCGAGGAGCGGGCCCGGATCGTGGTCGGCGCGGACGGCCGGAACTCGTTCGTCGCCCGCGCGCTCGACCTGCCGAAGTACGACGAGCGGCCCCGCTGCACGTTCGCCTACTGGAGCTACTGGTCCGGCTTCGACCTCGGCCCGGCCCAGCTGCACCGGCGCGGCCGGCTGGCCTGCGCGGTGGTGCCGACCAACTTCGACCAGAACATGGTCCTGGTCTGGGGGCCGAGTGAGTGGTCCCGGGAGTTCCGCGCCGACGTACCGGGCAACTACCAGAAGGCGCTGGACTTCGTCAGCCCCGAGCTGGGCGAGGTGGTCCGGCTCAAGGGGACCCGGCAGGAACGCATCTACGGCACCCTGGACCAGTCGGCCTTCCTCCGGCCGTTGCACGGCCCCGGCTGGGTGCTCGTCGGGGACGCCGAGTCGGCCAAGGACCAGTGCACGGCGATCGGCATGACCCACGCCTTCCGCGACGCCGAACTGGTCAGCGCCGCCCTCGACGGATGGCTGCGCGGTACCGCGTCCATCGACGAGGCGATGACCGGGTACGAGAGCCGCCGCCGGAGCCAGAACGCCGCCGCCTACCACGACTACGTCTGCACGCTGGCCGAGATGCGCCCGTACCGGCACGACGAGTTGCAGCTCTTCGTCGCGTTGCGCGGCAACCAGCAGGAGACCGACAGGTTCATCGCCACCCACGCCGACGTCGCCCCGGTGTCGGAGTTCTTCCAGGCGTCCAACCTCTTCCTGCTCAACGACGCCGCGAAGGAGTCATCCGCCGACCACCCGGTCTTCGCCGACTTCGCCGAGACGTCCCGCATGTACCAGCAGAACCTGTTCGCCTGAACACGCACCAGGGAGACGACACCGTGACCATCGAGCTGGACCAGCGTGAAGACGGCGAACTGATCGGGATCATCCTCCAGGCGGCCGGGCGGGGGGATTTCGAGACCATGGCGCGTACCGCGTCGGAGGTCTCCGAGATGACCCGCAACTGGGCCACCCACATCCCCTGGGACGACCTCGCCGCCCTCGACGGGGCCGACGGGGAGCTGGCCCGGGTCGTCGAGGACCTGACCGAGATGTGGGAGCCGGCCCACCTGCGCAACCCCGTCGACCCCGACGAGGAGTACGCGCTGGACAAGAACGCGTACGACTTCTACCGACCCGCCGGGCGCAACCTGCTGACCCGTACCGAGGACTTCTACGACTGGGTGCAGGCCCGCCGCCGTACCGAGACCTGGCAGTACTCCCGGGTGTTGGAGGCCGCGCCGGACAGCGTCGCCCAGATCACCAACGACCTGGGCCGACGCGCCCGGGGCATCAACTTCAACTCGCAGGACTACCTGTCGTTCAACACCCACCCGGCGATCCGGGAGGCGGCGGCCAGGGCGATGCACGACTACGGGCCGCACAGCGCCGGTTCGCCGATGGTGCTCGGCAACACCCGCATCTCCGACGACCTGGAAGCCGCCCTCGGTGACCTGGTCGGGCTCGACCACGTGACGCTCTTCCCGACCGGCTGGGCCGCCGGCTTCGGCGCGGTCGTCGGCCTGGTCCGGCAGTCCGACCACATCCTGATCGACCGGCTGGCCCACTCCTGCCTCCAGCAGGGTGCGCGGGCGGCCACCCGCAACGTGGTCCGCTACGAACACCTCAACGTCGAGGCGGTACGCCGGCACCTGACCGAGATCCGGGCCACCGACAGCCGCAACGGCATCCTGGTGGTCACCGACGGGCTCTTCTCGGTGGACGCCGACTGGCCGGACCTGGTCACCCTGCAACGTGTCTGCCGGGAACACGACGCCACGCTGCTTGTCGACGTGGCGCACGACCTGGGCTCGATGGGACCGGGCGGCACGGGCGTGCTGGGGATGCAGGGCCTGCTCGGCGAGGTCGACATCGTGATGGGCGCCTTCTCCAAGACGTTCTGCTCCAACGGCGGCTTCGTCGCGTCCCGCTCGCCGGCCCTGAAGCAGTACGTCAAGATGTTCGGCGGCTCGCACTTCTTCTCCAACGCGCTGTCCCCGGTGCAGACCGCCGTGGTGCGCGAGGCGGCCAGGATCATCCGCTCGCCCGAGGGGGACGTGCTGCGCGACCGGCTCTTCACCGCGATCCACGCCCTGCGCGACGAGCTGACCGGACGGGGCCTGACCTGCATGGGTGAGCCGTCGCCGATCGTGCCGCTGCTGATCGGCAACGAGAAACTGGCCCGTACGGCGAACCGGCTGCTCTTCGACCGGGGGGTACTGGCGTTCATGGTCGAGTTCCCGGTGACCCCGACCGGCTCGTCCCGGTTCCGGCTCCAGGTGCAGGCCGGGCACCGGCCCGAGGAGGCCCGCGAGGCGGCCCGGATCATCGAGGGCGCGCTCGCCGACTCCCGCGCCTACCTGTCCAGCGCGTTCGGCAGCGCGCCCCGCTGACCGGTGCACTGCCGAGCCGCGCCCGGTCCACTATGGCGTAGTGTGTCGGTCCGGTAGCCGTGCGGAGGTGAGGAGCGTGCCACCACGCAGACCGAAACGAGCGAAGGGCCAGCGGAGGCCGGCCGTACCCCAGCAGCAGCCGACGGTCCCGCAACCGGAGCCCCGTTCGCAGCCGGCGGCTCCCCAGCCACAGCCGCCGGCCACGCCGCAGCAGCCGGTGGACGAGCAGTCGGATACTGCGGCTGACCGGTCCTCACGGCGAAAGCTGCTGCTGGCGGCGGGTGGCGCGGCGGCCAGCGCGGTGATCGGCACGGTGATCGGCGCGGTCGCCAACCGGATCACCTCGTCGGAGCAGGCGGTACGCGACGACCGCGCGGTCGAGCAGGCCAAACGGACGGAGGCTCAGCGGAAGCCGCCGATCGCGGTCAACGCCTACTACTACAACCGCTCCGACGAGCCGGCGGCCTGGATCCTGCCGGCGCCGCTGACCGGCGACCAGCGGCGGGGACTCCTCACCCGACGGCATCAGTTCATCGACGAAGAGGTCACACGCGCCTTTCCGGACGCCGTGTACGGGGCGGTGGACGTCCCCGATAGCCGTCTCACCCGGGTGCTCACCCGGATCCGGATCTCCACGGTCGGCCAGTGGACCGGCCCGGTGTTCGTCAGGCAGATCCGCGCCCGGGTACTCAAGCGCTCCGCGCCGATGTCCGGCACTCTCCTCTTCCGGGGAAGCCAGGGTGACGGAGAACCACTGGAGATCGGTTTCAACCTGGACGAGCCGGACAGCATCGCTCGTGTGATCAACCCGAAGAACGACACACTCGGCGCGGCCTACGTGGACCGTCATACGCTGACCCTCTCACCGGGTGAACCGTTGACCATCGACGTCCAGGCGTACACCGACCGGTCGTACTGCGAGTGGGTCGTCGAACTGGAACTCGATCTCCAGGGCGAGAACCGCGTACAGGTGGTCGACGACCACGGCCGGCCGTTCCGCAGCACCGGCCTGGCCCCCCGCTACCAGGACCGCTACTTCGTGCACTTCACCAACGGCTGGACGGCGGACGGTGCCGGGCCACCCGTCTGGCGACTGTGAACACCGGCCGGCGGCAGACCGGATCAGCCCTGCTCGTCGTCGTCCTGGTCCTGCCCGCACTGCTGGCCTTCGGCATGGTCCGGCTGCTCGGCACGCGGGACGGCGGGAAAGACCGGGCGGAGCCGCCCCCGCCGGTGAGCCCGTCCGGCGCGGTCGACTCCGGGCCCGCCATCGACCTGGCCGCCCGGATCACCGGCACCGCGTACAGCACCGAGCTGACCTTCGAGATCAACCGGGACCGGGCCGAGGCGGGGCCACCGCCGCAGGTCGGAGACTGCCGCCAGTTCGCGGAGTGGGCTCAGCGCAACGGCGGTTTCCCGGTGGGCGGCGAGCCGGTCCAGACCCTGTCGGTGCACGCGCGGCGCAGTCTCGACGTGAACTGGGTATCGGTGACGGCGGTACCGGTCGCCGAGGTCGAACTCACCAAGGAGGACGGCCCCTGGGTGGAGCTGGCCTGCCGCGACGATGCCCCGTCCCCGTCCCCGTCCGTCCCCCGAGGCGAGGAGGAGGGGAACATCGACCGGCCGCACGTCCTCACCGCCGGGCAGACGATCGAACTGCCCGTCCCGCTGCAGGCCCCCGACGACACCGGTGAGGCGTTTCCGCGCGGCGTGGTCGACTACCAGCTCGACGTGCGGATCGAGATCGACGGGGTGGTACAGGAACACGTGCTGCGCAACGGCTCCGTCCCCTTCCGGTGTTGTGGACGCATCACCTACATGGGCTTCCAGGCGGCCCGGTACGAATGGCGGCTGTCACCCTCCCGCTCGCTGCGGTACTGCCCCGAACTGCGGTACACCCTGGAACCGCCACCGGAGCGGTGCGAGACCACCCGACGCTAGGTGGCCGGGGTCGGGGTGCCGGGCGCCCGCTGCCCCCGGGTGGGCCGGGGGCAGCGGGCGGCGCAGGTGCGGGCTAGGAGAACTTGACCGAGCCCGCCCGGTTGCTCCAGCCGTCGCCGATGTTGCCGAGGTTCGACGACTGATCGATCCACGTCGAGGCGGCGCCCCCGAAGTTCACCTTGTTGAAGAATTTGACGTCGCACTGGTTGTAGGTGTGCACCGAGCTGACCCGGTTGCCCCAGCCGATGCTGTTCAGGTCGTCCCACTGCCATTCATTGTCGTAGCCGGAGGTGCACTCGCGGGACTGGGTCCAGGTGAACGTTCCACCAGCGGTGTCGTAACCGGTGTTGTCGTAGAAGATGGCAATCGTCAGCGCCGCAGCCGAGACACCGCTGAGGCGTCGGGCCTGCTGCTGGTCGCTGGCACAGGTGATCCGACCGGTGTCCAGGTTGGCTATGCAGTGCCGGTTGGAGGATTGATCGGCGGTAGCAGCCACCGCAGGGCTCGCGGTGCCCACCACAGCGATGCTCAATAGCAGGGCGAGGGTGCTGATCGACTTTTTCACGCATGTCTCCCAGGTGAACAGCGAATGGGCCACGAACGGGACTGGTCACTTTCGTCGATGATCCTGTCACGATGAATCACCACGGGCGCTCTGAGCGAGCAATTAATCGAATGCCGGCGATGAAACTGCCAAGATGAGGGATGAGGGGCCGGCACCGTGCGTAGCGCCCTGTGCTGCGGGCTGGGCGTGCGGGCAGCCGGAGTGTCGGTGTTGACGCAGGTGGAGTGACGTGGTGTGCTCACAACGCTAATGAAAACCGTAGTCGTTATCATCTAAGGAGGATCATGTCTCTCACCGTGCCACCCACCCTGCTGGAAGCCGCCGAAGCGGGTCCGGTCGACGACCGGGAATTCATCGCCTGCGTACGGGACTCCCTGCCGTACGCCTGGCAGACCGTCAGCCGGGTCGTCGCCGATCTGGAGTCGTCCGGATCGGACCAGGCCGACAACTCCGTGCCCCCGCCCGGCGAGGCGGAGCGGGGCCAACTGCTGCGTGCGCTGGCCAGCGACGCCATCCGGTCCAGCCTGGAGCGCCACTTCGGGGTGAAGCTGGCGTTCCAGAACTGCCACCGGGTGGCCGCGTTCCGCCCCTCGGCAGTTGACGGCACGCCCTACCGCCGGTTCGTCTCCACCCGTGGGCAACTCCTGAACCAGTCCCCCGAGTTGCGGAACTGCTGACCCACCTCTGATCCGGCGAGCGGGCCGCGGCGCGGTCACGCACCTCGGCCCGCTCGCCGGACCGCACGCCACACCGGGCAGCCGGAAAGACCCGACGTCGGTCAGCTGGCGCAGGCCGCGCAGGTGCCGAAGATCTCGAAGGTGTGCCCGACCTCGGTGAAGCCGTGTTCGGCGGCGACCTGGTCGGCCCACCGCTCGACAGCCGGCCCGGCCACCTCGACAGTGCTGCCGCACTGCCGGCAGACCAGGTGGTGATGGTGCCGGCTCTGGCTGCACCGGCGGAACAACTGCTCGCCGCCGGGCAGCCGGGTGGAGTCGATCTCGTGGGTGTCGACGAGCAGTTGCAGGGTGCGGTAGACCGTGGTCAACCCGACCCGGGCCTTGCGGGCCAGCAGCATCTGGTGCAGTTGCTGCGCGGTGTGGAAACCGTCGACCTCGCGCAGCAACGCCAGCACCTCGCCGCGCTGGCGGGTGTTCCGGGTCACGTTCGGCATCGCCTGGGTCACCGTACCGCCGTCTCCGCTCGTCGCTCCGGCCGCCGACCGGCGACCGTCGCTGCTCCGCGCCCCCGTCGGTCCGCGCGGAGGCCGTGACCATTATGCGATGCGCATATGAGCACGCCATGCCCCCGAGCGGCACGGTATCGCGGACCACCCGGGCGAACCAGGATGTGTAATATCCTGGTTGTGCGGATGAGCGAGCAGGTCGAGTGGGGGCTGCACTGCTGCGTCACCCTGGCCTGGATCGGCGGCGACCACCCCATGCCCGCCGTCCGGCTCGCCGAGTGGTTCGCACTGCCCCCGGCGTACCTCACCAAGTGCCTTCAGGCCTTGACCAGGGCCGGCATCCTCCAGTCGGTGCCCGGCGCACGCGGCGGGTTCCGACTCGCCCGCCCACCGGCCGAGGTGACCGTGCTGGACGTGACGGTGGCGATCGACGGGGCCGACAACCCGTTCCGCTGCACCGAGATCCGCCAGCGCGGCACGGGGGTGGACCCCTCCGCGCCGGAGTTCCGCATCCCGTGCGCCATCAGCACCGTGATGCACCGCGCCGACCTGGCCTGGCGGCGTGAGCTGGCCGGTCACACCCTGGCCGACCTGCTCGCCGCCGCCCCAGCGGAGGCGGCCGAACGCACCCGTCGCCGCTACGCGCTGCTGCGCCGCTGACCACCCCGCCGCCTCCGCCCCGACCGTCGGCCACCACACCACCACACCACCGCGATGCCGCCCGCACACCGGAGACCTCATGTCCCACCTGCGCGCCCACGCCGGCCCGGGGCCGGCCGCCCCCACCCCGCCCCGGCGGGGCCTACGGTTCACGCTGATCCTCGCCGCCGGCACCTTCGCCGTCGGCACCGATGCGTTCGTGGTCGCCGGACTGCTCCCCGACCTGGCCGCTGACCTGCGGGTCTCCACCGCCGCCGCCGGGCGGTCGGTGACCGTGTTCGCGATCTCCTACGCGCTCCTCGCCCCGGTGCTGTCCACGCTGACCGCCCGGCTGCCGCGCCGGACGCTGCTCGTCGCCGCGCTGCTGGTGCTCGCCGCCGGGAACCTGGTCTCGGCGGCTGCCGGGACGCTGCCGGTGCTGATCGTCGGTCGGATCGCCGCCGCCGCCGGTGCCGCCGCGTACACCCCGAACGCGGGTGCCGCCGGCGCATCCCTGGTGTCGCCGGCACTGCGGGGGCGGGCGCTGGCCGTGGTGATCGGCGGGCTCACCGCCGCCACCGCGCTCGGCGTCCCGCTCGGCGGGCTGACCGGCCGGTGGCTCGGCTGGCGGGCCGCGCTCACCGCGGTGGCCCTGCTGGCGTTGGTCGTCGCGGTGGCCGTCCGGCTGGCCATGCCCGCGCTGCCCGGCGGCCCGGCGGTGCCGCTGCGTGCCCGGTCGGCCGCGCTGCGCCGCCCGGCCGTGCTCGCCGTGCTACCGCTCACCGTGATCGGGATGGCCGCCTGCTACACCGTGTACGCCTTCGCGGTGCCGACCCTCGGCGCGCTCGGCGTCGACGCCTACCAGGTCAACCTGATGCTGCTGCTCTACGGGGTGGGGGCGGTCGCCGGCAACGTCGCCTCCGGCTACGCCACCGACAGGTGGGGCCCGGTGCCGGTGCTGGTGGTCGGCTACGCCACGATGGCCGTCGCGCTGGGCGGGCTCGGCGCGCTCAGCATCGCCGGTCGCGCCCCGACACCACTGGTGGGGCTGCTGGTCGTCGCCTGGGGCGCGGCGAGCTGGTGCCAGACCCCGGCCCAGCAGCACCGGTTGATCGCCGCCGCGCCGCAGCAGGCCCCGCTTGTGGTGTCGCTGAACTCGTCAGCCATCTACCTCGGCATCGGCCTGGGCACCACGGCCGGCGGGGCGGCGCTCGCCACCGGCGTGCCGACCATGTACGCCCTCGGCGCGGTCGGGGCGCTGGTCGCGCTGCTGGTCCTCCAGTTCGGCCGGCACGTCATCCGCCGGACCGGGGCGGCGTCACCGTGATCCGCACCCCGGCCCCGACCGAGGTGCGATAGCGCCCGCCGCCGACCGAGGCGGGATCCGCGCCCGGCCCCGGCCGATGGTGGATCGTCAGCGGCGCAGGCCCATCCCGGCGTAGCCGTGGGAGATCCGTTCCCGCGGCTCCCCGTCGGGCCGCCAGTCGGCCACCCGGACCAGGCCCGGATCGACCAGGTCGTAGCCGTCGAGGAAACGCAGCACGTCAGCGTGCGGGCGGGGCACCAGCGGTGCGCTGCTGCGCTGGTAGACCGCCTGCCCCTGCTGGACGGGCAGCGGCGGGGCACCGTCCAGGGTGAGGTGGGAGACGACCAGCGGGCTGCCCGGGACGGTCGCCTGCCGCAGCCGGGCGACCGCGTCCCACGGCTGCTCGGCGTCGGTGAGGAAGTGCAGCACCGCCACCAGCAGCACGGCGACCGGGCGGTCGAAGTCGATCACCGCCCGGACGTCGGGGTGGGTCAGCAGTTCGTCCGGGCGGCGCAGGTCGCCCCGGACCACGCGGATCCGCCTGTCGACCGGCAGCAGCCGCCGGGCGTACGCGACGGCGACCTCGTCGTAGTCGACGTAGACCACTGTCGAGTCGGGGGCGACCTGGCGGACCACCTCGTGCACGTTGCCCTGGGTGGGCAGCCCGGCACCGATGTCGAGGAACTGGCGTACGCCGAGCTCGGCGGCGTGCCGGACGGCCCGGCGCAGGAAGTGCCGGTTGGCCTGGGCGGCGATCCCGGTGTCCGGGAAGATCCGCAGGATCTGCTCGGCGGCGGCCCGGTCGACGGCGAAGTTGTGGCACCCGCCGAGGTAGTAGTCGTACATCCGGGCCACGTTCGGCCTCTGCTCGGCGTCGGTCGGCGCGGTCACCGGCCCTCCCCTGCGCTCGCGGTCCCCGGACGACCCGCCGCCGCACGGCGGGCATGCCCTGATGTCTAGCACCCGGGGCGACGAGATGTTGACCCGCCGTGTCGGCGAAGCGGCTGCGCACCACCATCACCTGCAGGTATGACGGTGACACGAGCGTCGTCGAGGAGGCATCCGATGAACCCTGCCCGGGAGACCGTGGAGGTGGACCCGACCCTGTTCCGGGCCGTGTACGACTCACCCGCCTCGCTGCCGGGGCGGCACCGCTGGACCACCCCGGAGCACGACGTACGCCGGCTGGAGAAGCTGCTCGGGATGCCGGCGCAGAGCATCGGCGCACCGCTGTGGGTGAGCGGCGACGAACCGGACTGCCCCAAGTGCGGACGCCGGACCACCTGGCTGGACATCGTCGCCTCGGCCCTCAAGGGTGTGCACGACCCGACGATGATCGCCACGGTGATCCTCGGTGACCGCCGGTACGTCAACACCGAGGTCCCGGAGGCTATCGCCGGGGTGCACTGCCTCGACTGCCACACCCCGGTCACCGGGCTGCGCAGTTTCAAGTGCCACAACTGGGCGTACGCCTTCGAGGAGCTGGCCGCGGTGCGGGAGCGGATGCGGGGCGGGTCAGGCCCGGTGGGCGGGTCGCCGGCCGGGCGGTGACGGCGGCTCCGGCCCCGGGTCGGGCAGCTGCGGCATCGGCCGGGTGACCGCCTCCCCACCGGTGACGGTCACCGGCTCTCCGGCGTGCCGCAGCTCGACCGCCGTCGCCGGGTCGGCGTCGGGCAGCTCGTAGCGGGCCCCGTCCCGGGTCAGGGTGACCCGCAACCGCTGCCCGCGCCAGCGCAGATGGAATGCCAACCGGTGGATCGGGGCCGGCAGCCGGGGGTCGAACGACAGCTCCCCGGTGTCGTCGCGCAGCCCGCCGAAGCCCTCCACCACCGCCGTCCACGCCCCGGCCAACGCGGCCAGGTGCAGCCCGTCGCTGGTCTTGTCACCGAGGTCGGCGAGATCGTGCAGCGCGGCCTCGGCGAACAGGTCGTACGCCAGGTCCAGGTGGCCCAGCTCGGCGGCGAGCACCGCCTGCGAGCCGGCCGACAGCGACGAGTCGCGGACGGTACGGGCCTGGTAGTAGGCGAAGTTGCGGGCCTTGGCCTCGGCGGTGAACTCCCCCGGGCAGCGCTGCATCGCCAGCACCAGGTCGGCCTGCTTGACCACCTGCCGCCGGTACAGCTCCAGGTAGGGGTAGTGCAGCAGCAGCGGGTAGTCGTCGTCGGTCATCGCCGCGAAGTCCCACTCGGGCTGCTCGGTGAAGCCAGCCGCCTGCTGGTGCACCCCGCGCTTGCTGTCGTAGGGCAGGTGCACGGCGTCGGCGGCGGCCCGCCAGCGGGCGACCTCCCCGGCGTCGACACCGAGCGCGGCGGCCCGCTCCGGGTGCCGTCCGGCGGCGTCGGCGGCACCCCGCAGGTTGCGCCGCACCATCAGGTTGGTGAAGACGTTGTCGTCGACGAGCGCGGCGTACTCGTCGGGGCCGGTGATCCCGGTGACGTGGAACGCGCCGTCGTCGGACCAGTGACCGTAGCCGGCCCAGAGCCGGGCCGTCTCCACAAGCAGCTCCAGCCCGGTGTCGGCGAGGAACGCCTGGTCGTCGGTGGCCGCGACGTAGCGCAGCACCGCGTCGGCGACGTCGGCGTTGACGTGCAGCGCGGCGGTGCCGGCCGGCCAGTAGCCGGAGCACTCCCGGCCGCCGATGGTGCGCCACGGGAAGGTCGCCCCGGTCAGCCGCAGCTCGGCGGCGCGCTCCCGGGCCTCGGGCAGGTGGGCGTGCCGCCAGCGCAGCGCGCCCCGGGTCACCTCGGGCAGCAGGTACGTCAGCACCGGCAGCACGTAGCTCTCGGTGTCCCACAGCACGTGCCCGTCGTAGCCGTTGCCGGTGAGCCCCTTCGCCGCGATGGTCCGGTCGCCGTCGGCCCGCCCGGCCTGGAGCAGGTGGAACACGGAGAACCGGACGGCCTGCTGGAGCTCGGTGTCACCGTCGATCTCCACGTCGGCGGTGCGCCACCGCTCGTCGAGCACGGTCCGCTGGTCGGCAAGCAGCGCGTCGAAGCCGTGCCGCCGGGCGTCGTCGGCCTCGACGGTGACCAGGTCGGCCAGCTCGTCGGGGGTGCCGCCGTCGACCGGGCTGCACCCGTACGCGGCGAATTTGGTCAGCCGCAGCCGCCCGCCCGGGGCGAGCCGGCCCTCGATGGTCATCCGCAGCCGGTCCGGGGTGTGGTCGTCGCTGTCGACGAAGCCCGCCGGCAGTTCCGTCTCGTGGGTCACCGCGACGGCGACGCGCTGGGCGCTGCGGTCGGTGCGGTGCACCAGCACGCCCCGGTGACCGTCCGGACGGTGCAGTTCGGCGTCGAGCGGATCGTGCACGATCGAGGCGGCCCGGGGGTCGTCGCCGCGTTCCGGCACCCGCTCGTTGGCCAGCACGTCCGAGCAGAGCCTGATCTCGACAGGCCGGTCGTCAAGCGACTCGACCTGGTAGCGGACGGCGGCGACGGCATGCCGGGGCAGCGAGACCAAGCGGGTGCTGCGGACCCGGACCCCGTGCCCGCCCGGCGAGATCCACTCGGTGTGCCGTTCCACCACACCGGCGCGCAGGTCGAGGGTCCGTTCATGGCTGCGGACGGTCCCGGTGCGCAGGTCCAGCGGCTCGCCGGCCACCCAGAGCCGGATCAGGGCGGCGTTGGGCGCGCTGATCACGCTGTCGCTCTCCTGCGGGAAGGCGTACCCGTCCTCCGGGTAGCTCTGTTCCCGCCGCTCGTGGAGACCGTTGAGGTAGCTGCCCGGCATGCCGTAGGGCTGGCCCTCGTCGAGGGTGCCCCGCCAGCCCACCCAGCCGTTGCCGAGGGCGAAGACCGACTCGGTCTCGCCGAGTCGCTCCAGGTCGGTGGTGGTACGCCGGATCTGCCAGGTCTCGTCCATCTGCACGGCGGGGAGGTACCCGGCGTCGGTGGGCGGTCAATCGCGGGGGCCGCTGTGAACTCGCTGTGACGAAGGTCAGGGACGGCTCCCGACTTTGGCACGATGTGACCGTTCGGGAGACTTCCTATGCTCTCTCCGATTTCAATGGGGTATGAACCTTTAGTGAGGTGAACTATGGCGCAGAACGGCATGACGGAAATTCCCGATATCAGTGTGGAGTGGTACCGCGACCTGGTCGAGGTGGCCGACGCCGCCCCGGCCCCGGTGCAGTGGTTCGCGGTGCACTTCACCGAGGCGGTGATCCTGCTGCTCGGCCTGCTGCTGGTGGCCGTCGCCGCACCCAGGCTCTTCCGCGCCGAACCGTGGGGCCGAGCCCTCGCCCTGCTCGCGCCGGCCAGCGTCGTCCTGGCGTACGGGTGCAGCGAGGTGCTCAAGTCGCTTGTGGACGAGGAGCGGCCCTGCCGGGGCGCGGTCACCATCCTGGCCGGGCAGTGCCCGCCGACCGGCGACTGGTCGTTCCCGAGCAACCACGCCACCATCGCCGGGGCGCTGGCCACTGCCGTCCTGCTGCTGTCCCCCAGGTGGGGCCTGCTCGCCGCCCCGCTGGCCCTGCTCGCCGCGTTCTCCCGGGTCTTCGTCGGGGTGCACTACCCGCACGACGTCCTCGCCGGTCTGCTCCTCGGCCTGGCGGTGCCGCTGCTTGTCGCCCCGTTGGCGGCCCGCCCGCTCGCGGAGGTGCTACGCCGCCGCTCCGCCACGCCCGCCCCGGACCCGGTCGCCACCGGCCCCCGCCCCCGCTACTGAGCCTCCTCCCCGCTCACGGGCGGCCGAGAGCCCCACGGCAGCCCCGAGGCTGCGGCAGCCGGTGTGGTCAGCCGGGCAGGAGCAGGGCGGCGCAGGTGCCGGCGACCAGGAACGGGCCGAACGGCAGATGGCTGGACCAGCCGACCCGGCGGGACGCCAACAGCGCCACGCTGACCAGCGCCGACAACAGGAAGGTCAGCACCAGGCCGGTCACCAGCAGGCCCCAGCCCTGCCAGCCGAGCAGCGCCCCCACCCCCAGCGCCAGTTTGGCGTCGCCGAGGCCGAAGCCCCGCCGGCCGAGCAGCAGCGTGGTGGTGGCGAAGGCAAGGCCGAGCGCCGCGCCGGCCGCCACCGCGCGCAGCCACGGCCCGGCACCATCCACCCCGGTCAGCGCGGCCACCCCGAGCAGCGCCCAGGTGCCGATGGCGGCGGGCCAGGTGAGCCGGTCCGGTAACCGGTGCACCGCCACGTCCACCAGGACCAGCGGGACCGCCCAGCCGAGCCACCAGGCCAACGCCGCCCGCTCGGCCACCGCCCCGTCGACCAGCACCAGCACCGCCACGGCCACCAGCAACAACGCCTCGACCGCGAACGGGGCCGCGCCGATCCGGCCCCGGCAGGTCGGGCAGCGGGCCGCCGGTCCGAGCGCCGGCAGCGGCCGGTCCAGCCCGACCGGCGCGCCGCAGCCCTCGCACCCGCCCCGGTCCACCACCCCCGGGGGTACGGCGTACCGGGCGACCGCCAACCGGAGCACCGGCACGACCGTCAGCGCCGCCGCCAGCCGCCGAGCAAAGGACACGGAGGGTGACTTCCCGTCGGGGCCCGGGTAACGGTCCGATATCACTCCGGTGTCCGGAGTGGAGACCAGGCCGGCCCTTACCCCCTCGGAGTCTTCCGGGGCGTCGGCGGCAGCAGCCGGGGAACGGATCGGGCGAGGCCGATCGACCCGCCCCATATCCCCCGGTGGCGCGGGCGGTTCGACAATCATGCCGGTCCGGTCGGCGGGCACCGGCCCATGATCGGCCGACCCCGGTGGCACCGGCCGGCCCCCCTGGACATCGCCCACCTTCGGTCACTCCTGCCCATCACTGAGAGTGCGCGGTTGAATTGCCTCTGTTGCATCGGCGCACGTCAGCCTATGCTCGCCCCTTGGGTGGGGCGCAACTCCGAGCAGCCGCGTGACAGCCCACACCGGACAGCACACTCCACAGTTGGCAAAAGATCCGCACAGGTAAATGCAGCAGCACCCCGGAAATGTCCGATCGACATCATCCCGGCGTACCGCCGCATGCCCGGAGGCCGCCACGATCGCCGCCGCCGGGTGGTACCGAGGAGGGGCACGGCAATGCGTACAGGGCATTCCCGCCGCTGGACCACCTGCCTGGTCATCGCCGCGGTGGCCGGCTCCGCCGCCGGTTGCGGCGACGCACCGGAGACGACCACCGCACCCGCACCCCGGCCGGCGAGCGACACCCGCCGGCCCACCGAGGCGGAACGGGACGCCGAGCGGGCCGCGCTGGCGGCGTACGCCGGCTATCTGGAGGCCTCCCGCGAGGCGAGCCGGGACAGCGACCCCCGCCACCCCAAGTTGACCCGGTTCCTGGCCGACCCGCTGCTCACCCGGGTCCGGGTCGCCATCGACGACACCCGACGGCACGGCGCGGTACGCACCGGGACGCTCAGGTCCGAACCCACCGTCACCTCCGTCAGCCTCGACGGTGAACCGCCGACCGTGGAGATCCAGGACTGCCTGGACGCCACCGGCTACCGGCTGGTCTACGTCAAGGACAAACGGGTGGTGCCCGGCTCCGGCGGCACCCGTCACCTGGCGACCGCCACCGCCACCCGCTACCCGGACGGCCGGTGGCTGATCAGCTCCGGCGCGGCACACGAGGACCAGCCATGTTGACCTGGAGAAATGGGCACGCCCCCACCCGCCGGGTGCTCGCCGGGCTGCTGCTTGCGGTGCTGGTCGCCGGGGTCGCGCCGCAGGCACCGGTGCAGGCCGCCGGCCCGGGGGTGGAGTGCCCGCCGGGGCAGAACGACTGCAGCATCTGGGACGACGACCCGGGCACCCCCGGGGACCCGGGCGGCGGCGACGGTCCGGGTAGCCCGAACAGCCCCGGCGCCACCCCGAAGTGCCAGTGGAACGGCAAGCCGCTGCCCTGCTACAACGAGTTCCTCGGCTGGTTCGACAACGCCAGCGGCTGCTACTACAAGGTCGCCGAACCCCAGCCCGAGGCCTCCGACGGCCAGGTGTGGTACGTCCGCACCTGCAACGGCGGTGACCTGGGCGACCAGTCGACGGTGCTGCTCGCCGGGCCGCCGCCCGGGTTCGGCACCCCGCCCGACCCGGAGGAACTGGCCCGCCGGGCGCTCGCCTCGATCAGCCTGCTGCCGCCCCGGGCCTCGGTGGCCCCCCGGCGCAGCATGGGCCCCGGTCTGGTCGGCCTGCCGGTCTGGATGTGGGCCAGCACCGGCCGGAACTACTTCGGCCCGCTCCACGCCTCGGCCAGCGACCGCGGCCTGACCGTGGAGATCACCGCCGAGGTCGAGCGGATCGTATGGACCATGGGCAACGGCAAGAAGATCACCTGCACCGGCCCCGGCACACCGTACAAGGCGAACGGCCCGAACGCCGGCAAGAAGTCGCCGACCTGCGGTTACGACGGCTACCCCACGGTCGGCAACTACCGGGTCAGCGCCACCACCTTCTGGAACGTGCACTGGGCCGGCGGTGGCCGTAGCGGCGACATCGCGCAGACCCGCACCAGCGGCGTCATCGACATCCAGATCAAGGAGCTCCAGGTGGTGACCCGATGACCAACGCGCCGGTCTTGCGAGCCCCGCAGTCGCGAACGGAGATCTTCCCAGTGAGCGCGAGGAGTGAGCCGATCTTGCGAGCCCCGCAGTCGCGAACGGAGATTGTCCAGTGAGTCTGGCCACCCGCAATGGACTTCCGGTGGACGCGCCGGTCACCCCGCCCAAGGTGGTCCGGCAGCGCCGTACCCGGCCCGGTCTGCTCGGCCTCGCCGTACTGCTTATCGCGTTGGGTGGCCTCGGCGCGGCCTTCGCGGTCACCTCGGTCCGGGCCACCGGCAGCTACCTGGCGGTCGCCCGTGAGGTCGAGGTGGGTCGCATCCTGACGGCCGACGACCTGGTCAGCGTGCAGGTCTCCGGGGGCGCGGGGCTGTCCCCGGTGCCGGCGAAGAAGCGGGACGAGGTGGTGGGCAAGCGGGCCGCCGTGTCGCTGGTCCCCGGTTCGCTGCTCACCATGGCGCAGCTCACCGACGCCCCGCTCCTCGGCCAGGGGCAGCAACAGATCGCGCTCGGCCTGGAGCCGAGCAAGGTGCCGGCCCGCAAGCTGCACCCCGGTGACAAGGTGCTGCTGGTCAGCACCCCGGACGAGGACGCCGACAACCAGCCGTCGACCACCCGGTTCACCGCCACCGTGATCGACGCGGTCACCCCGGAGAACGACGACGTGGTGGTCTACCTGGCGCTCGCCGTCCGGGACGTCCCGGCGGTGGTGGTGCTGGCCGCACAGGACCGGATCGCCCTCGTGCTGACCGAGGCGGCCTGACCGTGGCCATCATCGCGCTGGTCTCGGCGAAGGGCTCGCCCGGCGTCACCACCACGGCGCTGGCCTGCACCCTGAGCTGGCACCGGCGGCTGGTGCTCGCCGAGTGCGACCCGGCCGGCGGCTCGGTCCTCGCCGGCTACCTGGGCGGTGCGCTCGACGGGCCGCGCGGAATCGGTGAGCTGGCCGTGGGTGAGCTGCGCGACGGCAGCCTGGAGTCGACGTTCTGGTCCCAGCTGGTCGACCTGGACGCGCCGAGGCGGGAGCGGCTGCTGCTGCCCGGCGTGGTGGACCCGGCCCAGGCCGGCAGCGTCGCCCCGCTGTGGCAGCGGTTCGCCGACTTCTTCGGCGCGCTGGAGAAGGGCCGCCCCGGCTACGACGTGGTCGTCGACTGTGGACGGCTTCAGGTCTTCGGGCCGCCGTGGCCGCTGCTGCGCGCCGCCGACGTGGTGCTGCTGGTGACCCGGGCACAGCTGCCCGACCTCTCCGCCACCAGGTCGACGATCCGGGCGATCGAGCGGGACTTCACCGACCACCGGGTGCCCCCGGGCACGCTGCGACTGGTGGTCGTCGGCGACGGCCACGGCAAGGGCGAGATCAGCAAGGCGTTGGGCGTACCGGTGATCGCCCGGTTGCCGGACGACCGGCGTACCGCGCAGGTGCTCAGCTTCGGTGGCACGGTCCGCGCCGGACGGCCGCTGCTGCGCGCGGCGGCGGCGTTGGAGGCCCCGGTCCGGGAGTTGCTGGAGCAGCGGCGGGCCCGGTTGGCCTGGCCGGCCCCGGCTCAGGGGGTGCCGGATGCGGTTTGAGCCGGTCGCCCACGACCCGCGCACCCCGCCGCCGGGGGCCACCTCGACGATGCCGCCCCTGCCACCGGTGAACGGCCGGCACCACGCCGCCGCGCCGCCGCCGGCCGCCGCCCCACCCGCGCCCACCCCGCCGCCTCGACCGAAGGTGGACTTCGCGCTGGTCCGCGAGCTGCGCCGGGAGCTGAGCGAACGGCTCACCCAGTGGCAGCGCGGCCGGGAGTTCGACGCCGACGCCGAAGAGGTCGAGCGGGCCCGGCTCGCCGTCGCCGTGGTCTCCGGCTACGCCGACGCGGTACGCCGGGCCGGCACCCCGCTCAGCGCCGACGAGGAACGGACCCTGCTCGACCAGGTGACAGCCGAACTGGTCGGGCTGGGTCGACTCCAGACCCTGCTGGTCGACGACACCATCGAGGAGGTGCACATCCTCGGCTGCGACCAGGTGCGCATCACCCGGCACGGCGGTGGCGTCGACTGGGGTGAGCCGATCGCCGACAGCGACGACGAGCTGGTGGAGATCCTCCAGGCGGCGGCCCGGCGGGCCGGGGCCACCGAGCGGTCGCTGTCCACCTCCAAGCCGACGCTCGACCTGCAACTGCCCGACGGCAGCCGGTTGGCGGCGGTGTTCCTGGTCAGCCACCGCCCGTACGCGGTGATCCGTAAGCACAACACGCTGGACGTCAGCCTCGACGACCTGGCCGGCAGCCGCCCCGACCTGGACGAGATGATCGATCCGCTGCTGCGCGACTTCCTCCGGGCGTCCATGCGGGCCGGGTTGAACATCATGGTCGCCGGGCTGGCCGGGGCCGGGAAGACCACTGTCATCCGGGCGCTGATGGACGAGATCCCGCCCGACGAGCCGTACGTGCTGCTGGAGGAGAGCCGCGAGCTGCTGCCGGCCCGGCGTGGCGACAAGCACCGGGCGGTGATGAGCTTCGAGTCCCGCGAAGGGCACGGCGAACGCGGCCCGGACGGTCGACCGGCAGGTGAGGTGAGCATCGCCGACCTGATCCCGGTGTCGCTGCGGATGGGCGTGCTGCGGATCATCGTCGGCGAGGTCCGGTCCCGGGAGATCGTGCCGATGCTCCAGGCGATGACCACGAGTCGCGGGTCGATGTGCACCATCCACGCCCGTACCCCGGCCGGGGTGAGTGAGCGGATCATCGAGCTGGCGCTGGCCCACGGCCGGGAGATGACGGTCGACCAGGCCCGCCGGATGGCCGGCAACGCCCTCGACCTGATCGTCTACGTCACCGTCGAGGACGAGACCGCGATCGGCGGGCGCAAACACCGGTTCGTCTCCCACGTGGAGGAGGTGATCGGGGTGGGCGACGCCAACCGGATCACCACCACCACCGTCTTCGGGCCCGGCCCGGACGGCCGGGCCATCCCCCGCCACCTGCCGGAACGGGTCCGTGGCCAACTGCTGCGGGTCGGCTACGACGCCCGGCTGCTGTCCCGGTTCATCGAGGCCGGCGCGGGCGCGTGGCGTCGTCCCCGGCACAGTCGCCTCGCCCCGGTGGTGCGCCGATGAGCACCATCGAACTGCTCGCGGTGGTCTCCGGCGCGGCCTTCGTCGGTGGTCTGGTGCTGGCCGTGGTGGCGCTCTTCGGCACCACCAGGCCCACCCGACCGGCCCGCAGCTCCGGCACCGGGCTGCGTCGGCTCTGGCTCGGTTCGGGGACGAACCGCCAGGACCAGCGCGCCCACCAGCTGACGCTGGGCGCGGCGGTGGTGGCCGGTGCGCTGGCGTTCCTGCTCACCGGGCTGCCGGTGGTGGGTCTGATCGTGGCGGTGGCGGTACCGGGGGTGCCCTGGCTGTTCGCGGTGGGCCGGGCCGAACAGCGGGCGATCGCCCGGATCGAGGCGGTCGGCGAGTGGACCCGCCGGCTCAAGGACGTCTCCAACACCGGGCAGGGCCTCCAACAGGCGATCGTCGCCACCATCGCCACCGTCCCCGACCAGATCCAGGAGGAGGTACGGCTGCTCGCCGCCCGCCTCCAGGCCGGCTGGACGGCCCGGTCCGCGCTGCTGGCGTTCGCCGACGAGATCGGCGACCCGGTCTGCGACCAGGTGGTCGCCGCGCTGATCCTGCACCTGACCGACCGGGGTGAACGCCTCGGCGACGTGCTCGGTTCGATCGCCTCGGCCGCCTCGGCCGAGGTGGCCACCCGGCGCGAGGTGGAGGCCAAACGCACCCAGCCCCGGTTCGCGGTCCGCTTCCTCACCGGGATGACCCTGGCCGTGCTGGCGTACGGGCTGGTCAACACCGAGTACATCAGGCCGTACGGGACGTTCTTCGGTCAGGTGCTGATGGCGATGCTCGGAGCGGCGTTCGTCGCCCTGCTGGTCTGGGTGCGCTCGATGAGCCAGCCCCCGCCGCCGCCCCGGTTCCTACCCAGGCCCGACCCGGCGGAGGTGCTCGCGTGATGCTCAACTGGCAGCTCACCATCGCGGTGCTCGGCGGGGCCGCCATCGGGCTCGGCCTGTTCCTGCTGGTCCGGGAGGCGTTGCCGGCCTCCCCGGCGCTCGGCCCCGCGCTGCGCCGGCTGCACCAGCCACCGGGCACCGCCGTCGCCGCCGGCCGGGGGCCGGACTGGCTGGGTGGCTTCTCCCGCTGGCTCAGCCCGCCGCACCGCCAGCTCGCCCTGCTCGACCAGACCCCCGAGCAGTACGCCATGTCGATCCTGCTCTCCGCTCTGGTCGGGTTGGCCACCCCGACGGTGGCGGGGGCGCTGCTCTTCCTGGCCGGGGTGGGCATGCCGGTGGTCGTACCGGTGCTGGGCAGTCTCGGGTTGGCGCTGATCTGCGCGCTGCTGGCACACCGGGCGGTGTTGACCAAGGCGGACGCCGCCCGCGACGAGTTCCGCGCGGCCGTCTGCACCTACCTGGACCTGGTGGCGTTGCAGTTGTCGGCGGCGCACGGCCCGGTGCAGTCGCTGGAACGGGCGGCGGCGGTCTGCGACGGCTGGGTCTTCGCCCGGATCCGCGAGTCGCTGCGGATCGCCCAGATGCAGATGCACTCCCCCTGGGACGAGCTGCAGGAGCTGGCCGAGAAGATCGGCATCCCGGAGCTGGGTGACGTCGGGGCGATCATGCGGTCCTCCGGCAGCGAGGGCGCCCAGGTGCACGAGACGCTGCGCAGCCGCGCCGAGTCGCTCCGCGACCAGATCCGCACCGACAACCTGGCCCGCGCCGAGGGCGTCACCAGCCGGCTGGACATTCCCGGCTCGCTGCTGGTCTTCGTGCTGCTGGCGTTCGTCCTCTATCCGTTCGTCGCCCGCCTCTGAGCAACCCACCCTCCCCAAGGAGTCCCGTCATGCAATTCGTCACCTTCCTCTACGTGGCCACCGTGGCCCGGCTGTCCGAGCTACGCCGGGAGGCGGAACGGGGCGACAGCCCGGTCCCGACCGCCGTGATCATCGCCGGCCTGGTGGTTGCCGCAGCCGCAGTCACCGCCCTGGTCAAGACCAAGGCCGAGGGATGGATCAACAGCATCCCGAGCCAGTGACAGGCGTTCCCCTGGTCGGCTCACGTCGGGACCGGACGGCCCCCACCGCCCGGTCCCGGTGCGCACCCCTGCGCGCGTCCGCGCCCCCACACACGTCCGCAGCCGGGCACGCCGCCCCGGCCGGGCTCCGCGCCGCCGGCCGGGCCGCACACCGCAGGCTCACCGCCGGGGGTACGGACCGGGGGGCCAACCCGGTGGAGCTGGCCGTGGTGATGCCGGCGGTGCTGGTGCTGCTCTTCGGCTCCATCCAGATCGCCGCCTGGTTCGTGGCCCGGTCGACGGCGATGCACGCCGCCCAGAGCGGGGTGAACGCGCAACGGGTACTCGACGCGCCGGCCGGGGCGGGTGAGGCCCGCGCCAGACACTTCCTGGGTGCCGCCGGGGACTGGCTGGCCGGCGCGAAGACCACCTGCGCCACCACCGCCACCGAGGTGACCTGCACGGTCACCGGGAAGTCCCTGAGCGTCATCCCGGCCGTCCGGTTCGACGTCCGGCAGACCGCCCACGGCACGGTCGAACGGTGGACGAACCCGTGACCGCCCACCCGACCCGGCGCACCTGGCGCGCCGTACCGACCGAACGGGCCGGGCCACTCCCCCGGAGCGACCAGTCCGTCGTCCCTGCCGGACGACCCACCGCCGACCCGCCGACCGGGCTGGCCGCGGGGCGTGCCCGGGGATCGGTGTCGGTGGAGGTGGCGGTGCTGGCCCCGGCGTTCCTCGCGTTGCTGATGCTGGCCGGGGTGGCCGGCCGGGTCGCGGTGGCCGACGAGGCCGTGGAGGCGGCGGCGCACGACGCCGCGCGGGCCGCCTCGATCGCCCGCGACGCCGGTACGGCGGAGAGCGCCGCCCGGTCGGCCGCCCGGCGGCAGCTCGACTGGCGGGGCCTCCACTGCACGAGCGCACCCCGGGTCACGGTCTGGGGGTCGACACGGAACTCCGACCACACGTCGCTGAACACGGCGTTCCGGAGCCCGCTCGGCGAGCCGGTGAGCATCTGGGTCCGGGTGAGCTGCACGGTCTCCTTCGCCGGTATGCGCTTCCCCGGCCTGCCGATGGGTGACAAGCGGGTCGAGGCGACCTTCGCCTCCCCACTGGACCGTTACCGGACCCGGCAGTGACCGCGCGCCCGACCGGCGACGAGGGCCGGATCAGCCTCTTCCTCGCCGTCACCATGCTCGGCGTACTGGCGATCATCGGCGCTGCTTACGACGGCGCGGGTCAGCTGCGTACCCTGCAACGCGCCGACGACCTGGCCGCCGAGGCGGCCCGCAGCGGCGGCCAGGTGATCGACCGGGCCGCCGCGATCGAGGGACGGCCCAAGGTGATCGACGAGCCGGGTGCCCGCGCGGCCGTCACCCAGTACCTGCGGGGCAACTCCGACGTGACCGGCCAGCAGGTCAGCTTCCCGGTGGTCGCCGGCGAGAAGCAGATCCGGGTACGGGTCACCGTCGTCTACCGCCGGCACCTGCTCGGCCTGATCGGCATGGACCGCACCGTCACCGTCTCGGCCGAGGCGACCGCCCGCACCCTCACCGACCGACCATGAGCCCGCTCACCCGACCGGCATCGTCGCCGATCTCGCCGTCCCCGGCAGACGCCGGGCCGCTCGACCGACAGAACGTGGACCCGCTCCCCCGGCGCCCACGCACCGACAGACCGTAGGAAGGAGGGCGTCATGACCGCACCGCGTGGTTCCACCGCCCGGCGTACCGGGCAGTTGCTCACCGGCTTCGGGTCGCTGGTGGTCCTGGTGGCGTTGCTGGGCGGCGCGCCGGTGGCGTTGCTCGCCTTCGCCGGCAACCCGCTACCCGACCACCTGCCCACCCTCGCCGAGGTCGGCACCCTGCTGACCAGCCGCGACGACGGCCAGCTCTTCATCCGGGCGCTGGCAGTCGTCGGCTGGTTCGGCTGGGCGACGTTCGCCTTCTCGGTGCTGGTGGAGGTGGGTGCCCAGGTGACCCGCCGGCAGACGCCCCGGCTGCCCGGGATGGGCCGGCAGCAGCGGGCGGCGGCGGCCCTGCTGGGCTCGGTCGCCCTGATCATCGCGGCCAGTCCGGCAGCCAGCGCGGCGGTGACGCTGGCCCAGCCACTGCCGGCCGCCGCCGGCACCGGCGTGGCCACCACTTCGCACACCTCCCGCAGTGCCCTCGGCGCCGCCCCCAGTGCCGGTCTCGGTGCCAGCTCCGGTGTCGCCCACGGTGCGGCCCCGACCACCGGGCAGCCCACGGCCAAGCCGGTGTACCGGGTGGCCCGGGGCGACTACCTGGGTGAGGTGGCGGAGCGTTACCTGGACGACTTCGACCGCTATCCGGAGGTGGCCCGGCTCAACGACCTGCACGACGCCAACCGGATCCGGCCGGGTCAGCTCATCAGGCTGCCCGCCGAGGCCGACGACGCCGGTGCCCGCCGGCACGCCGCAGGTCACCTCGTCCCGGGTACGCCCCGCAAGCCGTCCCCGCGTCCGCCGGCCACCACGCCGGGTAACCCTGGCGGCCAGGCCGACCCGCAGCAGCCGGGCGCTCCCGGTTCCCCGGGCGGGCCGGGCGGGCCGACCACCCCGGGCAAGCCGGCCCGTCCGGCCACCCCCACCAGCCCCACCGCCCCCGCCAGCCCGAAGCCGACCGGCAAGATCGGGCCGGCCACACCGCAGACCGCCACCCCGCAGACCGCTCAACCACCCGCGCAGCAGCCGGCCGAGCGACCGGTCGGGGTTCCGCCCGCGATGGCCGCCGGTGCCTCCCGGGCCACCCCCGCCGACACGATCAACCGACCGCTGGCCGTGTCGGCGGTGCTGGCGGTGGCGAGCATCGTCGGCGCACAGATCGGCGCGGTGCTCGGCCTGCGCCGCCGCCCCGTCCGGGTGGCCGCCGGCCGCACCTCGGCCGCCCGGATCGCCGCCGCCCGGACGTCCACGCCCCGCACCCCGGGCCGCTCGATGGGAAGCCGCGCCTCCGCCGCCCGAGACCTGGTAACCGGCCGCCACCGCCGCGACTGACCCAACCCGCACCCCTACCCCGCCCCACCACCCCACCCCGGCCGGGCCCACCCCGACCGGACCGCCCTGGTGATCAAGAAGTTTGCGTCAGTTGATCAAGAGGTTTGCGTCAATTTGGAGATCAACTTTGACGCAAACCTCTTGATCAACACTGTGGGTGGGGGTGGGGGTGGGGGTGGGGGTGGGGCGGGGTGGGGTGGGGTGGGGTGGGGGTGTTTCGGGTTAGGGGAGGCGGGTTTGGAGGGTGCCGTCGACCACTCGGGTGGGGAGGATCTGCTGGTCGGTGGCGGAGGGGCCGTGGACGACCTCGCCGCCGTTGAGCCGGAACGCCGAGCCGTGCCAGGGGCAGACCACACAGGCGTGCCCGTCGATCTCCTTCACCTCACCCTCGCCGAGCGGGCCGCTCTGGTGCGGGCAGCGCTCCAACATCACGGTGACCTCGTCGCCATGCCGGTAGAGGATGACCGAGACGTCGTCCACCTCGCGGGTCACCAGCTCCCGCTGCGGCAGCCCGGCCAGTTCGACCACCGACTGCCACCCGTCGCCCATCCGATGCAGCTCGGAGACGCTCTGGCTGACCTGCGCCCCCTGCTTGTACGCCAGGTGCCCACCCAGGTAAGCCCCGGCACCCGCCGCGCCCAGCCCCAGGTAGGCAAGCACCCGGCCGACGCCGTGCCGACCGGTCAACCGGGCCGCGAGGGAACCTGCGTACAGGGTCAGCCCGACGGTGTTGGCGGCAGCGTGGACGAGCCCCACCCGACGCTGGTCCCGGGAGAGTTCCGCCCAGTCGTTGAGCCCGGCCACGGCGGCGGGCACCGCGCTCACCGTGCCCAGCGCGACAAGCGTGGTGGCCGCCCGACGCTGGCCGGGGAGCAGGTCGACCACTGCCGCGCTGATCCAGGCACCCACCGGCACCTGCACCATCGCCGGGTGCAGCGGATGGCCCAGGAAGACGCCGTGCAGCAGGTCACGTACCCGCTGCGGGCGCAGGGTCGTCTGGACGGCACGCTGCAACCGGTCGCCGGCCCGGTCCAGCGCGGTGGCCTGTTCGAGTTTCGTCATCAACGCTCGCACCTTCTCCGACTTCCCGGCTGAACGGGCGGCAAACCGGGCGGCCGGGACGAATCTCCCCCCGACCAGGACCAGCGACGTGCCCGGGAGCCGTGCGACGTTCACACATCGCCCCAACAGCGCCGCGCGCAAGCGCCCCGGGCAGCGGGTGGGGTGGTCCGGGCGGGGTGGGCCAGGGATGCTGGGGGGATGGCTGTGCATGTTGCCCGGGACGGGGCGGTGACCACGGTGATCCTCGACCGGGCGGCGTCGCGCAACGCCGTCGACGGCCCGACCGCGCGGGCGCTCGCCGACGCGTTCCGCGCGTTCGAGGCCGACCCGCAGGCCCGGGTCGCGGTGCTCTGGGGCGCGGGCGGCACGTTCTGCGCGGGTGCCGACCTCAAGGCCATCGGTACGCCGCGCGGCAACCGGGTCGAGCCCGACGGCGACGGCCCGATGGGTCCGACCCGGATGTCACTGTCCAAGCCGGTCATCGCGGCGATCTCCGGGTACGCGGTGGCCGGCGGCCTGGAACTGGCGCTCTGGTGCGATCTGCGGGTCGCCGAGTCGGACGCGGTGCTCGGGGTGTTCTGCCGACGCTGGGGAGTGCCGCTGATCGACGGTGGGACGGTACGGCTGCCCCGGCTCGTCGGGGAGGGCCGGGCGATGGACCTGATCCTCACCGGCCGCCCGGTGCCCGCCGACGAGGCGTACGCGATGGGGTTGGTCAACCGGGTGGTCGCGCCGGGCGAGGCGCGGGCGGCGGCCGAGCGGCTGGCCGCCGAGATCGCCCGCCACCCGCAGACCTGCCTGCGCAACGACCGGGCATCGGTGCTGGCCGGTGCCGGTCGGCCCGAGCCGGAGGCGCTCGCCACCGAACTCGCCTACGGGATCGACTCGCTCGCGGCCGACGCGCTGACCGGTGCGGCCCGCTTCACCGCCGGCGCCGGCCGCCACGGCGAGTGATGCCGACCCCCGGTCGACCCGGCGCCAGGGCCGGCGACACGGGGCACGGATCAGACCACGGCACGAGGCAGACCCGGCCGGCCGACACCGGGCAGGACCCGGGTCGGCCGGCGTGACGGGCTCAGCTCAGGTCGTCCAGGGCGCTCTGGATGGCCCGGTGGAACGTCGGGTACGCGTAGATCATGTGCCGGAGCTGGCTGACCGGGACGGCGGCGTGCACCGCCACCACCAGCGCCGATAGCACCTCGCCCCCAGCCGGGCCGACCGAGGTCGCACCGATCAGCACCCCCTGGTCGGCGTCGGCGATCACCTTGATGAAGCCGCCCGGTTCACCCTTGTGGATCCAGCCCCGGGTGGACGACGACAGCTCGGTGAAACCGACCTGCACGTTGATGCCCCGCTCGCGGGCCTGCCGTTCGGTGAGCCCGACCGCGCCGACCTCGGGATCGGTGAAGGTGACCCGCGGCAGCGCCCGGTAGTCGGCGCGGGGCACGGTGCCGGCGGCGCCGCTCGGGCCGGCCGCGCCCATCGCACCTCCGACCGCGCTGGCCGCGCCCATCGCGCCGCCCACCACGCTGGCCGTGCCGCTGGCGTCGGGACCGCCCTCGGCCCGCCGGGCGTGGTCGAGCACGTCGGCGACCACGATCGACGCCTGGTACATGGCGATGTGGGTGAACGCGCCCTCGCCTGTCACGTCGCCGACCGCCCAGATCCCGTCCGTGACGTGCATCCGGTCGTCCACCGGCAGGTAGCGCTGGGTGGCGTCCACCCCGACGGTGTCCAGCCCCAACTCTTCCAGGTGGGCCCGGCGGCCGGTCACCACCAGCAGCTTCTCGGCGCTGAACGACCGGTCACCGGCGTGCACGGTGAACGTGTCGCCGTCGTGGTCGACCCGTTCGATCTTGACCTCGGTGGCGATCTCCACCCCGTCGGCACGTAACGCGGCGGTGGCCGCCTCGGACGACTCCGGCTCCTCCAGGGCGAGCACCCGGCCGGACGCCTCCAGCACGGTCACCCCGACCCCGAACCGGGCGAAGACCTGCGCCAACTCCAGCCCGATCGCGCCGCCCCCGATGATCAGCAGGGTCGCCGGCAGCTCCGCCACCTCGATCGCCTGGTGGTTCGTCCAGTACGGGGTATCGGCCAACCCGTCGATCGGCGGGATCGACGGCCGGGTGCCGGTGCCGACGACGATTCCCCGCCGGGCCTGGAATACCTGGTCACCGACCCGGACCCGGCCGGGGCCGTCGAGTCGGCCGCTACCGCGCAGGAACCTGCCGCCCTTGCCGGTGAACCGGTCCACCGCGGCCCGGTCGTTCCAGGTGTCGGTGGCCTCCTCCCGGATCCGCCGGGCCACCGGCGCCCAGTCCGGCCGGACCTGCGCCGACCCGGCCAACCCGTCGACCCGTCGCGCCTCGGCCAGGGCGTTCGCCGCCCGGATCATCATCTTGCTGGGGATGCAGCCCCAGTACGGGCACTCCCCGCCGACCAGGTCGCGTTCGACACCGACGACGGTGAGGCCGGCCTCGGCGAGCCGCCCGGCCACCTCCTCGCCGCCCACGCCGAGCCCGACCACGACCACGTCCACCAGTTCCGGCTCTGCCATCCCGCCAGCATTCCGCACGGTCCGGGCTCCGGCCACCGCTCCATCCCGCAATTCCCGCCCCCGTGCGCCGGACGGGGTCAGCGCAGCCAGACCGGATCGGCGCCGGGCACCTCCAGCGGCGGCGGGTAGTCGAGGGTGCGGCGTGTCTCGGGGGGCAGCCGCCATGGCTGGTGCACGGCCCTGCCGGCCACCGCCGCCAGCTCGGGCACCCAGCGGCGGACGTACCCGCCGTCGGGGTCGTAGCGTTCGGCCTGGCGTACCGGGTTGAGTCCCCGGTAGGGGCGGCTGTCGTTGCCGGTGCCGGCCACCCACTGCCAGTTGCCGGAGTTGTTCGGCACGTCCCCGTCGAGCAGCCAGCGGGAGAAGACCGCGAGGCCGGGTCGCCAGTCCAGGCCGAGCACCTTGGTCAGGTAACCGGCGGTGATCAACCGGGCCCGGTTGTGCATCCAGCCCTCGGCGTGCAGTTGGCGCATGCCGGCGTCCACGATCGGCATCCCGGTCCGGCCCTCGGTCCAGGCGGTCAGCGCCGCCGCGTCGTACCGCCAGTCCTCGGTGGCCCCGCGTCGGTACGCCTTCGCCGAGATCTCCGGGAAGGCGGCGGTGACCTGGTAGTAGAAGTCCCGCCAGCAGAGCTGCCTGACGAACGGCCCGCCCCGGTCGCCGGCCCGGTTCGCCACCGCCAGCGGGGACAGGCAGCCGAACCGCAGATACGGGCTGAGCCGGGAGGTCTCGTCGCCGGCCAGGTCGTCGTGGATGTCGTCGTACCGGTGCAGGGTCGGCAACCACTGCGCGAGCCGGCGCTGCCCGACGGTCTCGCCGCCGACCACGGCGGCCGGCGACCCGCCGTTCGGCAGCGCCGGCAGCCGGCCGACCTGGACCCCGTCGGGCAGGGTCACCCGCCGGGGCGCGGCCAGCTCCGCCCGCCACCGCGTCCCCGACCAGACCCGGTGGTACGGGGTGAACACCCGGTAGTGGTCCCCGCCGCCGGGCCGCACCGCCCCCGGCTCGACGACGGTGACGCCGGGGAAGAGCCGCAGGGCCAGCCGGTGCCTGTCGCACTCGGCGCGCAGCAGGCGTTCCCGGCGGTGGGCGTACCGGCTGACGTCGGCGGAGAGGCCGATCCCCTCGGCGTCGACCTCGCGGGCCACCCGGATCGTCTCGGCCACCGGGTCGCCCCGGCGGATCACCAGGTCGCCGCCGAGGCCGCGCAGGGTGTCGCGGAGCTCGGCGAGGCACTGGTGCAGGAACCGGGTGCGGTTGGGCGAGCGGTCGGCGAGCGCCGGGTCGAGGACGTACAGCGGCACCACCCGGTCGAAGGCGGAGCAGGCCGTCGCCAGTGCCGGGTGGTCGTGCACCCGCAGGTCGCGGGTGAACAACACGACAGCCGTGCGGCCACTCACGACAGGTCGGGGCCGGGCACCACGACCGGGGTGCCGGTACGGGTGAGCAGCGCCTTCGCCGCCACCGCCAGCCGTCGTCGCTGGGGCACCACGGCCCGCGTGACGAACACGTCGAAGTCCTGGGCGGCGACCTCGTCGAGGATGCCGCCGTAGAGGGCGTAGGCGGTGCGCATGCACGCCTGGGAGGCGGGGGCGAGCAGGGTGATGCCCGGTGCGGCGGCGGCGTAGTGGGCCTGGGCGCGGGTCACCTCGTACTCGATGAGGTCGCGGATCCGGTCGGTGCTGCGGCCGGCGGCCTGCGCGGCGCGCAGGTCCTCGGTCGTGACGTTGAACTTGGCCAGGTCCTCGTCGGGCAGGTAGGTGCGGCCCCGGTCGAGGTCCTCGGCGACGTCCCGGATGAAGTTGGTGAGCTGGAAGGCAAATCCGAGCTGACGGGCCGGTTCCCGGGCGGCGACCGGGTCGGAGCTGCCGAGGATGGGCAGCATCATGGTGCCGATGACGGCCGCCGAGCCCTCCATGTAGTCGAGCAGGTCGTCGTAGGTCGGGTACGACATGACCGTCAGGTCCATCGCCATGCTGCGCAGGAACGACGCGAAGTCGGCCCGGTCCAGGTCGAACACGGCGATGGTGTGCAGCACCGCAGGCAGCAGCGGGTCGTCGACCGGATCGCCGTGCAGGCCGGCGACGAACCTGGAGCCCCAGGCGTCCAGCCGGGCGGCGCGTTCGGCGGGCGGCAGGTCCTCGGTGCGGTCCACGATCTCGTCGGCGTAGCGGGTGAAGCCGTACAGGGCGTGTACGTGCCGCCGTTTCCATGCGGGGAGCAGCCGGGTGGCGAGATAGTAGGTGCGGCCGTGGTGTCTGTGCAGCTCCTGGCATCGGGCATAGGCGGCGGTGAGATCGGTGTCCACCGGGGCCTCCTCGTATTCGACGCAGCAATCGACGCAACTCGTAACCCTAGGGTACGCTCGCTCACATGGCCAACGACGCAGTTGCGGGTAATGCGCTCCGCGTCGCGCCGGCACAGCCGGGAGCGACGGACGATCCGGTCCGCGGCGTACTGGCCGCTTTCGCGAAGGACCTGGTCAACAGCGTCGACGACACGCTTGCCGCGTTCCTCGCCCGCGAGGTCGAGGCGCTGACCGAGATCGACGCAGCGATGGGCGGTTTCGCCGCGACGGCGCGCGACTGCGTGCTGACCGGCGGCAAGCGGGTCCGCCCGACCTTCGCCTACTGGGGCTGGCGGGGGGTGGTGGGGGGCGACCAACCGCTGTCCCCGGTGCTGCCCGCGCTGGCCGCCCTGGAGCTGCTGCACACCTTCGCCCTGGTGCACGACGACGTGATGGACGCCTCCGACACCCGACGTGGCCGGCCCACCGCACACCGGGCCGCCGCCGCCCGGCACGTCACCGCCGGACACACCGGTGACCCGGGTCGGTTCGGTGAGTCGGTTGCCGTCCTCATCGGCGACCTCTGCCTGGTCTGGGCCGACCGACTGCTCGCCCACGCCGGCGTGCCGCCGTTCCGGCTGATCGAGGTGCGGCGCTGCTACGACCAGATGCGCGTCGAGACCATCGCCGGGCAGTACCTCGACGTGCTCGGCGAGAACGACGTGGCGAACTGGTCGGTGGACCGGGCGCTGCGGGTGGCCCGTTACAAGACCGCCAGCTACACCGTTCAGCGTCCGCTGCTCTTCGGCGCCAGCCTGGCCGGCATCGACACCGACGCGCCGCTGATCGCCGCGTACACCCGCTACGGGCTGGCCGTCGGCGAGGCGTTCCAGCTCCGCGACGACCTGCTCGGCGTGTACGGCGATCCGGCGACCACCGGCAAGCCGGCCGGTGACGACCTGCGGACCGGCAAACCCACAGTGCTGCTGATGCTCGCCCGCCAGCTCGCCACCGGCGGCCAGCGGCGGGCGCTGGAGCGGGCCGGGAGCGCCACCGGCGGCCGGGAGCTGGCCCGGCTGGCCGAGGTCGTCACCGACACCGGGGCGGTCGCCCGGGTGGAGGACATGATCTCCGACCGGGTCGCCGACGCGCTCGCCGCGTTGGAGACCGCGTCGATCGACGAGACGGCGCGCACCGCGCTGACCGGTCTCGCCACCGCCGCCACCACGCGGCGGGCATGATGGGCAACTTCGTGAGGGAGGTGGTCGTGTGCGTACCGTGACGGGACGTACGGACCGGGTGGTGGTCGTGGGCGCGGGCCTGGGTGGGCTGGCGTGCGCGCTGCACCTGGCCGGCAGCGGCCGGCAGGTGACAGTGCTGGAGCGCGAACCGGTGCCGGGCGGCCGGGCCGGGCGGCTCAGCGTCGACGGGTACGAGTTCGACACCGGCCCCACCGTGCTCACCATGCCCGACCTGATCGCCGAGGCGCTCGACGCGGTCGGCGAGGAGCTGTCCGACTGGCTCGACCTGACCCCGCTCGACCCCGCCTACCGGGCCTACTACCCGGACGGCTCCACCCTGGACGTGATCACCGACACCACCCGGATGGCGGCCGAGATCTCCCGGGTCTGCGGCCCCCGCGAGGCCGACGGCTACCTACGGTTCGTCGAGTACGCCCGCAACCTGTGGAACTGGGAGCGGGCCGACTTCATCGACCGCAACCTGGACGCCCCGACCGATCTGCTCACCGGCAACCTGCTGAGGCTGCTGGCCAGCGGGGCGTTCCGGCGTCTCCAGACCAAGATCAACCAGTTCTTCGACGACCCGCGTACCCAGCGGATCTTCTCCTTCCAGGCGATGTACGCCGGGCTCGCGCCGCACGACGCGCTGGCCATCTACAGCGTCATCGCCTACCTCGACTCGGTGGCCGGGGTCTACTTCCCGCGCGGCGGCATCCACGCGGTGGCCAAGGGGATGGCCGGCGCCGCCGAGAAGCACGGCGTGCAGATCCGCTACGACACCACCGTCACCCGGGTGGAGACCGCCAACGGTCGGGCCACCGGCGTGGTCACCGCCGACGGCGAACTGGTCCCGGCCGACGTGGTGGTGCTCAACCCGGACCTGCCGGTCGCCTACCGCGACCTGCTGCCCGAGGGCCGGCGGCGCAGGCTGACCTACTCGCCGTCCTGCGTGGTCCTGCACGTCGGATCGACGCAGGAGTATGGGAAGATCGCTCATCACAACATCCATTTCGGACGGTCCTGGAAGGGCACCTTCGACGAGGTGATCGGGCGCGGCGAGCTGATGACCGACCCGTCGCTGCTGGTCACCAACCCGAGCCGGACCGACCCGTCGGTCGCCCCGGCCGGGCGGCACACCTACTACGTGCTGGCCCCGGTGCCCAACCTCGACCGGGCCCCGTTCGACTGGCGGGGCGACCTGAGCCGGCGATACGCCGACCAGCTCGTCGCCACCCTGGAGGAGCGCGGGTACGTCGGGTTCGGCGCCGGCATCGAGGTGTTGCGTACGATCACCCCCGCCGAGTGGGAGGAGCAGGGAATGGCCGCCGGTACGCCGTTCGCCGCCGCACACAGCCTCTTCCAGACCGGGCCGTTCCGCCCGTCGAACCTGCACCGCAGCCTGCCCAACGTGGTCTTCACCGGCTCCGGCACCCAGCCCGGTGTGGGTGTGCCGATGGTGCTGATCTCCGGCAAGCTCGCCGCCAACCGCATCACCGGCGCGGGTCGGTGACCGGGTGAAGTCACGGGAGGGTCACCTCGTCGAGCTGGTCGACGACACCGGCCGGGCACTCGGCGAAGCCACCGTCTCCGCCGCCCACCAGGCACCCGGACGGCTGCACCGGGCCTTCTCGGTGCTGCTCGTCGACCCGGACGGCCGGGTGCTCCTGCAACAACGGGCCGCGGTGAAGACCCGGTTCCCGCTGCGCTGGGCCAACTCCTGCTGCGGGCACCCGCTGCCGGGTGAGCCGCTGGCGGAGGCGGCCAACCGCCGGCTCGCCGAGGAGTTGGGCGCCGGGCCGGTGTCGCTGACCGAGGTCGGCGTCTACCTCTACTACGCCGAGGACCCGGCCTCCGGTCGGGTCGAGTTCGAGTACGACCACGTGCTGCGGGCCGACGTGCCGGCCGAGCTCACCCTGCTGCCGGACCCGGACGAGGTGTCCGAGCTGCGCTGGGTGGACCCGGTCCGGTTGATGACCGAGATCGACGCCGACCCGCGCACGTACTCGCCCTGGCTCGGCGGTGTGGTGAGCCGGCTGCTGCGCCCCACCACCGACACTGCCACCACCGGTTCCGACGCCCCCGCCGGGTCCGCCACCCCGTCCGGACAACGGGTGGACGACGCGTCGGAGCGGTCGGGTGGTCGATGAGCCGCTGAGCGCGGGGGCCGTGGCACGCCGGCTGGGTGTGGCGGTCACCACCCTGCGTACCTGGCACCAGCGCTACGGCCTGGGTCCCAGCCAGCACGTCCCGGGTCACCACCGGCGTTACACGCCGACCGACCTGGCCCGACTGGAGATCATGCGGAAGCTCACCGCCGAGGGGGTCACCCCGGCGGAGGCGGCCCGCTGGGCGAAGCAGAGCCCCGGCGGGCAGCTACGGCTGCGGGCCGGCGTCGGGCGGGACGGCGGAGGACAGACCATCCCGGTCGGCCGGGCCGGGCCGGCCGCCCGGGGGCTGGCCCGCGCCGCCATGCGGCTGGACGCGGCGGTGATCGGCGACACGATCTCGCACGCCCTGGCCACCGACGGGGTCGTCGCCACCTGGGAGGGGCTGCTCCGGCCGGTGCTGGCCGGCATCGGTGAGCGCCACGTCACCACCGGGGGCCTGATCGAGGTGGAACACCTGCTGTCCCGGTGCGTCTCCGAGGCGTTCGCCGCCGTCGCCCGGTCCGCCCGGGCCGGCGGTCCGGCCAGGATCCTGCTCTCCTGCGCCGACGAGGAGCAGCACACCCTGCCCCTGGAGGCGCTGGCCGCGGCGCTGGCCGAGGCGCGCGTGGCATACCGGATGCTCGGGGCCCGGGTGCCGGTGGCGGCCCTGGTCGAGGCGGTCAACCGGACCGGGCCGGCGGCCGTGGTGGTCTGGTCGCACACCCGCCCGACCGCCGACCCGGGGCAGCTCTCCGCGCTGCTCGCGGTGCCCCGCCGACCGCTGCTGGTGCTCGCCGCCGGGCCGGGCTGGCGGGCCGACACACTGCCCGCCGGGGTGGTCCGCCCGGTCGACCTGGCCGAGGCGGTATCGCTCGCGCTGGCCGTCCGGGATTCGTTGGACCAGTCGACGGGGGCCGACCGGGCCTGACGAAACGGGACATCGTGAACTACCGTCGGGGCGGTCCGCTTACCCCTTCCCCCCGGAGTGACGATGCGTTCACGCCCCGTCCTGGCGGTTGCCCTGGGTCTGCTCCTGCTGGTCGCCGGCTGCGGAGACCAGCCCCGACACGTCCGGCCGGCCGCCGCGCCGGCCCCGGCCACCCCCGCGCCCGAGCCGGCCCAGACCCCGACCCCGACGCCGTCGCCCACCAGCAAGCCGAAGCCCCGGTTGCGACCGAAACCGAAGACGCTCCCCGCCGGCCTGCGTAAGGCGACCGGAGTACGCGCGGTGGCGCTGACCTTCGACGACGGCCCCGACCCGACCTGGACACCGAAGGTCCTCAACGACCTCCGGGCGGCCAAGGTCAAGGCGACGTTCTGCGTGGTCGGCACCCAGGTCCGCAAGCACCCGGAGCTGGTGGCCCGGATCGTCCGGGAGGGGCACCAGCTCTGCAACCACAGTTGGCGGCACGACGTCGACCTGGGTCGCCGGCCGGTCGCCGAGATCCGGGCCGACCTGGTCCGCACCAACCAGGCCATCACCAAGGCCGTCCCGGGCGCGAAGGTGCCGTTCTACCGTCAGCCCGGGGGCCGGTGGACGCCGGAAGTGGTGGCGGTGGCCAAGCAGTTGGGCATGCGGTCGCTGCACTGGACCGTCGACCCGCAGGACTGGGCCAAGCCCACGACCGGCGTCATCACCAAGCGGGTCGAGAACGCCGCCCGTCCCGGGGCGGTGGTGCTGATGCACGACGGTGGGGGTGACCGGAGCCGCACCCTCGGGGCCGTGCCGCACGTCATCGGTGACCTGAAGCGCCGATTCGGCATCGCGCCACCCCGCTGAGCTGCCGGTATGCCCAGCCGGGTCCGGCCGGGCATACCGGTTTGGCCGACTGGCAGGGGATGACATATGCTTCTCATGCCTCCGGCGGGGCCGGATGGGAGCAAGTCCGCAGAAGTTGCGAGTGTGCAATGATGGCGGGGACGCCCTCATCGTCTAGTGGCCCAGGACGCCGCCCTTTCAAGGCGGTAGCACGGGTTCGAATCCCGTTGGGGGTACGATCCGGCCCAGCCGGAGGCAACAAGTAAGGTCCTGTGGAGCAGTTGGAGTGCTCGCCGCCCTGTCAAGGCGGAGGTCGCGGGTTCAAGTCCCGTCAGGACCGCCAGCGCCGACGCCGCGTGCACCATTGCGCGGCGTTCTGCGTTATCGGGACGAGTCACCCGTCGGCGGAGAACCCGCCCTCCGGTAACATGTCCCGAAGCACCAGGCCAGGTAGCTCAGTTGGTACGAGCGTCCGACTGAAAATCGGAAGGTCGGCGGTTCGACCCCGCCCCTGGCCACATAGCCTTTCGCCGGGCTACAGAAAACGGTGACCTGCGGAGACGCGGTCACCGTTTTCGTGTATCCGGCTTCCCACGAGCGCGTACACGAGGCTGCACAGCGCCTCGTCAGCCGGTATGGTCCGGGCCTATGGGACAGGAGAACGTGAATCCGGAGGACGTCCACCAGGACGTCGACCGGTACTCGCTGCGCTCCACGCTCCTCGTCCCCGCCAGCGCGGAACAGGCCTTCGCGGTCTTCACCGGCTCCCTTACCGACTGGTGGGTACGTGAATACACCTGGTCCGGGCCGGCGGCGCTTGCCGAGTTGGGGATCGAACCCCGGGCCGGCGGCATGCTCTACGAAATCGGCCCGTACGGCTTCCGGGGCGACTGGGGCCGGGTGCTCACCTGGGATCCACCGCGCCGACTCGTCTTCACCTGGCAGCTCGGCGCGGACCGGGTCCCGGTGCCGGACCCGGCCCGCGCCAGCGAGGTGGAGGTGCTGTTCCTGCCGGACGAGTCGGGGCAGACCCGCATCGAGCTGGAGCACCGGCACTTCGACCGGCACGGTGAGGCCGCTGAGGGTTATCGTGCCGCGTTGACCGCCGGCTGGCACGAACTGCTCGGCCGCTACCTCGCCACCCTCACCCGCACCGTCCCCGGCCCCCACTGACCCACCCCCGCTCCGCCCCCTCGTTCCCCCGTGCCTCCGCCGGGCCCCGGCAGGTGAGCCGGAGCTGGGTGAGGGCCGGTCAGGTGGAGCCGGTCACCGCGTCGGGGCCGCCGAGGTCCGCCCGGCGGCCGGCCGCCGCTCCCGCGCCGAAGCCGGAGCCGGCGAGTCGACGGGTCGGGGCGCTCCGCAGCCGGGGATAGACCTCGGTGACCCGGCGGGCCACCCGGTCCGAACGGTCGGCCAGCACCAGCGCGACCGACGGGGTGCCCCGTTCCGCCGCCGCGCCCGCCTCGGCGGCCCGGAGCCGCTCGGAGATCACCCGGGCGAAGCCGGCCAGCCAGGAACGGCGGAACGCCGCCGGGTGCTCACCGGGCGGCACCACGGTGCCGGCGAGCCCGTGCGCGGCCTGCACCAGCAGCGAGGTGAAGAGCAGGTCCACCCGCTCCAGGTCGCTGGCGAAGCCGAACAGGTGCAGCACGAATCCGCTGCCGTCCTGCCGTCGTACGCAGCGGCAGCGCAGCGGGTCGGCCACCGCCGCGAGCAGCCCGGCCTTGTCCCGGGCGTACGGGGCGACGACGTCGACCACCCGGTCGCCGACCGGATCGGTGGTCGGATCCCGGGCGGCCAGCAGTGCGCGGTCGACACCGTACCGGGCGATCAACTCGGTGGCCTTGGCGGTGAAGGCGGCCGACTCGGCGGAGGTGCAGGCGGCGTCCTCGGCCTGGGCCAACAGCTTGCGCACCTTGCTGAGCATCGCCTCGGACATCCGTCACAGGTACCACGAAGGTTCACGAGTCCGTCACAGCGGGATCAGAGATCGACAGATATCATCGCCACTCACCGCGCCCTGTCCGCGACTCAGGGTCCGTCCCCTCTTCCCTGGAGGCACCACCATGGCATTCCGGCCCGCCCGCCTGATCGCGATCGCCGCCACCCTGCCCCTGCTGTGGTACGGCGCACCCGCACAGGCCGCCCCGGAGACCAACCTCTCCGCCTCGGCCGCCACCTGCTACGGCGGGGCGGTCCGGTCGTACTTCCAGGTCGGCGGCTGGGGTGGGGACGCCGGCCCGTACAAGGCGAGCGCCCGGTGCAAGGACGTCAACGTCAAGAACAGCAGCGAGTTCGGCACCGAGGCGTGCGTGGTCTTCATCGACAAGACCAACAAGTGCAACTACCTGACCTACCTGCCGGCGAAGTCGGACTACATCACCGTCGCCACCAACGTGCGGGACGGGGCGAACTTCAAGGTCCGCTTCTCCAACCTGCGCTACGAGTACGAGCCCCTGGTGGCGTACCACGCGTTCTGAGCCGGCCGACGCGACGCCCGCCGCCGAAGAGCCACCCCGGCGCGACGGCCCGCAGCGGGGGCGGGGCGGGTCAGCCGGCCCGGCTGCGCAGGGTGGCCACGGTCGAGCCGGCGAGGGTGAGCAGGCAGTCCGGTAGCTGCCCGTCGGCGACCGCCGCCCCGAACAGCGCCTCGCCGGTGTCGGCGTCGTGGTTGGCGTACGCGCTGACGAACCGGGCGACCCAACGGGTGTCGTACCCCGCCTCGTCGATGCCTGGGAAGTCCAGCGCGCACGCTCCCGGCGGCGGCGGGTCGCCGATCATGGTGGCGGCCAGGGTCCAGGCGACCGTGTACGCCCCGGCGAGGCCGGACCGGTCCACCACGGCGTCGAAGGTGCCGACAACGGCGGCACCGTCTCCGGACAGCGCCGAATCGAGTACGGCGGTAGCGTCGGCCAGCGTCTGATCCGGTACGTCGGTCACTTGCGGCACAGTAGGAGGCCAGGTCAAGCGAGAGAGCGCCGAAATGGTGACCACCTGCTGGGACGGCGTGACGGAGCGTACGGACGACTGTCGGGCCGACGACCAGGGCAGCCTCCCTTGGTCCCACGGCTGCCGTCGGCACGCTATGGTGCGCACCGGACCTGCGCCGGAGGAAGGACGACCATGCTCGTTACACGCGGCCCGCGCGCGGCCACCCTGGCGGCCTGCGCGTCGTTCCTGCTCGCCGTCAGCGCGTGCGGGACGACCGACAAGCCCGAGGAGGCGGCCACCCCGCAGGTGCGCCTGTACGGCACCGACGGCAACATGCAGAACTCCTTCGCCGCCGAGCTGAAGGACCGGGCCGACCTCGTCGACGGCATGAAGGGCACCACGCCGCTCACGCCGCTCACCGACGACTTCAAGCAGCGGCTACGCTCCGTCGACCCGAAGTTGACCGACTACCTCTACGCGGCGGAGACGTACGACGCGGTCATGATCAGTTCGTTGGCCGCCCAGCTGGCCGGGAGCACCGATCCGGCCGACATCGCCAAGCAGATCGTCGGGGTGACCACCAACGGTCGCCGCTGCACCGATGCGGCGAGCTGCCTGCCGCTGGCCCGGGACGGCCAGGACATCGAGTACCGCGGCCAGTCGCTGACCCGCGCCGGCTTCACCGACCTCGGGGAGCCGGCCACCGCCAGCTACGCGACCCTGCACTTCGACAACCAGAAGATCAACGACGCGAAGACCGAGTTCGTGGGCGCCGGAGACGAGTCCGGGGTGAGCACCAAGGCCGCACCCAAGCCGAAGAAGCAGCGGGGCGGGCGCAACGACAGCAGCGACGGCTCCCCGCTGATCCTCGGCGGCCTGCTGCCCAAGACCGGTGACCTGGCCCTGGCCTATCCGCCCCTGGCGGCCGGCGTGGCGTTGGCGATCAAGGAGATCAACGCCGCGGGTGGGGTGCTCGGCGACCCGGTGACCTGGTTCGACGGTGACGACGGCACCAACCCGGCCGTCGCCAAGGCCACCGTGGCGTCGCACGTCAGGAACAAGGTCCAGGTGATCATCGGGGCCGCCGCGTCCGGGATCTCCGCCGCCGTGCTGCCGGACGTGGTGGCGGCGGGGAAGATCCTCTTCTCGCCGTCCAACACCGATGCGGGGTTGAGCCAGGCCGACGACAAGGGCCTCTACTTCCGGACCGCTCCGCCGGACAGCCTCCAGGGCCGGGCCCTGGCCGACGTGATCCTCCGCGACGGCCCGCACAAGATCGTGGTGGTGGCCCGCAAGGACTCCTACGGTGAGGGCCTCCAGGAGACCGTCCGCGCCGAGCTGGAGCGGGCCGGCTTCGGCAGTGACCGGGTGAAGCTGTTCACCTACGACCCGCCGGCCGACGCCAAGGCCCCGCCTGTCGACTTCGGCAACCTGGCCGGTGAGATCAAGAACTACCGTCCGGAGGCCGTGCTGGTCATCGGCTTCGGCGAGTCCGCCGGGCTGATCAAGGCACTGGCCGACGCGGGCGTACCGATCCGACACTGACGCCGACGTCGCCGGGGGCGGCACCGGAGCTGGTGCCGCCCCCGGCTCCGTCAGCGCGGCCGGCGACGGTCCAGGAAGTCGGTCATCCGGCGGTGCTTCTCCTCGTCCTCGAAGAGCACCGCCTGGCTGACCAGGTCCAGCTGCGGGTGGGCGGCGACCGGGGCGTCCACCGCGAGCTTGGTCAACCGCAGCGCCAGCGCGGAGCCCTCGGCCATCTCGTCGAGCAGCCCGTGCGCGGTGGGCAGCAGCTCCGCCGGCTCCGCCACCACCCGGTTCACCAGACCGATCCGTAGCGCCTCGTCGGCGTCGACCCGCCGACCGGTGAAGAGCAGTTCCTTGGCCCGGCCCTCGCCGACCAGCGCCGGCAACCGGTGGGTCGCCCCGGCACCGGCCAGGATGCCCAACCGCACCTCGGGCTGGCCGAAGACCGCCCGGGCCGTACACACCCGCAGATCGCAGGCGTACGCCAGCTCCGCGCCGCCGCCCAACGCGGGACCGTCCACGGCGGCCACGCTCGGCATCGGCAGGGCCCGGAGCCGGGCGAAGGCCGCCGAGTTGATCGCGGCGAGGGCGTCCAGCCGACCCCGCTCCCGCAGCTGGCCGATGTCGGCACCACCGGCGAAGAGCCCGTCCGCGCCGCCGGTGAGCAGCAGCAACCGGGGCCGGGCCTCCAGGTCGGCGCAGACGTCGTGCAGTGCGCCGATCAGGTCGGCGTCGATGGCGTTGCGCTTCTCCGGCCGGTCCAGCGTCACCACCACCCGGTCGGGCAGCTCCTCCACCCGCAGCCCGCTCATCGCCGCCGACCGTCCTGCCACGAGTAGAAGCCCTGCCCGGACTTCTTGCCGAGCTTCCCGGCGGCGACCATCTCGACAAGCAGCGGCGGCGGTGCGAACCGGTCCCCGTACGCGGCCTGGAGGGTGCGGGCGATGTCCAGCCGCACGTCCAGCCCGACCAGGTCGGTCAGCTCCAACGGGCCGACCGGGTGCCGGTAGCCGAGCACCATCGCCTTGTCCACGTCGGCCGGCTCGGCCACCCCGTCGGCCACCATCCGGATCGCCTCCAGGCCGAGGGTCACCCCGAGCCGGGAGGTGGCGAAGCCGGGCATGTCGCGTACCACGACGGGGTCCTTGCCCAGCCGGCCGGCGAGCGCGACGGCCGCCGCGGTGGTCTCCGGTGCGGTGGCCGCGCCGACCACGACCTCCAGCAGGGCCATCACCCAGACCGGGTTGAAGAAGTGCAGCCCGAGGAAGGACTCCGGCCGGGCCAGCCCCTCGGCCAGTTCGCCGATGGGGATGCTCGAGGTGTTGCTGCCCAGCAGCGCCGGGCGCAGCCGTTCCGCCTCGGCCAGCACCGACCGCTTCAGCTCCGACCGCTCGGGCACCGCCTCGACGACCACCTCCGGTGCCGGGGCGATCTCGGCGAGCGCGCTCCGCAGGGTGATCCGCGACCGTTGCGCGGCGGCCTCGTCGCCGCCGAGCTTCCCGCGCTGCACCGCCCGCTCGCACAGCTCGTCGAGGCGGACGGCGGCGGCCTCGGCCCGACCCCGGTCCACCTCCACAAGCTCGACGGCGTAGCCCGCGCCGGCCGCCACGTAGGCGATGCCGAGCCCCATCGTGCCGGCCCCGACGACGACAAGACGACTCATCGCTGCTCCCTCACTGCGCACGGTGGCGTGCGGGGTCTCCGGCACGCCCTGCCGCTCGCTTCGCTCGCTCATGGGTGCGACCCTATGCAGCACCGTTCCCGGCGGCATGCGTGGGGGATCGCCACACCGGGTACAGACGGGCCAACGTCAAGGGAAGGAACCAGTCGACATGAGCCAGGCACCGGAGACCGTGGACGGCAGCGACACCACCGACGGCACGGCGATCGTGGAGACGCGCGGCAACGAGCGTGTCGACCTGCTCCGCGCCGACACCAACAACGACGGCAAGACCGACGTGTGGGTGGTGGACACCGACGGCGACGGCCGGGCCGACCTGTTCCAGTTCGACACCGACGGCGACGGCAAGGTCGACATCACCATGGTCGACATCGACGAGGACGGCACCCCGGACGAGGTGGTCGACGGCGACGGCGGCCTCCCCCCGGAGCAGCTCCCCCCGACCGTCCAGGTCTGATCCGGGCGCGGGGGCCCCGGTCGGGCCCCCGCCCACCTCCCGGTCGGGCCCGCTCACCGCCCGGCCAGCCGCAGGGTGGCCAGATAGTACGGAGCGTCGCGGTCGTCCACGTCGGTCAACCGCCACGGGGTGCCCCGGACCAGCTCGGCCAACTCCTCGGGCGAGCAGACCAGGTAGTCGAACCACTCGGTGCCGAGCTCGCGGTAGCGCAGCCGCAACCGCAGTTGCCCACCGAGCCGACCGCGCCGGCGGTTCCGCTCGTGGTAGCCGGTGTGCACCGGGTCCGTGGTGCCGTACGGGTCGGTGCCGTGCGCGATGACCTGCGCACCGGGCCGGGCCAGGGCGGCCAGCGCGGCGAGGAACCCCGGTGCCCGCTCCCGCCCCTCGAACAGCCCCAGGTTGTTGCCGAGCAGCAGGAACGTGTCGTAGCGCCGGCCGTCGGCCACGTGCTCGTCGACGGTGCCGAGGACGAGGTCGCGCACCCCCCGGTGCCGGCTGACGCGCAGCGCCCCCGGTGAGGTGTCCAGCCCGGTGACCGGTACGCCGTGTTCCTGGAGCACCAGCGCGATCCGGCCGCCCCCGACGCCGACGTCCAGGGTGGCGCCCCGGGCCCGGTCCACGGCCCGGTGGTCGTACGGCTGCCAGTGCTCGGGACCGTCCAGGTAGTGCGCGGCGGGCGCCCCGTTGACCAGCCCGTCGTCCCGTTCGATGATCTCGATGACCGGCCGGGGCAGCCGCCCGCCGACCAGCGGCCGGGGCCCGATCCCGGTGTGCACCGCGTACGCGTCACGCAGCAGTTCTCCGAACACGTCGCCCAGCCGAGGTTCTCCGGTCACGACTGCACGCTATCGGGGCCCGGTCGTCGTATCGTGGGCGGCGTGACCGACCTGGACCGCCTGGCGGCGGAGAAGTACGTCCTGCTGACGACGTTCCGCAAGGACGGTCGTGCGGTGTCCACCCCGGTCTGGGCGGTCCGCGACGGCGACGCCCTGGCGGTCTGGACGGTCACCGACTCGGGGAAGGTCAAGCGGATCAGGCGGGACGGCGCGGTGACCGTCGCCCCGTGTGACGTGCGCGGCCGTCCGCTGGGCGAGGCGGTGCCGGGTCACGCGGTGCTCTGCGGGCCGGCGGAGAGCAGCCGGGTGCGCCACCTGCTCCGCCGGAAGTACCGGCTGCTGGGCCGGCTGACCCTGCTCGGCAGCCGGCTGCGCCGGGGCGAGGCGGGCACGATCGGCATCCGGGTCACCGTCGGGCAGTGACCGGGCGTCGGGTCGGCCGGGCCGGGCGTCGGGTGCGGACATGGCACAGGGGCGGTGGAGCGCCGCTTGCCGCGACGTCCGCCCGCCCCTGTGGCCGAAATGTTCTGACCGGGTCAGTCCCCCTGGCGCTGTTGGGGAATCTGTCCCTGTAGCAACGCCCGCACCTCCGACTCACGGTACCGACGGTGTCCGCCCAGGGTTCGGATCGCGCTGAGCTTCCCCGCCTTGGCCCACCGGGTCACCGTCTTCGGGTCGACACGGAACATCGACGCCACCTCGGCCGGCGTGAGTAGCGGCTCTGGTTCATGCGTTCGCGATGCCATCGGTCACTCCTCCACATGGATAGACATCGGCCGGGGTCCCGCCGGCCGACGCGTCTCCCATGGTCCGGCTAGTCCCCGATGTCCGACATGGGCCGAACGGCCGAAGGTCCCTAGACGGACGGATGAACCATGCCCGATTTATCTGACTTTTACACGGCAGAAACTACCTTATTCGGACTCATGATCACGGTTCGTGATGCGTCAACTACGAGGGTGACTCACAGTTGACAGTGTCGCTGGGCGTTTCGTGGCTAATTGCACCGTTCGAGCAGCTGGATCGCCCGCCACCGGGCCACCAGCCGGTCGTACGCCGCCGACGCCTCTTCCGCCTCACTTCGGGAGAGCCCGGCCAGCCCCGTCGCCACCAGCTCCGGCGAGTCGTCCGCCGCCAGCGTCTCGTCGGAGAGCAGCTGCACCAGACCGCCGTAGTCCAGCTCGACAACCGAACGCGGGTGGAACTCCTCCAACCACCGGGCGGCCTCCTCGACCGCCTCGGTGATCGGCGCCTCACCTATCGACTTCTTCAGCACCGAGAGCGCCCGGGAGGCCCGCCGACGGGCCTTGGAGATCTCCGTCCGGTAGCGCAGCGCCCGCCGCCCCGGCCGGGTGACCAGGTCCCGCTCACCCGCCTCGAAGAGCACGAACCACCGCAGCGGTACGCCCCAGGTGGCGATCTGCTCGTGCAGTCGGGGCACCCCGTGCTCCAGCACCCGGGCGCCACTGCGCCAGTCCTCCACCACCGCCTTGGCCTGCCCGGCCAGGACCGGCGGGACGAACGCGTCGGCGATCACCGACGGCACCCCTTCCCGGGCGCTCAGTGCCGCCTCGGCGACCCGGATCCGCAGGTTCCAGGGGCAGACCAGCAGCGCGTCGTCGATCTCCAGCACGTACGCCTCGTCGGGCAGATCGGGCAGCCGGGTCCAGCCCGCGCCGAGCGCCGCGATGACCGAGGTGCGTTGCCGGCCCGGCCCCTCCAGCGGGGCCACCGCCCGCCCCTCCCGCACATAGCGCCGCCAGTACGACTGACGGTCCCGGTCGAAGGCGGTCAGCGGCTCGTACACGCGCAGGTAAGAAGCGAAGAGCGACGGCACCGCGCGATCCTCCCACGAAACCCCGCACCGGTGCCGCCGCCGTCGTGCCCTGCCGGACCCGGGCCGGGACCGGCACGGCGATCGACCGGCGGCGACCCATCGGCACAGCGGCCCGACAGGCGCGGTGGTCGTGATGTGGACGACGGCACGGGTTCCGACCGATATTAGGCTCACCAGGGCCGGCAGCATCCCCGCCGGCAGCCGACCAGGTCCGCGCCCCACGAGGGCGCACACCGACACAGGAGCAAGTCATGGGCGTATTCGCCAGCACCGACGATCCGGGATCCGCCGGTCACGAACAGGTCGTCTTCTGTCAGGACAGGCAGAGCGGCCTCAAGGCGATCATCGGCATCTACTCGACCGCGCTTGGCCCCGCGCTCGGCGGCACGCGGTGCTATCCGTACGCCAGCGAGGAGGCGGCGCTGGCGGACGTGCTGGACCTGTCCCGGGGCATGGCGTACAAGAACGCCCTGGCCGGGCTGGACCACGGCGGCGGCAAGGCGGTCATCTGGGGGGATCCGGACCAGGTCAAGAGCGAGGCGCTGCTGCGCGCGTACGGCCGGTTCGTGCAGTCCCTGGCCGGGCGCTACTACACCGCCTGCGACGTCGGCACCTACGTGGCCGACATGGACGTGATCGCCCGGGAGACCCGCTTCGTCACCGGTCGCAGCGTCGAGCACGGCGGCGCGGGTGACTCCTCGGTCCTCACCGCCTGGGGCGTCTTCCAGGGCATGCGGGCCGCCGCCGAGCACGTCTGGGGCTCACCGACGTTGCGCGGACGTCGGGTCGGGGTGGCCGGGCTGGGCAAGGTCGGCAGGCACCTGACCGGTCACCTGGTCGACGACGGGGCCGAGGTGGTGGCGACCGACGTCGACCCGAGGGCGCTGGAGTGGGCGCGGGCCAACCACCCCCGGGTCGGGCTGGTCGCCGACACCTCCGCGCTGGTCGCCGCCGACATCGACGTGTACGCCCCGTGCGCCCTGGGCGGTGCGCTCGACGACGACACGGTGCCGGCGCTGCGGGCCAGGGTGGTCGCCGGCGCGGCAAACAACCAGCTCGCCCACCCGGGCATCGAGAAGCTGCTCGCCGACCGGGGCATCCTGTACGCCCCCGACTACGTGGTGAACGCCGGGGGCGTGATCCAGGTCGCGGACGAGATCGACGGCTTCAACTTCGAGCGGGCCAAGCTGCGGGCCACCCGGATCTACGACACCACCCGGCAGATCCTCCGGCTCGCCGAGGACGAGGGGGTGCCCCCGGCGGCGGCCGCGGACCGGCTGGCCGAGCGCCGGATGGCCGACGTGGGCCGACTGCGCGCCATCCACCTGCGGTGACGGGGCCCGTCCCGGGTGTGACGGTGGCCGCATCCGGGACACCTCACCTCGATCGGCGGCTCCCGTGCGGGTGACCGTCCGCAGCCGGTAAAGCCTGTCGCTATGCGGCTTCTCCCCCCGTTTGACCGCTGTCACGGGCAGCTCCGGCGCCTACCCCTTACCGGGTACGATCGGTGACGGCCGGGTGACTGCGACGCGCAGGGCCGGCAGACGGTAACCCGAGGTGCCGAACGGTGGCATCCCCATGTACCGTAAGAGCCACGAGAGATGCCTGACGTCATCGGGGCCCGCCTTCGGGCTGCCCCGCATTCTGTGCGAGGGGGTCGAGCCATGGGGCGCGGCCGTGCTAAGGCCAAGCAGACAAAGGTGGCGCGGGAGTTGAAGTACCACTCCCCGAACACCGACCTCACCGCCTTGCAGCGCGAACTGGCGAGTGCCGGTGGGAAGTCTGAGCAGCACTTCGACGACGACTACAAAGAGTATGTCGACGACGACGACGAGGATCACGCGGACGACGACCCGGACCCCTGGGCCCCTCCGACCCGCTGACCTCCGGTCACATCGAGCACGCGGCAACTCTCCGCGTGCTCACTCATGTGCCCGACCAGAGCGGCGCGACCATCGACGATCAGGGACCTCGCCGGCCCGGAGCACACACCCTCCGACGGTCGACGCGGTCCCTGATCTCGACGGGCACGACTCGCCTCGACGTCCCGCAACAGCTCTCGGCCACCCCGAGCCAGCTCAGCGTGGTCGGTTGTTCCAGTTGTAGAAGGTCGGGATGTTCTCGAAGTGGTTCCAGGCGCAGACCGCGCCGGCCCCCTCCCCGCCCGGCACCTCCGCCCGGGACCGACGCGCGGCCTCGGCCTCGTGGAGCAGGGCGGAAAGCTCCCCGGCGGCATCCCGCACCCGGTCGGCGACCTGATCCGTGCCGGTCCCGACGCGCTCAGGCGGCCGGGGACTCGTGGTCTCGGGCATGCTCCAACACTCCCTCCAGTAGGCGGATCTTGCTGTTGCGACAGTGTTCGGTCTCCGTACCGTCGAACCGTCCCTGCTCGAAGTAGCGGTTGGCCGCATGGCCGCCACCGCAGAAGCCGAAGTACGCGCAGGACGACCGGCACGCCTCGACCCCGCTGAGGAACTCACCCACCCAGTCGGTGCCCGGCGCACCGGTCAGGATCTCGGCCAGCGGGGTGGCCAGCACGTTCCCGCTGCTGAAGTCGCCGTACCGGGCGTCGGTGAAGCCGGCCAGCTCCGGGGAGAGCACGGTGACCGAGCCGTCGTACCCGATCGTCGGGATCGGGTCGAGCTGCCGGGGCAGCAGGTCGCCCTCCGCGCCGGCCAGCACCGCCGCCGCGTACCGCAGCGACCACTCCACCTCGCGCAGGTGCACCCTGGGCGTCCGCCGCCAGGCCGTCACCAGTTCGGCCCAGAACGCGGTCACCGTCGCCGCGTCGTGCGCGTTGCTCCGGGTGTTGACCCCCTCGGTCTCCTCGATGTTGAGGCCCAGCACGTCACAGCCCAGTTCCAGGAAGTAGTCGTACAGCTCGGTGGCGAGGCCCGGGGTCGGCCGGCTCACCACCGCCAGCGCCGAGAACGGCAGGCCGTGCCGGCGCAACGCCGCGATCCCCCGGACGATCCGGTCGTACGCCGGCCGGCCGGCCCGGGTCACCCGGTCGTCGTTGCGGGCGCGCGGGCCGTCCACGCTCACACTCACCCGCACCCCGTGCTCGACGAAGAACGCGCACCAGGCGTCATCGACCAACGTGGCGTTGGTCTGCACGTGGTGCTCCACCCCGGCGGGGAACGGCGCGATCAACGCCGCCAGGTGTTCCCTGCCGGCGGCCAGCGGCTCCCCGCCGTGCCAGACCACCGAGAACCGGCCCTGCGCCGCCCAGGGGGCCACCGCGGCGGCGACCGCCTCGGCCACCGCCACCGGCATCCGCCGGTCGGCCGCCCGGTGCGGCAGATAGCAGTACGCGCAGTCGAGGTTGCACAATGTCGTCGGCTGCATCACCACGTACGACGGAATCGCCGCGATGCCCCGCATACCCGGCAGGGACAGTGCCCGAGCAGCCATCGACCCTCCTCCCCCGTGCCCGAAGTGTCCTTCAGGCTAGGCGGCGACGGCCGCTCGGGTTAACCCCCGACCAGGTGCGCGGCCGGACGAGCCGAGACGATCAGCCCCGGGTGTGCTGGCCGATCATCTGGACGTTGCCGGTGCCCTCGATGATCTCGCCGGCCAGCCAGGCGTCCACACCCCGGCCCGCGAGGGTGGCCAGCGCGCGGTCGGCGTCCTCGGCGGAGACGATGGCGAACATGCCGACGCCCATGTTGAACGTCGACTCCATCTCCGGGTCGTCGATCCGGCCCTTGGACTGGATCAGGTCGAAGATCGGCTGCGGCTTCCAGGTGGCCCGGTCGACCACCGCGTCGACATGCTCGGGCAGCACCCGGACCAGGTTGCCGGGGATGCCGCCGCCGGTGACGTGGGCGATCGAGCGCACCTCCGCCTCGGTGATCAGCTTCAGGCAGTCCTGCGCGTAGATCTTGGTCGGGGTGAGCAACTCCTCGCCCAGGGTGCGCTGCCGGCCGAAGTCGTCGATCACCACGTCCAACCGCATCCGACCGGCACCCAGCAGCACGTGCCGCACCAGCGAGTAACCGTTGGAGTGCAGACCGGACGAGCGCATCGCGATCACCACGTCGCCCACCTCGACCCGGTCCGGGCTGAGGATCTCGCTCTCCTCGACCACGCCGACGCCGGTGGCGGAGACGTCGTACTCGTCGGGGCGCAGCACGCCCGGGTGTTCGGCGGTCTCGCCGCCGAGCAACGCGCAACCGGCGTACCGGCAGCCGTCGGCGATGCCGGCCCCGATCTCGGCGACCCGGTCCGGCACGACTTCACCGGTGGCGATGTAGTCGAGCAGGAACAGCGGCTCGGCGCCACAGGCCACCAGGTCGTCGACGACCATCGCGACCAGGTCGATGCCGATCGTGTCGTGGATGTCGAGCTGCTGGGCGATGACCAGCTTGGTGCCCACCCCGTCGGTGGAGGAGGCCAGGATCGGGTTCTTGTACTTCTTGGTGTCCAACCGGAACAGGCCGGCGAAACCGCCCAGGTCGCCCATGACCTCCGGCCGCCGGGTCTCCTTGACCTTCGACTTGAGCAGCTCGACCGCCCGGTCGCCCGCCTCGATCGACACCCCGGCGTCGGCGTACGAGACCGAGCGTTTGCGGGTGGTGCGGCCGGTGCCCGCCGTCCAGGGCTGACGGTCGCCACCGGCGCCGTTCGGGCTGCTTCCTGCGCCGCTGCGCTCGGACACGTAGGTCACGGTTCTCCCCTTTGTGGTTCTCGGTGCCGTGCCGACGGTGGCCGGACGACCCCGGTGTACTACGGGCGGTGGGCGGTCGCGCCGCCCGGAGTGGCGACGAGCGGTGTGTGGTGCTCCGGAGCGTCCGGGGTGTCGGCGACCCGCCGGCCCACCCCTTCGAGCACGTGCTTGCCGATCAGGTTTCCCGCCGGCAGGTCGATCGGGTACTCCCCGTCGAAGCAGGCCCGGCAGAGTCGGTTCTTGGGCTGCTCGGTCGCGGCGATGAGACCGGGGAGCGAGACGTAACCGAGGGTGTCGGCACCGATCGACCGCCGGATGCCCTCGTTGTCCAGCCCGTTGGCCAGGAGTTCGGCCCGGGTGGCGAAGTCGATGCCGTAGAAGCACGGCCAGTTGACCGGCGGGGAGGAGATCCGGACGTGGACCTCCAGCGCCCCCGCCTCGCGGAGCATCCGCACGATCGCCCGCTGGGTGTTGCCGCGCACGATCGAGTCGTCGACCACGACCAACCGCTTGCCCCGCACGTTCTCCCGCAGCGGGTTCAGCTTGAGCCGTACGCCGAGCTGACGAAGGGTCTGCGACGGCTGGATGAAGGTACGCCCGACGTACGGGTTCTTCATCAGGCCGGCGCCGTAGGTGATGCCGGACGCCTCGGCGTAACCGATGGCGGCCGGGGTGCCCGACTCGGGCACCGGGATCACCAGGTCGGCCTCGACCGGGTGCTCCTTGGCGAGTTGCCGCCCGATCTGCACCCGGGCGGCGTGCACGTTACGGCCGGCGATGGTGGCGTCCGGCCGGGCGATGTAGACGTACTCGAAGAGGCAGCCCTTCGGCTCCGGCGCGGCGAACCGGTTGGAGCGCAGGCCCGCCTCGTCGATCGCGATCAGCTCGCCCGGCTCGACCTCCCGCACCACGCTCGCGCCGACGATGTCCAACGCGGCGGTCTCGCTGGCCACCACCCAGCCGCGCTCCAGGCGGCCGAGCACCAGCGGCCGGACGCCGTGCGGGTCCCGGGCGGCGTAGAGGGTCGACTCGTCCATGAAGACGAAGCTGAACGCCCCCCGCAACTGCGGCAGCACCTCCAGCGCGGCGGCCTCCACCGACAGGTCGGGGCGGCTGGCCAGCAGCATTGTCACAAGCGAGGTGTCGTTGGTGGCCCCGTCGTCGAGCAGGCCGCGCTCGGCGACCTCCTTCTGCAACTCGGCGGTGTTGACCAGGTTGCCGTTGTGCGCCAGGGCGATGGTGGTGCCGGAGGTGGTCGACCGGATGGTCGGCTGGGCATTTTCCCAGGTCGAACCGCCGGTGGTGGAGTAGCGCGCGTGCCCGATCGCCAGGTGGCCCCGCAGGCTCTTCAGCGTCGGCTCGTCGAACACCTGGGCCACCAGACCCAGGTCCTTGTAGACCACCACGCCGGACCCGTCGCTCACCGCGATGCCGGCGGCCTCCTGACCACGGTGCTGGAGCGCGTAGAGACCGAAATAGGTGAGATTGGCGACCTCTTCACCCGGGGCCCAGACACCGAAGACGCCACAGGCGTCCTGGGGGCCGGGTCGCTGGGGGTCAAGGTCGTGGCTCAGCCGGCCATCGCCTCGGGGCACTGCCGCTCCCTCATGCTGGTCTGGACTGGCCTGGCGGAGCCGGGGGCTGCCCCGCGCCTTTCGGCCCTGGACCACTGTCGTCGCCTGACAGTGTACGCGAATACGAGTGGATACAGAAAGTCATGATTCGCCTCCGATCAGTCACCCCGCCGAGAGGAACGGTGCAGCTAGAGCGGCAGGTGGTCGGAGAGGTCCGCACGATTTCCGCTCACCTGTACGCGACCGTCCGTGATCGCCCGCGCCCACGACAACCGCCCGGTGGCCAGCGCCAACCAGGTGGCCGGCGCCATCTCCACCACGTTCGGCGGGGTGCCCCGGGTGTGTCGGGGCCCCGGAACGCACTGAACTGCGCCGTAAGGTGGGACCCGCACCTCCACCGATCGGCCGGGGGCACGCTCCGCGAGGACGGTCAGAAGGGTACGGACCGCCTCCCGGTACACCGGCCGTTCGGGCGTACGCCCCTCATCGAGTGCCGTCAGCGCCGCTACTACCACGGCGGACTTAATGTGCGGAGAGGACACGACGGGACGATACGACCTGAGTCTGCCGGGTGCCACGCTGGCCCCTGGGTCGCGCCGATCCGGTCAGACAAGGCATAGTTGCCGACGGCGTATTCGTACCGTGATGATCCCCGGCCCCCGCCGGGGAAGTCAGACCGGAAGGCGGTGGACGTGTCAACACACCGACGTGCCTGGACGCAGCGGGCCGGTGTGGTCGTAGCGCTGGTGGCCGGCGCCCTGCTCACGGTCCCCGCCACACCCGCCTTCGCCGCTCCGGGCGTCAACAACGTCTCGGCGTCCCCGAGCTCCGTCGAAGCCGGAAAGACTACGCGGGTCAGCTACTCGCTCACGGTGGGTGACGGCTCCCCTGTCGACGTCTCGGTCACCTCCAGCAACGGCAAACTGCGCTGCGTGGACGGTTGCAGTCGCAGCAAGGTCGACCAGAGCGGCGGCTCCAGCGCCAGCTTCGCCCTCGCCGACGACGCGTCGAACGGCTCCGCCACGATCACCGTGAAGGCCGTCGACGCCAACGGCGCCGAGAACTCGGCCAACACCACCGTGACCCTGGTCGCCAAGGCCGCGCCGCAGACCACAGCGCCCCAGGACAAGCCGACGGTCAAGTCGGTCTCCGGCAAGGTGGTCGTGGCGGCCAACGGCGACCCGGTACCCAACGCGGTGGTGGGGCTGGAGGATTCGAGCGGCAAGCAGTTCAACACCACGAGCGACGGCAGCGGCAACTTCCGGATCACCGGCTCCACCGCGAACCCGATCGCGCCGGGATCGATGGTGCTCGGGGCCAGCAAGGACGGCGTCGTCGCCACCAAGCCGATCAACGCGGGTGCCGGGCAGAGCCTGGGCAACCAGCGGATCAGCCTGGCGTTGAAGGTCGAGGTCAGCCCGAGCGCCACCCCGTCGGTCACGGCAGAGGCCACGCCGACGGAGGAGACGACCGAGGAGACCACCGAGGAGACCACCGAACCGACCGGCGGGCAGCAGCAGGCCGCGTCCCAGGACGACGACAGCGGGTTCGGCTCCTTCCTGATCATCCTGCTCGGCGGCCTGTTGGTGGCGGCCGGCGTCGGCACCATCGTGCTGCTCTGGATCCGGCGCAAGAACGCCGACGCCGACGACGGGGAGGCACCGGGCACCGCCGCAGCGGGTGGCGTTCCCGGCCCCCGGGGGCCGCGCGGCACCGACGACCAGACCCGGGTGGTCAACCGGGTCGGTGCCGGACCCGACCCGACGATGGTCGGCAGCTCCGCGCTCAGCGACGCACCGACGATGATGCACCGGCCGGTCGTCGACGACGTCCCGCCGGACCCGTACGCCGCTCCGCCGCAGCCCTACGGCGCACCGCAGGACACCTGGGCCGGCGCCGGCGGTTACGGCGAGGAACCCCCCGGCCAGGGCGGATACGGCCAGCCGGGCGGTTACGGTGCCGCACCCTCCTCCGGCGGTGGTTACGGTGCGGCGGGCGCTGCCGGTGCGGCCGGCGGTTACGGCAACGCCCCAGCCTCCGGCGGCGGTTACGGCAACGCCCCAGCCTCCGGCGGCGGTTACGGCAACGCCCCAGCCTCCGGCGGCGGTTACGGCAACGCCCCAGCCTCCGGCGGCGGTTACGGCAGCCGGGACTACGGCGCGACGGCCGGTGCTGGTTACCCGGCGCAGGAGCAGCCCGGCGGTTACGGCAACGAACGCTACGACGAGCCCACCGGCCGCTACACCGGCGACAGCACCTCGTACGCACCGGCCGCCGACCCGTACCCGACCAGCACCTACCAGCCGGAGCCGGACGCGTACGGCCAGCCCGGTGGCGCGGCCGGTTACGGCCAGCCCGAGCAGGGCGGCTACGGCCGGGGCGCGGAGCCGACCGGCGGTTATGCCGGCGGTGGCTACGGTCAGCAGGCCGGTTACGACGCAGGCCCGGCACAGGGTTACGGCAGCCAGCACGGCGGCTACGACCAGCCGACCGGAGCCCACCAGGGCGGCGGAGCCCACCAGGGCGGTTACGACCAGCGCGGCGGTGCCCCGCAGGGCGGTTACGACCACCGTGGCGGTACCCACCAGGGCGGTTACGACCAGCGCGGCGGTTACGACCAGCAGGCGGGTTACGACCAGCAGGCCGGCTACGGCTCTCCGCAGGGCGGGTACGGGCAGCCCGGTGGTTACGGTGCCGAGCAACCGCAGGGCGGCTACCGTCAGGAGCCGCCGCAACAGCGCGGCGGCGGCTACGACCAGCAGGGCTACGACCAGCAGCAGGGCGGCTACTACGGCGATCAGGCCCAGCCCGGTCAGGCCCCCACCGGCCAGGCCCCCACCGGCCAGGCCCGACCGGACGGGCCACCCCCGGAGCACGGCGGACGCCGTCTCGACTGGTTGGACGACTGAGACTGGTCGGACGACCGACCCACAGGCGACAGCAACGACGGCGGGCCGCCCGGTGAATCCGGGCGGCCTGCCGTGTCACCGGATCAGCCCCGCTGTGTCACAGCACCGGATCAGCCGGCCGAGAAGACGCCCTGACGGAGCACCGGCACCACGTCCGACCCGTCGAGTTGGACGGCGACCTCGACGTCCCCGGCGAAACCGCCCTCGATCAACTCCCGGCCGGAGACGCACCCGCGTACCGCCGCCGGCACGTCGGGGGTGCTGGCCAACGCGGCGAGCGCCATCGCCGCCTCCACCGAGAGCCCTCCGGGCACCCCGGAGATCGCATCCAGCACGCTTGCCGCACCCAACTGGTCCTCCACCGAGGGGCGTAGCGTGCCGTCCGGCCAGCGTTCACCGGCGGCCACCACCCCCACCGGGGCATCCGTCGAGCCGTACCCGTGGTGGCGCAGCCATCGTCCGACGGCGCGGGCGTTGCGCAGGCAGGCCGCGACCACCGGCCGACCGGTGGCACTGGCCGCGGCGCTGATCGCGGAGCCGTTCGGCGACGGCAGCACCAGGTCGGCGACGACCGGCGCGCTGCTCAGGGCCGCCGGGGAGAGCGACCACGGGTGCTCCGCGCTCGTCTGCCGACGACCCACCGCGGCCACCGCGCCGACCCGCACCGCGTAGTCGGCTGCCTGTTCTCCCCAGGGGAACGGGTGGACCCGCATCCCCCGGGCGACCGCCACCTCCACGGCGGTGGTGAACGAAAGCACGTCCACCACCACCAGGACCGCACAGACCCGGCCGAGTTCCGCCGCCCCGGTCGGCCCCCAGTCGAACCGGGCACCCGATCCGGGCTGGGCGTGGACGGCCGAGGGCACCGCCTCAGCGCTGGTCGGGCGTCGGGCGCTGCCCGTCACCGGTCCCGGCCGCCGGAGCATCGTCCGCACCGGTCTCCGAGGTCGACCCGACCGCCGGCACACCGCGCCCGCCGGCCGTCGACGCGGCGTCCGGGGTGCCCGCCCCGGGCGTGCCTCCTCCGGAGGGGACGCCCGACGCCGGGGTGGTGCCCCCCGGGGCGTCCGGTGCCGACCCGCCGACCGCCGGGGCCTGCGATGCCGGCGCGGTACCGGCGGGAGCGTCGGCCGAGACCGGTGCGGTGCCGGCAGGGGCGTCGGCCGAGACCGGTGCGCCGGCCGCTGCGGTGTGCGCGGTCGTCGGGCCGGTGCCCGTCGGGGCTTCGTCCGCGACCGGTGCGGCGGTCGCCGGAGCGGCCACCACCTCGCCGGCCGGGTCGTCCGCGTCGGCCGGCTGCTCCCGCTCCGGTACGCCCACCGGCTGCGCGACGGTGGCCGGCGCGATCGTGGTGGTGCCGGTCCGGACCGCCTCGACCTGCGCCTGGGCCGCCTCCGGCCCGCCGAAGAGCCGGGGCAGGGTCGCGGTGTGGGCGGCCCGCAGCTCGTCCAGCCCGATCCGGAACTGGCCGTGCACCTCAAGGAGGCCACCGGCCGGGTCGGTGACGCCGATCAGCTCCCACGGCACGCCACGCTCGGCGCAGAGCGCGGTGAACGCCTTGTCGTGCCCGCGCGGGACGGTCACCAGCACCCGGCCAGCCGACTCGCTGAACAGGAAGACGAACGGCAGCGAACCGTCGGCGAACCGCTCCGGCACACCGATCCGGACCCCGACGCCCCGGCGCAGGCTGGACTCCACCAGGCTCTGGGCCAGGCCACCGTCGGACAGGTCGTGCGCGGAGCTGAGGTGGCCCACCCGGGCCGCCTCGGCCATCAGTTCGGCGAGCTGACGCTCCCGGCCCAGGTCGACCTGCGGCGGCATGCCACCGAGGTGCTCGTGCGTCACCCAGGCCCACTCGGAACCGGAAAGCTCCACGTGCGTGTCGCCCAGCAGGTAGACCTGGTCGTGGTCGCCGTTGGCCCGTGGGACGAAGCCCATCGGCACCCGGTCGGCCACGTTGTCCAGCACACCCAGCACGCCGACCACCGGGGTCGGGTGGATCGCGGCGGCACCGGTCTGGTTGTAGAAGCTGACGTTGCCGCCGGTAACCGGGATGCCCAGCTCCAGACAGCCGTCCGCCAGGCCACGGACGGCCTCGGCGAACTGCCACATCACGCCCGGGTCCTCCGGCGAGCCGAAGTTCAGGCAGTTGGTCACGGCGATCGGCTTCGCGCCGGTCACCGCCACGTTCCGGTACGCCTCGGCGAGCGCCAACTTCGTCCCCTGGTAGGGGTCGAGGCGGGCGTACCGGCCGTTGCCGTCGACGGAGAGGGCGACCCCGAGGCCGCTCTGCTCGTCGATCCGGATCACGCCGGAGTCCTCCGGCTGGGCCAGCACGGTGTTGCCCAGCACGTACCTGTCGTACTGCTCGGTGACCCAGGTCTTGTCGGCCAGGTTCGGCGAGGCGATCATGCGGAGCAGGGTCTCCCGCAGCGCCTCCGGGTCGCTCGGCCGGGGCAGCGTCTCGGCCCGGTCGGCCTGGAGCAGGATCAGGTCGGCCGGCTCCCGCATCGGGCGGGCGTAGACCGGACCGTCGTCGACCAGCGAGCCCGGCGGCACGTCGACCACCACGTGGTCGTTCCAGGTGACAAGCAGCCGGCCCGGCCCGCCGTCCGGCGAAGGCGCGGTGACCTCGCCGATCGCGGTGGCCAGCACCCCCCACTTCTCGGCGGTCTTGAGCACCGCCTCCAGCTTCTCCGGGGTCACCACCAGCAGCATCCGCTCCTGGGACTCGCTGGCCAGGATCTCGTGCGGCTCCATCGACGGCTCGCGCAGCGGAACCCGCTCCAGCCAGACCCGCATCCCGGTGCCGGCGGACGCGGCGGTCTCGGTGAGCGCGCAGGTCAGGCCCGCGCCGCCGAGGTCCTGGATGCCGACGACCAGCTCGGCGTCGTACAGCTCCAGGCACGCCTCGATCAGCAGCTTCTCGATGAACGGGTCGCCGACCTGCACCGACGGGCGGCGCTTCTCGCTGCCCTCGTCGAAGGTGGCGCTGGCCAGCACCGACACGCCGCCGATGCCGTCCCGGCCGGTCTTCGCGCCGAGCAGCACCACGACGTTGCCGGGGCCGGCGGCGTCCTTCTTCTGCAACCGGTCGACCGGCAGCACGCCGAGGCAGAGCGCGTTGAGCAGCGGGTTGCCCTGGTAGCAGGGGTCGAAGACCAGCTCGCCGCCGATGTTGGGCAGGCCGAGGCAGTTGCCGTAGCCGCCGACGCCGGCGACCACGCCGGGCAGCACCCGGGCGGTGTCCGGGTGGTCGGCCGCGCCGAACCGCAGCGGGTCCATCACCGCGACCGGGCGGGCACCCATCGCCAGGATGTCCCGGACGATGCCGCCGACGCCGGTGGCCGCGCCCTGGTAGGGCTCGACGAAGCTCGGGTGGTTGTGCGACTCGACCTTGAAGGTGACGGCCAGCGTGTCGGAGACCCGGACGACGCCCGCGTTCTCCCCGATGCCGGCGAGCAGCCGGTCGCTCGGCGGGGCCTTCTCACCGAACTGGCGCAGGTGCACCTTGCTCGACTTGTAGGAGCAGTGCTCGCTCCACATGATCGAGTACATGGCCAGCTCGGCCTGGGTGGGGCGGCGGCCGAGGATGTGCCGGATCCGGTCGTACTCGTCGTCGCGCAGGCCCAGCTCGGCGTACGGCTGGAGCTCGTCGCCGGTGCCCGCGGCCCGCTGCACGGTGTCCACGCCGTCGGCCCAGTCGGTGGCCGGTGCCGGACCGGTGTGCCGGCCGGCGTTGGCCGGCGGCGCGACGACCGCGCGCGGCTCCGCCGGGACGGGGCCCGCGGCTGCCCGTACGGCCGGGTCCTGGTGGGTGGTCATGACCTCTCCTCGCTGCGCTCGTACCCGCCGGTGGGGCGGTGGAGCCGACCGATGTTCCCGTCGCGCACGGTCACGCCGGCGTCCCCACCAGGTGCTTGAGCACTGAGGTGAAGAAGCCGAGGCCGTCCAGGGAGGGGCCGGTGAGCGCCTCGACCGCGTGCTCCGGGTGGGGCATGATGCCGACCACGTTGCCGGCGGCGTTGGTGATCGCGGCGATGTCCCGCTGCGATCCGTTGGGGTTGCCGCGGACGTAACGGGCGACGACCCGTCCCTCGGCCTCCAGCGCGTCGAGGGTGGCGGTGTCCGCGACGTAGCAGCCCTCGCCGTTCTTGACCGGGATGAGGATCTCCTGGCCGGGCTGGAAGGCGTTCGTCCAGGCGGTGCCGGCCGACTCGACCCGGAGGACCTGGTCCCGGTTGCGGAAGTGCAGGTGCTGGTTGCGGGTGAGCGCGCCGGGGAGCAGGTGTGCCTCGCAGAGGATCTGGAAGCCGTTGCAGATGCCGAGCACCGGCAGGCCACCCCGGGCGGCGTCGACCAGGGTCTCCATCACCGGGGCGAACCGGGCGATGGCACCACAGCGCAGGTAGTCGCCGTAGGAGAATCCACCCGGGAGGACGACGGCGTCCACCCCGTGCAGCTCAGGGTCGCCGTGCCAGAGCCGGACCGGCTCCGCACCGGCGATCCGCACGGCACGGGCGGCATCCCCGTCGTCCAGCGAACCGGGGAAGGTCACCACTCCGACGCGGGCGGTCACGAGTGCGCGTCCACGGTCTCGTCGGCCTCGACCCGGACGGTGAAGTCCTCGATGACGGGGTTGGCGAGCAGCTTGTCGGCGATCTCCCGGGCCCGGTTCAGGTCCGGTTCGCCGGTGAACTCGATCTCGATCCGCCTGCCGATGCGGACGGAGGCGACGTCACCGACGCCGAGCCGCGGCAGCGCGTTTGCGACGGCCTGGCCCTGAGGATCGAGGATCTCGGGCTTGAGCATGACGTCGACGACGACGCGAGGCACTGGGCACTCCTGACTGTGTACGCAGTTGGGTGCCGGCCCACTACGGGCGAGCGCAGCCAGCGTACCTGGCAGATTCCGGTCCGGACGCACCGGCCGGGCGCAGTTCAGGCAGTGATCGACATTACCGCCTGCCGCGACGGCCGGTCGAGATCCGTTCGTTGCCGCTCTGATGCGGATTTGTTGCCGATCGTCGCCGCGCCACCTCGACACACCCCACCTGAGCAGGCAATACGTGGCTCAACGCCAGATTTAGGACCGGTATCCGACAAACAGGGACGAGCGCGTCGCGAGTCACCTCTGTCACAGTGGCCGACGCCGACCGCGACCTTGCACGCGAACCGGACGCCGACCACCCCGATCGCCAGATGTCGATGCCCGGGTCGGCCTCCCGGCGCCGCCGGTCCGACGGCCCGATCGTCCCGAGAGCGGCACGGATGTCGGCCTGACGCCCGCCTGACTGTTACCACCCGGGCACGGCGCGGATGGCTGTTCGAGTGCCGCCCGTCCGCGCCGCCTCGTTTTGCAGCATCCGACCAGGTGCCCACGGGACGCTTCGAGGCCGTACGACTACTGACAGCATCGGAACCGTGCTGGTCGTGACGACGGATCAACTGCCCGGCTACGAGATCCGCCAGATCCTCGGCGAAGTGGTGTCGTCGATGGCGCGGACGAGGAACCCGTACCGCGAGGGGGTCAAGAACCTGCGCGGCGGGGCGTACGACCCGATGGCCCCGGACAACCTCACCCGCTGGCGTACCGACTCGGTGGCCCGGCTCGGCGAGGAGGCCCTGCGCATCGGCGCGAACGCCGTGGTGGGTATGCGCTTCGACAGCCGGGACTGCGGCGAGATGTGGATGGAGATCTGCGCCTACGGCACGGCGGTGATCGTGGTGCCCAGGGTCCCCGACGTCATGCCGCACGACCAGCCCCTGGTCGCCGCGGAGACCGCCCACGAGCCCGGCTTCACCGAGGCCCCCGGCGGCATCGCCGAACCGGCGAGCGCCCCCGACCTCTCCTCCGCCGCCGACACCCCCACCCGCAACCCCTGACCCACCCCACCCACCCCCGCCCCTGCTCCGCCCCGCCCCTGCCCCTGCCCCGCCCCCGCTGATCAAGAGCTTTAGGTCAAATCGATCTCGAAAGATGGCCCAAACCTCTTGATCACCGCCAGTAACCGCCGGGTAGGTGGGGTGTCAAGAGGTATGGGTCAAGTTGATCACCTTTGGTGACGTAAAGCTCTTGATCACCGGGGACTGCGGGGTGGGGACTGCGGGGTGGGGGGTGCGGGGTGGGGGGTGGGGGGTGCGGGGTGGGGTTGCTATAGGGGGCGACGTTCGGGGAAGTAGGTCTACTCCTGTCAGAGGATGGGGGGTGGGGAGTAGGTGGCGGCTTCGGGGTGGGCGGTGACGACGGTGGTGATGCGGCGGGTGATCGCGTCCACCTGGGCCTGGGCGGCACCGGTGAAGGTGGCGGGGTCGGCGACCAGGGTGTCGATCTCGCTGCGGGTGAGGCCGAGGCGGGAGTCGGCGGCAAGCCGGTCGAACAGGTCGTTCTCCGGGGCGCCCTTCTCCCGCATCGCCAACGCCACGGCGACCGCGTGCTCCTTGATCACCTCGTGGGCGACCTCCCGGCCGACGCCCCGGCGCACCGACGCGACCAGGATCCTGGTGGTGGCGAGGAAGGGCAGGAAGCGCTCCAGCTCCCGGCTGATCACCGCCGGGTAGGCCCCAAACTCGTCGAGCACGGTGAGGAAGGTCTGGAACAGCCCGTCGGCGGCGAAGAAGGCGTCCGGCAGGGCCACCCGGCGGACCACCGAGCAGGAGACGTCCCCCTCGTTCCACTGGTCACCGGCCAGCTCGCCGACCATCGACAGGTAGCCCCGGATGATCACCGCGAAGCCGTTCACCCGTTCCGACGAGCGGGTGTTCATCTTGTGCGGCATCGCGCTGGAGCCGACCTGACCCGGCTTGAAGCCCTCGGTCGCCAACTCCTGACCGACCATCAGCCGGATCGTGGTGGCCAGCGACGACGGCGCGGCGGCCACCTGCGCCAGGGCTGCGAGCACCGCCATGTCGATCGAGCGCGGATAGACCTGCCCGACGCTGTCCAGCACCCGGGAGAAGCCCAGGTGCCCGGCCACCCGCCGCTCCAGCTCGGCCACCTTCGCGGCGTCGCCGTCGAAGAGGTCGAGCTGGTCGGCGGCGGTGCCCACCGGCCCCTTGATCCCGCGCAGGGGGTACCAGTTGATCAGGTCTTCCAGCCGCTCGTACGCGATGAGCAGCTCTTCCGCCGCCGAGGCGAAGCGCTTGCCCAGCGTGGTGGCCTGCGCGGCGACGTTGTGCGACCGGCCGGTCAGCACCAGGCCGGAGTGCTCGTGGGCGAGCCAGGCCAGCCGGGCCAGCGCGGCGACCACCCGGTCCCGGATCAGCTCCAGCGAGGCGCGCACCTGGAGCTGCTCGACGTTCTCGGTGAGGTCGCGGGAGGTCATCCCCTTGTGCACGTGCTCGTGCCCGGCGAGCGCGCTGAACTCCTCGATCCGGGCCTTCACGTCGTGCCGGGTGACCCGCTCCCGCTCGGCGATCGAGGCCAGGTCGACCTGGTCGACCACCCGCTCGTACGCCTCGACCACCCCGTCCGGCACGGCCACGCCGAGGTCCCGCTGGGCGCGGAGCACGGCGAGCCAGAGCCGCCGCTCCATCCGCACCTTCTCCTCCGGGGACCAGAGGGCGACCAACTCGGGTGAGGCGTACCGGTGGGCGAGCACGTTCGGGATCGTCGTCACGTACCTCATTGTCCCGCACGCCGGGGCAGCCACCCGAACCAGGTCGCCGGGTCAGACCTTCGGGATGTCGTGCACCGGGGCGGTCACCACGATGGTCTTCGTCTGCGTGCCGTGGGCGTTGCGCACGGTCAGCGTGTAGGTGTGCTTCTGGACCTCACCCTCCCGGCCGGAACAGGGGAAGTTGAAGGTTTCACTGCCGGCCGGCGGGTAGTCGTCGCCGTAGATGCCGGGACCATCGACCGAGAGGGCCACCGAGTCGACGTTGCCGGCCTTCCACTCCACCAGGGCCGGGCTGCCGGCGATCGGGTTGACATTGGTCCCGGCCGGGCAGGACGGCTTGTCGGCGACCCGGAAGTAGCTGATGGTCGGGCCGCTCGACTTCGTACCGGACCGGCCCCCGCCGCTGCTGCCGGTGCCACCCCCGGTCGACCCACCCCCGGTCGACCCACCGCCGGTCGACCCACCGCCCGTCGAGCCACCGCCAGTCGCGTCGGTGTCGGTGATCGAGCCGGTGCCGGCCGGGGTCGTCGCGGCGACCGGGCCCGGCGCGGCGTCGGTCGCCCCGGCCTCCGTGGTGGGGTCCCCGGCACTCGTGCCGGTGGAGGTACAGCCGCCGACCGCGAGCGCGGCGGCGAGGGCGACGGCGGCGGTACGGAGCAGAGATCGACCGGGCATGGCCACTCCTTGAGGGGCGCCGCCACCGTGGCTCCGGGCGGGCTGACACCACGGTAGGTAGGCCTGGCAACACCGCTTTGAACTGCTCAAACCTCCACTCCGCCCGGTCGGTGGCCGACCGGAACCGGCGCTGCGCCCGAACGTCGTCAGGGCGGGGCGGGTCGGCCGGTAAGCGCCCGCCACAGGCCCGCGCACGCCTCCTGCTCGGTGTCGCAGGTCAGGCGGACGTCGTACACCCCGCGTTCGTACGCCCCGATCTCCCACCGCCCGTCGGCGGACCTGCGGAGGAACCAGAAGTCGGGTGGCAGCGGGACGTGCTCGTGCACCCCCTCCAGTTCGAAGGCGTCCGGGGAGATCCCGGTGGTGAAGAGGGCGTTACGCAACTCGTGCCGGTCCACTGTGACCTCCAGGGTGCGGGGAAGGGGCGGCAGCGGATCAGCAGACCGGTGCGGCACGCAGCCCGCCGCCCGCCCCACCCTGACGCGGCACGGCGTCGGTCGGGCAGGGCGGGGTGCCCCCACCCAGATACTCCTCGACGATGACGTGGTGGTCGAGCAACCACTGCACGGTCAGCAGCTTGCCGGCCTGCGGCACGTACTCCGGGTTGAGCTGGAACTGGGTGCCCATGCCGGGCTGCGCGAACCAGGGGGCGATCGGGCCGGAGTCGACGTCGAACGGCTTGAGCACGCAGTAGGTGTGGTAGTTCGCCAGCGGTGCGGCCGGCGTGGTGGCCGGCGGCGTGGGCGGGGTGTTCAGGCTCTGCGGGGCGAGGGAGCGGGAGTTGAACGGGGTGCCGAGCGGGGCCAGAAAGGCGCCACCGGTGAAGCCGAAGCGGTCGAGGCGGTACCCGGGCAGCATGGTCTGCCGCTGCTTCACCGGCTTGCCGTCCGGGCCGAGGAAGAAGCCGTTCTCCGGCGGGAAGACCAGCGTGGTCCCGGCCCCGTTCAGGGTGTAGTTCGAGATCCACTGGGACTCGCTCTGCGCGCCGAACCGCCGGTAGCCGGCGAGCAGCGGGCCGACCGGGGACTGTGTCGGCAGTACGGCCGGCCCGAGCAGCCGGTTGTCGTCATAGAACCGGGTGGTCTGCGGGGCGTCCGGTGGCAGGCCGGGGCGGCAGAGGCTCGCGTCCGGCGGCGGCTGCGGGGCGCGGGACCGACCGGTCTGGCCGTGACCGGGTCGGGCGGTGGGTTGCGCGCCGGGACCGGGCCGACTCCCGTCCGGCCCCCGGGAGCCGTCGTCGGCGAGCGCGGCGACCTCGGCCGTGGTGATCGGCGTACCGGCCGACGGCGCGGCCCCGGGGAGGACGACCAGGGCCGCCCCGGAGAGGACGGCGACCAGCCAACGTCTACGTTTCACCACAAACCTCCTGCTAAGGGACGAGTAACGCCCTTATCGTGTGGAGGTCAGTGCCGGAACGTGAACCTTCGGGCTATTCGTCCCTCGAAGGAGGTTCGGGAGGATCACCCCGGCCGGACCGGGGCCGGGGTGGGTGTGTCAGCGTTCCAGGATGGCGGTCACGCCCTGCCCGCCGGCCGCGCAGATCGAGATCAGCCCGCGTCCGCCGCCCTGCTCGGCGAGCAGCTTGGCCAGCGTCGCCACGATCCGGCCACCGGTTGCGGCGAACGGGTGCCCGGCGGCCAGCGACGAACCGTTGACGTTGAGCCGGTCCCGGTCGATCGCGCCCAGCGGGGCGTCCCGCCCCAACCGCTCCTTGCCGAACTCCGCCGACTCCCAGGCCGCCAGGGTGGCCAGCACCTGCGACGCGAACGCCTCGTGGATCTCGTAGAAGTCGAAGTCCTGGAGGGTCAGCCCGGCCCGCTCCAGCATCCGGGGCACCGCGTACGCGGGGGCCATCAGCAGCCCCTCGTCGCCGTGCACGAAGTCCACCGCCGCCGTCTCCGACCAGGAGAACCAGGCCAGTACGGGGAGTTGGTGCTCACGCGCCCACTGCTCGGAGGCGAGTAGCACGGTGGACGCGCCATCGGTCAGCGGGGACGAGTTGCCGGCGGTCATGGTGGCCTGCTCGGCGTCCGGGCCCCGGGTGCCGAAGACCGGCCGGAGCGCGCCGAGCTTCTCCAGGCTGGTGTCGGCGCGGAGGTTCTGGTCCCGGGTCAGCCCCAGATAGGGGGTCATCAGGTCGTCGAAGAAGCCCCTGTCGTACGCGGCGGCGAGGCGCTGGTGCGAGCGGAGCGCCAACTCGTCCTGGGACCGCCTGTCGACCTGCCAGCGCAGGGCCGTCCGGGCGGCGTGCTCGCCCATCGACAGCCCGGTGCGGGGCTCGGCGTTGCGCGGCAACTCCGGCTTGAACGGCTGGTGCGGGCGGAGCTTGGCGGCGATCTTCAGCCGCTCGCCGAGGGTCCGGGCGCTGTTGAGTTTGAGCAGGGTGCGGCGCATGTCCTCGTTGATCGCCAGCGGCGCGTCGGAGGTGGTGTCGACGCCACCGGCGATGCCCACGTCGAGCTGCCCGAGGGCGATCTTGTTGGCGACCAGGATCGCCGCCTCCAGGCCGGTGCCGCAGGCCTGCTGGATGTCGTACGCGGGGGTGTGCGGGTCGAGTTTCGAGCCGAGCACCACCTCCCGGGTCAGGTTGAAGTCCTTGGAGTGCTTGAGCACCGCCCCGGCCACCACCTCGCCGACCCGCTGCCCGGCCAGCCCGAACCGGGCGATCAGCCCGTCCAGCGCCGCGCCGAGCAGGTCGGCGTTGGACGCGCTGGCATACCGGGAGTTGGACCGGGCGAAGGGGATGCGGTTGCCGCCGATGACCGCGACCCGCCGGATGCTCTGCACGATCCCGCCTCCGTTTCAGGGCTTGCCCACAACCTACTGGCCAGTAGGCTACGCCTATGACCGACAGGTACGCGAGCTTCGTCCAATCGGGGGCCGGCCGCGCGCTGGTCAAGCGCCTCGGGCTGCCCGACCCGCCGCGACTGCGCCGGCACACCCCCGGCGACCCGCTGCTGCCCGGCCCGGTCCTGCTCGGCGCGGCCGGCGGGTCGAGACTGGCAGTCCAGGTGGGCCGGATGCTGCTCGACGCCGGGGTCGAGTTGCGCGACACACCGGCGAGCGGCGACCCGGACCCCACCACAGGCCAACTGCCGAAGAACGGCGCCCTGGTGTACGACGCCACCGGCGTCACCGACTCCACCGGCCTGCGCCAGCTCTACGACTTCTTCCACCCGCAGGCCCGGGCGGTGCTGCCCAGCGGTCGGGTGATCGTGTTGGGCACCCCGCCCGCCGAATGCGGCTCGCCCCGGGAGGCCACCGCCCAGCGGGCCCTGGAGGGGCTGACCCGCAGCATCGGCAAGGAGTTCGGTCGGGGCGTCACCGCCCAACTGGTGTACGTCACCCGGGCCGGGGACGCCGGCACCCCGACCAGCCTGGAGGCGACCCTGCGGTTCCTGCTCTCCGGCCGCTCCGCGTACGTCTCGGGGCAGGTGGTCCGGGTCGGCACCGGGCCGGCCGCCGTCCCGGCGGACTGGAACCGGCCGCTGGCCGGGCAGGTGGTGCTGGTCACCGGCGCGGCCCGGGGCATCGGCGCGGCGGTCGCCCGGGTGCTGGCCCGCGACGGCGCGCAGGTCGTCGCGCTGGACGTCCCGTCGGCCGGGGACGCCCTCGCGGCGGTCGTCAACGAGATCGGCGGCACCGCCGTACAACTCGACCTCACCGGGTCGGACGCCCCCACCCGGCTCGCCGACCACCTGGCCGAGCGGCACGGCCGGGTCGACGTGGTGGTGCACAATGCCGGCATCACCCGGGACAAGACACTGGGTCGGATGGACGCCGACAGGTGGGACTCGGTGCTCGACGTCAACCTCTCCAGTCAGGAACGGATCAACGACGTGCTGCTGGAACGGGGGTTGATCCCCGAGGGCGGCCGGCTGGTCGCCGTCTCGTCGATCGCCGGGATCGCCGGCAACCGGGGCCAGACCAACTATGCGACAAGCAAGGCCGGGGTGATCGGCCTGGTCGACTCGCTCGCCCCGGCGCTGGCCGGGCGCGGGATCAGCGTCAACGCGGTCGCCCCCGGCTTCATCGAGACCCGGCTGACCGCCCGGATGCCGCTGGTGATCCGGGAGGCGGGTCGCCGGATGAACAGCCTGGCGCAGGGTGGCCTGCCGGTGGACGTCGCCGAGACGATCGGCTGGCTGGCCTGGCCGGCATCGGGTGCGGTCAGCGGCAACGTGGTCCGGGTCTGCGGCCAGAGTCTGTTGGGGGCGTGATGGCACGACGCAGGAACCGACCCGGGGAGTCCGGCGACGGGGAACTGTCGGTCGGCGACCTGATCGACGGGCCCACCGAGGTCATCTCACCGGCGGCGCTGGCCGCCGCCCGCGCCGCCGACCCGGGGCACGACCGGGCCGTCGACGAGACGCACGACCTGTCGACGCGGGCCGGGCGGGCCCGGGTGGAGCTGCCCGGCCTGCCCAGGCCGGGCGCGCTCTACCGGCGGGCGCTGCGCGACGCGGTGCCCGGGATCGGCCGGTCCCGTCGGCCGGACGCCGCGCCCCCGGTCGAGCTGGCCGTCACCGGGGTCACCGTCGACCGGACCCACCTCGCCGAGTACGACCGGGTGTGCGGTTTCCGGTTGGCCGACGCACTGCCGGCGACCTACCCGCACGTGCTGGGCTTCCCGCTGGCGTTGCGGTTGATGACCCTGCCGGAGTTCCCGTTCCCGCTGGCCGGGGTGGTGCACGTGGGCAACCGGATCAGCGTGAGACGACCGGTCCCGGCCGGCGAACCGTGGGACTTCGTCGTCCACGCCGAGCAGCTGCGACCGCATCCGCGCGGGCGGCAGGTCGACGTCGTCCTGGTCGGCTCGGTCGGCGGCGAGGAGGTGTGGCGCGGGGTGTCGACGTACCTGGGCCGGGAGCGGGGGGCCGACGGCGGTGCCGGGCGCGACCCGGGCGAGCGCCCCGCGCCGCCGGCCGCCACCGCGCACTGGCGGCTCACCCCCCGGGTGGGTACGGAGTACGCCCGGGTCTCCGGGGACCACAACCCGATCCACACCTCCCGGCTGGGGGCGCGACTGTTCGGGTTCCCCCGACCGATCGCGCACGGCATGTGGAGCAAGGCCCGCTGCCTGGCCGCGCTGGAGAGCCGGCTGCCTGAGGCGTACACCGTGGAGGTGGGGTTCAAGCTGCCGGTGCCGCTGCCGTCGACTGTGGCGTTCAGCGCCGTCCCGGGCTGGGACTTCGCCCTGCACGACACGCGGACCGGCCGCCCGCACCTGGTGGGCACCATCCGCTGAACGACGCACGGCGGTTGCCCACCGCCGTTTCGTGAGCTAGGTTGTTCTCAGATCGAGTAATTCTCAACCTGAGAGGGATGCGGTGAACGAGCAGGACTTCCTCGCCGGATACGACCCCGGCGCCTACCCGTCGACCGCGATCACCGTGGACGTGGTGGCGCTGACCATCCGCGAGGGCGCGCTGCACCTGCTGCTGATCCGACGCGGCCAACCTCCCTACCAGGGGCACTGGGCGCTGCCCGGCGGCTTCGTCCAGCCCGACGAGGACCTCACCACCGGGGCCCGCCGCGAACTCGCCGAGGAGACCGGCCTCGGCGGCGACCGGCTGCGCCGGGTCCACCTCGAACAGCTCGCCAGCTACGGCAGCCCGGACCGGGATCCGCGGATGCGGATCGTCTCCGTGGCCCACCTCGCCTTCGCCCCCGACCTGCCCGACCCGGTCGCCGACTCCGACGCCGACGAGGCCGGCTGGCTGCCGGTCACCGCCCTGCCCAGCCGGCAGCTCGCCTTCGACCACGCCCGGATCGTCGACGACGGGCTGGAACGGGCCCGGTCCAAGCTCGAATACACCCCGCTGGCCACCCGCTTCCTCGGCCCCGAGTTCACCATCGCCGAGCTGCGCGGCGTCTACGAGACGGTATGGGGGCACCCGCTGCACGCCGGCAACTTCCACCGCAAGGTGCTCTCCGTCCCCGGCTTCGTGGAGAGCACCGGCACCAGCACCGAACGCGGCGGTGCCCGGGGCGGCCCCCGCGCCCGGCTCTACCGGGCCGGCGACGCCCGGCTGCTGCACCCGGCGCTGCTGCGCCCCGCCCGGGAGGAGACCGTCCGGTGAGGACCGACGAGGCGATCCGCCTGGTCGCGGCGGCCCGCACCGACGCCGACCTGTTCGGCGTCGACACCCCGGGGCGGCGCTACCGCGAGCTGGTCGCGGCCCTGCACCCCGACCGGCTGGGCGCGCTCGACGCCCGGGCACGCGCCGCGGCCACCGACGCCTTCGTCCAGGTCACCACCCGCTGGCAGGCCGCCCGGGCCCCTTCTCCCACCGACCCCTCGAACCCGGCCGGCGGGTCGACCGCCACCGGGCCGGCCTCCGGTGGCCCCGCCGCCGACGACGCGGCCCCCGACGGACCGACGGTCGTGTTCGGGGGGTACCGGCTCGGCGCGCTGGCCCACGCCGGTGACCTCGCCGACCTCTACGACGTCGGGGCGGACCGGCTGCTCAAACTGCCCCGCGACCCGGCCGACAACGACCTGCTGGCCCGCGAGGCACACGCCCTGCGGCAGATCGAGGAGCGCGGCGACCCCCGCCACCTGCCGTACGTGCCCCGGCTGGTCGACACCTTCCGGCACCGGGACGCGGCCAGTGGCGCGGAACGCCGGATCACCGTGCTGGCCGCCGTACCCGGGCTGCACGACCTCGACGCGGTACGCCGGGCGTACCCGGACGGGTTGGACGCCCGGGATGCGGCCTGGATCTGGCGGCGGCTGCTGGTCGCCCTCGGCCTGGCCCACCGGGCCGGCGTGGTGCACGGCGCGGTGCTCCCCCGGCACGTGCTGATCGAGCCGGAGGCACACGGTGTGGTGCTCGTCGACTGGTGCTTCTCCGCAGTCGGCGGTGGCACCGTCCCGGCGCTGGTCCCCGGCTGCGCCAGGGTTACGCCCGCGACCCGCAGGTGATGTTCGGCGCGATCGGCGACGCTACCTGCGACCGGGTGCCGTTGCAGGTGGGGCAGTTCGAGTCGGACAACCGGATGGACGACGACCTCGGCCGAATCGTGCTGGAGGGCGGTGGCGGCGGTCAGCTGACCGAGTCGTACGAGCTGGCGATGTACTTCATGGCCCGGCACACGGTCACCGACAGCTGGGAGAAGCGGGGGCGGCGCGGTTACCTGTTCATCATCGGCGACGAGCTGGCGTACCCCCGGGTGAGCCGGCGGGAGGTGCGCCGGCTGATCGGCGACGACCTCGGCGAGGACGTGCCGCTGCGGCAGATCGTCGACGAGGTGACCCGCCGCTGGGACACCTACTACCTGCTCCCCGCCGGCAGCCACTACGCCGGCAACGCCAGGGTGCTCGACTTCTGGCGGGACCTGCTCGGGCAACGCGCCGTCGTCCTTGACGACCTGGACGCGGTCTGCGAGACCATCGCGCTCACCGTCGGCCTCGGCGAGCAGGCCATCGACCTGGACGAGGGGCTGCGCGACCTGGACCGGGCCGGCTCCACCGTCGGCGGCACGGTGTCCAAGGCGCTGGCCCGACTGGGCGGCGGCCGGCGTACCGAGGTCTCCACGCTGCCGGCCCCGACCACGCACCGCACCGGTGGGGTGACCCGGCTGTGAACGACGTCCCCGCCCCGGTGACCCGGCGGCCCGGTCCGGTCCCGCCGGTCCCCGACCCCGGCCGGCACGTGATCGTGGTCGACCTCGGTTACGGCGACGCAGGCAAGGGCACCGTCGTGGACTGGCTCTGCGCGACCCGGCCCGTGCACACGGTGGTGCGGTTCAACGGGGGTGCGCAGGCCGCCCACAACGTGGTGCTGCCCGACGGGCGGCAGCACACGTTCGCCCAGTTCGGGGCGGGGACGTTCCGGCCAGGGGTCCGCACCCACCTGGCCCGGCAGCTGGTGGTGGACCCGTTGGCGCTGGCGGCCGAGGCGGACCACCTCGCCTCGGTCGGGGTGCCCGACGCCCTCGACCGGCTCAACGTCGACGGGGAGGCGCTGCTGGCCACGCCGTACCACCGGGCCGCCAACCGGCTCCGGGAGATCGCCCGGGGGGCCGACCGGCACGGCTCCTGCGGGCTGGGGGTGGGCGAGTCCGTCCGGTACGGGCTCGCCCACCCCGACGAGGCGCCCCGGGTGGCCGACTGCCGCCACCCGGAGCTGCTGCGTCGCCGGCTCACCGTGCTCCGGGACAGGTTGACCGCCGAACTCGGCCCGCTGGACGCCCCACCGGTGGCGGACTGCCTGCCCGCGTTCACCGGCTTCGCCGCCCGGGTGGCGATCGTCGACCGGTCGTACCTGGCCGGGGTGCTGCGGGCGGGGACCTGCGTCTTCGAGGGGGCGCAGGGGGTGCTGCTGGACGAGTGGCACGGCTTCCACCCGTACACCACGTGGAGCACCACCACCTTCGCCAACGCCGAGGCGCTGCTCGCCGAGGCGGGGGCGGCCGGGTCGGCGTACCGGCTGGGGGTGTTGCGGACGGTCACCACCCGGCACGGGCCGGGCCCGCTTGTCACCGAGGACCGGGGCCTGCCGTTGACCGACCCGCGCAACCCGACCAACCCGTGGCAGGGCCGGTTCCGGTTCGGCCACTTCGACGCCGTCGCCCACCGGTACGCCCTGACGGTGGCCGGCGGGGTGGACGGGCTCGCCCTCACCCACCTCGACCTGACCCGCTCCGATCCGACCCGCCCTCCGCTGCGGATCTGCCGCCGCTACGAGGGCGTCGACCGGCTGCACCCCGGCCCGCCCGGCGACCTGGACCGGCAGGCGGCCCTCACCGCCCGCCTGCTGCGGACCCGCCCGGTGTACGACGCCCCGCCCACCGACTGGCCGGCGGCGGTGGCCGAGGCGCTGGCCGCCCCGGTGGTGCTCACCTCGCACGGTCCCACCGCCGCCGACAAGCGGGAGCACGGCTCGCCGGCCACCGCTCCGCTCCCGGCTCCCCAGCCGGTGGCCTGATCCCCACCCCGTGGCCTGATCCCGCGACCCGGCCCCGGCCGGTGGGCTGATCCCGCGACTCGGCCCCCGGCCGGTGGCGCAGCGTCGAGCATGGGGACATGCAGTCGGTGCTCGACCTGCTCCACCACACCGTCACCTCGCCCTGGGTGTACCTGGTGATCTTCGTGGTGACCGCGGTCGACGCGTTCTTCCCGGTGATACCCGGCGAGACCGTGGTGATCACCGCCGGGGTCTTCGCCGCCAGCGGCGAGCCGAACCTGGCCGCCGTGATCGCGGTGGCGGCGCTCGGCGCGCTCGCCGGCGACCACGCCTCCTACGGCATCGGTCGGCGCGGCGGTGCGCACCGACTGGCCCGACTGCCCGACGGCAGCCGCCGCCGGACCAGCTCGGACTGGGCCCGCCGGGCGGTGGACCGGCGGGGCGGCTCGATCCTCACCACCTCCCGCTACGTACCCGGCGGTAGGACCGCCGTCACCCTGACCATGGGTGCGGTCCGCTATCCGCTCTCCCGTTTCCTGCTCTTCGATGCCGTCGCCGTCGTCACCTGGAGCGTGTACTGCGGGCTGCTCGGCTTTTTCGGGGGGCTGACCTTCGAGCGGGATCCGCTCCGCGGGCTGCTCGTCGGCATCGGTCTCTCGCTGGCCGTCACCGGGCTGTTGGAGCTGGCCCGCTGGTTGCGCTACCGGGCCCGCCGCCGCGCCGCGGCCCGCCGCTGACCGAACCGGTGGGACGACCCGGCGGGTGGTGGTCGGGGCTGGCGCACGGCGGTTCGCCGGGCGATTCAGTCCGCCGGGGGCCGCCAGGTGACGCCGTCGAGGAGTTGGGCCGCACCGAGCCAGGCGACGTTCATCATCCGGGTGGCGGTCTTCTCCGGCTCGGCCTCGGGGTGGTCGGCCAGCCAGTCCGCAAGCGACTCGCTCGCGCCGACCAGGGCGTACGCGACGACCTCCAGCTCGGTGCCGGTGACCTCCCGGCCCCGGGCGCGCAGGGCGTGGTCGAGCATCCCGGCGACCACGTCGACCAGCCGGGCGCGCATCGCGGCCAGTTCGGCGGCGAACGGTTGGGAGCCCCGGGCCTGCCGGTAGAGCACGGCCCAGCCGTCGCGGTGCGCCCCGACGAAGCCGAAGAAGGCCCGCAGCCCGCGCCAGAGCCGCTGGTCGGCCGGGAGGTCGGGGGCGGCGGCCCCGGCGATGGCCAGCATCATCCGGGCGGTCTCCCGGTGCAGGCAGGCGACGAAGAGCTCCTCCTTGGTGCCGAGGTACGCGTAGACCATCGGCTTGGAGATGCCCGCGTCCTCGGCGATCTCGTCCATGCTGGCGGCGTGGAAGCCACGTCGGGAGAAGACCTTGACGGCCGCGTCGAGCATCTGCTGCTCGCGTACGGCCCGGGGGAGGCGCTTGAAGCTGGGTGTGCTGGACACTCTTGCGAGCATACCTACCCGTGCGTAAGGTTACGCCAGAGTAACCACAAATCGGTCCGCCCCGAGAGGTGCAACTTCCATGACTGACTTCGACCCGGCCAACTTCGCCAACTACGGTCCCAAGGAGTTCGCCAAGCTGGTCAAGTCCACCCCGGACGACAAGATCGCCGAGGTGATGTCCGGCGAGCTGCGCGGCAAGGTGCTCAGCGAGGTCTTCGGCCGGATGCCGCAGCTGTTCCGCGCCGACCGGGCCGGCGCCACCAACGCCGTGATCCACTGGAACATCACCGGTCGCCCCGACGGTGGCACCGACATCTACGAGATCGTCGTCGCCGACGGTGCCTGCACCGTCAACGAGCCGCCGCAGCACGAGCCGAAGCTCGCCCTCACCATGGGTCCGGTCGAGTTCCTGAAGATCGTCTCCGGTGGTGCCAACCCGGTGATGATGTTCATGACCGGCAAGCTCAAGGCCAAGGGTGACCTGGGCCTGGCGGCCAACATCGCCAACCTGTTCGACATCCCCAAGGCCTGACGATGGCCGAGTTCTCGCTCGACCTGAACGAGGAACAGCGGGACCTGCGGGACTGGGTGCACGGCTTCGCCGCCGAGGTCGTGCGCCCGGCCGCCGCCGAGTGGGACGCCCGGGAGGAAACCCCCTGGCCGATCATCCGGGAGGCCGCGAAGGTCGGCCTGTACGGCTTCGAGTTCCTCGCCACCTGCTGGGCCGACCCCACCGGTCTGTCCCTGCCGATCGCCAGTGAAGAGCTCTTCTGGGGCGACGCCGGTATCGGCATGAGCATCTTCGGCACCTCGCTCGCCGTCGCCGCCATCTACGGTGCCGGCACCCCCGACCAGCTTGTCGAATGGGTGCCGCAGTGCTTCGGCACGGTCGACGAACCCGCCGTCGCCGCGTTCTGCACCACCGAACCGGAGGCCGGCTCCGACGTCGCGGCGATGCGCAGCCGGGCCCGCTACGACGAGGCCGCCGACGAGTGGGTGCTCACCGGGCAGAAGGCGTACGCCACCAACGGCGGCATAGCCGGGGTGCACGTGGTCACCGCCTCCGTCGAGCCCGAGCTGGGCTCGCGCGGGCAGGCCGCGTTCGTCGTACCGCCGGGGACGGCCGGGCTGCACGCGACCCGCAAGCTGAAGAAGCTGGGGCTGCGCGCCTCGCACACCGCCGACGTGTTCCTCGACGACGTCCGGGTGCCGGGGCGTTGCCTGCTCGGCGGCAGGGAGGCGCTGGACGAGCGCCTGGCGCGGGCCCGGTCCGGGCAGCGGGCCAGCGGCCAGGCCGCGATGCGCACCTTCGAGCTGTCCCGGCCGACCGTCGGCGCACAGGCCCTCGGGGTGGCCCGGGCCGCCTACGAGTACGCCCTCGACTACGCGAAGGAACGGGTCCAGTTCGGCCGGCCGATCATCGCCAACCAGGCCGTCGCGTTCGCCCTCGCCGACATGCGGACGGAGATCGACGCCGCCCGGCTGCTGGTCTGGCGGGCCTCCTGGATGGGCCGCAACAACCGGCCCTTCACCGCCGGCGAAGGCTCGATGTCCAAGCTCAAGGCGGGCGAGGTGGCCGTCTCGGTGACCGACAGGGCGGTGCAGCTGCTCGGCGGGGCGGGCTTCCTGCGCGACCACCCGGTCGAACGCTGGTACCGGGACGCCAAGATCTACACCATCTTCGAGGGCACCTCCGAGATCCAACGGCTGGTCATCTCCCGGGCCATCTCCGGCGTCCAGATCCGCTGACCGCATGTGCTGTGGGGGAGATTTCCCGCAGGGCCGCCCCGATCGACGACCGGCCGATGCCCGGCGTCGGCAATGAGTACCGGCATACGGTTCCGAAGTCGGCAGTTCGTGATTGGAGCAGCCATGCGAAAACTCGTCTACTACGTCGCCGTCAGCATCGACGGATACATCGCCGACCCGACAGGCGGGTTCGGTGCATTCCTCGTCGAAGGTGATCATGCGTCGGTGGTGTTCGGCGAGTACGCGGATGCGCTACCCGCGCACGCGCACGCAGCGCTGGGAATCGAGCCGCCGAAGACGCGGTTCGACACGGTGATCATGGGGTGGAACACGCTCACCCCCGCACTCGATATCGGTGTCGCCAGTCCCTACCCGCACCTGCGGCAGGTCGTCGCCAGTCGCCACCGGCGCGACGTCGACCCGGCGATCACCCTCACCGCCGATCCGCTCGCCACGGCCCGCAGCCTGAAGCAGGAAGACGGTCTGGACATCTGGCTCTGTGGTGGCGGCGAGCTCGCAGGCACACTCCTGCCGGAGATCGACCACCTCGTCCTGAAACGCAACCCCGTCGTCTTCGGTTCCGGCATCTCCATGTTCGGCGACGCCCCCCATGAGCCGCGCGCGTTCACGCTGACCGGAACCCGCTCGTTCGAGTCCGGTGTCGTGATCGAGGAGTACGTCTCCCGTGGCAGAGACGGTGCTTCCGGCCAGACCTCAGGGGATCCCGCCATACCCGCCGCGTCGTAACGGAAGGTGGAGCGTTACCACGCGATCCAGATCGTCGCAGCGGCCCTGCACGGGTGTCGGGAACCACACCCGCACGCGGTCGGGTCACCGTCGGTTTCCGACGTGCCTGACCTGTCACGGTCGGCCGACAGTGCGGTCACCGGCTGTGCATCACGGGCGGCCCCCGCCCGGCACCGGGTGGGGCCCCCGCCGGAACAGGCGCATGATCGAGAGAGGAACCCCTGGTGAAGGCATACGCCTGACCCCGTGACGTACCCCGAAGGAGGCTCGCCGGATGGACCTGCCGTTCATCGTGACCACGTTGACCAGACGGGGACTGCTCAACCCCGGCCGCCCCGTCCGGGTCGCCTCGCAACTCACCGCGCTGCGCCGGTGGGGCTGGGGAATGGCCGGGGAGCTGCGACAGGCCGCCGCCCGGGATCCGGACCGGGTCGCCGTCGTCGACGAGCACGGCGACGAGCTCACCTACCGGGAACTGCTCGACCGGGCCGAACGGCTGGCCCGCTCGATGCGCAGCGGGCTCGGCGTAAAGGCCGGTGACCGGGTCGGGTTGCTGTGCCGCAACCACCACGGGCTCGTCGAGGGCATCGTCGCCGCCACCCTGCTCGGCGCCGACGCGGTGCTCGTCAACACCGGCCTGTCCGCCGCGCAGCTCGGCACCGTGGCCGAGGAACAACGCCTCAGGGTGCTGGTGCACGACACCGAGTTCGCCGAGCGGGTCCTCGGCCTCCCCGCCGAGGTGCACCGGGTCGACGAACACGGCCTCGACGACCTGATCGCCGCCGCGCTCCCCGGCGACCGGCTCGCACCACCCGCCCAGGACGGCCGGACCATCGTGCTGACCTCCGGCACCACCGGCACGCCCAAGGGTGCCCGCCGGCCCGTCCCGACCGGTTTCGGCCCGCTGGTATCCATCGTCGACCGCATCCCGCTGCACGCCCGGGACACCGTGCTGATCGCCGCCCCGATCTTCCACACCTGGGGGTACGCCGCACTCCAGGTCGCCTTCGCGCTGCGCGCCACCATCGTGCTGCACCGCCGGTTCGACCCGGCCGCCACGCTGGCCGCGCTCGTGACGCACCGGTGTCAGGCGCTGTTCGCCGTACCGGTGATGGTGCAGCGCCTGCTCGATGTGCCGGCGCCGGAGCCACGGCCGGCGCTGAAGGTGGTCGCGGTCAGCGGTTCGGCGCTGCCCGGTGGCCTCGCCACCCGGTTCATGGACACCTACGGCGACGTCGTCTACAACCTGTACGGCTCGACGGAGGTCTCCTGGGCCGCCATCGCCGGCCCCACCGAGTTGCGGCAGGCACCCACCACTGCCGGTCGGCCCCCGCACGGCACCCGGCTGGAGATCCTCGACGATGACGGGAAGCCGGTCCCCGCCGGGCGGGTCGGCCGGATCTTCGTGGGCAACGAGATGCTCTTCGAGGGCTACACCTCCGGGGCCCGCCGGGAGACCCACGACGGGCTGCTCGACACCGGCGACCTCGGCCGGGTCGACGCCGACGGGCTGCTCTTCGTCGACGGCCGGGCCGACGACATGATCGTCTCCGGCGGGGAGAACGTCTTCCCCTCCGAGGTGGAGGATCTGCTCGCCCGGTTGCCGCAGGTCCGCGAGGCCGCCGTGCTCGGCGTGCCGGATCCGCAGTACGGGCAACGGCTCGCCGCCTTCCTCGCCCTGCGCCCCGGCGAGACCCTCGACCCCGAGGCGGTACGCGAGTACGTGCGGCACTACCTCGCCCGGTTCTCCGTACCCCGGGATGTGATCTTCGTGAAGTACCTGCCGCGCAACGCCACCGGCAAGGTGCTCACCCGCGAACTCCGCCGCTACTACGGCTGACCTGCGCTCCGACCCAGGGCTGCTCCTGCCCTCCGCCGGCGGCGGCCTGCGGCCCGGGGTGATCTCCCTGAGCAGACGATCCGGGTGCGTCGGGGGACTCTCCCCGATGTCGTCGATGCCGGCGGCCGGAAGGCTCAAGGACATGAAGATCATGAATCGGCGGGCCGTGCTCGTCGCCACGACACTCGGTGCCCTGCTCGGCGTGGCAGCCCCCGGGACTGTCGCCGTGGCCGCCCCGGCTGCCATCCCCGACGACCGTCGCGGCGGTTCGGTCTGCCGTCCCGGCACCCTCGACCCGACGCCCATCCGACAGGCGATAGCCGGGTTACCCGACGCCGACGCCACCAGCGCCCAGGTCCGGATCACCACGCCGGACGGCTGCTGGACCGGCACCACCGGCGTGCGGGACCTGCGCAGCCAGGCACCCGTACCACCGCACGCCCGGTTCCGGGTCGGCAGCGTCACCAAGGTCTTCACCGCCGCGCTGGTGCTGCAACTCGCGGCCGAGGACCGGATCGACCTCGACGCCACGGTGCAGCGACTCCTCCCCGGGCTGCTCCCCGCCGACTACCCGACCGTCACCGTCCGCCAACTGCTCGACCACACGAGCGGCCTGCCCAGCCCCGAGGTTCCCGACGGCATCGAGTGGCAGCTCGCCCACCGCTACCACAGCTGGACCCCGGAACAACTGGTCCGGCTCGGGCTACGCAACCCCCGCGAGTTCGACCCCGGGGAGAAGCAGCACTACACCAACATGGGTTACATCGTCGCCGGAATGATCATCGAGAAGATCACCGGCCACTCGTACGCGGCGGAGTTGGACCGACGCATCGCCCGGCCGCTCGGCCTGCGCGACACCTACGCGCCGGGTGACGACCCCCGGATCCGTGGCCCGCACGCCCACGGCTACGAGGCCGTCGTCCGGCACGGGCGGACCGAACTGGTGGACGTCACCACCTGGAGCCAGACCTTCACCCCGGCCTCCGGCGACGTCATCTCCAGCCTGACCGACCTGGACACCTTCTACACGGCGCTCTTCGCCGGTCGGGTGGTGCCGGCCGCCCAGCTCACCACGATGTTCACCCTGCCGGCCGTCCCGGACGTCGACGGCGGGCCGGCCCGCTACGGCGCCGGCCTCACCGCGTTCCCGCTGCCCGACGGCGAGACCCTGTGGATCAAGACCGGTTCCCGGTACGGCTACCTCGCCGGGGTCGCCTCCACCCGGGACGGCCGGTTCCGGGTGGAGTACTCGATCACGGGCACCGACGCCAAGGGCGAGGAACTCAGCCTCACCGCCCAGCGGCTCATCACCGCCGCACTCGGCCTGCTCTGACTGCACTCACCTCCCGGGGTACGTCGACGCGGACGTCCCCCGGCGACCCGCCGGTCGGGAGCGGTGATCCGGCCGACCGCCGACCGACCGTCCCCGGCTGGCTGCGCCGACAGTGCGCGACCGGGTCGACCCCGAACGCCGCGCACACCACCGCCAGGTGCGCCGCCGTGGTCGTCTCGGCGCGTCAGTCGGGGACGGTGATCCGGCCGTCGACGGCGGTGGCGGCGATGTCGCTGCGGTGATGCGAACCGGCCAGCTCGATGCCGCGTACCAGGGCGTAGGCGGCATCCCGGGCGGCGGTCAGGTCGGGGCCGGTGGCCGTACCGCAGAGGACTCGGCCGCCGGCGGAGAGCAACGCGCCGTCGGCGGCCCGACGGGCGGTCCCGGCGTGGATCACCCCGGGGTGGTCGGCACCCGTGATCACGTCACCGGTACGCGGCGCGGCCGGGTAGCCCTCGGCCGCGACCACCACGGTGACCGCCGCGCCGTCGCGCCAGCGCAGCGGCGGGTGCGCGGCCAGCGTGCCCGTCGCGGCGGCGTGCAGCAGCCCGGCGAGCGGTGTCTCCAGCAGCGCCAGCACCACCTGGGTCTCCGGGTCACCGAAGCGGGCGTTGAACTCGATCACCCGGGGGCCGGCGGCGGTGAGCGCCAGCCCGACATAGAGCAGACCGACGAACGGGGTACCCCGCCGGCGCATCTCGGCAAGCGTCGGGTGGACCACGTCGAGCATCACCTCGTCGACCAGGCCGGGCGGTGCCCACGGCAGCGGGGCGTACGCCCCCATCCCGCCGGTGTTCGGGCCGGCGTCGCCGTCGCCGACCCGCTTGAAGTCCTGTGCGGGCAGCAGCGGCAGGGCGGCCTCACCGTCGGTCACCACGAACAGGGAGACCTCGGGGCCGGACAGGTACTCCTCGACCACCACCCGGCCGCACTCCTGCGCGTGCCGCAGCGCGGCGGCCCGGTCGTCGGTGACCACCACTCCCTTGCCGGCGGCCAGCCCGTCGTCCTTCACCACGTACGGCGTGCCGAACTCGTCGAGCGCCCGCCCGACGCTCTCCGCATCGGTGCAGGTGTACGCGCGGGCGGTCGGCACCCCGGCCGCCGTCATGATCTCCTTGGCGAAGGTCTTCGAGCCCTCCAACCGGGCCGCCTCGGCCGACGGCCCGAACGCCGGGACGCCCTTGGCGCGTACCGCGTCGGCCACCCCGGCCACCAGCGGCGCCTCCGGCCCGATCACCACCAGGTCGGCACCGACCGACACGGCCAACTCGGCCACCCCGGCAGGATCGACCGGATCGACCTGCCGCAGCTCCGCCACCCCCGCGATCCCCGGGTTACCGGGTGCCGCGAACAGGGCCTCCACAGCCGGATCCTCGACCAACCCCAGGGCGAGCGCATGCTCCCGCCCACCACCACCCAGAAGAAGTACGCGCACGGCGACGAATCCTACCCACCCTCCCCCACCCCCCACCCCACCCCGCCCCACTCGCCCCGCCCCGCCTCGCCCCGCCCGCCTCGCCCCGCCTCGCCTCGCCTCGCCCCGTCGATCAAGAGGTTTACGTCATGCTGGAGATCAACTTTGACGTGAACCTCTTGATCGACTGACGCAAACCTCTTGATCACCGGGCTGGGAGGGGTGGAGGGGGGCGGGTGGGGTGACTACGGGGGGAGGGCTAGTTAGTGCGGGGTTCTTCTGGAGTGGGGCGGGTTGCGGGGGGCGGACATGGCTTGGCGGACGGTCTGGGGGATGTAGTCGGGACGCAGAGCGTCGGACCAGGTGAACCGGAGGATTCGCCAGCCCGCGTTGACCAGGCGGTTCTGCCGGCGACGGTCGGCGAAGAGTGCCTCCGGCGTACCGTGGGGGCCCATTCCGTCGGCCTCGGCGATCAGCCGGGCGGCACGCCAACCCAGGTCACCGATGCCGAGCAGATGGCCGTCCTCGTCGCGGACCTCCTGCTGCAGTACGTCGGGCGGGACACCGCCGTCGACACACCGCAGTCGTGCCCAGGTCTCCAGGGGGGACTGGGCCCGCCCGTCCACCTCGCCGAGATGACTCCTGGCCGCCGGGGCACCCCGTCGGCCCCGGACCAGCACCGGTGCGGTCGCGAGGTCCTCCGGGGTGACGAGCCCGCGGTTCAACGCCGAGTCGAGCACCGACACGGCAGGGTACCGGTCCAGTCGGAGAATCACATCCGTCACCGTCCGCAACGGTGATGTCGTGGGGATGCCGGACACCTCGACGATGTCATCGGGGCGCACGGTCAGTTGGTGGACCACGAGTGAGGGATCGGTGGGCCGCTGCGGCCGGGGGCGGTCCACAGGCACCGAGACGTGGACGGCGGAGTTCCGGCGCGGTACGGCGATGCCGTGCAGCTCCAGCGCGCTGTCGAGGACCGCAAAGGCTCCCGGACCGAGGCTGACCACCGCCGCCCGGATGCGGGTCCGGCCGGTGACCGCATCGGGTGGCTGCCCGCCCGGCGCGAAGCAACCACGGGACAGCCGCCTCCACCGGCCCGAGCGGCAGAGCTGTCTGATGTGGTCACGGGTCAGACCGGCCGCGAGGGCCTGCGACGTGGTCACCATCCCGTCCTGCCCCAGGGCGACCCGATGGATGAGTTCAAGCGGCATCACCGCCCCACCCTGACCCGCCACCCACAGCAACTTCGACCCCTGTGGAAAACCCTGTGGATAACTTTCGCGACTCAGCTGGTGATCAAGAGTTTTACGTCAAGAACGACCACTCTCGTGACGCAAACCTCTTGATCACCGGGGCGAGACGGGGCGAGACGGGGCGGGCGGGGGCGGGCGGGGGGGTGGGGGGTTAGGGGAGGAGGGGGTGGCGGATCACGTTTTCTTCGCGGCCGGGGCCTACGCCTACGACGCTGACGCGGGTGCCGGTGATCTCTTCGATTCGGGCGATGTAGCGGCGGGCGTTCTCCGGCAGCTCGTCCTCGGTGCGCGCCTTGCTGATGTCCTCCCACCAACCGTCGTGCTCTTCGTAGATCGGGGTGGCGTGGTGGAAGTCGGTCTGCGTCATCGGCATGTCGTCGAAGCGTTCGCCGTTGATCTCGTACCCGATGCAGAGCGGGACCTTGGGCAGGCCGGTGAGCACGTCCAGCTTGGTGATGACCAGGTCGGTGACGCCGTTGAGGCGGCAGGAGTACCGGGCGACGACGGCGTCGAACCAGCCGCAGCGGCGTTCCCGGCCGGTGGTGGTGCCGTACTCGTGGCCGACCTTACGCAGGTGCTGGCCGTTGTCGTCGAACAGCTCGGTCGGGAACGGGCCGGACCCGACCCGGGTGGTGTACGCCTTGCTCACCGCGATGACCCCGGTGATCGCGGTCGGCGGGATGCCCGCGCCCACGCACGCCCCACCGGCCGTCGGGTTCGACGAGGTGACGAAGGGGTACGTGCCGTGGTCCATGTCGAGCATGGTGGCCTGGGCGCCCTCCAGCAGCACCGTCTCGCCCCGGTCCAGGGCGTCCCAGAGCATCACCCGGGTCTCCGCGATGTACGGCCGCAGCCGCTCCGCGTACCGCAGGTATTCCTCGACGGTCTCGTCGACGTCGATGGCCTTACGGTTGTAGACCTTGAACAACAGCTGGTTCTTCTCGCGCAGCGCGAGTTCCAGCTTCTTGCGCAGGATGCCCGGGTCGAGCAGGTCCTGGAGCCGGATGCCCATCCGGGCGACCTTGTCGCCGTAGGCCGGGCCGATGCCGCGCCCGGTGGTGCCGATCCGGGCCGAGCCGAGGTAGCGCTCCACCACCCGGTCCAACGCCCGGTGGTGCGGCATGATCAGGTGCGCGTCCCCGGAGATCCGCAACCGGGACACGTCCACCCCGCGCTCGGCGAGCCCGTCGATCTCGGCGAGCAGCACCTTGGGATCGACCACCACCCCGTTGCCGATGACGATCATGGCACTCGGGGAGAGCGCCCCCGACGGCATCAGGTGCAGCGCGTACTTCTGCCCGTCCGGGGTGATCACCGTGTGGCCGGCGTTGTTGCCGCCGGAGTAGCGCACGACGTAGTCGACCCGCTCACCCAGCAGGTCGGTAACCTTGCCCTTGCCCTCGTCGCCCCACTGAGCACCGATGAGCACGATCGCTGGCATCTTTTCCGCCTCCAGAAGGCTCGGGTGCCAGGTGGCGACCGGTTGGCGAGCCCGGGGTGTCAGGCTAACAAGTAGGGACGGCGTGGCCGGCAGGGGTTCACGTCGGAGGTCAGGAGGCCCGGTTTGTACGACGTGGTGCTGCTCACCCTCGGCTCGGAGCGGGACGCTCCAGGTGGGGGCTGCGGAAGCGGCGACGCCTGCTGCGGCGGCACCTCCGACCCCGCCGGGAAGCCGCCCGCCGCGCAGCCCGACGCAGGCAGCCAGACCAACACGGGCGGGGAGCGCTGTGCGACGCCGCGCGTCCCGGTGCTGGCCTGTGCCGACGAGCTGACCGCCCGGGGTGCCCGGGTGGAGACCGTGACCGCATACTCCGACGCCGAGGTCGACGAGGTGCTGGCCCGGCTGGACGCCCCGGCCCGTCCCGACGGCCTCACCTGGCCCGACCCGGACAGCAAGGTCCGGCTGGTCGTCGCCGCCGCCAGCGACGCCCAGCTGCGCGCCGTCGTGCGTCGGCTGGTCCGCCGGTACGCCCCACCGCCGAGCCGCCGCCCGGCCGAGCTGGCCGGCAACCGTACGGTGCCCGATCTGCCGCCGATCGGGGTACTCCCGCTCGATCCGGCCCGGGGTGGCCCGCACCGGGACCTGGTCGCGCAGCTCGGTCTGCCCCGGGAACCGGCGGCGGTGGCGGCGGCGGTGCTCGACGGCGGCGTACGCCGACTCGACCTGCTGCGCAACGACGGCGGCTCGGTGACCCTGGACGGCGCGTTGCTCGGCGCGGCAGACGACGCGGGCCGGCCGCTGCACTGGCGCGGCCGGGTCGAGGTGGACGACGCGGTGCTCTCCGACGGCACCGACCCGATCCTGGCCTGCGCGATCGGCAATGCCGGCGGGTACGCCACCCTCGACTCGCTGCCCCTGCTCACCGCCGGCGACCCGGCCGACGGGCTGGTGGAGGTCGCGGTGGCCGTTCCCGTGCCGGCCCGCTCCACGTTGGGTAGGAAGAGGAAGATCCGGTACGAGGTGCGTCGGGCCCGGGGCCGGGCGGTGGCCGTGATCCCCCGCGACGAACGGGTGCCCTTCCTCGACGACGGCGTCGAGGGTGAGCTGAGCCGCAAGCGGTCCTGGTGGACCGAGCCCGGAGCCTGGGCGGTCTACCAGGGCTGACCACCACCCGCGTCCGTCACCCGGCGTGACGGGACCGGGACGGCCTATCCTCGGCGGGAGGAATGGGGGAGGAGCCGTGGTGGACGACAACGCCGACCGGGCAGGACTGCCCGGCCAGCAGCCGGTGCCGGAGCGGGACATCGAACCGCTCTGGCCGCCCGACCCGGCCGATGCGGTGCCGCACTGGGCCGGCGAGCCCGCGCCGGTGTACCCGCCGACGGCGTACCCGTCGCTCGCCGCGGAGGTCACCCCGACGCCGCCCGACGGTGGTTGGGCCCCGCCCGGGTACGACGGTCAGCTGGATCTCGATCTGCCGTTCACCCTGGACCCGTCGCTCGCCGGCCCACCGTCGCCACCCGCCGGGCCTGCCCCCGGGCCTGGTCAGGCGACGCACACGAACCCACCGAACGGCCTGGCTCACTTTGTCCCACCGGCCCGTCCGGGCCACGGGAGCGGCCTGACCGACGGGACCGACCCGACCGAGTCGGATCTTGAGGGGTCTCCACCCTCGGCGGGGCCTGAACCTCCCGGGATCCGCGGAGCCGGCCCGGATCCGACGTCGGATGCGACGGGCGTGGCGGCGGTGTCGGCACCGCACGCCGGCCGGGGCGAGTCGCCGTGGGCGCTGCCGCCCCAGCGGCTCTCGGGCGGTGCCGATGAACCCGGCAGAGCCGAAGGTCCGCGCCGGGCCGAGGTGGTGCCCGCTGCCGCCGTTCACCCCTACCCGGCACCCACCGCACCGCCGCCGCTCCCGCCCACCTCGCCACCAGCACTTCCCGCCGCACCCGGCCCGACCGCCTCGGCACCGACCGGACCAGGGCCGGTGGATCCCGGATCGACCCGCCCGGAGTCGACGGGCGGGACAGGACCGGTGCCGCCCCCACAGCAGTCACCGGGGGGTTGGTACCGACCCTCCTGGCCGGAGCAGCCGGCCCCGGTCGGGGCGACCCCACCGGCCAGTCCCGACCCGGCGGCCCTGACCGGATACCCGGAACTGGGCTGGTCGCCGGAGAGCGGGGTCGCGCCGACCGCCGAGGACTTCGCCCGCCGCCGGCAGATCCGACCGGCCGAGCCGATCGCCACGATGGGCGTACGGGCCATGGTCAACCGGATCGGGCTGGTGAAACTCCCGCCGGGGCAGCACGAGCAGGAGTTGAAGCGGGACATCGAGATGGTGCGCCGCAACTTCGGCGGGCTGCGCCAGGTGACAGTGGTCAATCCCAAGGGCGGGGCCGGCAAGACCGTGGCCATCCTGCTGCTCGCGATGACCTTCGGGCAGAAGCGCGGTGGCTACGTGCTGGCCTGGGACAACAACGAGACCCAGGGCACCCTGGGCATGCGGGCGCAGCAGGACTTCCACTCCCGTACGGTCCGGGACATGCTGCGTGACCTCGGGCAGTTCCAGGGGCCGCACGGCCGGATCGGGGACCTGTCGCAGTACGTCCGCTCGCAGGGCGAGGGGATGTTCGACGTGCTCGCCTCGGACGAGTCGGCCACCGGCGGCGAGATGCTGACGGCGGCGGCGTTCGCCGAGATCCGCGAGGTGGTGAGCCGGTTCTACAAGCTGATCTTCGTGGACACCGGGAACAACGTCCGGGCGCAGAACTGGCAGGCCGCGATGGACGCCACCGACCAGTTGGTGGTCACCATGTCGGCCCGTAACGACTCGGCCGAGACGGCCGCCCGGATGCTCGACCACCTGGAGCAGAGCGGTCGGCACCGGCTCGTCCGGCAGGCGGTGACTGTGGTGTCGATGCCGCCGTCCCGCAAGGAGATCGACCTGCCGGCCATCCAGGAACACTTCGCCGCCCGGACGAGGGCGGTGCTGCTCGCGCCGTACGAGCGGCTGATCGACACCGGCGAGCCGATCCGTTACGGCGGGCTCTCCTCGGCCACCCGGGACGCCTGGCTGAAGATCGCCGCGGCGGTGGCCGAGGGGCTCTGAGCGGCCCGGTCAGCAGCACGACGACAGGAACCGGCGTCACCGGCCCGCCCCGGACGACTTCGGGGCGGGCCGGTGACGACCGGCAGGTCAGGCGCTGGCGAGAGCGTCTCCGGCCGCCGGGTCGCAGTCGCGGAGGAACTGGGCGCACCGGGCGGCCTCGTCCGCCTCGCCGATCTCACCGGCGGCCCGGGACAGCACGTACAGGCAGCGGAGGAAGCCCTCGTTCGGGGTGTGCGACCACGGGACCGGGCCGTGCCCCTTCCAGCCGCTGCGCCGCAGCTGGTCCAGGCCACGGTGGTAGCCGGTGCGGGCGTACGCGTACGCGGCGATCACCTGGCCGCTGTCCAGGGCTCGGGTGGCCAGCGCCGCCCAGGCCGCGCTGTGGGTGGGAAAGCGGGCCGCGACCTCGGCGTACGCCTCGTCGGTGCCCTTGTCCGCGGCGGCGGCCAGAGCGGCGTCCGCCTCTTCGTGGACGGGCAGGAGGGTGGCCGGAGGCTCAGGCAACAGGTTCTGCATCGCCCCATTCAACCCGCTTCGCCCTGCGCCGCGCGAGGGGGTCGGGTGCATACGGTGGCTGAACGGTGGAGGTCTACGTCACGCCCGGGACCCTGTCGGGTGAACCCTCGGCCCCACCGGGTGAACCCTCGGCCGACCGTACCGGCCCTGCGGCCCATGCCGCCCGAAGATGTTTTCCACTACAACTATTGGTCCGGAGCCTCCCCAGGAACCGGTTACGCAGGAGCCCGGTGACCTCGGTCGCCGGGCTCCTGTCGTCGGTGCCCCGGCCGCCGCGCGGCGGTGGCGGGGTGGGGGCAGGATGACGGGGTGCCGACCCCACCTCCCGCGGACGTCATCGCGCCGCACGACACCAGTCATGACGAGATCGAGACCCGGGCCGAGTTCGACAGGCACCTGGTCGCCGGCAGCCTCGCCGGGTTGACCGTGCAGGGGCTCCGCCTCGACCTCGATCCGGTCCCCGACCTGACCGCCACCGAGGTGGCGGGCACCCTCTTCGTGGGTTGCCGGTTCGCCGGCCGGGAGGTCGGGGCCGACCTGGTCCGGCGCGGGGCGAACGTCGTGCCGCCCTTCTCCGGCCTGCCGTACCCGACCCAGCCGGCCCACCTCTACACCCCGGCCGACCTGGCCGAGGGGTTCGCCGACGCCGGCTTCGCCGGGATGTACGACACCCGGGTCTACCAGCACTTCCGCGCCCACGGCGGGGCCCTGCCCGACGTGAAGGAGGCGCTCGGCCAGCGGCTGCACGACCACGGGGTGGACAACGCCCTGGCCGACGCGACCCGGACCTGGCTGTCCACCCACGGGCCGCAGTCGGTGGTGGGGGTGATGGGCGGGCACGCGGTGCCGCGCGGCAGCGTGCCGTACCGGATGGCGGCGGTGCTGGGCTGGGAGCTGGCACGGGCCGACCGACTGGTGGTGACAGGTGGCGGCCCCGGGGTGATGGAGGCGGCCAACCTGGGGGCGTTCCTGGCGGCCTGGCCGGCGCGGGAGCTGGACACCGCGATCGACCTGCTGGCGGCGGCCCCCGACTTCACCGACCACGACCGGTACACGGCCACCGCGCTGGCGGTCCGCGAGCGCTACGCCGCCGCCGTGCCGCAGCAGCGCGGCCCCGGCCTGGACTGGGCCCGCTCCGGCGGGCTGGCCATCCCCACCTGGCTGTACGGCCACGAGCCGGCGAACCTGTTCGCCGGTCGGATCGCCAAGTACTTCTCGAACGCCATCCGGGAGGACACCATCCTGCGGCTGGCCCGGGGCGGGATCGTCTTCGCCCCCGGCCGGGCCGGCACCGTGCAGGAGGTGTTCCAGGCGGCGACGAAGACGTACTACGGCACGGACGGGGCGAGCGGGGCGTACGTCTTCCTGGACCGGGCGTACTGGACCCGGGAGCTGCCGATCGAGTCGTTGCTGCGGCCGCTGTTCGCCGGGTCGCCGGCCGGTGACCTGTCCGCCAGCATCCACCTCACCGACGACGTCCACGAGGCCGTCCGGGTGCTCACCGCGACCGCCTGACGCCCGTCCCGGCCACCGCCGTGACGCCGACGGCCGGCCCCCGTGCGGGGGCCGGCCGTCGGCGGGCTACGAAAGGTCACTTCATCCGGGTGCCGGTGGAGCGCAGGTGCTCGCACGCCTCGGCGACCCGGGCGGCCAGACCGGCCTCGGCCAGCTTGCCCCAGGTACGCGGGTCGTACTGCTTCTTGTTGCCGACCTCGCCGTCGATCTTGAGTACGCCGTCGTAGTTGCGGAGCATGTGGTCCGCGACCGGCCGGGTGAAGGCGTACTGGGTGTCGGTGTCGATGTTCATCTTCACCACGCCGTAGTCGAGCGCCTCCCGGATCTCCTCCAGCAGCGAGCCGGAGCCGCCGTGGAAGACCAGGCTGAGCGGCTTGTCCTTGCCGTACTTGGCGCCGACCGCCTCCTGGATCTGGTTGAGGATCTCCGGGCGGAGCTTGACGTTGCCCGGCTTGTAGACGCCGTGCACGTTGCCGAAGGTCAGCGCCGCCATGTAGCGGCCCTTCTCGCCCAGGCCCAGCGCCTCGACCATGGCCAGGCCGTCCTCGACGGTGGTGTAGAGCTTGTCGTTGATGGCGTTCTCGACGCCGTCCTCCTCGCCACCGACGACGCCGACCTCGATCTCCAGGACGATCTTGCCCTTGGCGGCCTCGTCGAGGAGCTGGGCGGCGATCTCCAGGTTCTCCGCCACCGGCACGGCCGAGCCGTCCCACATGTGCGACTGGAACAGCGGCTCCTGGCCGTTGCGCACCCGCTCCTGGGAGATGGCCATCAGCGGCCGGACGAACCCGTCCAGCTTGTCCTTCGGGCAGTGGTCGGTGTGCAGCGCGACGTTGACCGGGTACTTCTTGGCCACCTCGTGCGCGTACGCGGCGAACGCCACCGCACCGGTCACCATGTCCTTGACGGACGGGCCGGACAGGTACTCGGCACCACCGGTGGAGACCTGGATGATGCCGTCGCTCTCCGCGTCGGCGAAGCCCTTCAGCGCAGCGTTCAGGGTCTGCGACGAGGTCACGTTGATCGCGGGGTACGCGTACCGGCCGGCCTTGGCCCGGTCCAGCATCTCCGCGTAAGCCTCGGGGGAAGCGATGGGCATGTGAAAAGCTCCTTAGTTACCGCTCTCGGCCGCGCTGGCCGCTGACTTCCATCGGTGCGCCGGACCGCGCTGTCCACCGTCGGCAGTATCCCGCAGGAGGCGACGGCGGGCACCACCGCCCCGGCGACCGTCCACCCGTCGGCCTCACCGGATCTCCCGACGGTCCGGCACGGCGATGCTGATCAACCAGGTCACCACGGCCATCACGATGGCCCCCCAGAAGGCGGCCCAGAAACCGTCCACCCGGAACGGCAGGTCGAGGGCGCGGGCGAGCCGGTCGGTCAGCAGGAACAGCAACGCGTTCACCACCAGCGCGAACAACCCGAGGGTGAGCAGGTAGAACACGCACCCGACCACCTTGATCACCGGCTTGAGGACCGCGTTGACGACACCGAAGATCAGCGCCACCACGAGCAGGGTGAGGGCGGTGTTCGCGCCGTTGCGGCCGGTGACGTCGACCCCGGGCACGATCAGCGTGGTGACCCACAGCGCGATCGCCGTGATCACCAACCGGATCAGGAAACCCACCGACCCATCCTGACACCGGCCGGCGTTCCCGGTGGGACGTTCCCGCGTTCCCGCGCCCACCGGGCGACCTCCCCCACCAGGCCGTACGGTGGGGTGGACAGGCCACCGGAAACCAGGGAGGGACGATGGGTCAGCCCGACGAGGACTTCACCCCGAGCGACCACCTCGACCCGGAGGAGCGCGACCCGGAGGCCGAGCCGGCCGACGCGGTCGAGCAGGCCGCCGTGATCGGCCCGGACGAGACCGACGCCGAGCCGCACCGGGGCCTGGAGGTCGCCGACTGGGACGCGATGGAGCAGGCCCGGGTGGTCACCGCCGACGAGGACGACTATCGCTGAGGGAGGGGCACGCCGATCACTCAGCAGAGTGACCCAAAAACCGTGAGGTACCTCTAAGCTGCGTGGGCCCACCCCCACTGGGAGGACCCCATGATCGAGCGTTCGCATCGGCGCTGGCTGGCCTGGATCGGCGTCGCAGGCGTGTTCCTCACCGGCACCGCCACCCCGGCCCTCGCCGCGCCCACGGTCGAGATCCGGCCCTATTTCCAGGACACCACCCTCGCGCCCCGCTCCCCGGGCGTCTCCCGCGTCCTGATCCTGTACGCCGACCGACCGACCGCGCTCTCCGACGTCTCCGTGCGGTACGACTACCGCTCTCTCGCCGGCAAGATCACCGTCGCCGCCGAGCGGGCCATGGACTGCACGGCCCCGGAGCCGGGCGTCCTGGTCTGCAAGGAGCCCGACGGCATCGACATCACCGAGGGACTACCCGGCAGCGGGATCTACCGGAGCGGCACCGAACCGGTACGCATCACCGCCACCGACGAGGCGATGGTAGGCGACTCGGGCGACGTCAAGGTCGACCTCCTCGTGGCCGGCCAGCGACGGGGCAGTTACACCTCCCGGATCCGCGTCGGTGAGGGCGTCGACCTGGCCGGCGGCCCGGACACCAGCCACTCCACCCCGCCCGGCGGGAAGGTCGCAGTGCCACTGGTCGTGGCGAACGTCGGCGACAAGGCCGTGGCGGGCTTCGCGGCTGTCTTCGACCTCCCCTACGCCGTCCTGGCCCCGGGCCGGTTCAGCAACTGCCTCTACAACGATGATCGCCTGTTCTCCTGCCAGTTCGACGAGGAGATCCCGGCGGGCGGGCGGCTCGCGACCACGTTGGACCTCCGGCTCGGCAAGGACACCTATGCGCCGAGCACCCAGTCCGCCTCGGCCTACTTCATGACCAGGGCCGACTTCGAGGACCTGTACCGGGTGCAGAAGGAGGCCGGTGCCCGGGCGGCCATCCCCGGCAGCGGCCCGAGACTGGCCCTGACCGACGCCTCGACGCAGTCGCGGCACGCCGACCAGACCGACGTCGGTCCGGGCAACAACTACACCTCGTGGTCCATCAAGATCACCGGCAGGAACGGCACCGACCTCGTGGCGGTCGGCGACACGGTGCAGGGCGGGGCCGGCGCCGTCGTCACGGCGACCGTCGGCTTCCGGAACAACGGCCCGGCCACGCTCGACAGGGTGAACGGCGACTACGAGGCCGCCACCCACACGGTCGTCGAACTGCCACCGGGCACCACCGCCACCGAGGTCCCGGACAACTGCGGGTTGCGGCGGGGCACCCGCACCTACCAGTGCAGCTCGGGCATGCTCCTGCTGAACGGCAAGAGCTACACCATGGACTTCCGGCTACGCATCGACAGGGTCGTCCCGAACGCCCGGGGGGCCGTACACGTCAACGCACCGTGCGAGTGCCCGGGCAGCGTTGGCTTCGCCGATGACCTCAGGCCGGCCAACGACCGGGCCTGGCTCACGGTCAACCCGGCCAGCGGCCAGGGTGCCGGTGACGACGGTGGCCTGCCGGTCACCGGCGTGCCGACCTCCCTGTTCGCCGCTCTCGGTGCGCTGCTGCTCGTGGTCGGTGGCGGCGGCTACCTGATGTCCAGGCACCGACGGACCCGCTTCGTCGCCTGACCGGCCTGCCCCGCCGGGCCCGCAGCGGGCTCGGCGGGGCCCGCGTCGTGGGCCACGGCGGGACGTAAACGGGACGACGGAGGATCGACGGCCCTGGCACCCTGGGGCCGTGCTACTCACCCTCACCACGACGCACCGGCCCGCCACCGACCTCGGATACCTGCTGGTCAAGCATCCCGACCGGCTCCACTCCTTCGAGTTGCCGGTCGGCGCGGCGCACGTGTTCTATCCCGAGGCCGACGAGCAGCACTGCACAGCCGCCCTGCTGGTCGACGTCGACCCGCTGCGGCTGACCGGCGAGGGCCGGGGCAGGGGCCGCGCCCCGGAGAGCTTCAGCCTCGGCCAGTACGTCAACGACCGGCCGTACGCCGCGTCGAGCCTGCTCTCCTCCGCGCTGGCCAAGGTGTTCCGCTCGGCCCTGCGCGGCGAGTCCCGGGACCGGCCGGAGCTGGCCGCCGCGCCGATCCCGCTCCAGCTGCGGGTGCCGGTGCTGCGCTGCCGGGGCGGTGCCGACCTGGCCGCCCGGATGTTCGCCCCGCTGGGCTGGGCGGTGACGGCCGCCCCGATTCCACTCGACGACACGCACCCGCAGTGGGGCGACAGCCGCTACGTCGATCTGACCCTCACCGGCACGGTACGGCTCGCCGACGCCCTCAACCACCTGTACGTGCTGCTGCCGGTCCTCGACGACGCGAAGCACTACTGGGTCGCCCCGGACGAGATCGACAAGCTGCTCCGAGCGGGTGCCGGCTGGCTCGCCGACCACCCGGAGCGGGCCGTCATCGTCCGCCGCTACCTGGCCCACCAACGAGCCCTGGCCGGGGAGGCCATGGCTCGCCTCGCCGCGCAGCAGCTGGCCGACGAGCCACCCGCCGACAGCGTTACCGAAGCCGAACGCGAACAGGCCCCTCGCCAGCCGTCGCTGGCGCTGCGCCGCCGGGAGGCGGTGCTCGCCGCGCTCACGGCCAGCGGGGCGACCCGGGTGTTGGACCTCGGCTGCGGACCCGGTGCGCTGCTGTCCGCCCTGATCGGCGACCGGCGCTACACGGAGATCGTCGGCACCGACGTGTCCACCCAGGCGCTGACGCTCGCAGCCCGTCGACTGCGGCTGGACCGGCTGCCGGATCGGCAACGGGACCGGGTCCGATTGTGGCAGTCCGCCCTGACGTATCGGGACGACCGGCTACGCGGGTACGACGCGGGGGTCCTGATGGAGGTGATCGAGCATGTCGACCCGCCACGCCTACCGGCGCTGGAGGATGCCGTATTCGGCCACGCCCGGCCCGCCACCGTCGTGGTGACCACACCGAACGCCGAGCACAACGTCCGCTACGAAGGGCTGGGAGCGGGCCGGTTCCGGCACCCCGACCACCGTTTCGAATGGACCCGGGTCGAGTTCGCCGACTGGGTCGACCGGGTCGCGGCGGCGTACGGCTATGTGGCCGAGATCCGGGGCGTCGGTGACGACGACCCCGAGGTGGGCCCACCCACCCAGCTTGCCGTGTTCCGCACCGTGGGGACGGGAACGACCGTCGGGACGGGCACCCGGGAGGTAGCCCGATGACCATCCTCGACATTCCCGAACTCGCCCTGGTGGCGCTGGTCGGCGTCTCCGGGTCGGGCAAGTCCACCTTCGCCGCCCGGCACTTCGCGCCCAGCCAGGTGCTCGCCTCGGACGCGTTCCGGGCGATGGTCGCCGACGACGAGAACGACCAGTCCGCCTCGGCCGACGCGTTCGGGGCACTGCACCACGTGGCGGGGGTCCGGCTGCGGCGGGGCCGGCTCACCGTGGTCGACGCGACGAACCTCCAGCCGCACGCCCGCGCCGGTCTGGTCAAGGTGGCCCGCGAGCACGACGTGCTGCCGGTGGCGATCGTGCTGGCCGTGCCGGAGACGCTGGCCTGGGAGCGGACCCAGGCCCGCGCCGACCGGACGCACGGCCGGCAGGTGCTGGCCCGGATGCAGCGCGACCTGCGCCGGTCGTACGGGCAGTTGGACCGGGAGGGGTTCCGCAAGGTGCACGTGCTGCGCGGGGTCGAGGAGATCGACGCGGCGCAGGTTCGCCTCGACAGGCTCCACAACGACCGGCGGGAGCTGACCGGGCCGTTCGACATCGTCGGTGACGTACACGGTTGCCGCCAGGAGCTGGAGTCGCTGCTGACGCGGCTGGGTTACCTGCTGCACCGCGACGACGCGGGTCGCCCGGTGGACGCGGCGCACCCGGCTGGTCGTACCGCCGTCTTCGTGGGTGACCTGGTGGACCGCGGCCCGGACTCCCCCGGCGTGCTGCGCCTGGTGATGGGCATGGTGGCGGCCGGGCACGCGATCTGCGTGCCGGGCAACCACGAGCACAAGTTGCTGCGCAAGCTGCGTGGTCAGGACGTCAAGCTCACCCACGGCCTGGCCGAGACGATGGCGCAGCTCGACGCCGAGGACCCGGCGTTCGTGACCGGGGCGGCGACCTTCATCGACGGCCTGGTCAGCCACTTCGTGCTGGACGGCGGCCGGCTGGTGGTGGCACACGCCGGGCTGAAGGAGGCCTACCACGGCCGCGCGTCGGGCCGGGTCCGCTCGTTCGCGCTCTGGGGCGAGACCACCGGCGAGACCGACGAGTACGGCCTGCCGGTGCGCTACCCGTGGGCACGCGACTACCGGGGCTCGGCAATGGTCGTCTACGGGCACACCCCGACCCCGGTGCCGGAGTGGGTGAACAACACCATCTGCGTCGACACCGGTTGCGTCTTCGGCGGGCAGCTCACCGCGCTGCGCTACCCGGAGAAGGAGCTGGTCTCGGTCGCCGCCCAGCGGGAGTGGTACGCCCCGGCCCGGCCTCTGGTCAGCCCGCCGGCCCGCCCGGACACCGTGCTCGACCTGGCCGACGTGACCGGGCGTCGGCACCTGGAACACGCCTACGGGACGCTGACCGTGCCGGCGGAGAACGCCGCCGCCGCGCTGGAGGTGATGAGCCGGTTCGCGGTGGACCCGGGCCGGCTGGTCTGGTTGCCGCCGACGATGGCACCCTGCTCGACGTCGACGGTGGAGGGGTTCCTGGAGCACCCGACGCAGGCGTTCGACGACTACCGGGCGGCCGGTGTGGAGCGGGTGGTGTGCGAGGAGAAGCACATGGGTTCCCGGGCGGTGGTGCTCGTCGAGCAGGAACCCGGCGCGTTCGGCGGCGGGGTGGTGCACACCCGTACCGGCCGGCCGTTCTTCGGGTCGCCGCTGGACGGCGAGCTGCTGGACCGGGTCCGGGCGGCGGTCGGCACGGCCGGCCTGTGGGACGAGCTGGGCACCGACCGGCTGCTGCTGGACTGTGAGCTGCTGCCCTGGTCGGCGAAGGCGGGTGGGCTGATCCGCGAGCAGTACGCCAGCGTCGGCGCGGCCGGGCGGGCGGCGTTGCCGGCGGCGCTCGCCGCGCTGGACGCGGCGGCGGCCCGGGGGCTGCCGGTGGACGCGCTGCGGGACCGGATGACGGCCCGCCGGGCGGAGGTCGAGGGCTACTCGGCGGCCTACCGGGCGTACGTGGCACCCACCGAGGGGTTGCGCGGGGTGACGCTGGCGCCGTTCGCGGTGCTGGCCGGGGCGAAGGTGACCTTCACCGACCGGGAACACGGCTGGCACCTGGCGCTGGCCGACCGGCTCTGCGCGGCCGACCCGGAGTTCTTCACCCCGACCCGACGGCAGGTGGTGGAGCTGGCCGACGCGGCAGCGGTGGCGGCGGCCACCGACTGGTGGCTGGCGCTGACCGGGGACGGCGGCGAGGGGATGGTGGTCAAGCCGTACGCCGGCCCGGCGGCCCGGTCGGCACGGGGCTCGCTGCTCCAGCCGGGCATCAAGTGCCGGGGCCGGGAGTACCTGCGGATCATCTACGGCCCCGGGTACACCGAACCCGCCCAGCTCACCGCGCTGCGTCGCCGCTCGTTGGGGCGCAAGCGGGGCCTGGCGCTGCGCGAGCACGCGCTCGGCCTGGCCGCCCTGGACGCGTACGCCGCCGATGTCCCGCTGTGGCGGCGGCACGAGCTGGTCTTCGCCATCCTCGCCTGCGAGTCGGAGCCGGTCGACCCCCGGCTCTGACGGTCGGCGACACCCACTGCGTCCACACGGCACGGCAGACCGTGGCCGTTGCGGTGGAGTCGCCAATCGTTCGGCCCATTCGGCTCGCTGCCCGCCGTAGCGGGGCGGTGACCGCCCGAGTTTGTTCCGTACGCTACGCCACGACTGCCTCCACGTCCGGGGGGTGAGATCCCGGCCGAAGGGACGAGTGCCGCGACCGGCCCCTTCGCGGGCTCGGTATGGTGTGTGGCCGTGGACACAGGTGAGAAGACCCGGATGATGACCGAGACGGTCGCGCTGAATCCGCTCGACCCTAAGGATCTGCTCCAGACCTTCGGTCTGGTCGGCGTGTGGGTGATCCTCTTCGCCGAGACCGGGCTGCTGGTGGGGTTCTTCTTCCCCGGTGACTCGCTGCTCTTCCTGGCCGGGGTCGCCGCCTCGCCGGTGGCCGACGCGATCTTCGGCAGCGGCACCCGGCTCTCCCTGGTCGGACTGCTGATCGGTGGGCCGCTCTGCGCGATCGCCGGCGCCCAGCTCGGGCACTGGCTCGGTGCCCGCTACGGCCGGCGGATGTTCGAGCGCCCCAACTCCCGGCTCTTCAAGAAGGAGTACGTGGAGAAGGCGGAGTTCTACTTCCAGAAGTTCGGCCCGGCCAAGGCCGTGGTGCTGGCCCGGTTCATCCCGATCGTGCGGACGTTCCTCAACCCGGTGGCGGGTGCGCTCGGGATGCCGGCGAAGCAGTTCTTCCTCTGGAACGTCGTCGGCGCGATCCTCTGGGTGGACGGCATCCTGCTGATCGGCTACCTGCTCGCCGACCAGATCTACAACGCCATCGGCGACAAGATCGACAGGTACATCCTGCCGGTGGTCGCGCTGATCATCCTGATCTCGGTGCTGCCGATCTTCTTCGAGTTCCTCCGCGACCGGAAGGCGCGTCGGCGCGGTGAGGCAGTCGCCGTGGTCGCCGCCGCGAGCGCGGTGGGGGCGGTGGAGGCCGTCCGGGACACCGTCGAGCACCACCACCACGACCAGCCCCGGCAGCCGCACGACCAGCAGTTCCCACCGCAGACCTACGGTCAGTCCCCGCCGCAGGACGGTGGGCGGTACCCGGAGCACGGTCAGGGCCGCTGACCGGCGGACGACGAACGGCCGGTCCTCGGGGAGAGGACCGGCCGTACGCGTACACGTACGCCACCGCGGGCACGGTGGTGGATCAGCGAACTGACCGGTGACGGACAACCGTCACCACCCGATGACGCCACCCCTGGTACGCCATCGGACGTCGCCCCTGGCCGGGACGACGGGTGCAGTCAGCGGGCCTTCTTGGTGGCCCGCTTGCGCGGCGGCGTGAGGAGGTCGGCGATCGTGGCGATCGCCGACGGCACCAGCCGGTAGTAGGCCCACACACCACGCTTCTCCCGCTCCAGCAAGCCGGCCTCGGTGAGGATGCGGAGGTGGTGGCTGACCGTCGGCTGCGAGAGGCCGAGCGGCGCGGTGAGGTCACACACGCACGCTTCGCCCTCGGGCGCCGACTGGATCAGGCTGAGCAGCCGCAGCCGGGCGGGGTCGGCAAGGGCCTTGAGGACCCCCGCCAGCCGCTCGGCGTCGGCACGTTCGATCGGCTCGCCGGCAAGCGGCGAGATCTGAGGCATGGTCATTTCAGCCAACGCAGTTCCCACGTATTCCATCCTTCCACCAGCAGCATCGATCCGCCTGCATATCAGCAGATCCGAATCGGCAAATTTTCACGCCACAAGGCCGAGGTCAGCCAACGTATAGGCCGCCCGATACGGCAGTCCGGCGGCTCGTACCACGTCGCCGGCGCCGCGATCGACGACAACCGCCACGCCCACGACCTCCGCCCCGGCCTCGCGTAGTGCTTCGACGGCCGTCAACACACTGCCGCCCGTCGTCGAGGTGTCCTCCACCGCCAGTACCCGCCGGCCGGCCACCTCAGGACCCTCGATCCGCCGTTGGAGACCATGCGCCTTGCCGGCCTTGCGGACGACGAAGGCGTCCAGGGGGCGGTCGGTCTCCGCGGCGGCGTGCAACATCGAGATGCCGATCGGATCGGCACCCAGGGTCAACCCACCGACCGCGTCGTAATTCCAGTCGGCGGTCAGCTCGCGCATCACCCGACCCACCAGGGGAGCGGCCCGGTGATGGAGAGTCACGCGACGCAGATCGACGTACCACTCCGCCTCCCGCCCCGAGGAGAGCACGACCCGGCCATGGACCACAGCCAGGTCAGTGATGAATTTACGCAGGTCGTCGTGGTCCCCCATGGCGATAGAGGGTACTGCGCAAGTCTGTGCGTCGTGTGTGCGCCCCACCCGGATCGACCACACGAGCGACCGATGACTGGCGATGGACCGCTACGCTGCGCGACCGCACCGGCAGAGTTGTGGTTCGATGTCAGGCCGTCCGGGCACGGTCCGGCACCGACGAACAGTCATCCCCCGGTCGGATCGACCCGTCCCCGCCGGTCCCGGAACGCACCGCGCAACAGCCGTCGCGGTATGTGCCGCAGGCTCGCCACGGCCAGCTTGTACTTCCAGTCGGGAACGCTTACGGTCTTGCCTTTCCGCAGGTCACGTAGGGCCTCGGCGACCACGTCGTCGGCCCGCAGCCAGATCCACCCCGGCATGCCGGACATGTCGATGCCGGTGCGTTCGTGATAGCCGGTACGGGTGTAGCCGGGGCAGAGCGCCATCACGTGCACGCCCGACGCGCGTACCGATTCCCCGATCGACTCGCTGAAACTGGTGACCCAGGCCTTGCTGGCCGGATAGGTGGAGCCCGGCATCACCGGGCCGAACCCGGCGACCGAAGAGACATTTATCACTGTCCCATCGCCGCGGCTGGTCATGGGTCCGAGGGCCGCAAGAGTAAGCCGCATCACCGCGTGCACATTCAGCCGGAGCAATCGGGTCTCGTCCGCGACGGTGGAGCGCAGAAACGGCCGGCTGAGGCTGGTTCCCGCATTGTTGACCAGCAGGTGCACCGGGTCGCCGGTGGCGAGCCGCCGTTCCACCCGGGCACTACCGTCGTCGGTGGACAGATCGGCCGCAAGGGTCTCCACCCGGTTGCCGTACCGGCCGGTCAGCTCGGCGGCGGTCGCGTCGAGCCGGGCGGCGTCCCGGGCCACCAGGATCAGCTCCCAGCCCTCGGCGGCGAGGTGCCGGGCGAACGACTCGCCGATCCCGGCGGTGGCACCGGTGATCAACGCGGCGCGGCCCGCAGCCGTTCGGTCGGCGGTCACTGTTGCTCCTCAGCTCTGCGGCGGGCGAACCAGGCGTTCGCCGGCGGCAGGGCCAGCAGCGCGGCCACCACCAGGTAGCCGAGGGCCTGGCCCGCCGAGACCCCCGCGTTCGCCGGGACCCACCAGGACGGGTAGGCGTCGCCGAGGGTGCCGAACAGGTCGGCCACGCCCCGGTCACCGACGCCCAGCCGCAGCGGCCTGGCCCGCTGACCGACAAGTGTGACAAGTGCGCACCCACCGGCGAGCAGGCCCAGCCCGCAGACCACCCAGACGCCGATCCTGGCCGCCCGCCGTCGGGCGAGCAGCCCACCGGCCAGGCCGACCAGCAGCAACCCCACCAGCACCGTCAACATCGCCGCGCCGATCGTGCCGAGCCTCAGCAGCCGGACCACGCCGTCGATGTCGCCCGGGTCGGCGGCGGTGCCGGTGGCGGCGGCCCGGAACCTGTCGATCGTGCCGCCCAGGGCGAGCAGGGTGGTCACGGCGTAGACCCCGGCGACGAGCGCCATCAGCCCGAGCAGCGCCGCCGCCGTGGTGACGGCGACCGGCCGGCGAACCGGCACCTGATCCGGGTACGACACGACGATTCCCTCCGGTAGGCGTCGGTGAGCAACCTACTCGGAGGGAATCGTCGATGTCGCCGTTACGCGCCCGTCAACTGCCGGCGGGGCGCTGCGGGTCGTCCGGTCCGCTGCCTCCGGCGGGCCGGTCCGGCTCCCCACCCGACGGCGGCTGCCAGGACGAGCCGTCGGACGGCTGCGGCTGGTCCGGCACGCCAGGGGTGGACGCCGACGACGGACCGGGCTGACCCGGGGCCGACGACTGGCCGGGGGCACCGGCCTGCGGGTAGCCGGGCGTGGCCGGGTAACCCGGGGTCGCCGGGTAACCCGGGGCGGCCGGGTAGGCGGCACCGGGAACCGGCGGCTCCCAACCACCCGTCTTGGGCTTGCGGAAGAACTCGTTGGACTTCGGCAGGGCGAGCAGGATAAGCGCCGCCAGCAGGGCGAGCAGGCTGAGCACGCCGAGCAGGGTGCTCACCGGGTTGTACCAGGAGGGCAGCACGGCGTTCATGCTGCGCTCCAACTCCTCGGCGCTCGGCGCGTCGCCGGAGGTGGAGCCGGCGGAACCGCTGAAGCCCGCGGCACCGTTGACCAGTCCGCCGCCGACGCAGCAGACCATGATGCCGCCGACCACCCAGGTGGCGATCCGGCTGCCGTTCTTGCCCCGGTTGTTGAAGATCGCCAGGACGACGAGGGCGATCGCGATCAGCAGCAGGACCGCGGACGCGCCGACGGCGAAGACCACCACGGCGGTGCCGAGCCCCTCGACCTCGCTCGCGGTCCCCTGGAACGCGTCCTCGAACGCCTGGCGGAGCTTGCCGCTGATCGACAGGGTGAGGATCAACCCGATCAGTTGGAGCGCCGCGAACAACATCAGCAGATAGCTGGAGAGTGTCACCAGACCCGGGCGGGTCCGGGCGGGCGTGCTGTGGGAATCGACCATGATTCTCCTTCCTAGATCACCGCACCACGGTAACGTCCGCAGTCCCGTCGCACCGGGTACGACGGAGCCGTACCCGATGATCGACCTGCCGAATCATCACCGCGCCGGGCACCGGTCCGCGACCGAACCGGATCAGTCCGCCTGCTCGCCCGGTCACGACTCGCGGACCAGTCGACGGTGTTCGGCGGTCACCACGGCGAGCAGGAGCAGGTCCACCGCGAGCCCGGTCACCGCGTCGAACTGGTTGACCGTGAAGTTGAAGATCTGCCCGAACAGCAGGTCGACCAGGAGGGCCAGCTTGAACAGCCGGAACGCGGCCCGCCGGTCGTGCCGGAGCAGGAACGCCGCGCGGATGCTCAGCACGGCGGCGACCAGCGCCGAGGCGGACACCCCGAGCACCGCGCCCCACTCCCCGGCCTGGTCCAGCTCGCCAGCCACCCCCTCGGTCACCACCCCGACCACCGTCGCCACCGGCTCGACGACCAGGTAGGCCACCACCAGCAGGACCACCCAGCGCTGGGCGGTCAGCCGGATCAGCGCGGCCCGCAGTCGGGCCACCCAGGGCTGCCAGAACCGCTGCGGCGGCGGTTCCCGGCGCGGCACCACGTCGAGCAACGCGGACACCGCCGACTCGACCTCCGGGCCGGCACCCCGGACCAGCCGCAGGGTGGCGATCCGCCGCCGGTCGGTGAGCCCCCGGCCGACCCCGCCGACGATCACGTCCAACGCGTTCGCCACCCGTTCCCCCGGGGTCAGGCGCAGCCGGTCGCGCAGCGCCTGGGTGATCACCACCAGCAGGGCGAAGACGGCGTAGATGATCCCGGCGGCCGGTCGGTAGAAGTAGTTGGTGCCGGCGGTGACGAACTTGCCGACCTCGTCGATGAAGAGCCCGAAGCCGACCCCGGCGAGCACCGCGCCGGTCATCCGGGCGGCCCCGCCCAGGAAGACCAGCGCCACACCCAGGCCGACGGTCATCAGCAGACCACCCCAGAGCACGTGCGCGATGTGCAGACCACCGCCGCCGAGCTGCGGGTAGCCGGTGGCGCGCAGGAAGGCCCGGGTGACCAGCACCGTCGCCACCCCGGACAGCACGAATGCCTGGAGGTACGCCGCCGCGTCCACCGCACGCGGTGGCAGCCGGCGGCGCGACGACGGTGACACCTGTCCGAGGCTAGTAGCCGCGCCACTCACTGCGGGCGTAGTCGAGCACCCTGGGCCGCAACAGGGTGGAGGCGGGCACGTCGAGGCGGGCCCGGTCGGCGGGGAAGGCCGCCGCCGCCCGCAGCACCGCCGGGTCGAGGAACCGCAGCCGGGGCGGGTCGGCCGGCAGCTCCAGCACCGGCGGGGTGCCGCCCGGCGCGGCGAGCACGAACCCCCAGTCGCCGAACGACGGCACGTCGACGTGGTAAGGCACGGTGGCGAAGCCGGCCTCGCGTACCGACGCCTCGATCGACCAGTACGACCTGGGCGCGAAGTACGGCGACCCGGACTGCACCACCAGCCGGCCGCCCTCGGCGAGCACCGAGCGGATCAGCGCGTAGAACTCGACTGTGTAGAGCTTGGCGGTGGCCGTCTCGTCCGGGTCGGGCAGGTCGGCGACGACCACGTCGAAGCGTTCGGCGGCGGTACGCAGCCAGCCGAACGCGTCGGTGTTGAGCACCCGTACCCGGGGGTCGTCGAGGGAGCCGCCGTTGAGCGCCCGCAACTGCGGCTCGGAGCGGGCCAGCGCCACCACCGCCGGGTCGAGGTCGACCACTGTCACCCGGCGCACGTCCGGGTAACGCAGGATCTCGCGGACCGCGAGCCCGTCGCCGGCACCGAGGACCAGCACCTCACCGCGCGGGCCGCGCATCGCCGGATGGACGAGCGCCTCGTGGTAGCGGTACTCGTCGATCGAGCTGAACTGGAGGTCGCCGTTGAGGAACAGCCGCAGGTCGGTGTCGGGGTGGCCGACCTCGCGCACCGACCGGGTCAGCACGATCTCCTGGTAGCGGGAGCGTTCGGCGTGCACCACCGGGTCCCGGTAGAGCTGCTGGCGGCTGGTCACCTCGAAGTCGGCGGCGGTGACCCAGGCGTACCCGAGGCAGAGGGCGACCACGACGGAGCCGGCGCCCAGCACGAGCCGGGCCCGCCGGCTCAGCTCGGCGCGGAACACCGTGCAGACCAGGGCCAGGCCGGCGACCGCGTTCACCGCGCCGACCACCAACGCGCCCTTGAGCTGGCCGAAGACCGGGATCAGCAGGAACGGGAAGGCGAGCCCACCGAGTAGTGCGCCGACGTAGTCGGCGGCGAACAGGTCGGCGACCGCGCTGCCGGCGGCCTGCTCGCGGATGCGTTGCAGCATCACCATCAGCAACGGGATCTCCGCGCCGATCAGCAGGCCCAGCACGAAGGCCGTGCCGACCAGCGCCGGGCCGTACAGGTCGAGCCAGGCGAAGGCGGCGTATAGGCCGAGCACCGACAGGCCGCCGAGCAGGGCGAGGGTCAGCTCGATCACCGCGAACGCGGCGGCGGCCCGGGGCTGCAACGGCTTGGCGACCAGCGCGCCGACCCCCATCGCGAAGACCATCACGCCGAGCACGATCGACGCCTGCCCGACCGTGTCACCGATCAGGTAGCTGCCGAGCGCGACAAGCGCCAGCTCGTACACCAGGCCGCAGGCGGCGCAGACGAAGACCGCGACCAGCACCGCCGCGCGGGCGAGCCGCCAGCGCGGCCGGGCGGCCGGGCCGCCGTCGGCCGGCACCGATGTCCCGGCGGTCACGGCTTGCCCCAGGTACGCCCGGCCGGGGCCGGGGCCCGCCGCCGGCTCCGCTGCACGAACCCGACGGTGATCAGCAGCACGGCGACCAGCAGCAGGCCGGCGGCGGTGAGCAGCAGACCCCACCGGTCCCGCCAGAAGTCGCTGCCGGCCTCCGGCAGCGGAGCCACCGCGGCACCGGGATCGACGGTCGGGGTGGCGGCCGGTGGTGCGACGCCGGCCTCGGCCACCAGCAGCGGCAACGCCACAGCGGCCCGGCAGACCGCCCAGCCCGGGTCGTCGACGAACACGTCGTCGTTCAGGCCGAACCTGGTCAGCCCGGCCTGCACCGAGGCCAGGTCGGCGGCGGCGATGTCGGGCGAGCCGACCACTGTGACGTACGCCGAGTCGCTGCTCTCGCTGCTCTCCGCGGTGTAGGTGATCCGGGCACGGGCCTCGACCCAGCGCGGGCAGCGGGCGTCCTCGCTCACCGGCACCCCGTCGCCGAGATTGGAGCCGACACTGACCGCCGAGTCGTACGACTCCTCCAGCCGCCAGCCGTAGCAGATGCCCTGGCTGGCGGTGGCCTGGGCGAGCAACGGCACGGTGTCGGCGCGTTCGTCAACCGCCGGGGCGGGGACGGCGGTGCCACCGGAGTCCTGGTTGAAGAGGCTGCTTCCCACGCAGCACAGCGCCAGGCCGAGGACGATCCACACCACCCAGGCGCCCGTGTTCTGTTTCGGCTTCGCCGGCTGTTGCGCCGTGGTCATCAGCTGATGGCGGCGGCGATGACCGCGCCGGTGGCGAGGTGCACCACCGCCGACACCCAGACCGCCGGGTGCGGCTGCGGGTCGACCAGCAGCTCGCCCAGCTTGCCCGGGGTCAACGCGTCGAGCAGCACGAACGCCAACGCCATGATGACCAGCCCGACGATCCCGTACGCGGCGGCACCGACCAGGCCGAGGAGGAAGTCGTCCTCGCTGGCGGCGATCGCGGCGACCACGATGGTGCCGACGCCGGCCAGGTTCGAGGCCAGCAGCAGCGCCGCGTTCCGGTTGCGTTCGATCCAGATCTGCTCGTGGAGCTTGCCCGGGGTGGCCACGTCGACAAGCACGTAGCCGACGGCCATCAGGACGACGCCGACCACCCCGTAGGCGAGGGTGACCAGCAGATCGGTGACCAGGTTCTGCACAGGTGCTCCAGGGTTCGTTCGGTCGGGATCGGTTCGCGCTACTTGCCGGTGCCGGGGCCGCCACCGCGTACCGTGCTGCCCCGCCCCCAGCCCCAGTGGTTGCCCACCGTCGAGTGGTAACGCGGGTACGCGGTCCGCATCCGTTCCAGCAGGATCACCGAGCCGGCGGCGATCGGCAGGATCACCAGCGAGTCGTCGTCGTAGCGCAGGTAGACGCCGCTGCCGTCGACGTACTGGTCGGCCGGCTTCCAGGCGCCGGTGATGTCCTCCGCCACCTGGCTCGGGGTCCGGTTCGAGGTGTAGGCGACGGCGTCCCCGCCGATGTCCCGGCTCGCCGACCGGGTGTAGCGGTCCTCGACGTAGCCGCGCGGCGAGAAGTTGCCGTAGAAGATGGCGAAGGCGGCCACCAGCGCGCCGATGACCGCCAGGGCCACCCCCACCACGATCCAGCGTCGGTAGGTCACGGTTTCTCCTCCGTTCGCGACTGCGGGGTTCGCACCATCGGCTGCGGGGCTCGCGGGAGCGCCACCGTCGTCTCGGTCAGGACCAGTTCGTTGGTCTGGGGGTACGCGTGCCAGGTGCGCCAGCCGACCGACCCGGCCGGCAGATCGGTGCGCACCGCCAGCGCGGTGACCGCGTCCGGGTCGCCGGGAAAGACCCCGACCAGGGCGTACGGGTGGTCGGCCAGGTCGGCGCGGAGCGCGGTGATCCGGGTGTGCAGCTCACCCTCGGCGGGGCGCAGCACGGTGGCGGTGAACCGGTAGCCGCCCGCCTCGTCGTGCAGGCTGTCGGGCAGGTGCGGCGGTCGACCGGGCAGGCAGGCCACCGTCTCGACGAGCGCACCCGCCGCGTCAGGACCCGTCGCGTCGGGGCCCGCCGCGTCAGGACCCGTCGCGTCGCCGGACCCGGCCGAGGTGGCCGCGTCGGCACGCCCGGCCGGAACGTTCGTGTCGGCGAGCCCGGCCGGGGCGGTAAGGACGACCTGGTGTGACGCACCTAGCAGGCGTAGCCGGAGCCGGATGCCACCGGGCAGGGTCAGGTCACGCACGTGCAGGGCGGGGCGTTGCGGGCCACCGAGCGCCAGGCTCAGGTCGGCGGCGCAGGTGTCGACGTACGGGGTGTCCAGGCTGACCAGCACGATCAGGACGCCTCCGGCCCGGCCTGCGGGTACACCATCACGTCGGCACGGTGCAGGTGTTCACCCCGGCCGACCTCCCAGCCGGCCTCCCCGTACGCCTCGAAGGAGAGCCGCTCGCCGCCCTGCCCCCGGTAGTCGTGGTAGCGGACCGTGCCGTGCGGGTCGAGGCCGGTGCTGCCGGTGGCCGAGTAGCGGGCCTGGCCGGACTCCTCCCAGGAGTAGCGGCGGCCGGCGAAGTCGAGGGTGGGTGCGCCCGGGGTGACCGTCGCGGCCGGCTCGGCCGTCCAGAGCACCAGTTCCAGGTCGGGGTCCTCCTCGACGGAGAGCCAGCGCTTGTCGCCCTCGACGGTGTCCAGCAGGTGCTCGGCCCAGCTCCAGCCGCCTTCGACCAGGTGCACCGAGCCACGGACCGCGTACGACACCTGGCGGATCTCGACGATGTCACCGGGCTTGAGCTTGCGGGGGTCACCGCGCAGCGCGTCGGAGTCGGTGTCGCGGAAGGGGTCCTTCGCCGCCGTCGGGCGGGTCTGCCTACGCCCCTTGCGCAGGGCCACCACCGCCACCACGACCCCGGCGACCCCGATCAGACATCCCAGCGTCGTCACGACGTATGCCAGCGAACCGTTCACCCCGACCACCTCCCCAAGTGTGTCGGCGGAGACGGTAACAACACCGCGCACCCCACGCACCTGGGGAAACTCAATTATTGCTGAGTGAACGGTCAGTTACTGAGCGTCTTCGTCGGTGCGGTGGTCGGCAAGCCGTTCGGCGGCGTACCCACCCAGCGTGGTGCTGCCCATCAGGCAGCCACTGAAGGTGGTGAGTTCGCCGTCGTCGTCGCGTAGCATCGTCCAGGCGTCCCGGGCCGCCGGCGGGTCGACCTCCTCCAGCAGCGTCGCCGCGTACGCCCGACCGGCCGGCGAGCCGTGCCGCAGCAACCAGTCGACCTGCTCACGGGCCTGTCGGGGACGCTGCGCGAACGCCTCCTCGACCCGCCGGTACGCCTCGGTCGCCGGCAACAGCGTGCCGGCGAACCCCACCCCGCCGAAGGCGACGGTGTCCGCCCCGGCGAGTTCCCGCACGGCGGCATCCAACTCCGGATCCCCGCTCTTCTTCCGCATCCCGAACATGTCCCCATCCTTTCCCCGCCCCGCCCCCAACCAGCCCACCCCATCCCGCCCAACCCCATCCCACCCCTCCCCACCGTGCCCCTGCGCCCCGCGCCCCGCGCCCCGCCCGGTCCGACTGCGGTGATCAAGAGGTTTGCGCAGTGGAGAGCGCTCTCGGTGACGTAAACCTCTTGATCACCGGCACAGAGGGGCGGGGAGGGCACAGAGGGGCGGGGAAGGGCACAGAGGGGCGGGGAGGAGCGGGAGTCAGGCGGGGGTGACGGTCAGGCCGTCCTTGCTGTCGGCCAGGTCGACGCGCACCGTGTCGCCGTCCCGGATCACGCCGCCCAGCAGGGCCTTGGCGAGCTGGTCGCCGATGGCCGACTGGACCAGCCGGCGCAGCGGTCGGGCACCGTAGATCGGGTCGTACCCGTGCTCGGCGAGCCAGGTCCGGGCGGTGTCGGTGACGTCCAGCGCCAGCCTGCGGTCGCCGAGCCTGCGGCGCAACCGGTCGAGCTGGATGTCGACGATGGACCGCAGGTCGTCCCCGCGCAGCGCGGCGAAGACCACGATGTCGTCGAGCCGGTTGAGGAACTCCGGCTTGAAGTGCGAGCGAACCACCGCGAGCACCCCCTCGCGGCGCTGCTCCTCGGCGAGCGTCAGGTCGCTGATCACCGACGACCCCAGGTTGGACGTCAGGATCAGGATCGCGTTACGGAAGTCGACGGTACGACCCTGGCCGTCGGTGAGCCGCCCGTCGTCGAGCACCTGGAGCAGGATGTCGAAGACGTCCGGGTGGGCCTTCTCCACCTCGTCCAGCAGGATCACCGAGTACGGCCGGCGGCGCACCGCCTCGGTGAGCTGCCCACCCTCCTCGTAGCCGACGTAACCGGGCGGGGCACCGACCAGGCGGGCGACTGAGTGCTTCTCGCCGTACTCGCTCATGTCGATGCGGACCATGGCCCGCTCGTCGTCGAAGAGAAACTCGGCGAGCGCCTTGGCCAGCTCGGTCTTGCCGACGCCGGTGGGGCCGAGGAAGAGGAAACTGCCGGTGGGGCGGTCCGGGTCGGCGACGCCGGCCCGCGCCCGGCGTACCGCGTCGGAGACGGCACCGACGGCCTCGGCCTGGCCGACGACCCGGCTGCCCAGCGACTCCTCCATCCGGAGCAGCTTGGCGGTCTCGCCCTCCAGCAGTCGGCCGGCGGGGATGCCGGTCCAGGAGGCGACCACGGCGGCGATGTCGTCCGCGCCGACCTCCTCCTTGAGCATCGCGCCGTCGGCCTGGAGCCGGGCCAGCTCCTCCTCGGCCTGCTTCAGCTCGACCTTCAGTGCCGGAATGCGGCCGTAGCGCAGCTCGGCGGCGCGTTCCAGCTCGCCGTCGCGCTCGGCCCGCTCGGCCTCGCCGCCCAGGCGTTCCAGCTCCTCCTTGGCGGTGGAGAGCTTGGTGATGTGGCTCTTCTCGGTCTGCCAGCGCTCGGACAGCGCGGTGAGCTGCTCGCGCTTGTCGGCCAACTCCTTGCGCAGCCGTTCCAGCCGCTCGGCGGAGGCGGCGTCGGGCTCCTTGGCCAGCGCCATCTCCTCGATCTCCAGCCGGCGGACGGCCCGCTCGATCTCGTCCACCTCGACCGGCCGGGAGTCGATCTCCATCCGGAGCCGGGACGCGGACTCGTCCACCAGGTCGATCGCCTTGTCCGGCAGGAACCGGTCGGTGATGTAGCGGTCGGACAGCGACGCGGCGGCGACCAGCGCGGCGTCGGTGATCCGGACGCCGTGGTGCACCTCGTAGCGCTCCTTGAGGCCGCGCAGGATGCCGATGGTGTCCTCGATGGTCGGCTCGCCGACCAGCACCGGCTGGAAGCGGCGCTCCAGGGCCGGGTCCTTCTCGATGTGCTCGCGGTATTCGTCGAGGGTGGTCGCGCCGACCATCCGCAGCTCGCCGCGCGCCAGCATCGGCTTGAGCATGTTGCCGGCGTCCATCGAGCCTTCACCCTTGCCCGCGCCGACCACGGTGTGCAGCTCGTCGAGGAAGGTGATGACCTGCCCGTTCGAGTTCTTGATCTCCTCCAGGACGGACTTGAGCCGCTCCTCGAACTGGCCCCGGTACTGCGCCCCGGCGACCATCGCGCCGAGGTCGAGCGAGACCAGCTTCTTTTCCCGCAGCGATTCCGGCACGTCGCCGGCCACGATCCGCTGGGCCAGGCCCTCGACGATCGCCGTCTTGCCGACGCCGGGCTCGCCGATCAGCACCGGGTTGTTCTTGGTACGCCGGGAGAGCACCTGGATCACCCGACGGATCTCCGAATCCCGGCCGATCACCGGGTCGATCTTGCCGTCCCGGGCGCTGGCGGTCAGGTCCACGCCGTACTTGGTGAGCGCCTGGTAGGTCTGCTCCGGGTCGGCGCTGGTGACCCGCCGGTCCCCGCCCCGCACGGTCGGGAACGCGGCGACCAGGTTCTCCTCGGTGGCCCCGGCGGACTTCAGCGCGTTGGACACCGCGCCACCCACCCGGGCCAGGCCGGCGAGCAGGTGCTCGGTGGAGGTGTACTCGTCGCCGAGCGGCCGGGCGATCTGCTCGGCGGCCCCGATGGCGTTGACGAACTCCCGGGCCAGGGTGGGCTCGGCGATGCTGGACCCGCGCGCGGCGGGCAGCCCGTCGACCGCGCGCTGGGCGACCCGGCGCAGCTCGGCGGGATCGGCACCCACGGCGCGCAGCAGGCCGGCGGCGGTCGAGCCGTCGGTGTCGAGCAGGGCCAGCAGCAGGTGCCAGGATTCCACGGTGGCGTGACCACGCTGGTTGGCCAGCGCGACGGCACCGGTGATGGTTTCGCGGCTCTTGGTGGTGAGTCGTTCCGTGTTCATGGGCTCCCCCGGGATCGGCGTGTCCACTAGTAAGAGACACCACCAAAGTTGAGCCTATTCCGCTCAACTCTGCTGGTATGACTCGCATCACAATGAGTCGAGACCGAACGCGCCGGGGCTCGCGCAGCAAACTACCCAAAGAAACTACTAAACTAAATAATTCACGTCACCGTTGGGGACTTTTCCGGGAGTTTGCCGTGCTCAGCTTCGCCAAACTGGACCATTGCATCGGTCACGTTCCCGGCCCGGTCGTGACGGCACTGAGCACGGTGGACGTCGGCCGGGGATCGGAGGATCTCTACCGCGACCAGCTACCCGGGCTACTCAACCAGTTGGCCGACCGGGCCCGGGTAGCGAGCATCACCGCCTCGTCGGCCATCGAGGGGATCGTCGTCGACGACAGCGCCCGAGCCGATCGCATCCTCGCCGGACGGGTCACCAACCTGAGAACTCGCAGCGAGCAGGAGTTGGCCGGCTACCGGGACGCGCAGGACTACCTTTTCCAGGGCTCCTGGCGACCGCTGAATCCGGGCCTCCTACTCCATCTGCACAAGTTGCTCTTCGCCCGCACCGCCGCGCCGGGCGGCCAGTTCAAGACCGAGGACAACGTCGTCGACCGCGCCGCCACCGGCGAAGTGACTGTTCGCTTCCGGCCCGTACGAGCGTCGGACACGCCCTATTTCGTAGCCGAACTGATCGATCGTTACGCGGCCGAGACGATAGCGCGGCGTCACCATCCGGTACTCCTCGTCGGCCTCTTCGTACTCGATCTCCTCGTCGTGCACCCCTTCGAGGACGGCAACGGCAGGGTGACGCGGGCACTCACCAATGCCCTGCTGATGGATGCCGGCTACTCGGTGTCGAGGTACGTCAGCCTGGAGCACCAGATCGCCGCGAGCGCAGACGGCTACTACCAGGCACTGCTGGACTCGACCCACGGCTGGCACGACGGCGAGGCCGATCCCTGGCCGTGGCTGACCTACTTCGTCAGCATCTTGGCGAACGCGTATCGCATGTTCGCCGAACGCGCAGCTTCGGATCGGGCAGACGGCTCGAAGCAGGATCGGGTGCTCGACTACGTGCTCCACCACGCCCCGCGCATCTTTCGGGTCGCCGACATCCGCACGGCGCTACCCGGCATCAGTGACCCGACGATCCGTGTCGTACTGGACCGCCTACGTCGTGAGGGCGCGATCGCTTCGGAGGGGCTGGGCCGGGCGGCGGCTTGGCGGCGCCTACCGTCCTGATCCGGCGGAAGGCGCCCGCCGGTCAAGAGGCAGACAGGGGCTCACAGTCAGCTCAGGTCAACGGGGCAGGCGGGCGGCGTTCGGTGGCCAACGGGGCAGGCGAGAGGTGCAGGGGGTCTCGTGGTCCGCCCGGAGCACGCACCGCCGACCACTGTCCAGCCGGTTGTCGCAGTAGACGCGGTGGCGTACCCCCTGATCATCCTCGGCGGAGACGGTGGTCTCGCCGGGGTCGACGTGGGCGAGGAAGGCAAGCGAGCGGGCCGCCGTCCGGGCGAGCATCTTGGCCCGCGCCAGATCCGCGGCGACCACCGGCAGGTGTACGACATACCGCCCGGTCACGCCTCCCCACCCGCCCGACCCGGCTCACGCCGCCCCGGGCGGGCCGGAGCAATATCGGCCCAATGGCGGTATCGCGATGGCTCGGACACCGCAATATCGCCCCACCTGAGTTGACCAAGGTCGAGCTTCGACGGTGGGTGCGGCGACTCGTACGCCATGGCGCTCCTTCGTTGGACGGCTCGGTGTCGCGGTGCTGGAAGGGCAGCCCGGCCGCGCTGTCGCCTCGGCCGGACTGCCCGCCCTGCCGTCGCAGCCCACTTCGGCGGTACGACGACAGGGCCGCTGGCCTGGTCGGGACGGGCCACGGGGGATGCCCGCCCCGACCGCGAGCGCCCCAAGTGCCATCCGGGGGCGTTCACGACGAACCTACAATCGGTACCGGTTGTAGGTCAATGACCCACCCACGATTGCTTGAGGTCGGAGGTGCCCGCGTGATCAAATGGGCGTGCCATCCGGGGAGTGTGTATGCCCAAGCAGCAGTACCAGGTGCTCGCAGACGAGCTGAAGAACAAGATCGATTCGGGAGAGTGGCCGCCCGGCACCAAGCTGCCGAGCAGGTCGCAGCTGTGCAAGGAATACAGCGTGTCGGACACCGTGGTCGGCAAGGCCATGATGATCCTGCGCGCCACCGGGCTCACCGAAACCCTGGAAGGGGTCGGAGTCTTCGTCGCCACACCCGCCGACGCCTCGTCCTGAGCCGGCCGCCCGGCCCACAGGGTTACCGGTCGGAGGGTCGGCGAACACGGGCGGTGTCGACGGCAGGGGGCCCACCAGCAGCGCAGACGTCCGGCGGGCCGGTCTTTCCGGCAGGGTATAACCTCACGTCCGTGCGAGTACGTGTCGAACAGACCGCCTTACCAGGAATCGGCGTACGTCATGATCTGATGACGGAGTCCGGTCGCCGGCTCGGTGTGGTCTCCCACCGCAATGGCCGCCGCGACCTGGTCCTCTACGACCCGGACGATCCCGACTCCTGCCAGCATGACATCCCGCTGACCGACGACGAGGCCGAGGCGTTGGCCGACATCCTCGGCGCGTCGCTGATGCTGGGTCAGCTCTCCGGCCTGCGCGAGCAGGCGGCCGGCCTGCTCACCGAGCAGATCGCCATTCCGGCCGGGTCGAAGTACGTCAACAAGCGACTCGGTGACACCAAGGCGCGTACCCGCACCAGCGCCTCCATCGTGGCGGTGCTCCGGCAGGGCGAGGTCAACGTCTCGCCCGATCCCACCTTCCGCTTCGCGGCCGGTGACGTGGTGGTCGTGGTCGGGACCCGGCAGGGTCTCGACGGGGTGACAGCCATCCTCGCCGACAGTGACCCGGACGGCTGAGGCGGATGCACGAAACCACCACACTGCTCATCGAGGTCGGCGCGCTCCTGCTTCTACTCGGGCTGCTCGGCCGGCTCAGCCGCCGGTTCGGCGTCTCCCCCATCCCCCTCTATCTGGTCGCCGGTCTCGCCTTCGGTCACGGTGGCCTGCTCCCGCTGGCCGCGAGCGAGGAGTTCTTCGCCGTCGGCGCCGAGATCGGCGTCATCCTGCTGCTGGTCATGCTCGGCCTGGAATACAGCGCCAACGAGCTGGTCGGCAACCTGCGCTCGGCGGCCCCGGCCGGCCTGATCGACGCGGCGCTCAACGCCCTGCCCGGTTTCGGTTTCGCGCTGCTGCTCGGCTGGGGCTGGGTGGCCGCCGTGGTGCTCGGCGGCATCACCTGGATCTCGTCCTCCGGGGTGATCGCCAAGGTGCTCGGCGACCTCGGCCGGGTCGGTAACCGGGAAACCCCGGTCATCCTCTCCGTGCTGGTCATCGAGGACCTGGCGATGGCGCTCTACCTGCCCCTGGTGACCGCACTGCTGGCCGGTGTCGGCCTGGTCAAGGGCGGCATCGCGCTGGGTGTCGCGGTGTTCACCGTGGTGATCGTCCTGGTCGTCGCCATCCGCTTCGGCCACCTGATCTCCGCCGCCCTGTCGGCCAAGGACCCGGAGGCGTTGCTGCTCGGGGTGCTCGGCCTGACCCTGCTGGTGGCCGGCATCGCCGCCCGGCTCCAGGTCTCCGCCGCGGTCGGGGCGTTTCTGGTCGGCATCGCCCTGTCCGGGCCGGTGGCGCACCACGCCACCGAGCTGCTCTCTCCGCTGCGGGATCTCTTCGCCGCGGTCTTCTTCGTCTTCTTCGGCCTGGTCACCGACCCCCGGGACATGCCGCCGGTGCTGCTACCCGCGATCGCGCTGGCCGTGGTCACCATGGGGACGAAGCTGCTCACCGGCTACCTGGCGGCCCGCCGGGCCGGCATCGCCGAGCCCGGCCGTTGGCGGGCCGGCTTCGCGTTGATGCCGCGCGGTGAGTTCTCCATCGTCATCGCCGGTCTGGCGGTCGCCGCCGGCACCGTCGAACCCAAGCTGGCCGCGCTCGCCACGGCGTACGTGCTGATCACCGTGATCACCGGGCCGATGCTCGCCCGACTGCCCGACATGCGCTGGTTCAAGCAGCGGCTGCGCCGCCGGATCGCTGCCCAGCACCCCCGGCCGGTACCCGCCACGGACTGAGCCAGGCCTGGCCAGGTCGAGGCCTTACGGTCGACCTGGCCAGGCCACGGCTGCCAGGTCGACCCGGCCAGACGGCGGCACGGTCCCCTGGCCAGGTCACGGCTGCCCTGGCCAGGTCGCCCCGACCAGGGCAGCCGTTGCCGAATTGCTCCCGGTGGGGTCTTCCGTCGGCCGGGCAGCGGCGGCTAGCGTTGCGCCCCAGCAAGCCCGGGTCCGCGGATGGCCGGAGGCACCCCGCGGCTGTGAGCGGAAGGTTGCCGGTGAACGTGCAGGGTCCGACGTTCCGCGGCTTCGCCAACCCCGTCGACCCGTCGCCGGCGGAGTTGCGGGCCTGGGCGTACCAACCCGATTCGGTGCCGTTGACCTCCCTGCCCCAGGACTGGGACCTGTTGGTCGCCGGTGACCACCTGGTGTCCACCCTCTTCGAGCTGGCCATGGATCCAGCCTGCCCGGCCCGCCGGTTCGCCCTGCACTGCCTCTACATCTACGCGGCCGACGGCATCCGGACGAACTTCCGCGCCCATCCCCGGCGGCGCTTCCGCAAACTGGTCGAGCAGGCCGAGCGCGACGGCGACGAGTTGGTGCGCAACTGGGCGTACAACAGTCGGGTGCTGCTGGCCCGTCAGGAGCTCTTCACCTACCACGACTGGTGCGAGGGCGGCCTGGTCCGGGGGAACCGCCGACTCGGCTGAGCTGACACACCGGCCCGGCCAGAGCGATCACGTCGGCCCCCTCTCCCCAACACCGTTGCGTTAACGCCGTGGGCGGCTGGTCAACCCGGGACAGGAAGTGCCCGATCGGGGAGCGGGGTGGGCCCGCTTGGCGATCATGGAGTGGTGGTGCCGACCTTGGGGGCTTTACGGGCGTTCTGTCACCCACCACAACTCCATGATCGGCGAGGCAGCGGTGGTCGACGAACAGCCGGACCACCTAACGCAACGGTGTTGCCCCCTTTCCCCGCGACCACGATGCGGCCAGCGAAGAACGACGACTCCGACCCATCACGCAGTGCCACCATCACCCCACCCCCACCCTCTACCACTCACTCCCTTTGCTCTGCTGTCCTCACTGCGACAGTCACGACAGGTAACCAGACCTCGGATCAAGAAGAGAGCGCTCTCACTACTACCCCGCAGGCCATGCCAGATGTCGCCCCGATGGCAGCAGAGCAAAGCGGGCAAGGAGACATGCGAGGGGAAGCGCGCAGATCACTGTGTGTCATGGCGCAAGGAAGTTACTCTGCGCAATCTACGGAGTACCTGCGGACCAGCAACCCGGCGGGCGAGTGGCCCCGGCGGGAGAGTGACCGCATCTGCAGCGAGCCCCGCCCGCGCAACCGAGCGCAACCGAGCGCACCCACCGCAGCGACCCGGCCCCAGCGGCGACTGGCCAGTCGACAACCTGGTCGGATTAAGTCCGATTGGTTCTTTTGGATCCGATTCGGTTTGGTTCGGTTTGAACTCGGCCCACACCGGCGAGTCCGGCCCACACCGCAGCCCCACGCCTGGCAGGACGGCGAACGGGCCGGGACCCCCCGTGGGTCCCGGCCCGCACGTCGGCGGATCGTCAGCGCTCCGATCCGCCCTGGTTCCGGCGTTTCGCCACAGCCTGCCCCTGGTCCACCCCACGTTCGGCCCGGTCCGTCCGATCAGCCCGGTCGGCGAACCTGCCGTTCTTCACCGTGTCGGAGAACTTGCCCTGGGTAACCCGGTCGAACTTCTCCCGGACGTTCTCGGCCACCTTGTCGAGCCGCTCCTCCGCCTGTCGGGCCACCTTCTTCGCCGATTCCGCCACGGTTTCCCCCCGCCATCGGAGCCCGGATTGAACTGGTTGGACCTGATTCATAGGCTAACCGGAACCACCGCCTCACCGCCGGAAAACCGGTCAGCGGTCGGGGGTGCGGCGGGGACGCCAGACGACCAGCGCCGTGGAGGTGCGGTTCGTCGGCACCAGGTCACCCCGGGAGAAGCCGCTGGCCAGCGTCTCCAGCTCGGCGATCCGCCGGTACGCGGCGTCCAGCTCCGCCTCCAACCGGGCCACCCGCTGCTGGGCCTGCTCCACCAGGCGTTCCAGGCTGATGATCCGCTTCACGCCGGCCAGGTTGACGCCCTCGTCCTGACTGAGCCGCTGCACCTCGCGCAGCAGCACCACGTCGCGCACGCTGTAGCGCCGCCCGCCCCCGGCCGCCCGGCCGGCCTGCACCAGGCCGAGTCGGTCGTACTGGCGCAGCGTCTGCGGGTGCATTCCCGCCATCCGTGCCGCGACCGAGATCATCAGCACCTTGGCCTCGTAGGCAGGGTCACCCGAACCGACGAACCCGTCCGACATCCCACTCACCTCCGCACCCGTCCACCGGTCAACCGGCCCGACGCACCCGCGCGTCGAGATGTTCCCGGGCCGCCGGCGGCGTCGACCCGGCGAACGACTCCAGCGCCGCCCGGGCCTCGTCCGACACCGTCGCCGGCACCACCACGTCCAGCGTGACCAGCAGGTCACCGGCCTGCCCGTCCCGTCGCACCACACCCTTGCCCCGGGCCCGCAGCACCCGACCGGACGGGGTTCCCGGCGGGACGCGCAGGGTCACCGCGCCGTCCAGCGTGGGCACCCGCAGATCGGTGCCGAGCACCGCCTCGGTGAAGGTGATCGGTACGGCCAGCGTCAGGTCGTCACCGGTACGCCCGAACAGGTCGTCCGGGCGGACCTTCACCTGGACGAACAGATCGCCCGCCGGCCCACCGCGCTGGCCCGGTTCGCCCCGCCCGGCCAGCCGGATCCGCTGACCGTCGGCGACCCCGGCGGGAAAGCGGACGTTCAGCGTGCGGGCCTTGGTGACTCCGCCGGTGCCGTGGCACTCGGGGCACTTCTCCTCGACGACCGTCCCGACGCCCTGGCAGTTGCGGCACGGCTCGGAGAAGCTGAACGACCCCTGGTCACGGGTGGTCACCCCGGCACCGTGGCAGACCGGGCAGGTGGTCGGCTGGGTGCCCGGCTTCGCGCCGTTGCCGTGGCAGGTGTCGCAGACGCCGGGCGCCCGCAGCGTCAACGGCAGGGTGACGCCCCGGACCGCGTCGCCGAAGTCGAGGGCGACCTCGGCCTCCACGTCCCGACCCCGGGCCGGGCCACGCGCCCGCGTCGGACCGGGCCCACCGGCACCGCCGGAGAAGATCGAGCTGAACAGGTCGGTGAAGCCGCCGCCACCGAACCGGGTGTCCCCACCACCGCCGCCGCCGAACAGGTCGGAGACGTCGAACGGGGCACCACCGGGCTGATCCGGGCCGCGTGCGCCCCGGCGGAAAGCGCCCGAGCCGAACAGCGAGCGCATCTCGTCGTACTCGCGGCGCTTGGCATCGTCGCCGAGCACCGCGTACGCCTCGGAGACGCCCTTGAACCGCTCCTCGGCCGACGGGTCACCGGGGTTGTGGTCCGGGTGCGACTCCCGGGCCAACTTCCGGTACGACTTCTTGATCTCGTCCGAGGAGGCGGACTTCTCCACGCCCAACGTGGCGTAGAAGTCCTTCTCGATCCAGTCCTTGGAACTCACCGGTCCACCCCCTTCCGTGAGATGTGGCCCGGTCGCCCCGCCCGCCGGGTGAGGGCGGGCGGGGCGACCGGATGGCCGTGCACTATTCCGGGTCGGCGACCGCGACCATGGCCGGCCGCAGCAACCGCTCGCCGAGCAGGTACCCCCGGCGCATCACCTGCACGCAGGTGGGCTCGTCGACGTCCGGTGAGGTCTGGTGCGCGACCGCCTCGTGCCGGGTCGGGTCGAACGGGTCACCCTGCTCGCCGAAGGGCGTCAGGCCGAACTTGCCCAACGCCGTGGTGAGCTGCTCGGCCACCGTGCCGAACGGACCGACCAGGTCACCGTGTTCCCGGGCCCGGTCCAGGTCGTCCAGGATCGGCAGCAGCGCGGCGAGCACCGAGCCGGTCGCCTGCTCCTGGACCACACCCCTGTCCCGGTCCACCCGCTTGCGGTAGTTGGCGTACTCCGCCGACACCCGTTGCAGGTCGCGGGTCCGCTCGTCCAACTCGGCCCGGAGGGCTTCCAGTTCGGCACCGAGCGGGGAGCCCGTCGGGCTGCCGTCGACCGGCTGCGCGGGGGCGTCCACCACCGGCGGACCGGTCGGTGCCGGGCCGTCGAGCGTGGTCGCCTCGATCTCGATCTCGTCGACCACCACCTCGGCATCCTCGACCAGCCCCTCGGTCGGGGCGTCCGCCCCGGCGTCGGCGGCGGCGGGCGTCTCCTCGGTCCGGCCGAGCTTGCGGTTGTTCCGGATGACGACCCGCGGCCCGTCGTCGGCGGGCGCGGAGCCACCCGGCGTCGACCCGGAGGCGTCCGGGTCGGCGGCTCGTGGCTTCTCCGTCATACGACTACCTCGTTCCCTGTGCGGTGCCGGTGCGGACGGTCACTTCTTGTCCTCGTCCACGATCTCCGCGTCGACCACGTCGTCGGCACCGCCGGCCTTCGGGCCACCGGCCGCACCGGCACCCGCGCCGGCACCGGTGCCCGGACCGGCAGCACCCGGCTGCTCCCCCTGCTCGGCCTGCTGCGAGTAGAGCAGCGAACCGGCCTGCTGGGAGACCTGGGCGAGCCGCTCGTGGGCCGCCTTGATCTTCTCGATGTCCTGGCCGCCGAGCGCGCCGCGCAGTTCACCGAGCGCCTCGTTGAGCTGCTCCCGGTTCTCGGTGGGCAGCTTGTCGCCGCTCTCGGCCAGGAACTTCTCGGTCTGCCACTGGAGCGCCTCGGCCACGTTGCGGGTCTCGGCCTCCTCCCGGCGACGCTTGTCGTCGTCGGCGTGCTCCTCGGCGTCCCGGCGCATCCGCTCGATGTCGTCCTTCGGCAGCGAGGAGCCGCCGGTGATCGTCATCTTCTGTTCCTTGCCGGTGCCCAGGTCCTTGGCGTGCACGTTGACGATGCCGTTGGCGTCGATGTCGAAGGTGACCTCGACCTGCGGCACGCCGCGCGGTGCCGGCGGGAGGCCGGTCAGCTCGAAGGTGCCGAGCTTCTTGTTGTACGCCGCGATCTCGCGCTCACCCTGGAACACCTGGATCAGCACCGACGGCTGGTTGTCGTCGGCCGTGGTGAAGACCTCGGAGCGCTTGGTCGGGATGGTGGTGTTGCGCTCGATGAGCTTGGTGAAGATGCCGCCCTTGGTCTCGATGCCCAGGCTCAGCGGGGTCACGTCGAGCAGCAGGACGTCCTTGACCTCGCCCTTGAGCACGCCGGCCTGGAGGGCCGCGCCGACGGCGACGACCTCGTCCGGGTTGACGCCCTTGTTGGGGTCGCGGCCGGTGAGCTGCTTGACCAGGTCGGTCACGGCCGGCATCCGGGTGGAGCCGCCGACCAGGATCACGTGGTCGACGTCGGCGATCTTGATGCCGGCGTCCTTCACGGCCTGCTCGAACGGGCCCTTGCAGCGGTCCAGCAGGTCCTGCGTCATCCGCTGGAACTCGGCGCGGCTGAGCGTCACGTCCAGGTGCAGCGGGCCGGCCGAGCCGGCGGTGATGTACGGCAGGTTGATGTTGGTGGTGGTGGCCGCGGACAGCTCGATCTTGGCCTTCTCGGCCGCCTCGCGGAGCCGCTGGAGGGCCATCTTGTCCTGGCCCAGGTCGATGCCGTGCTCGCCCCGGAACGTCTTCACCAGGTGGTCGATGATCCGCTGGTCCCAGTCGTCGCCGCCGAGCTGGTTGTCACCGCTCGTCGACTTGACCTCGACGACGCCCTCGGCCAGCTCCAGCAGGGACACGTCGAAGGTGCCGCCGCCCAGGTCGAAGACCAGGACGGTCTGCTCCTTGGAGCCCTTGTCCAGCCCGTACGCCAGGGCCGCCGCCGTCGGCTCGTTGACGATCCGCAGCACGTTGAAGCCGGCGATCTCACCGGCCTCCTTGGTGGACTGGCGCTGCCCGTCGTTGAAGTAGGCGGGGACGGTGATCACCGCGTCGGTGATCTGCTCGCCCAGGTAGGCCTCGGCGTCCCGCTTGAGCTTCATCAGCGTGCGCGCCGAGATCTCCTGCGGGGTGTACTTCTTGCCGTCGATGTCGACGGTCCAGTTGGTGCCGATCTCCCGCTTGACCGAGCGGATGGTCCGGTCCGGGTTGGTCACCGCCTGGCGCTTGGCGACCTCACCGACGAGCACCTCGCCGTTGCGGGCGAACGCGACGATCGACGGGGTCGTCCGCGAGCCCTCAGCGTTGGCGATGACGGTGGGCTCACCGCCCTCCAGAACGCTGACGCAGGAGTTCGTCGTGCCGAGGTCGATACCGACCGCACGTGCCATCTTCGCTTCCTCGCTTCGTTCGTTACGGGTGGGCAGGTCAGAGGGCCTGCCCGGGGGGCCGCCCGTAGCGACCACACCACAAGTTGAGTGAACTTGACTCAATAGTGCCACGCGATCGCCAAAGCGCAAGTCGAGTTGAGCCGACCCGACGCAACCTGACCGTTACTACCCTCCGGTTGTCTCTGTTGCATCGGTCGGGCACGCTTTAGCGGTGACGACGCACGGCGATCCCGCCACCCGGTCCGGCGCGCCCACCGTCGCCGCCCGCACCGGGCCGTCGGAGACCGACGAGACGCCGCCCGGCACCACCGGAGACGGCCTGCCCGCCGCCCTCACCGGCCTGCGGGCCGCGATCGGCGCGACCCGGTTCCCGTTGGCGCTGCCCTCGGCCGAGCCGGCCCGGCACACCGGCCGGGCGCTGACCGACCAGCTCGACGACTACCTGCTGCCCCGGCTGGCCCGGCTCGACGCCCCACTGCTCGTGGTCGTCGGCGGCTCCACCGGCGCGGGCAAGTCGACCCTGGTCAACAGCCTCGTCCAGGCCCGGGTGAGCGCCGCCGGCGTGCTCCGCCCCACCACCCGGTCCCCGGTGCTGGTCTGCAACCCGGCCGACTCCGCCTGGTTCCGCCAGGGTGAGCTGCTGCCCGGTCTGACCCGCACCAACGAGCCCAGCGAGGACCCGGGCACCCTGCACCTGGTCACCGCGCCCGCGCTCCCACCCGGGCTGGCCTTCCTCGACGCCCCCGACATCGACTCGGTGGTCGACGCCAACCGGGCCCTCGCCGGCCAACTGCTCGCCGCCGCCGACCTCTGGCTCTTCGTCACCACCGCCGCCCGGTACGCCGACGCCGTCCCGTGGGAGCTGCTGCGCACCGCCCGCTCCCGGGGGGCCGCGATCGCCATGGTGCTCGACCGGGTGCCGCCCGAGGCCGCCGACGAGATCGCCGCCCACCTGTCCGAGATGCTCGCCGCCCAGGAGCTCGGCGCGGCACCGCTGTTCGTCCTGCCGGAGACCTGGGTCGACGGTCAGGGTCTGCTCCCCGACCGGGTCACCGCACCACTGGGCAGCTGGTTCGCCCGGCTCGCCGCCGACGCCGAGGCCCGCGCCGCCGTGGTCCGGCAGACCCTGGACGGCGCACTCGCCTCGCTGCACCCGACCGTGGAGGCGCTCGCCGACGCGGCCGACGAACAGGTCGCCGCCGCCGACGCGCTTGACGACCGGGTCCGGGCCGCCTACAAGGGCGCGCACCGCACCGTGGCCGAGGGGCTGAAGGACGGCCGGCTGCTGCGCGGTGAGGTGCTCGCCCGCTGGCAGGAGTTCGTCGGCACCGGGGAGTTCTTCCGGACGCTGGAGGCCCGGATCGGCCGGCTGCGCGACCGGCTCGTCGCCGCGGTCACCGGTCGGCCCGCCACCCCCGCCACCGAGCTGCGCAACGCCATCGAGTCGCAGCTGGTCACCCTGCTGCGCGGAGTCTCCTCCGAGGCGGCGGAGCACACGTACACCGCCTGGAAGGCGCACCCGGCCGGGGCCGCGCTGCTCGAACCGCCGCTGGCGCACGCCTCGGCCGAGCTGCCCGAACGGGCCGAGCGACTGGTCCGGGACTGGCAGCGGGCGGTGCTGGAGCTGGTCCGGGAGGAGGGCGGCGACCGGCGGTTCGTGGCCCGGACGGCCGCGTACGCGGTCAACGCCACCGGGCTGGCCGTGATGATCGCCGTCTTCGCCTCCACCGCCTTCATCCCGACCGGCCTGGAGGTCGCCACCGGGGCGGGCACCACAGTCGCCGCGCAGGCCGTACTCCAGGCGATCTTCGGCGACCAGGCGGTGCGTACCCTCGCCGCGAAGGCCCGGGGTGACCTGCTGGACCGGGTCCGCACGCTGCTGGACGAGGAGGCGGCCCGCTACCTGTCCCGCACCGACGCGGCCCGGTGCGGTGCGGAGGCCGCCGCCGGGCTGCGTCGGGCCGCCGGCCGGGTCGAGGTGGCCCGGCACCGCAGCGGCCTCGCCGACCGGGTCGGCCAGGCCCTGCCGACCCCCACCCCGACCTCCGAGGAGGGCACCCGGTGACCAACATCGTCGGCCGGATGCGCGAGGCGCTCCGGGGTGACCAGCGGGTCGACGCCGATACCCTGGTGGCCCGCCTCGACGCGGTCCGCCGGTTCCTCGACGCGGTCGACGGCGAGGTGCCCGACGCCCAGTTGGTCGGCGCGAACACCCTGGTCGAGCGGGCCGGCACCCGGTTGTCACTGTCCCGGGACCACACCGTGGTGGCGTTGGCCGGTGCCACCGGCAGCGGCAAGTCCAGCCTGTTCAACTCCCTGGCCCAGCTGGATCTCTCCCCGGTCGGGGTGCGCCGGCCCACCACCGGTGTCGCGCACGCCTGCGTCTGGGGGCCGTTGGACGGCGGCAACCAACTGCTCGACTGGGTCGGCGTGCTGCCCCGGCACCGGTTCGTCAGGGAGAGCGCGCTGGACGGCGACGACGAGTCCGCCCTGCACGGGTTGATCCTGCTCGACCTGCCCGACTTCGACTCGGTGCAGCGGTCCCACCGGCTGGAGGTGGACCGGCTGCTCGGCCTGGTCGACCTGGTGGTCTGGGTGGTCGACCCGCAGAAGTACGCCGACCGGGTGATCCACACCAGCTACCTGCGCGAGTTCCACAGGCACCGGGAGGTGACGGTGGTGGTGCTCAACCAGGCCGACCGGTTGCCCCCGGCCGAGTTACCCCGGGTCCTCGCCGACCTGCGCCGGCTGCTCGACGTCGACGGGCTCGACGGGGTGCCGCTGCTGGCCACCACCGCGGTCGAGCCGGGCGGGATGACCGGGCTGCGGGAGGCGCTGGAACGGGCGGTCTCGGATCGGCAGGCCGCGCTGCGCCGGCTCTCCGGCGACGCCGACACGGTGGCGACCGCGCTTGGCGAACTGGTCGCCGTCGAAGCTCCGGGGCACGTCCCGGACGCCGGAACGGTCCGCGCCCTGGACCGGGCGCTGGCCGAGGCGGCCGGGGTGCCGGCGGTGGCGGGCGCGGTCGAGGGGGCGTACCGGCACCGGGCCGGCGGGACCACCGGCTGGCCGCTGGTACGCGGTTGGCGCAGGCTGCGCCCGGACCCGCTGCGCCGGCTGCACCTGCCCGGCCCGTCCACCGACCCGCAGCAGCCGGAGCAGCCACTGCTCGGGGCGACCTCGGTACCCGAACCGACGGCCGCCCAACAGTCCGCCCTCGGGTTGGCCATCCGCGCGGTCGGCGACAGGTCCGGCGGGGAGCTGCCGGCACCCTGGCCGGCCGCGGTGACCGCCGCCGCCCGGTCCCGGCTGGCCGACCTGCCGGACGCGTTGGACGGGGCGGTCGCCGGCACCGACCTGGGGATGGACCGCCGGCCCGCCTGGTGGCGGCTGGTGGGTGCCCTCCAGTGGCTGGTCACCCTCGCCGCCGTGGCCGGGCTGGGCTGGCTGGTGCTCGGCTACGCGCTGCGTGCCCTCGGGCTGCCGGCGCTGGATTACCCACGGGTGGGCGAGGCGCCGCTGCCGACCGTACTCCTGCTCGGTGGTCTGCTCGCCGGTTTGTTGGTGGCGGCGGTGACCCGGCCGGTGGTCCGCTGGGCGGCCCGGCGGGCCCGGCAGCGGGCCGAACAGCGGCTGACCGAAGCGGTCGCCCGGATCGGCGCGGAGTACGTCCTCATCCCCGTCCGGGTCATCATCGACCGGTACGCCCTCGCCCGTCAGGCCTGGCAGGACGCCGCCCGCTGACCGGCACCCGACCGGGCGCGGGCGGCCGAACGCCACCCGTCGACGAACGCCCGGCCACCCGCCGGTGAACGCCGCCGTCGGCACGGGTGTCCGGGGCGGCGCGGCGGCGTAGGGTCGTGCCATGGCCACGCCACAGACCCCCTACGACGCGGTGCTCTCCGCGGCCCGCGACGTGACCAGGCTGGACTGCGCGCTCGACGCCGAGATGCTCGGCACGGCGCTGCTGGGCAGCGTCTACGCGATCGCCGAGACCGACCGGGAGACGGCGGTCCGGGACTTCGTCTCCGGTTTCCTCGCCGCCACCTCCCGTCGCCGCACGGCCGCCGCCACCACCATCCGCCAGGTCTTCGCCGCTCTGGTGCCCGATGCCGAGGGCGCGGCGAAGGTCCGCCCCGGTGCGCAGGCGCCGGCCTGGGCCGGTCAGCTCGGCCGGGTCCGCCTCACCGGCACCTGGTCGTACGGCGACGTGTTCGGCGACCAGACCTCCTACCTGGCCACCTTCGCCTACGACGACGAGCTGGGCGGCCCGGAGCACGCCCTGGTGGCGCTTGTCGACCACAACATCGGCATCACCAAGGACGTCTTCGTCGGTGGGCCGGCCGAACGGATCCTGGACCAGGTCCGGCAGATGTGCGCCGACGACGACCTGACCTGGTTCCGGGAGGAGGACCCGGCCCGGATGCACGGCGAGGTGCGCCGCCACCTGGCGATCACCGACGACCTCGGTGACCTGCCCGCCGAGGGTTCGCTCGCCACCGACCGGGCGCTGGTCGGGGCGCGGTTGGCGGTGCTGCCCGGGACGGACGCCGACACCACCGAGGGTGTCGCGGAGCCGCTCGACGCCGACGAGCGCACCGCGCTGGTACGGGCCTTCCTCGCCTCCCCCGAGGCGGCCCGGTACGGACTGAACACCCTCGACAGCGACGCCGAGCTGGCCTCGTTGCACTTCTGCCTGGGTCTGCTCTTCGACCACTCGGCGAGCTTCCCGGATGCCGACCCGCTGCGGTGGAGTCCGGCCGTGGCCGGGTTGTTCCTGCTCGACTGGGTGCACCGGCGGGCCGTGCTGGACATGGACGACGCGGCGCTGCTGCCCCGGGTGCTGCGTGCCTGGGCGGCGTTCGCGGCCCGGCGGCGGGGGCTGCCCGAACGGGCCGCCACCCAGACCGACGAGGCGATCGAGGAGCTGGTGCCGGAGTTCGCCCGGCTCTACTCGACAGGCGAGCGACGCAGCCCGGCGACGGCGGCGGTGGCCCAGTTGATGGCCGACGGCGTCGACCCGGACGACCCGGTCGCCCTGGACGCCTGGATCGAGGCCAACCGGCAGCGTCTCGGCGACGACACCCCCTGAGCGCCTGACGGTCTACGGCTCGACCAGGGCCAGTCGGCCGGGGGCGACGTCGAGGCGGATCCGCTGGCCCCAGCGCAGCGCCAGCCGATCCGCCTCCAACCCGTCGGCGAAGGCCACCAGGCCGTCGGACTCGGCGGTCAGCTCCAGCGCGTCGGTGCCGTCGAGGCGGCCGGCGACCAGGTCGACCCCGGTGACGGGGGAGGGCCACGCCTCCCGCACGTACCAGCACAGGGCCGGTTCCTGCGGGGCGGGCGGTGGGGCGGCGGTCGGCCGGTCCCGGGCGATCGAGGCACACCAGCCGGTCGCCCCGGTGCCGGTGCCGACGACCACCCCGGAGGAGGACTGCCGTTCCCGGCGGGGGCAGTCGTCCGCGGTGACGTCGAGCAGGTAGCGGGCCGACTGGTGGGAGGCGTGCCCGACGTACACCTCGTTGAGGCCGACCAGCTCCTGGCCGTCGTCGAGGGTGGCCCGGACCATCGCCCGGTGGCGCAGCGGCGCGGCCCCGGCGACCACCGCCGGCAGCAGCGCGGCCACCTGGTCGCCTGTGCACCGGACCAGCACCCCGGCGTTGCGGCCCGGCTCCGGGTCGACGCCGACGACGGGCTGCCCGGTGAGGTACTTCGCCACGTTGGCGACCAGGCCGTCCGGGCCGACGGCGACGATCACGTCCTCCGGACCGAACAGGAACCGGGGCAGGTCGTCCCGGTCCACCGTGCCGCGCCGCCAGTCGGCGGGGACGGCGGCCCCGACTGCGGTCAGCGCCGCCTGGAGGGCCTCGTGCCGGTCGATCACCTCGGCCAGGTCCCGGCCCCGGGCGCGCAGGTACCACTGGGCGGCCGCCCGGGTGCCGTGCCGGGCGAGCAGTTCGTCCAACTCGCTGGGGCGGCGGACCACCACCACCCGGGGGGCCAGCGTGCCGCTCACCGCTCGACCGCCCCGGCTCGCCCGGTGAGCCGCTCGACCGCCCCGACCGGCCCGGTGAGCCGGCCGAGCAGGTCGGCCAGCAGGTCCGGGGTGACGGTGAGCTGGCCGATCTGCGGGAGCTGACCGGCGAGTTCGCGGACGGTGAGGGCTTGCAGCACCGCCGGCGGCAGTTCGGCGTACGCGGCCAGCTTCGCCGCCTCCGCCTCGGCCTCGGCGGCGCCGACGGCGCGTACCGTCTCGGCCTTGGCCAGGGCGAGCACCCGTTCCCGGTCGGCGGCACCGCCGGCGAGCAGCCGGTCCTTCTCCGCCTCGGCGGTGGCCAGCACCCGGGCGCGTCCGGCGGCGGCGGCGTTGGCGACCTGCTCCCGTTCCGCCTTGCCGTGGGCGGTGGCCAGCTCGGCGGCGGCGTCGAGCTCGGCCCGGCGGCGGGTGTTCGCCCCGTGCTGCTCGACGAGCTGCTGCTCCCGCCGGGCCAGCTCGATCTTGTTCTGGAGCTCGTTCTCGGCGATCCCGCGTTCCTGCTCGACGGCCTGCGCCCGGCGGGCGTAGGTGGCCCGGTCGGCCTGCACCTGCACGGCCTCCCGGGTGGGGGTCTGCAGGGCGCGTTCCAGCTCGGGTTCGGGCCGGACGGCGACCACCCGGGCGCTGACCACTGCCACACCGATGTCGGCGAGCCGGGGTTCGGCACCGAGGGCGGCGGAGACCGCCTCGCGGACCGGTGCGACGGTGGTCAGCGCCTCGGCCAGCGGCACCCGGGCGAGCAGGTCGAGGGCGGGTTGTTGGGCCAGCTCGGCCAGGAGCGTGGCCACCTGGTCGAGCGGGCGGGACCGGGACCGGCCGGTGCGCGGGTCGATCGAGAAGTCGAGCCGGGCGGCGGCCAGCGCCGGGTCGGCCACCCGGTAGGTCACGGTGGCCTGGACGGTGATGTCGGCGAAGTCACCGGTCCGGGCGTGGAAGAGCAGGGGCAGTTCCCGGTCGTCCACCGGCACCTCGCTCAGCACGGCGGTCAGCGGCCGGTACCAGAACGACTGGCCGGTCCCCTCCCGGCGGACCCGTCCGTCGACGTGCAGCCGTACCCAGTTGGTGGGTGTCCCGCGCAGGTGGCGCAGGAAGAGTCGTCTCGTCACGTCGGCCATGTCTCGCATCCTCCCCTTTTTCGTCTACATGACGATAAACGATCTGGTAACTTATCGTCAAGGTGGTGATAAAGCGATGACCGACTACCCGCCCTTCGCCGTGACGGTGGACCTGGTGGTGCTCACCGTCCGCGCCGACGAGCTGCACCTGCTGCTGGTCCGCCGGGGCGTCCCGCCGGACGAGGGTCGGTGGGCGCTGCCCGGTGGCTTCGTCGGCATCGACGAGGACCTGCCCGACGCCGCTGTCCGGGAGTTGACCGAGGAGACCGGGCTGCCCGAACCGGCGGGCCACCTGGAACAACTCGGCACGTACGGCCGACCCGGGCGCGATCCGCGCGGACGGGTGGTCACCGTGGCCTGGTTGGCCCTGCTACCCGACCTGCCGACCCCGGTGGCCGGCTCGGACGCCGCCTCGGCCGACTGGGCGCCGGTCGCCCGGCTCACCCCCGGTGAGCTCGCCTTCGACCACGACCGGATCGTCGCCGACGGTCTGGAACGGGCCCGCGCCAAGTTGGAGTACACCCCGCTGGCCAGCGCCTTCTGCCCGCCCGAGTTCACCGTGGCCCAACTGCGGGCCGTCTACGAGACGGTCTGGGGCACCCGGCTGGACCCGCGCAACTTCCACCGCAAGGTCACCGGAACCCCCGGATTCGTCAGCCCTGCGGGCCGGGCCACCGAGGGCGACCGGGGGCGACCCGCCCAACTGTTCCGCCGGGGCCCGGCCACCCGGCTCCACCCACCCATGCTCCGCCCTGAGCCCTGAGCCCTGAGCCCTGAGCCGCCTCCCGCGAACCCCGGCCGCGCCACCGCCCGCCCGACCGACCCGGCCGGTCACCCGGTTCGGGGTGGGAGCCTCAGAAGAGCGGGCCGTAGACCACCCCGGCCACCAGGCCGCCCACCAGCGCACCCACCACGACCTGGGCGACGGTGTGGTCACGCAGCCGCACCCGGGACCAGCCGACCAGACCGAGCAGCGGCACGGCCGGCAGCAACCGGGGACCGAAGGTGAGCAGCAGCACCACGAGCGTGCCGGCGGCCACCGCCGAGTGGATCGACATCTTCCACCAGTGGCTCACCGACACCGCCACCACCAGACCGACCACCCCGGCGGCGACCAGGGCCAGCACCGACCGCGGCGCATCGAGCGCCGCGAGCAGCGCCAGCCCGGCGGCGGCCGAGGCGAGCCCGAGCAGCAGCGGTACCCGGCGCTGCTCGCGGCGTCCGATGTGATGGTCGGTGAGTCGGCCCCGCCGCACCCCACCCATGATGTAGGCGAACGGGACGCCGGCGGCGAAGACCGTGGCGAGCAGCCCCCAGGCCAGCCCACGCGCCCCACCGGCACTGTGCCAGCCGATCAGCACGGTCAGCCCGCTGACCAGCACGGCCGGCGCGGTCAACTCGGTCACCACCCGGGCCGCCCGGGTCACCGCCCCTGCCGGCACGACCGGCTCGGCCTCCACCGGGGCGGATGCGGTCCGCTCGGCGGCAACCGGGAGGCCCCCGGCTGGAGCGGGTCCGGCCGGAGCCGGTCCGGCCGGAGCAGGGACAGCCGGGTCGCCGTCGACCGGGGTACGTCCGGGGGTCGTCGCCGGCCGGTCGCCGCCCTCGTCGCGCGTGCTCAGCGTTCCGCCCCCAATCCCTTCCGCCTGACCCGGCACGCCGTGGTGGTCGACGGGTCGGCCGTCGGCATCCGAACCGCGCGGCTCAGAGTGGCCTCAAGATCAGATTGCGATTCTGCAGACGACACGCCGATACGAGTACGCGAAATCACAATCTGATCATGGTGGCCCGTCCCGCCCTCACGCGACGACGCTGCGACTCAGCCTGCGGCGTCGACCGTCACCGTACCGTCGGGACCGGTGGTGTCGTGGCCGGTCGGCGCGGGCACGGCGGGTGCCAGCGGCGCGGGGGCCGGAGTGGCCGACGGGGGCGCGGGCCGGGCCGGCGGGCGGGCCGGATCCGGGCCGACGCGGGGCACGGGGCGGGCTTCGTCCAACGGGCGCAGGGCGCGGGGCGCGCGGGTGGGGATCGCCGTCGCGGTGGGCCGGGGGCGCGCCGTGGGGATCAGGGTGACCGTGACGGTGGGGCCCGGTGTCGGGGTGGGCTCGGGCACCTGTGTGGGCTCGGACGACGGGGTGGGCTCAGGCGACGGGGTGGGCTCGGGCGGAGGGGTGGGCTCGGACGGCGGGGTGTCGGGGGGCGCCGAGGTCGGCGACGGGTCCGGCGGTGGCTCGGAGAGGGTGGCCGTCGGCTCGGCGGTCGGGCTCGGGTCCGCGCTCGGTGCGGCGGTGGGTGCGGGACGGGACGGACCGGTCGGCGGGGACGTCCGGCGGATCGGTCGGGGCGTGGTGACGGGTGGCGGAGCGGGACGGTGGGCGGAGCCGGCGTCCACGGTGGGCGGGGCCGGGGCGGCAGCCGGAACGGGCGGCGGCGGTGCGACGGTCGGCGGGAGGGCCGGCTGGCCGGTGGCGGGCACCGGTACGACCACCGGGCCGACCGACGGGGTGGGCAGGAACGGGGTGCCGCCGTCCGGTAGCGCGGTGCTGCCCACGGTGGCCGATCCGGTGCTGATCGCGGCGAGCACGGGCATCGAGGCGGCCCCGGCGAGCAGGGCGACGGTGAACAGGTAGCCACGGTGTGGCCCACCGAGGCCGGGGGCCCGGTGGACGCCGATCATCCGCCGGTAGCTGCCTCCACCGGCCCGGTGCCGGCCGAGGAGCGGGACCGGAGGACCGTCACCATGCTCGGACACCGCACCACTCCCTCGTCGACCTGGACACCATCGTCGGTGGACAGCCCGGACCTGAACGGACATTATGCGCTAAACGCCCATCGACCACGTCAGCTTGACCCAGTGACGCCCAGTTCACCAGGCACCACAGCGTGTCGACACACAAAAAGTCCGTCGTGGCCACTCGGCCATACCGACAAAAGAGTCCACGCGTCATGAAGCGGACATCGTCCCACCGGCGGGAGGGCCATACTGTGGGGCCGCTCACCTCCTCTGCAATCATTCAGGCACGACGGCAACGCAGCCGCACCTCCGCGTACCCCGTGGCAGGCGTAGCTGGTCGCCGGCGCTCCCGAACCGGGTTCTACCCATGGATCCGGCTCAGGCCGCGCGGCAACCCCCACCGGGGCTAGGCACGGCCGCCAGGAACCAGTCCGGCAACAGCCGGGCCGGCGCACGTTGTGCGCGGACGGGTGACCCCCCGGCTCGGGCACAGACACGACAGGGAGAGACGGATGGCAAAGGGCGACCCTGCGGTCTCCAGCCGCGGCCGGCGAGCCGCACCCCGGTCCCGGCGAACCGCCGCGACCGGCGAGCCGGAACTCGTACAGCTGCTCACCCCGACCGGCGAGCGCATCGAGAGCGCCGTCGGCCCGGACGGCACCGAGTACCGCGTCGACTTCACCGACGAGGAGTACCGCGGCCTCTACCGCGATCTGGTGCTGGTCCGCAAGCTCGACGCCGAGGCGACCGCACTGCAGCGGCAGGGTGAGCTGGGCCTCTGGGCCTCGCTGCTCGGCCAGGAGGCGGCCCAGGTCGGCTCCGGGCGGGCGCTGCGCAGCCAGGACATGGCCTTCCCGACCTACCGGGAACACGGCGTGCTCTACTGCCGGGGCATCGACCCGATCATGCCGCTCGGCCTGTTCCGCGGCGTCGACCAGGGCGGCTGGGACCCGAACGAGTTCAAGTTCAACATGTACACGATCGTCATCGGGGCGCAGACCCTGCACGCGACCGGGTACGCCATGGGCGTCCACATGGACGGCCGCACCGGCACCGAGGACGGCGAGGCGGTGATCGCCTACTTCGGCGACGGCGCCACCAGCCAGGGCGACGTCAACGAGTCGTTCGTCTGGGCCAGCGTCTTCAACGTCCCGCTCGTCTTCTTCTGCCAGAACAACCAGTACGCCATCTCCGAACCGCTGGAACGGCAGACCCGGGTGCCGCTCTACCGCCGGGCCGGGGGCTTCGGCTTCCCCGGCGTCCGGGTGGACGGCAACGACGTGCTCGCGTCGTACGCGGTGACCCGGCACGCGCTGGACAACGCCCGGCTCGGCCAGGGCCCCAGCCTGATCGAGGCGTACACCTACCGGATGGGGGCGCACACCACCTCCGACGACCCCACCCGCTACCGGATCGCCAGCGAGGTCGAGGCCTGGCAGGCCAAGGACCCGATCGCCCGGATGAAGGCGTTCCTCGACAAGCAGCAGATCGCCGACGCCGACTTCTTCGCGTCGGTGGACGAGCAGGCCCGCGCCGAGTCGGTGCACCTGCGCGAACGGGTGCTCGAACTCCCCGACCCGGCCCCGGTGTCGATGTTCGACCACGTCTACCCGCACGGGTCGCCCGAGGTGGACGCGCAGCGGGCGCAGTTCAGCAGGTACCTGGAGTCGTTCGAGGGGAGCGCGCACTGATGGCCACGGAGACGCTCACCCTCGGCAAGGCCCTCAACACCGGCCTGCGCCGGGCTCTGGAGAACGACCCGAAGGTCGTCATCATGGGCGAGGACGTCGGCAAGCTCGGCGGCGTCTTCCGGATCACCGACGGGTTGCAGAAGGACTTCGGCGACCAGCGGGTGATCGACACCCCGTTGGCCGAGTCCGGCATCATCGGCACCGCCGTCGGCCTGGCCATCCGGGGCTTCCGGCCGGTCTGCGAGATCCAGTTCGACGGCTTCGTCTACCCGGCGTACGACCAGATCGTGTCGCAGGTGGCCAAGATGCACTACCGCTCCCAGGGCAAGGTCACCATCCCGATGGTGATCCGGATTCCCTACGGCGGTGGCATCGGCGCGGTGGAGCACCACTCCGAGTCGCCGGAGGCGTACTTCTCGCACACCGCCGGTCTGAAGGTGGTGACCTGCGCCAACCCGCAGGACGCGTACGTGATGATCCAGCAGGCCATCGCCTCGGACGACCCGATCGTCTTCCTGGAGCCGAAGCGGCGCTACTGGGAGAAGGGCCCGGTCGAGCTGGACGCCCCGCTGTCCGGGGCGTACCCGCTGCACTCCGCCCGGGTGGTGCGGCCGGGCACCGCCGCCACCGTGCTGGCGTACGGCCCGATGGTGCGCACCTGCATCGAGGCGGCGACCGCCGCCGCCGAGGACGGCCGGGAGCTGGAGGTCGTCGACCTGCGCACGCTCTCCCCGCTGGACCTGACCGCCGTGTACGAGTCGGTGCGGCGCACCGGCCGGTGCGTGGTCGTCCACGAGGCCCCCGGCAACCTGGGCCTGGGTTCGGAGATCGCGGCGCGGATCACCGAGGAGTGCTTCTACTCCCTGGAGTCCCCGGTGCTGCGGGTGACCGGCTACGACACCCCCTACCCGGCCAGCCGGGTGGAGGAGGAGTACCTGCCCGACCTCGACCGGGTGCTCGACGCCGTCGACCGCTCCTTCGGCTGGTGAGCGCGATGTCCCGGATCAAGGAGTTCAACCTGCCCGACCTGGGTGAGGGCCTGACCGAGGGCGAGATCCTCGCCTGGCTGGTCAAGGTGGGCGACATCATCGAGCTGAACCAGCCGATCGTCGAGGTCGAGACGGCCAAGGCTGCCGTCGAGATCCCGGCGAAGTGGGCCGGCGAGGTGCGGTCGATCTTCCACCCGGAGGGCAGCACGGTCGAGGTCGGCACCCCGATCATCGCGATCGACACCGACCCCGGCGCCGGCCCGATCGCCGAGTCCACCACCGCCGCCCCCAGCTCCGCCCTGCCCACCCCCTCGGCCGCCGCGCTGGCCGCAGTCGAGCTGGCTCCCGCCGAGGGCGCCGTCGAGCCGGGCATGATCGGTGGTCCCGCCCCCGGTGGCCGTACCGCCGTCCTGGTCGGCTACGGGCCGCGTACCACCTCCGCAAAACGCCGCCCCCGCAAATCCCCCACGACTCCCCACTCCGTCGATCATGGAGTTGTGGTGGGTGACAAAATCACCCCTACCCCCGCAAGCCAGGCACCATCCCTCCATGATCGACCGGGTACGAGCGGGCCGGTGCTGGCGAAGCCGCCGGTGCGGAAGCTTGCGAAGGATCTCGGGATCGACCTGGCCACGCTGAGCGGGTCGGGTCCGCTCGGGTCGATCACGCGGGAGGACGTACACGCGGCGGCGAACGGGAGCACGACGGCGGCCGAGCCGCTGGCGGCGGCCCCACCGGTCACGGCGGCCGCGAGCTTCGGCGCGGACCGCGAGCAGCGCATCCCCGTCAAGGGGGTACGCAAGCTCACCGCCGAGAACATGTCCCGCTCGGCGTTCACCGCTCCGCACGTCACGGAGTTCCTGACAGTGGACGTGACCCGGGCGATGAAGGCGCTCGACCGGCTGCGTGACCGGCGGGAGTGGCGCGAGGTCCGGGTCTCGCCGTTGCTGCTGGTCGCCAAGGCGGTGCTGCTGGCGGTCAAGCGGCACCCGATGGTCAACTCGACCTGGGCGGGCGACGAGATCGTCGTCAAGGAGTACGTCAACCTGGGCATCGCGGCGGCCACCGGGCGCGGTCTGATCGTGCCGAACATCAAGGACGCCGGACGACTCACGCTGCGTGAGCTGGCAGATGCGATGACGGGCCTGGTGCAGACGGCCAAGGCGGGGAAGACCTCCCCGGCGGACATGTCCGGCGGTACGTTGACGATCACCAACGTCGGGGTCTTCGGAGTCGACACCGGCACCCCGATCCTTCCCCCCGGGGAGGCGGCGATCCTGGCCTTCGGCGCGGTCCGCGAACTGCCCTGGGTACACAAGGGCAAGGTCAAGCCACGCCAGGTGACCACGCTGGGGCTCTCCTTCGATCACCGGATCGTCGACGGCGAGCTGGGATCGAAGTTCCTGCGCGACATCGGCGACTTCCTCGCCGACCCGGAGGCGGCCCTGCTCGCCTGGACCTGATCACGCGACGTGCGGCGACGGCCGGTGTGCCCAGGGTGAACTCCTGACACACCGGCCGTTGCCATCCAGGGAAGAAACAGTGGCCTAGATCCCTCCTTGACCTACGATCCTTAGGCGGGTGTCTCAGCTCACCTAACAATCGATGGCAGGCGGCGATCGGTTGGTGTTCAATGGAGTCATCAGGGGCTGACAACCGAATAGCCGGAAGAGAGACACACCATGAGCATGATCGAGCGAATCCGCACCCGTCGTGACGCCAACCGTCGGGCCCGTGCCATCGAGCACGCACTGCGTTCCGCCAACTCGCCGGCGGTCCGCGAGGAGATCCTCGCGATCGCCCAGCGTCACATGAGCTGATGCGGCAGCGACTCTCCCACCTCCCCCAGATCGATGACCCGCCCGGCCCCGGGCGGGTCGTTCGGCGTTTCGGGCCCGTCGAGACCGGGATTCCACCTCGCCACGACGCCCGGTACGGTGGTTCCGGTCGCCACCCGCCGACCTGGACACCGATCGCGCCGGATGGATGCCGATCGACACCGTCCGGCGACGCGGAGTGACGGCCGGTGCTCCCTGGGTGCCCCGCGCGCGAACCGGCTACCGTGCGGGGAGCCCGCACGGCCGAATCGGCCGGGCACCGGTGACGCAGCCGACCGGACGGACGGCATCGGCGGCCGACATGTGATGGAGGAGGCGCACCCATGACGTCCGAGGGCCAGCACCGCCCCGGCCAGGAGCCGGACGAGGTGCCGCCGGGCTCCGGTGGACCGGCGCCGTACGGCGACCGACAGCCGCAGCAGGACCCCGGGTACGGCACTCCCGCCACACCCGACCTCGGCTGGGCGCCACCGCCCCCCACCGGACGGGCCAATCCGACCGGCCCGTCCTGGTCCACCCCGGACCAGCCGGCGGCCTGGGGTGGCCCGCAGGTTCCCCAGCAGTCCGAGCCGACCGAGGCGTGGAGCCCGCCCGGCTGGGCCCAGGCCGAGCAACCCGCCCCGGCCTGGGCACAACCCGAGGCAGGCGTCCGCGGGGCGGCCCGGGTGCCGCAGCCCGACAACCCGGCCGGTGGTGGTTGGTCCACTCCGGCCGATCCGGCTCCGCCCGCTCCCACCGGCTGGCCTGGTCAGGACGCCGCGCAGCAGGAAACCCCCGGCGCCAGCAGTTGGGGCACCGCACCCGCACCCCAGCAGGACGAGCCGACCCGCTCCGGCGGCTGGCCGGCCGACGACCGGGCCGACCAGGCCCGCGGTAACGGCTGGCCCGCCGACGACCGGGCCGAGACCGAACCGGCGCGGGACGGCTGGCCGGCCAACCCCCAGGACGCGCCGGGCACCTCCGGTGGCTGGGCCGCCGGTGCTCCGTCCCACCCCGACGAGACGCACCGCCCCGCCGGTCGGGCCTCGGTACCCGTACCCGCCCAGCCGCAGCCCGCGAACCCGGCAACGGTGGCCTGGCCGCAGCCGGAGTCCGGCGGCCACGGGGGCGCCCAGGTGCCGCCGGCCAGCGCTCCGGTCACCGACCGTTGGTCCACCGAGGACGACCCGGCCCGCTCCGGCGGCTGGTCCGCCAACCGGCCCGGCCCGGACGACGCCGACCGCTCCGGTGACTGGCCGAACGGATCGCAGGACGACCGGCAGCCACAGTGGGGGGCGCCGGACGAGCCCGCCACGGCCCGTTGGGAGGGTCGGCGCGAGCAGCCAGCCGTCGATGCCTGGCCGGGCGGGGCTCCGGCCCGCCCCGAGCAGCAGCACCAGGACGATCCGGCGTCGGGCCAGGAATGGCCGGCGCAGGCCGGTCCCCGCGGCACAGCCGCCGCACCGTCCCGGGAGGACCGCCCGGAGTCGGGTGCGACCTGGACGGCACCGGAGCAGCCTGCCCGGGCTGCCGCGTCGGTCGCCACGCCGGACGGCCCGCCCGCCTGGGCCGGTGCCGCCGACGACCACAACCCGACGCCGTGGGCGGGTGCCGCACGCCCGGCCCTGCCGGACGCCGAGCCGTGGGCGCCCGAGCAGGCGTGGGGCCGCGCCGAGCCGACCGCCCAGCCCACCGAGGGGGCCTGGGAGCCCCGGCGCGGCGAGGACCAGCCGATCTACCAGCCGGGGCCGGCCCCCGGCATCTCACCGGCCAACGCGGTGCCGCTCCCGCCGCAGGAGCAGCGCGTCCCCGGGGCCAGCCTGGCTGCCGCACCACCGGCCGATTACGTCCCGCCCGCCCAGTTCGGTGGTCCCGTCGAGCAGCAGCCGCACGGCCGGGAGGCGGCCTCGTGGGGCGCGGTGGAGCAGCCGCAACTGCCGGCCGGGCCGGCGCTGCCCGCCCAGCGGCTCTCCCCCGAGTCCGAGAGCGCCGGTCGCGCCTCGGTGCCGACGGCCGACGGAGGGGAGTCCGGTGCCGTCGGCCGGGCCTCCGCCAGCGCCTCGGTGCCGATGGCCAGCCGGGTCGTTCCGCCGTCCGACCAGGAGGCGCGTCCGGGAGGCCCGGCCGTTCCGCAACCCCGGGTGTACGGGCGACCGGCCCGCCCGGAGCCGGTGGACGAGGCGGAGGAGCACGACACCCGCCGCCCCGAGCACGATCCCCGCTTCGCCGACCAGGACCGGCCCCGCTTCGACGGCCCCGAACAGCCCCGGTTCGACGAGCCGGAGCGCCCCCGCTTCGACGACCAGGACCGGGCGCACGGCTTCGGTGCCGAGGCGCCCTCGTCCGCGCCGCCCGCGTTCGGTGGGGGCATCCCGGCCTTCGCCGACCCGGCCGGCAGCAACCGGCCGATGAACGGCACCCGGCCGCACGGACCGGCGGACCGGCCGGCCGAGCCGTTCGGCACCCGCCCGACCAGTGGCGGCCCGACCAGTGGCGCCCCGTCCGGTGCCGCACCCGTGCCGGGATACGGCCACCCGGCGCACGACCCGGCGCACGGCGGCTACGCGTCGCCGTTCCCGCCCACCGGGCAGCAGTTCCCGCCTGCGGGTCAGCAGTTCGCACCGGCCGGGCAGCAGGCCGGCCCCGCCGGTTGGCCGGCCGAGCCCGAGCAGGAGCAGGGGCAGGGGCGTTTCGACGCGTTCAAGCCGGAACCGGAGCCGGAGCAGAAGGCCGAAGAACAGCCCACGCCCAAGGTACGCAACGGGCGGGTGCTCGCCCTGGTGCTGATCGTGGCGGTGCTGATCCTGGCCGTCCCGCTGGGCCTGCTGATGCTCCTCGGCAAGATCGGTGCGGACGACAAGCCGGCCCCCTTCAACCCGGCCGTCGGCTCCTGCGTCAAGCAGTCCGGCAACGGCGCGAGCGCGGCGGGCTGCAGTGAACCGGGCGCGTTCACGGTCATCTCCAAGGTGGACGCCAAGGAGAAGTGCACCGACCCCGCCCAGCCGCACGTGGTGCTGCCGGGCGGTGGAGTCGACCGGGTGCTCTGCCTGAAGCCGGCCGGCCAGTAGCGCGCACCGTCGGCGGGGGCACGGTCGACCGTGCCCCCGCCGCCTGCGTTTCGGGTTCTCCGAAGTGGGCAGTCTAGAGAGCACACTGACGTCACCCGAGGAGGTCACCCCATGGCAGGCGCCGAGAACGAGGTCAACCGCAGCGCTCGCAGCGGTCGGTTCGTCAGGGAGAGCACCACCGAGCGGGACCCTCGGCACACGACCACCGAGCAGGTCGGGAGCGACGGGGAGCACGAGGTCCACCGCAGCGCGAGCACCGGCCGGTTCGTCACGGAGACCACCGCCGAACTGCACCCCTCGACGACCGAGACCCAGCACGTCTGACCGACCGGACCATTACTGCCCTCCGCGCTGGCGCGGAGGGCAGTGTCATGTCCGGGCACCGAGGCGTACGCAGGGGGTCCGGGCGCTCGCCAGCAGGTTGCGGTTGTCCGCGGCGGTGACGTCGACAGTGACCGACACACAGCCTTCGGTGGTCCGCAGCACGTTGCCGAACACGCTGTACACCTGACGTTTGACCATGAACGGGTAGTCGAACCGGCTGACCGCCCCGTCGGACGGGCGGGCGGCGGAGAGCCGGATGGTCGCCCCGGTCGGCACCCGCTCGGTGGAGACGAAGAGCGGCCAGGCCGCCCGGCAGCGCGGCGAGTAGCGCAGCGTCAGGCTCCCGTACGGCGGCTGTTTCGGGTCAGGGTCCGGGACAGGGACGGTCTCCGCACTGACCGCGTCGACCTGGCAGCGTTCCTCCTGCGGATCCGCCCCGTCGGCGGCGGGAGCGGCGGCGGTCGTGGATGCCGGGGTCGACGCGTCCGCCGGTCGGTCCGACTGCCGGCCCGGCCGGGAACCCGAGTCGGCAAGCAGGGGAACGACCGAACCGGCGACGAGCACCGTCAGCCCCGCCGTCGCGACCAGCGCCCACCGGGACACCGCCGATCGCCGTGCCGACGTCGATTGTCCTGACAGCGGTTGGCCCGACAGCGGTTGGCCCGACAGCGGTTGCTCCGACGCCGGTTGGCCCGACGCCGGCTGCTCCGAGGCGGGTCGGGGGGTGGCCGACCCGGTCTCCTGGCTCGGCGCGGACTCCCGGTGCCAGCGGGCTCGCCAGGTCGCCTCGTCGCCACCGCAGGCCCGGACGAACGCCATGGTCAGTTCCAGCGACGGGAACCGGGAGCCGGACAGCACGCTCGCCAGGGCGGTGTGCGAGTAGTGGGCGGTCGAGGACATCTTCCGCAGCGACGGTTGCCCGGCGTCGCGCCGCAGTCGGGCGAGATCGGCGACGAATTCGCGGTGTAGGGCCTCGCCTTCGTGATGCCGGGCATCGCCTTCGTCGCGGCGGGCATCGCCTTCGTCGCGACGGGCATCGCCTTCGTCGCGACGGGCATCGCCGGGCACCTGCTCGCCGAGCCGTCCGCTTCGACCCGTCATGGGCCCTCCCCTGCGCGTAAACCCTGGTGTCAACGTCCGTCAGGCCAGTGCTTTACAAGCGGGTGCCGGGACAGGATCGACCCGGCAGCAGCCACCCGCTGGATAGGTACCGGCGAATATGATCTCACGGGTTGTGTCGGGTCCGACACGCATCCGAACGGTTCGAAATCGACGTTCGCCCCGGGGATATCGGACCGTACGAGTCACCATCCGGCGGCTACACCGCCCCGATCCCGGGGCGGTGCCGAACTCTCGACAGGAGAACCGCGTGTACCAGCCGAACGGTACGAACGCCCCGGGCGCGACGCCCCATCGAGGACGGTCGAGGCTCGTCGGCCGGGTCCTCGCCGCCTTCGCCGTCACCGCGTTGGTCCTGGTGGGCACGGCCTCGCCGTCGTTCGCCGGCATCAGCGGCTACAGCGTGGCCGGTACGGGCGGCGCCGGCCTGACGGTGCGCACCAGCCCGTACGACGCGAACGCCGGCTCGGTGGCGCTGCTCGGCGACGGCACCGGGTTCGTCGCCGAGTGCGCGGTACGCGGGCGCAACATCTCCGGCAACTCCGTCTGGCACAAGATCAGCTACCCGGCCAGCGGCTGGATCAGCGACTTCTACACCAACACGCCGGGGTTCAACCAGTACCTGCCCGGTGAGCCGGAGTGCTCCACCACCCCGCCGCCCACCGGCACCCGGGAAGACCGCGCGCTGGCCTGGGCGCGGTCGGTCATCGGCCAGGCGTACACCAACGGGGACCTGGGCGACTCCAACCACCAGTGGGACGGCTGGTGCGACAACTTCGTCGGGCACGCCTACGGCCGGGCCGCCAGCGGCTACGCGTCCGCCATCGTGCACTACAACTCGCTGAGCGCGCGCGGCCTGATCCGCACCACGGGCACCCCGCCGGCCGGCGCACTGGTCTTCTACGCCGCAGCGTCGATCAACGGGTACTACGGCCACGTGATGCTCTCCGAGGGCAACGGCAACTACATCACCTCGGCGGCCACCGTCCGCCGCGTCACGCAGAGCTGGCCCGGTGCGCCGTACCTCGGCTGGTCCTACGCCGACCCGGAGTGGACCGGGCGCTGACGCCCCCACCCGGCCCGACTCCCCCTGGTCGTCCGCCGAAAGGACCACGATGCATCTCCCCCTTCCGCTCCCCGCACTCCGGCACGGTCGCCGGGTGCGACTGGCCCTCGGCCTGGCACTGGTCGCCGTCGTCGGCGTCAGCACCGTGCCCACCCCCGCCACCGCCGCACCCTCCACCGCCGCCCGCTCCGCCTCGGCGCAGCGCCCCACCGAGCAGGCTGCGCCGGCCCCCCGCCCCGCCGACCAGGCCAAGACCGCTACCCGGCCGGGTGACCAGGCTCAGCCCGCCAGCGTCGGCGGTCCGGCCACCGGCGCGAAGGCTGGCCGGGTCAGCCTGGCCGCCACCGGCATCGACCTGTGTGCGCAGGTCGGGTACGCCGCCGGGTTCCGGAACAACCCGCTGGTATCCGCCGTGGCGGTGGCGATGGCCGAGTCCTCCTGCAACCCGTCGGCGGTCGGCACCAACGGCCCCACCGCCGGCTGCCCCAGCGGCTCCCGGGACCGCGGGCTGTGGCAGATCAACAACTGCTACCACCCCACCGTCACCGACACCTGCGCCTACAACGCCCAGTGCAACGCCAACGCCGCGTACAGCATCTCCAGCGGCGGCAGCAACTGGCAGCCCTGGTCGACGTACAAGAACGGCGCGTACGCCGGTTACCTGTCCGCCGCGCAGGCCGCCGTGGCCCGCCTCGGCGGCGGCGATCCGCCGGCCGGCGTGACCGGCACGATCCTGGCCAACCCGTCACTCAACATCCGTACCGGGCCGGGCACCACCTACGGCGTCGCCGGCTCCGTCAACTACGGCGCCACGGTGAACATCTCCTGCTACACCTTCGGCGAGTACGTCAGCGGCGGCTACTGGCCGTCGTCCACCTGGGACCGGATCACCAACCCGGCGACGGGCGTGACCGGCTACGTGGCCGACACCTGGGTCGACACCGCCTACGACGTGAAGACGATGGTCGGCCCCTGCTGACCAGCTGTTGAGGCCGCGCGGGCAGGGTCGGACCCCTCCCGCGCGGCTCCGTCGTGACCGCTGCCCCTCCCGCACGGCGGCGGCGACCCACACCATGTCCCTGGCGGGCGCGGCGGCGACCCACACCTCGCCCCTCGCAGCGCGGCGGCGGCCCACACCGTGTCCGGAGAGCGGTATGCCTGACAGGCATAAATATGACTGACAGGCATACCGATGTACGCCGGTATCACTCCCCGGCCCCATGTCGCCGGTAGTCGCGGCTCTCGCTCACGTTCCCGGGGACCGGTCGGTGTTACGGTCGGCGTAGAGCTTTCCTATCGACGACGGAGGGCCCGGATGGGTCATCGAGGATCGTTCCCCTCGGGGTTCGCGCGGACGTTCAACGCCCGGGTCATGGCGCTGCGGTCGTCGCCACGCTGGGGGCGGTTCCTCCGGCGGCACCTGGCCGTGGTTACCTACACCGGTCGCCGTTCCGGGCGGACGTTCAGCACGCCGGTCGCGTACCGACGGGCCGGCGATGCGGTGGTCATCCAGGTCGCGATGCCCGACGCCAAGCAGTGGTGGCGGAACTTCCTGGGCGCGGGCGGCCCGATCTCTGTGAACCTCGATGGGGTCGACCGGGCCGGGCACGCGGTGGCCCGCCGGGACGACCGGGGCCGGGTCACCGTCACCGTCGACCTGACCCACTGACGACGGCGACCGTCGTCCGGGTCACGATGCGCGGCCCGGCCACGAGCGACGTGGCAGGCTGACAGGCATGGGAACGACACCGCGCGTACGGGCCCCCGAACTGCGGGGCAGGCAGTGGCTCAACACGGGTGGGCGGGAGCTGAGGCTCGCCGACCTGCGGGGGAAGATCACCCTGCTCGACTTCTGGACCTTCTGCTGCATCAACTGCCTGCACGTCATCGACGAGTTGCGCCCGCTTGAGGAGAAGTACGCCGACGTGCTGGTCGTCGTCGGGGTGCACTCGCCGAAGTTCGAGCACGAGAAGGACCCGGATGCGTTGGCAGCCGCCGTCGAGCGGTACGGCGTGCACCACCCGGTGCTCGACGACCCCGAGCTGGACATGTGGCAGCAGTACGCGGCGAAGGCGTGGCCCACCCTGGCGGTGGTCGACCCGGAGGGGTACGTGGTCGCCACGATGGCCGGCGAGGGACACGCCGAGGGGCTGATCCGGCTGGTCGACGACCTGATCGCCACCCACCAGGCCAAGGGCACCCTGCACCGGGGCGACGGCCCGTACGTGCCGCCGACACATGCGGAGACGACGCTGCGCTTCCCCGGCAAGGCCGTGCTGCGCGACGGCGGAAGCCTGCTGGTCTCCGACTCGGCCCGGCACAGCCTGGTCGAGCTGGCCCCCGACGGCGAGACGCTGATCCGGCGAATCGGCTCCGGTGAGCGGGGTCGGGTCGACGGGCCGGCCGCCTCGGCGGGCTTCGCCGAGCCGCAGGGGCTCTGCCTGCTGCCCCCGCACGTCGCCGAGGTGGCCGGCTACGACCTGCTGGTCGCCGACACCGTCAACCACCTGCTGCGCGGCGTACGCCTGGACACCGGCGAGGTGACCACTGTCGCCGGCACCGGCCGGCAGTGGCGCTCCACTGTCGACGACCACGCCCACGACGCGCTCTCCGTCGACCTCTCCTCCCCCTGGGACCTGGCCTGGTACGACGACAAGGTCATCGTGGCGATGGCCGGCATCCACCAGCTCTGGTGGTTCGACCCGATCAAGCGGACCGCCGGCATGTGGGCGGGCACCACCGTCGAGGCCCTGCGCGACGGCCCGCTGACCGAGGCGTGGCTGGCCCAGCCGTCCGGCCTGTCCGTCTCGGCCGACGGCACGCGGCTCTGGGTCGCCGACAGCGAGACCAGCGCCATCCGCTTCGTGCAGGACGGCGTCCTCGGCACCGCCGTCGGGCAGGGGCTGTTCGACTTCGGGCACGTGGACGGGCCGGCCGACCGGGCGTTGCTCCAGCATCCGCTGGGGGTGTGCGCGCTGCCCGACGGTTCGGTGCTGATCGCCGACACCTACAACGGCGCGGTACGCCGCTTCGACCCGGCGACCGGCCAGGTCGCCACGGTGGCTGACGGGCTGGCCGAGCCGAGCGACCTGGTGCTCACCGCCGACGGCGGGGTGCTGGTGGTGGAGTCCGCCGCGCACCGGTTGACCCGGCTCGCCCCGGGCGCGTTGACCGCCGCCGGGGCGGACACGGTGGACGGTCCCCGGCACCGGCTGGAACGCCGGCCCACCGAGGTCGCCGCCGGTGAGCTGACCCTCGACGTGATCTTCACGCCGGCCCCGGGGCAGAAGCTGGACGAGACGTACGGACCGTCGACCCGGCTGGTCGTCTCGGCCTCGCCGCCGGAGCTGCTGGTCGAGGGGGCCGGCACCGGCACCGAACTGTCCCGTCGACTGGTGGTCGACCCGGCCGTACCCCAGGGGGTGCTCCAGGTGACCGCCCAGGCCGCCACCTGCGACGCCGACGTCGAACACGCCGCCTGCCACCTGACCCGGCAGGACTGGGGCGTCCCGGTGCGGGTCGTCGACCACGGCGCGACCCGCGTGCCGCTGGTGCTGCGCGGCCTGGACACCTGAGGCCCGGTCACCCGCGCAGGCAGCGGCCGGCAGCGGTCAGGCGAACGGGATGGGGGTGACCCCGGCGTCGATCAGCGCGGCCCGCACCAGGGCGGCCGAGGCGACCGCGCCGGGGCTGTCCCCGTGCAGGCAGATCGAGCTGACCGGGCACGGCACCACGGTCCCGTCGACCGCCACCACCGTCCGCTCGGTGGCCATCCGCACCGCCCGGACGGCCACCTCCTCCGGGTCGGTGACCAGCGCGCCCGGTGCGGTACGCGGCACCAGCGCGCCGTTGGGCAGGTAACCCCGGTCGGCGAAGCCCTCGGCGACCACCCGCAGTCCCGCGCCGACGGCGAGCTGGGCGAGGGTGGAGCCGGGGGCGCACAGGATCGGCAGCTCGTGGTCGTACCCGCTGACCGCCGCGACCAGGGCGGCGGCCTGCACCTCGTCGGTGGCCGCCGCGTGGTAGAGCGCGCCGTGCGGTTTGAGGTAGCGGACCCGGGTGCGGGACGGCCGGCAGAACGCGTCGAGCGCTCCGAGCTGGTAGGTGACGTCGTCGCGTAGCTCGTCGAAGCCGTACGCGATGTGCCGGCGGCCGAAGCCGGCCAGGTCGCGGTAGCCGACCTGCGCGCCGACCGCGACGCCGCGTTCGACGGCGGCGGCGCAGACCCGCCGCATGGTCGACGGGTCGCCGCCGTGGAAGCCGCAGGCCACGTTGGCGGAGGTGACCAGGTCGAGCAGCGCCTCGTCGTCGCCGAGCCGCCAGATGCCGAATCCCTCGCCGAGGTCAGCGTTGAGGTCCATGGAACCTCACCGTAGTCCCCGGTCGGGCCTGCGCGAGCCCGGTCACGTCGTCCACCACCCCGATCACCGGGTAGCCGCCGGTGGTCGGGTGGTCGGCCAGGAAGATCAACGGTTGGCCGTCGGCAGGCACCTGCACCGCGCCGAGCACCACGCCCTCACTGGGCAGCTCACCGGCCACCGCACGGGGCAGCGCCGCGCCGACCAGTCGCGCACCGACCCGGTCACTCACCGGACTCACCGTGTACGCCGTGCCGCGCAGCAACGTCAGCGCGTCGGCGGTGAACCAGTCGGCGCGCGGGCCGGGGCGCAGGGTCAGCCACAGCTCGTCCGGCACCGGCCGGGCGACGGTGAAGTCCACCGGCGCGGGTGGACCGGCCGACGGGCCGAGCGGGAGCAGGTCGCCGTCGCGTACCGGAGGCGGACCGAGGCCGGAGAGGGTGTCGGTGGACCGGCTGCCGAGCACCGGCGCGACGGCGATCCCGCCGTCGACCGCGAGCCAGTTGCGCAACCCGTGCCGGGGCGACCCGATCCGCAGCACCGCCCCCGCCGGCACCGCCAGCGGCCGACCCACGTCACCGGGGCGGTGGTCCACCCGTAGGTCGACGTCGGCCCCGGTCACCGCCACTGTGCCGGCCCGGGTCAGCCGCAGCTCACACCCGCCGAGGGTCAGCTCCAATCCGGCGGCGTCCGCCGGATTGCCGACCAGCCGGTTGGCCAGCGCCAGCGCCGCCGGATCGAGCGCCCCCGACCGGGGTACGCCGAGGTGCGCCCATCCGAACCGCCCCAGATCCTGCACCGTGGTAAGCGGTCCCGCCCGCCGCACCTCGATCACCCCACCGGTCGGCCCGGGTGGCTGCCCCGCCCGGCGGGTCCCGGTCCCCTCCCCGGTCACCCGGTCACCAGCCGGACCCGGGTGCCGGGGGTGAGGGTTGCCGGCGGGTCGGCGGCCACGTCGAAGAGGGTCAGCGTGGTCCGCCCCACCAGCAGCCAACCGCCCGGCGAGGCGGTCGGGTAGATCCCCGCGTACGGCCCGGCCAGGGCCACCGAGCCGGCCGGCACCCGGGGGCGCGGGGTGGGCAGCCGGGGCACCGCGTACTGCGGGGGCAGACCGGTCAGATAGCCGAAACCGGGGGCGAAGCCGCAGAACGCCACCCGGAACTCGGTGCTTTCCAGGCGCTGCACCACCTGGGGCACGGTCAGCCGCCAGTGGTCGGCGACCAGGGGGAGGTCTTCCCCGTCGTACACGGTGGGGACGTCGACGGTGGCGACGGTGGCCGTGGTGGTGACCGGCTCGGGGGTCCAGCCGGTGATCCGGGCGGCCGTCGACTCCGGGTCGGGCACCCCGTCGAGCAGGACGGTGCCGGCGGCCGGGACGATCTCGGCGGCGCTCAGCTCACCGACCGCCCGGCGACGCCACAGCTCGGCCCGCCACTGCTCCACCTGGCCGGGGTCGTCACAGTCCAGCAGCAGGGCGTGCCGGCCCACGGGTCGCATCCGCATCCCGCCATACTCCCCGATCGATGCGCCGTCCAGGGGCGATGGACTCGACAGGTGTGGTGACGGGTCGCACTACCTGAAAGTAACCTACGGTGCCGTAACCTGATTGCGTGACCACCTCCGCACCGCTTCGACTCAAGCCGGTCGACATCGGTAAGCCCCGGATGCGCGGCTGGCTGCACACCTACGCGTTCTTCGTGGCGCTCGTCTGCGGCATCGTGCTCTGCGCCGTCGCGGCCACCCGCCCCGGCTGGGCCCCCCTGGTGAGCTGCCTGATCTACAGCGTGACCGTGTGCGGTCTCTTCGGCACCAGCGCCCTCTACCACCGCCGGGTGTGGTCGGAGCGCGGCTACCAGATCATGCGCCGGATGGACCACTCGATGATCTTCGTGTTCATCGCCGGCTCGTACACCCCGCTCTGTGTGCTCCTGCTCGACAGGCGGACGGCCGCCCTGATGCTCGGCCTGGTCTGGGGCGGGGCGCTGGCCGGCGTGGCCGTCAAGCTGATCTGGCCGCACGCCCCGCGCTGGGTCTCCGCCCCGCTCTACCTGGCCCTCGGCTGGGTGTCGGTGGCGATCCTCCCGCAGATCCTGCACCGGGGCGGGGTCACCGTGCTGGTGCTGCTCGCCGCCGGTGGAGCGATCTACAGCATCGGCGCGGTCTGCTACGCGCTGCGTCGACCGAACCCGTGGCCCACCGTCTTCGGCCACCACGAGTTCTTCCACGCCTGCACCCTGGTCGCCGCCCTCTGCCACCACATCGCGATCTACTTCGCCGTCTTCTCCTGAATCCCGGCGCGGCCCCCGGCAGGAGAGGTTCGGGGGCCCCGCGCCGTTGCGGGGCCCCCGAGTTCCTGGGTCGCGGTCAGACCGGGTAACCCGGGCCGCGCGACTCGCGGTACTCCTCACGCACCACCCGGTCGCCCTGCACCGGCACGACCCGGTCGGCGACGACCTGGTCCTGACGCACTCCGGTGGTGACCACGGCGCGGCGGCGGCTGTTCCAGAAGTAGAGGGTGGTCAGCAGCCCGACGAGACCGGCGAGCATCAGCACCCAGCCGACCACGTCGAGGTTGAGCCATCCCAGATCGGCGTCGACGGCGAACGCGAAGATCGCACCCACCGCGATGAGGAAGATGCTGGCACCGATGCCCATGACGTAGCCTCCTTGGCTGTCAGCTGGCGTTACCCACCCGCCACGGCCATCGAGGGCATCGATGGGCGAGTGGCCCCATCGACATACCCAGGCGACACGCGCGCCAATCAGGCAAGCTGTGGGAATGACGGACGGTGGGGCCGAGACACGGACACTGGTGCTGCTGCGACACGCCAAGGCCGAACAACCCGGGACCGGCCCCGACGTCGAGCGGCGGCTGACCGCACGAGGGCACGCCGACGCCGCTGCCGCCGGTGCCTGGCTGGCCCGGCAGGCCCTGCTCCCCGACGTGGTGGTCTGTTCGGCGGCCCGCCGGACCAGGCAGACCTGGCACGACGTGGCGCTGGGTCTGACCGGGTCCGCGCCGGAGGGTGGCCCGGCGGGGACGGCTCCGGTGGTGCGGTACGCCGCCGCCGCGTACGAGGCGCACCCGGACGACCTGCTCGACCTGGTACGGACGGTCGAACCGGAGGCCCGCACGGTGCTGCTCGTCGCCCACAATCCGGGCATCTCGCTGCTCTCGGCGCTCCTCGACCCGGAACGGGCCGACCGGGAGGGGCTGCGTACCACCGATCTCGTGGTGCACCGGGCGGCGGTGCCGTGGGCGGAACTGGCCCCCGGCGGCACCCCGATCGTCGACCGGCACACCGCACGCGGCTGACCCCGGCGGCCAGCGAGCCGGTCAGGACGGGGGTGCGGTGGGCGGCGGCGGGTCGGGCGGCGGGGGCATCATCGCGGTCGGGTGGGAGAGCCGGTTCTCCTCCACGATGAGCGTGCGCGCGCGCTTGCGCCGGTCCTGCCAGAACCACAGCGTGGTGAGCAGCACGGCCAGCCCGGCCAGGATGAACACCCAGCCGACCGCGCGCAGGTCGATCCACCAGACGTTGGCCCGGATGGCGAACGTCATGATCGCGCCGAGCGCGATGAGAAAGATGCCGCTACCAATACCCATGTGCGCTGCACTCCCCCGTGCGATGGCCGTTGGGCGTGCCCGTGGTCCGCGCGGGTTACCCGCCCAGCGGCCCGCCTACCGGATCGGACCCGGCGAATCCCGCTCCGTCCGGCCTCCCGCGCCGGCCTACGCCGCCACGACCCGCCGGTCGTCGGCCATCGGCTCGGCGGCAGTGGGAGGCCATCCCGGCGGCGCGCGGCGGCCGGCCACCGGACAGCCACGACCAGCTCAACGGGGCGGACGCCTCGGCATCAGCGCACATGAACAACGCTGTGGGGCCGATACCGTGGCATCAAGCGCAGGGTGATCAACTCAACGGGGCCGATACCGCGGCATCCGGACGATCGGACAGCGCGGTATCGGCCCCATTGCGGGTCACACCCTCGGGCTGCGGATCAGAACGCCTCCTCCGGGAGGTCCATGATGTCCAGGTCGGCGCCCTCGATGATCCGCCGGTCGGCGCCGATGCGGGGCAGCACCTCGCGGGCGAAGAACCGGGCGGCGGCCACCTTGCCGGTGTAGAACGCCCGGTCGGCAGGGGACACCTCGCCGGCCAGCACCTTCAGCGCCACGTCGGCCTGCTTCTGGAGCAGCCAGCCGACGACCAGGTCGCCGAGGGCGAGCAGGAAACGACGGCTGCTCAGGCCGACCTTGTAGAGGCTGCGGGTGTCACCGGCCTGGGCCTCGCCGAGCCAGCCGGTCAGCACGCCGAGGATGTGCTGGATCTCGGCGAGCGCCCGGCCGAGCGCCTGCCGCTCCTCCTTGAGCTGCCCGTTACCGGCCTCGGTGCTGATGAACTCCTGGATCTCACCGGCGACGGTGGTCAGGGCCTTGCCGTTGTCCCGGACGATCTTCCGGAAGATCAGGTCGAGGCTCTGGATCGCGGTGGTGCCCTCGTACAGGGTGTCGATCTTGGCGTCCCGGACGTACTGCTCCAGCGGGTAGTCCTGGAGGAAGCCGGAGCCACCGTACGTCTGGAGCGCCTCGTGACCGAGCAGCTCGTACGCCCGCTCCGACCCGACGCCCTTGACCAGCGGCAGGAGCAGGTCGTTGACCCGCTTGGCCAGCTTGGTGGCCGGTTCGTCGCCGGCCGCCCCGGTGATCGCGATCCTGTCCTGCCAGGTGGCGGTGTAGCAGACCAGCGCCCGCAGCCCCTCGGCGTACGACTTCTGCATCAGCAGCGAACGACGGACGTCCGGGTGGTGGGTGATGGTGACCCGGGGCGCGGTCTTGTCGGCCTGCTGGATCAGGTCGGCGCCCTGCACCCGGTTCTTCGCGTAGTCCAGGGCGTTGAGGTAGCCGGTGGAGAGGGTGGCGATCGCCTTCGTGCCGACCATCATCCGGGCGTACTCGATGATCATGAACATCTGCCGGATGCCGTCGTGCTTCCCGCCCAGCAGCCAGCCCTTGGCCGGTACGCCGTGCTCGCCGAAGGTCAGCTCGCAGGTGTTGGAGACCTTGATGCCCATCTTGTGCTCGACGTTGGTGGCGTAGACGCCGTTGCGCTCGCCCAGCTCACCGGTCTCGGCGTCGAAGTGGAACTTCGGCACGACGAAGAGGGACAGCCCCTTGGTGCCCGGACCACCGACGCCCTCGACGCCGACCGGTCGGGCCAGCACGTAGTGCACGATGTTGTCGCTCAAGTCGTGCTCACCGGAGGTGATGAAGCGCTTCACGCCCTCGATGTGCCAGGAGCCGTCCGGCTGCTGGACAGCGCGGGTGCGGCCGGCGCCGACGTCCGAGCCGGCATCCGGCTCGGTGAGCACCATCGTGGAGCCCCACTGCTTGTCGATGAAGAGCTTGGCCCACTTCTTCTGGTCCTCGGTGCCCTCGACGTGCAGCACGTGGGCGAAGGAGGGGCCGGAGGAGTACATCCAGACCGGCGCGTTGGCGCCGAGGACCAGTTCGGCGAGCGACCACCAGAGGGCGCGCGGGGCGTTGGTGCCGCCCAGGTCCTCGGGGAGGTCCAGCCGCCAGAACTCGGAGTCCATGAACGCCTGGTACGACTTCTTGAACGACTCCGGCAGCGGCGCGGTGTGCGTCGCCGGGTCGAAGACCGGGGGATTGCGGTCGCTGTCCAGGTAGCTGGCCGCGAGGTCCTCGCGGGCCAGGCGGTCGACCTCGGAGAGGAAGCTGCGGGCGGTGTCGACGTCCAGGTCCGTGTACGGCTCCTGGCCGAACGCCCGGTCCGCCCCGAAGACCTCGAACAGGTTGAACTCAAGATCCCGAAGGTTGCTCTTGTAGTGGGTCATGTTCGCTGGCCCCGCTTCCGGACAGGTGTTACCGATCAGTAACCCCCACTGTATTACTCACGGGTAGGTAGCGACAACCCATTCATCGGAGTGACGGGGATCACGCACCTGTGCTTCAGCCCTCCGCCGCACCGACCTCCCACGAGGGCACCGCCACCGTCACCCCGCTGCGCGGGCCGGTGTACTCCATCAGGACCAGCGCGATGTCGTCGTCGAGCCGACCGTGCACCCACTCGACCAGGGCGGTCTCCAGCGAGGCCAGGCCGTCGCCGACGGTGCCGTGACCGAGCAGCCGCCAGGCACGGTCGGCGGTCGGGAAGAACTCGCCGTCCCGCCGTGCCTCGCCGAGCCCGTCGGTGAAGAGCAGCAGCCGGTCCCCCGGCTCCAACCGCTCGACCCGGGGCCGGACCACCGGCATGAACCCCAGCGGGGGTGCCGGGGCGGGCGGCTCCAACGGGATCACCGCGCCCCGGCGCAGCAGCAGCGGTGCCGGATGGCCGCAGTTGACGATGGTAAGCGTTCCGCCGCGCTCCTCGACCACGGCCGCGGTGACGAAGTCCTCGTCACCCACGTTGCGGGCCACCGCCCGGTCCAGGTCGGCCACCACCGCCCGCAGGTCGGGCCGCTCGTAGGCGACGTGCCGGTAGGAGCCGAGCACGATGCTGGCGAGCCGGACCGCGTCCAGCCCCTTGCCCCGCACGTCCCCGATGATCATGCGGACGCCGTACGGGGTGTCGATCGCCTCGTACAGGTCGCCACCGATCTCGGCGGTGGCCGTGGGAGAGATGTACCGGGCGGCCACCGCCAGGGTGCCGACCTGCGGGCCGAGCGGACGCAGCACTGCCTGCTGGGCCACCGAGGCCAACTTGGACAACTCGCCGATCCGCTCGGCCTGCCCCTGCCGGACCGCCGCCACCCCGGCCGCCACCACCGTGGCGAAGGCGATCCCGACCAGGGCGACCGCCGTGGTCAGCGCCATCTCCGAGTCGGTGAGCGCGAAACCGGACCCGACCACCAGGGCGAGGAAGCCCACAGCGGTCACCGCCCGCCACGAGGCGAACCCGGCGGCCAGGATCGGCGCCACCGTCATCAGCGCCACGTAGTGGACCGCCCAGCCGTCGGCCGCCTCGATCGCCGAGACGACCGCGAGCAGCCCGACGGCCGCGCCGACGCCGGCGCGGGACCCGGGGCTCAGCGGGCCGCGGCCCGACTGGAAGGCATGTTTACGTACGTGGGACAGCATGCCTGATGGAACCGGACCGGAGAATGAACCTAGCCCCACGATTGAGGATGTTCTGCCCGGCCGGACGGCCCGTGCCGCCGTTCGCCGTCAGCCGAGCACCTCGTACCTGACGGTCAGCTCACCCAGGTCGACCGAGGCGATCGCGGCGAAGGCGGCCCGGGACAGGTCGATGCAACGCCCGTCGATGTACGGACCACGGTCGTTGATCCGTACGGTGACGGACTTGCCGTTGGCCGGGTTGGTGACCCGGACCCGGGTGTCGAACGGCAGGGTCTTGTGCGCGGCGGTCAACGCGTTCGGGTTGAAGCTCTCCCCGTTCGCGGTCAACTGGCCCTCGTCATAGAAGGACGCACCGCAGGAACCACTGTCGACGACGTTGCTCTTCGGAGCTGCGGCCTTCTTGGTGGTGGCGGAGGGCTTGGGGGCGGCCGTACGCGGCTTGTTCCGGGACGCCGCCTGGGTCCGGGTCGCCCTCGGACTGGCGGTGACGGTCGGCGACGGGCTCGCGCTCGGGGAAGCGGTGGGACTCGGGCTCAGGCTCGGGGTCGGGGTCGGCGCGTCGGTGGTGACGGCGGCACTGGGCGTGACCGTGTCCACGACCACCGGGGCCGGCGCGTCGTCGGCGGTCAGCTGGACCGCGCCGACGGTGCCCCCGACGGCGAGCGCGACGCCGACCGCGGCGGTGGCGGCGATGCCGGCGGGCGAGGAGAAGATCCGGGTACGGGAATGCCTGCCAACCACCGGCTCGGTCCTTTCGTATGCCTTCATAACGGCTCGGACGGTAACGAGAGAAGCACTTCCGAAGTCAACGTGATCATGGTGTTATGGTGCGAATTGCAGTGATACGTCTGACCGATCGGCCGAGGTCCGCTGGACCGCACGGGCCAGAATGCCACCGTTGGCATTCAGCACCGAGGATGAGGGCATGACCACCGAGCTGTGCAAGCGTCTGGTCGAGCTGTTCAACTGGGTCGATCCGGGGCCGGGCAGCAGCCACCTGGTCAGCGACACCTCCGGCTGGTGGCGGGCCCCCGACGTGCTCGCCGGGCTCGGTCCGGCGCTGGTCACGCCGTTCCGCGCCGCCCGCCCGACGGTCGTCGTCGCCCCCGCGGTGACCGGGCTGATGCTCGGGCCGCTCGCCGCGACCGCCCTCGGGGTCGGCTTCGTCCCGGCCCACAAACCCGGCGACGGAAGGCTCCCCGCCGCCCCGCTGACCTGGGCGCGGAGCCCGCCCGACTTCCGGGGCCGGCGGGTCGACCTGGCGGTACGCGACGACCGGCTCGGCGCGGGCGACCGGGTGCTCATGGTGGACGACTGGGTGGCCACCGGCGCCCAGGTGCGGGCCGTGCGGGACCTCTGCGTCGCCCGGGGCGCCCGCTGGATCGGCGTCGCCGCCGTGGTCGTCGACCTGCCCACCCCGGTCGCCACCGAACTGGGCGTACGCGGCCTGCTCACCACCGACGACCTGCCCACCTGACGGCGGGTGCCGGTCGGTCAGGGGGTGCGCAGCTCCGGCAGCAACCGGGTGGCGACGTCCGCCAGCACCGCCTCGTCACCGGCGTACCAGCTGCTGGCCCGGGGCCAGTGGGTGATCACGTCGGTGAACCCGAGCGCCGCCGCCCGCGCCACCTGCTCGGCGAAGAAGTCCGCGCTGCTCAGCGAGAAGACCGGCGCCGCGTCCAGGGAGAGGTAGCGGGGCAGGGTGGCCGGGTCACGACCGGCCTCGTCGAGGGTACGGTCCATCCGGGCGCAGAGCGTCGACACCCCGTCCCACCAGGCCGTCAGCTCCTCCTCACCGGTGCCGGTGGTGACCCAGCCCTGACCGAACCGGGAGACCAGCCGCATCGACCGGGGCCCGTTGGCGGCCACCACGAACGGCACCCGGGGCCGCTGCACGCAGCCGGGATTGTTACGGGCGTCGACGGCGCTGAACCAGTCGCCCCGCCAGGTCGTGCCGTCCTCACGCAGGATCAGGTCCAGCAGCTCGGTGAACTCGCCGAACCGGTCCACCCTCGGCCGGGGCGGCAGGGTCTCCCCGCCCAGCACGGCGGAGTCGAAGCCGATCCCACCCGCGCCGAGGCCCAGCAGCAGCCGCCCGTCGGAGACGTCGTCGAGGGTGGTGACCTGCCTGGCGAACGCCGCCGGATGCCGGAAGTTGGGCGAGGCGACCAGGGTGCCGAGCCGAATCCGGTCGGTCACCGTGGCGGCGGCGGTCAGCGTCGCCATCGAGTCGAACCAGGGACCGTCGACCAGGTCCCGCCAGCCCAGATGGTCGTACGTCCAGGCGTGGTCGAAGCCCCACTCGTCCACCTGCTGCCAGCGCCGACGCGACTCCGACCAGCGCTGGTCGGGAAGGATCACGATGCCAATCCGCATGATCACCAGCGTACGTCGCAGGGGCTGCCCCGCGGCCGGTCGATCCCGCGCGGCGGTTTCCCGTTGGTAGGTAGCGGCGCCTTCCGTCGGGTAGGTGGAGGTTCCCCGCGTCAATCACGCCGAAGCTGGTCGTCGGCCGACGACAGGGCCTCCACGCGTTCGTCCTGTACCTGGATCTCCTGCCTGGACCGGTGTGCACCAGGGTTGTAGATCTCGTCGATGGGGCCCATCAACCTCGCGCCCACGCCGCTACGCCGGACACAAGGCCAGCAGGCGAAGATGACTACCGGCCCTGCCGACCAGGGGGCGTCACCCGCCCCGCTCGCCGGTCCGTACTGGCACACCAATGCCTCGATGCGCCCTGGTTGACCTCGGAACATCGAAGGCCCTGCCCAGGATTCGGGTCCTGATCAGGGCCTTCGTGGTGGAGCGGGTGACGGGAATCGAACCCGCACTGTCAGCTTGGGAAGCTGATGTTCTGCCATTGAACTACACCCGCGAGCGGCATCACTGTACCTGAAGTGACCGGACCCGCGCACCCTGGCACCCCCGCGCGTCTCCGGCGACGGAGTGTCATCGCATCGCCACCACCTGCACGAACGAAACGGTCAGATGTTTCACAGAAGCAACTTAGGGACGTTCTCAAACGTGTCGATCAGTTGTAACGTCACCCCCACGTTCACGACCTCGGTGCGACATACCCCCTGTCACACCGCCAGAAAGAGGTGGGCCCATGGGACTGCGTCCCAACCTGCTGACCCGGCGTGCCGCCGGTGTCGCATCGACGACCTTCGCGCTGCTGTTGAGCACCGCTGCGGTGGGCGTCGTACCTGCGGCTTCCGCGTACTCCGCAGCTCCCGGCAGCGCCTCCTGCGCAGAGCCGACCGACGTCCACGCGGACGTCCACTCCGACGCGCGTGTCCGCGGTGGTGGCAAGAAGGCCGCCCACAAGCGGCACGACCCGAACGAGCTGACCGCCGAGCAGGTCCAGACGCGGGAGGCGGACTTCACCGCGGCCCTGCGTACCAGCACGCTGCGGTCGAAGTCCAGCATCCGCACCGGCTCCACCGAGGGCAGGACGGTCGCGCTGGCCCCGATCTCCGTTCCGGTGGTCGTGCACGTGATCCAGCGGGACAGCACCCGGGCCGGCGGCAACATCCCCGACTCGCTGATCAACGCGCAGATCAACGTGCTCAACCAGGCGTACGGCGGTGCCACCGGCGGGGTGGCCACCGGCTTCACGTTCCAGCTCCAGAAGATCAACCGGGTCACCAACGCCTCCTGGTACCCGATCGTGCAGGGCTCCACGGCCGAGCGGCAGATGAAGACCTCGCTGCGCACCGGCGGCAAGAACACCCTCAACATCTACCTGGGCGAGCTGAGCGACGACCTGCTCGGCTGGGCGACCTTCCCCAAGCGCACCCTCGACGTGATGGACGGCGTCGTGGTGCTCGGCGAGTCACTGCCGAACGGTGCGGCCACCAACTACAACCAGGGTGACACCGGCACCCACGAGGTCGGCCACTGGCTGAACCTCTACCACACCTTCCAGGGTGGCTGCTCCGGCTCGGGCGACAGCGTGTCGGACACCCCGGCCGAGCGCGAGCCGGCCTTCGAGTGCCCGACCGGCCGGGACACCTGCACCGCCACCGGCAAGGACCCGATCACCAACTTCATGGACTACACCTACGACTCGTGCATGTACCAGTTCACCGCCGGCCAGGCCAGCCGCATGGTGAACGCCTGGACCGCCTACCGGGCAGCCGCCTGACCGGCACCCGGTACACACGACACGACAGTGCCGGCTCCGTCCTTTCCCGGACGGGGCCGGCACCGTCGTTTGCAGGCTCAGGCAGCGGTACGGCGGGTGTCGAACCCGTGCCGCCCGTGGCGGGACGGCCGCTGGTCGGGTACGCCCGTGACCGCGGGCCGACCCGCCGCAGGATCCAGCCAGACCTGCACGGTGGAGGGCTTTCCGTCGGGGCTCGACAGACCACCGTGGTCACGGCGGGTGAGCATGGCGACGTCCACGCTGAACTCGAAGAGCCGCCAGTCGACCCGGGGTGCGGCCCGGCCGATCGCGGCCACCAGCTCCACCCGCGCCGGGTCGGTCACCGGCTCGGCCCGGCCTGTCACGTACGCCTCGTCGTCGGTCTCCTCCGACGGGAACGAGTGGAGCGCGTAGCGGCCGTCGCGTTCGAGGTCACGACGCTTGGGCGAGTCGACGACGAAGCAGAAGAGCCCGCCGTCGGTGACCAGCGGGCAGACCGGGTGGACCCGGGGGCCGCCGTCGGCACGGACAGTGGCCAGGTAGCCGAAGCCCGGCCCGTACTGCTGGAGGAGAAGGCGGATCCCGTCGGCGAGTCGGGGCTCGTCGGCGGCGAATGCGGACCAGGATGCCATGCCGTAACCCTATCGAACAGGCGTTCTAAAATCAGTCCGACACGCAGGTGGAAAGGCCCCTCTTTGGCCGGGCTGCCGGTCCCGCCCGGACCGCACCGGGCCGAGGGCACGGGCGACGCGACCATCCCCGGGCCGGGGTAGACGGGCGACCACGCTGGGTCACCAGTTCGCCCTCAGGCCGCGGTACGCGGCAGCCTTGGTGAATCGTCTACGTCATCAGTTCGACAGCGGCCGGACCAGTATCTCGTCCCGCCCCGACGATCCGGGCGAGCAGCACCCTGGACACCTCCAGCCCACCCCACCGCCGCGCCTCGGCCCCGACGAGCCCGCCCCGCCCTCGTACCCCCTCGGCAGCCGGGGCGGGCGTCGACGGCCCGGCCGGCGGGTCGGGCCGGGACGCTCGATATGGTGGTCCGATGCTGCTCTCCGACCGGGACCTGGTCTCCGAGATCAAGGCGGGCGCGCTGGCGCTGGCGCCGTTCGAGCCGAGTCTGGTGCAGCCGTCCAGCATCGACGTGCGTCTCGACAAGCTGTTCCGGGTCTTCAACAACCACCTCTACACCCACATCGACCCGGCCGTGCAACAGGACGACCTGACGTCGATGGTCGAGGTGCCGGCGGGCGAGCCGTTCGTGCTGCACCCGGGTGAGTTCGTGCTCGCCTCCACGCTCGAGGTCATCTCGCTCGGCGACCAGCTCGCCGGCCGGCTGGAGGGCAAGTCGAGCCTGGGTCGGCTGGGCCTGCTCACCCACTCGACCGCCGGTTTCATCGATCCGGGCTTCTCCGGCCACGTCACGCTGGAGCTGTCGAACGTGGCCAACCTGCCGATCACGCTCTGGCCGGGCATGAAGATCGGCCAGCTCTGCATCTTCCGACTCTCCTCGCCGGCCGAGCACCCCTACGGCTCCGAGGTCTACGGGTCGCGCTACCAGGGTCAGCGCGGGCCGACCCAGAGCCGGTCCTGGCAGAACTGGCGCACCTGGCCGACCCGCTGAGCGCACCCTGACCGGGGGCACGCCACGTCCGGGCCCTGGCGGGGGCCCGGACGCGAGTGGGATCAGCCGGGGCGGCCGTAGCTGTGGACCGGTCCGTCGTCTACCCGCTTCATCTTGATCGGCTGACCTGACTGCGACGCGTGCACGACCCAGCCGTCCCCGACGTACATCCCGACGTGGTGCAGGTCGGCGTAGTAGAAGACCAGGTCGCCGGGGCGCAGGTCGGCCCGGCTCACCCGGTCGGTCACCTGGCGCTGCTGCCGGGCGTTGTGCGGCAGCGACACCCCGGCCTTCGACCAGGCGGCCATGGTGAGCCCGGAGCAGTCGAAGTTGTTCGGGCCGGCCGCACCCCACACGTACAGCTTGCCGATCTGGGCGCAGGCGAACTTGACTGCTGTGCCGGCCGGGCCACCGGGGTAGCCGGCCGGGCACGGGGCCGGGCGCAGCGGCCCGCCGCCGCCGTTGCCGTAGACCGTGAGGCGCAGCTTCTGCAACCTGTCGATCTCGGTGTTGATCTGCTTCTTCTTCGCCGCCAGCTGGGCTTCGGTACGGGTCAGCTGGACGACCATCTCGTCCAACGGCGCCTTGGTCGCGGCCAGTTCGTCGCGCAGTTCGGCGACGGCCCGCACCTCGCGCTGCTGGCGGCTGGCGAAGCGGTCCAGCAACCCCAGCTGCTCGACCACCTGGCTCGGGTCGTGGCTGCCCAGCAGGGCGTTGACAGTGGACATGTTCTCGCCCTTGTACGCCTGGACGGCGAGGCCGCTGACCTGGTTCATCGCCTGGTCGACCCGGCGCTGCAACGGCGCGATCCGCTTGCCGAGCGCGTCGGCCTGGCGGCGCTTGGCGGCGAGGTCGGCGCGGGTGGCGTTGTGTTGCTCGATGACGGGTTCGAGCTTGTTCCAGTCCTGGTCGATCTGTCGTTCGATCTCGGCGACCGAGGGGTCGGCGTGGACGGGCGTGGCGCCACCGGTCAGCACGACCAGGGCAGCGGTCAGGGCGGTGAGAGTCGTGGTGAAGCGGGACCAGCGTGGGCGCGGCGCGACCGTCTCCCGGACGACCTGGGTCGACCGGCGCGACGGTGGCCGCGGGGCATGGTGTGCCACCGAGCTCGGGGCTCCTTCTTCCTCGACCGCCTACCGGGTTAGCTGACGGGTTCGGGCGGGAAGGGAGCGCCCTACCGCGGTGGTCGCGGATTCACCCCGGCGTACCTGGGTCCCCGGCTCGCCCGGAGGCGACTCGGCGGTGCCGGCCGACGCCACCCCGGGTGGGGCGGACCTGATGCCGACCGACGATTGACCAGAGTAGAGACGGTCGTTATCGATCCGCAACCCGCCGGGCCGGCACACTCTCCGTCCGGAAGCACGCAACCCCCGGCCCGTCGGGGCCGGGGGTTGCGTCTGCGCTGGTCAGCCCGGTCGGCGGAAGCCTGCCACCGGCATGTAGTTGATGCTGGTCACCTGGACCGGCTTACCGGTCCGTGGGGCGTGCACCATCATGTCGTTGCCCAGGTAGAGGCCGACGTGGTGCAGGTCGCTGAAGAAGAAGACCAGGTCACCGGGGCGGGCCTCGGAGCGCGGGATGGCCTTGCCCTCGTTCCACTGGGCGCCGGTGAAGTGCGTGAGCGAGATGCCGGCCGCCTTGTAGGCGAACTGGGTGAGCCCGGAGCAGTCGAACGAGTTCGGCCCGGTGGCCCCCCAGACGTACGGGTCACCGACCTGCTGGCAGGCGACCTGGATCGCGGTACGGGCGGCGGAGCTGACCACGCCGTTGATCGTCGGGCAGCCGTTCACCTTGACCGTGGTCTTCGGCATAGACGCCTGGAGCCGCTTGATCTCAGCGTTGATCTTGGTCTTCTTGGTCGCGAGGTCCTTCTCCTGCTGCACCTCGGCGGCGATCAGGGTGTCGAGCTTCTGCTTCTCGGCGTCGTACTTGCGACGCACCACGAGCACGGCCTCGACCTCCTTGCGCTGCTCGGCGGCGAGGCGGTCCAGAATGGTCAGCTGCGCGGCGAGGGTGCCCGGCTTGCTGGTGGTGAGCAGCGCGCTCAACTCCTGCGAGGGGCCGGACTTGTAGTAGCGGGAGGCGAGGTCACCGACCCGGCCGAGGGCCAGCTCGCTCTGCAGGGCCAGCGGCTCGATCTTCTTCTGCAGTTCGGCCGACTTCTTGCGGTTGACCTTGAGCTGGGCCCGGACCTTGTTGTAGCTCTCGATGGTCGGTTCGAGCTGTTCCCACTGCTTGTCGAGGGCCGCCTCGATCTCCTCGGGTGTCGGCGCGGCATGCGCCGGCGCGACGAGCATCCCGGCACCGACGGCGACCGCCGCGACCACGGTGAGCAGGCGGCGGGCGACCCGCCCGAGGGCTGCCGGGCGGGCGGGCGACTGGCCCTGGACGTGACGGTGAGGGGGCATGGTTGCCACCGGCGTCGACTCCTTTGCAACCGACCGCCGGGTGTCTCGCTAAGGGGAAGAAGGAGACAGACATCCCACAGCGGCCGGTGCAACATTAGGGGCAGTAGCGGGATGGAATCAAGGCGGGTCGACACTCCATCACATGAGTGCAATCGCTTGCACACAAAGGGTGTTCGCTCAATTTCCAACTATCGCAGTCAATACATCGTCGAGGGTGACCACACCGAGGGGACGACGACCGTCGCTCACCAGCACCATGTGCCGCCGCTCGCGCCGCATCGCCAGCAGCAGATCGGCAAGCGTACGGTCCGGCGGCACCACCGCCAGCGGCCGGTAGACCTCGGCCGGCACCGGTGCCCGGCGGGACGCCCCGGCGTACCCGAGGACGTCCTTGACGTGCACGAAGCCCAACACCCGCCGGGAGGAACGCTGCACCACCGGGAACCGGGAACGGCCGGTGCTGGTCGCCAGCACCTCCAACGAGGCCGGTGAGACGTCCTCGGCCACCGTGGTCACCGTGGACCAGGGTTGCAGCGCGTCCGCCGCCGTCCGGTCGTGCAACGCCAACGCCCCGGTGATCCGGGCGTGCTCCTCGGCGTCGAGCAGCCCCTCGGTGCGGGCCTGGGCCACCAGACCGGCCAACTCCTCGGCGGTGAAGACCGTCTTGACCGCATCGGTGGCCTCCACCGCCCACAGCCGCAGCACCTGCCGGGCCGCCCACTTCATCGCCAGCAGCAACGGCTTGGTGGCCAGGCAGAACGCCAGCATCGCCGGCCCCAGCCAGAGCGCCGACGGCTCCGGGCCGGCCAGCGTGATGTTCTTCGGCACCATCTCGCCGACCACGGTGTGCAGGAAGACCACCACGCCCAGGGCGATCAGGAAGGAGACCGGATGCACCGCGCCCGCCGGCAGCAGCACCGCGTGGAAGACCGGTTCCAGCAGATGGGCCAGGGCCGGCTCGGCGATCGCGCCCAGCCCGAGCGAGCAGACCGTGATGCCGAGCTGCGCCCCGGCGATCATCAGCGGGATCTGGTTCATCGCCGACAACGCCCACCGGGCCCGCTTGGAGGTGGCGGCCAACGGCTCCACCACCGTACGACGGGACGCGATCAGCGCGAACTCGCTGCCCACGAAGAACGCGTTGCCGAGCAGCAGCACCACCGCGACCAACAACTCAGTCATCGTCGTGCGGCTCCTCGGGGCGGACCACCCGGACCTGCTCGATCCGGTGCCGCTCCACCTCGACGACGGTGAACTCGTAACCGTCCGCCCGGGTCGTCTCACCGGGCAGCGGGATGTGCCCCAGCCTGGCCATCAGGAAGCCCGCCAGCGTCTCGTACGGCCCGTCGGGGAACCGGAAGCCGGTCTGCTCGAACAGTTCGTCCTCCCGCAGCACCCCGTCGACCAGGACGGTCCGTTCCCCGCCCGGCACGGTCAGCCCGGTGTCGTGGGCCTCGTCCACGGTGGCCGGATCGAACTCGTCAGCGATCTCCCCGACCAACTCCTCGACCAGGTCCTCGACGGTCACCACCCCGTCGGTGCCGCCGTACTCGTCGACCACGATGGCCAGGTCGGCCCCGGCGGCCTTGAGCGCGGCCAGCACGCCGTCGAGGTCCAGGCTCTCCGGGACGTACACCGGCTCGCGGGCGACCGAGGCGACTGTGGTGCCGGCCCGCGCGGCCAGCGGCACACCGAGCGCGTCGGGTACGGCCGCGACCCCGGTGACCAGGTCGAGGGTCTCCTCGTAGACGGGGAAGCGGGTCCGGCCGGTCCGGCGGGACAGGTCCAGCAGCTCGGCGACGGTGGCGGTGGCCCGCAGCGCGATCACGTCCACCCGGGGGGTCATCGCCTCGGCGGCCCGCTTGTCGCCGAAGCGGATGGTGCGGCGCAGCAGCATGGCAGTGTCCGGCGGCAGCGCGCCGGCACGGGCCGAGATGGCCGCGAGCAGGCCCAGCTCCTCCGGGGAGCGGGCGCTGGCCAACTCCTCCTGAGGCTCCACCCCGAGCTGGCGGACCAGCCGGTTCGCCGAGTTGTTCAGCCCTCTGATCAGCCAGCCGAAGGCCCGGGAGAAGGCCCGCATCGGCCCGGCGGTGGCCAGTGCCGCCGGCATCGGTCGGGCCAGCGCCAGGTTCTTCGGCACCAGTTCACCGAAGAGCATCGAGAGCAGGGTGGCCAGCGCCAGGGCGAGCAGCGGGCCGAACCGGTCCGCGCCGCCCAGCGGGGCCAGCAGCGGGGTGAAGAGCCGGGACAGCGCGGGCTCGGCCAGGTAGCCGGTGAGCAGCGCGGTCAGGGTGATGCCGAGCTGCGCCCCGGAGAGCTGGAAGGAGAGTTCACGCACTGCACGGCGAACCGTGACGGCGGCGGCGTCGCCGGACTCCGCCCGCCTGTCGATCTCCGACCGGTCGACGGTGACCAGGGCGAACTCGGCCGCGACGAAGAACGCGTTGCCGGCGGTCAGCAGTACGAAGCCGACCAGGGGCAACAGCGTGCCGAGCAACACACCGTCGATGGGCATGATTGTTCCACGGCCGCGCCCGGCGGTCACCGGCGCGTGGCGCACGGTCACCACGGTCGCTGTCGGGCCGGCAACCGGATCCCGGCCGGGCCGGTGCCGGCCGGGATCGGGTCAGCGGGGCACGGTCTCAGCCGGCGGTCGGCGCGGTCTCCCTGGCACCCGGGGAGGCGTCCGGCCGGACCGAGCGGAGCAGCACGCTCGCCACGTCGACGACCTCGACCTGCTCGCCGGCCCCCTTGCCGTTGACCCCGTCGTTGAGCATCGTCGAGCAGAACGGGCAGCCGACGGCGACGGTCCGCGCCCCGGTGGACATGGCCTCCTCGACCCGGTCCACGTTGATCCGCTTGCCGATCTTCTCCTCCATCCACATCCGGGCGCCGCCGGCACCGCAGCAGAAGGAGCGCTCGCTGTTGCGCGGCATCTCGATCAGGCCGCTCCCGGCGGTGCCGCCGCCGTTGATGGCGCTGCCGAGCACCTCCCGCGGCGGAGCGAAGACCCGGTTGTGCCGGCCCAGGTAGCAGGGGTCGTGGTAGGTGACCCCACCGTCGACCGGCTGCACCGGGGTGAGCTTCCCGGTGCTGACCAGGTGGGCCAGGAGCTGGGTGTGGTGGACCACCTCGTAGTCGCCGCCGAGCTGGCCGTACTCGTTGCCCAGGGTGTTGAAGCAGTGCGGGCAGGTGGCGACGATCTTGCGGCGGGGCTGTTCCCGGCCCTCGAACGCCTCGTTCAGGGTCTCGACGTTCTGCTGGGCGAGCATCTGGAAGACGAACTCGTTGCCGATCCGGCGGGCCGGGTCACCGGTGCAGGTCTCGCCCTCGCCGAGGATGGCGAACTGCACGCCCGCCTCGTGCAGCAGGGTGGCGACCGCCCGGGTGGTCTTCTTGGCCCGGTCCTCGAACGCGCCGGCGCAGCCGACCCAGAACAGGTACTCGAAGTCGTCGACCTCGCCGACCCGGGGCACCTCGAAGTCCAGCCCCTTGGTCCAGTCCTCACGGGTGTTCTGCGGGGCACCCCACGGGTTGCCCTTGTTCTCCAGCTTGCGCAGCATGACCCCGGCCTCGGACGGGAAGCTCGACTCGATCAGCACCTGGTAGCGGCGCATGTCGACGATGTGGTCGACGTGCTCGATGTCGACCGGGCACTGCTCGACGCAGGCTCCGCAGGTGGTGCAGGACCACAGCACGTCCGGGTCGATCACGCCGCCTTCCTCGGCGGTGCCGATCAGCGGCTTGTCCGCCTCGGCGAGGGTGAGCACGTCGAGGTGTGCGAGCTGCGCCTGGGTGGCCTTCTCCTCGCCGGTGAGGTCCTTGCCACCACCGGCCAGCAGGTAGGGCGCCTTGGCGTACGCGTGGTCGCGGAGGCTGAGCACGAGCAGCTTGGGTGACAGGGGCTTGCCGGTGTTCCAGGCCGGGCACTGCGACTGGCAGCGACCGCACTCGGTGCAGGTGCTGAAGTCGAGCAGGCCCTTCCAGGAGAACTGCTCGACCTGCGCGACGCCGAACTGGTCTTTCTCCGGGTCGGCCTCCTCGAAGTCGAGCGGCTTGCCCTGGCTCGTCATCGGTCGCAGCGGGCCGAGCCCGGAGCCGGCGGGCCGGGCCGGCTCGCGCTTGAAGAAGATGTTGAAGAAGGCCAGGAAGCGGTGCCAGGCGACGCCCATCGTCACGTTCAGCGCGATGACGATCAGCCAGGTCATCGAGATGACGATCTTGACGAGGGCGGCGACGCTCACGCCGGCCGGCCAGGCCGGCAGCAGCGCGCCGACGGCGTGGCTGACCGGGGTGGCCCAGAGCGGGTACTCGAAGTGGTCGGTGGCGACCTTGAAGCCCCGGATCACGAAGCCCATGACCAGCACGGCGAGGACGACCGCCTCGACGAAGTAGCCCTGCCACATGGTCGAGCCGGTGAACCGGGAGCGCCCACCCGGACGGGTCGGCCGGTTGCGTACCCGGATCGCGATCAGCACCAGGATTCCGACCACGCCGAGCACCGCGATCACCTCGGTGACCAGGCCGTAGACGGCGAGGCCGCCGATCAGCGGCAGGCCACCGGTCGGCGAGACGACCTCGAAGTACGCCTCCAGCACGAGCAGCGACAGCACGATGAAGCCGACCATCACGAACCAGTGCGCGGCGCCCACCACGCCCCACCTGAGCATCCGGGTGTGGCCGGCCGTCTCGACCAGCATGGTCTTCGCCCGGGCGCCCTTGTCGGCGAACCGCTCCGGCGCGGGTTGCCCGAGCCGGATGACGGCCACCATCTTCCGCACCGCACGTACCGCGAGCCACACCGCCACGGCGGTGATGGCGGCGGCGAGGATCGTGGTGACGATCTGGACGCTGCCCATCGAGTCGGCCTCCCGGTCTGCTGCCTGTCGAGCGGCTCGGCGACCGGAGTGACCGGCTCAGGGCGGCGGGACCGGCGGGACGCCGCTGCCGCACCTGTGACCGGGCCGGTCGATGACCTCGCTCCGCTCGGTCATGCAGTGCAGCCTACCCGAAAGTTACTCAACGGTAACGTGAGTCTTCTCGCATCAGGCCACGCCGCCCTGCGGACACCATAGGTCCCCCCACGTCGAAGCGCCGGGCTGGGGCCGTACGGGGTGACCTGGGTCGTGTCGCGGAGCGCGCCGGAGCGCCCCGCTCAACGCCAGCGGGAAAGCAGGATCAGCGAGCCCACCATCGCGCCGAACCCGACCGCGAGGTTCCAGTAACCCCACGAGGCGACCGGGTACTCCTGCTCGGAGAGGTAGTAGACCACCAGCCAGCCGATGCCGCCGACGATCAACGCGACAGCGGTAGCCGGCAGCCACACCGGGCTAGGCTTGCGCGTCGCCGCCGTCGTCGTCGTCGGACGAACGTCCGTCGGCGGGGTGTACACCTTCTTCTTACGGACCTGAGACTTGGGCACGACGCTCTCCAGAGGGGTGACGACCTCGTCCGGCCTGACAACCGGGCGCGGGGGCGACGGTCCATGGCCAATAATGTTCGACAGTCAGCGTAGTCCGGAAGGCCGGTTCAGGCCATGAACGGGGTCGATCCGGTGCCCACGGTGACCGGAATCGGGCGGGTCGACGCGGTGTCGACGACCCGTTCCGCGTGGTGACGGGAGTCACCAGACGACGGGAGAGGAACGCGCGGTGGAGTACACATCCGGTGCGGCATCCTGGCAGAAGGCCCTGCGCCGGGCGGTCGCAGCCTTCCTGCCCCGACGCCCCCGGCAACGCCGGCCGGGCTGGTCGATCGGCGTACCGCTGATCGCCGCCGCGGCCGGACTGCTCTTCACCACCACGGCGAGCACGGCGGGCGGCACGGCCCTACGGGAGGACCGCCGGCCCCAGCTCACCCAGCTCATCGAGGACCGTCGGGAGCAGGTGGCCGCCAGTGAGCTGCGGGCCGCCCGGTTGCGGGCCGACGTGGAGGGCGAGACCGAGACCCTGGCCGACACCGACGCGCCGATCAAGGCGCAACGGGACCGCGCCCACGGCTTCCAGCAGTCCGCCGGCTTCACCGCGCTCACCGGCTCCGGGGTGACAGTCGAGCTGAACGACGCCCCCCGCCGCGGCGACGGCACCCTGCCCAAGGGCGCCACCAACGACGACCTCGTCGTCCATCAGGGTGACGTGCAGGCCGTGGTCAACGCGCTCTGGGCCGGCGGCGCGGAGGCCATGTCCATCATGAACGTCCGCGTGCTCTCCACCAGCGCGGTACGCTGCGTCGGTAACACCCTGCTGCTGCACGGCCGGGTGTACTCGCCACCTTTCAAGATCGTAGCAATCGGCGATCCCGCTGCCCTCCAGCAGGCCCTCGCCGGCTCGCAAGGAGTCGGGTTGTTCAAGCAGGCGGTCGATCACTACCAGCTCGGCTACTCCGAACACGTCGCCACGGTCACCGTGCCGGCGTTCGAGGACTCGACCGCGCTGCGATCGGCGACGGTGCCGCGATGACCGACCAGGGCGGGGACCCGCGCCGCAGCGACCCGGACGACGAACCGACCGCCTTCCTGCCCAGGATCGACCGGTCCACGTCGTCGTCGCCCCCCGCCCGCCCGGAGACCGCCCGCCCGGAGACCGCCCGCCCCGGGAGCGCCCGCCCGGAGACCGCCCGCCCCGGGAGCGCCCGCCCGGGGCCGACCGGCCCCTGGCCCGCGCCGGCACTGCCGTCGCGTCAGCCGCCGCCCGTCTGGCCGGGCCGCCCCACACCGGCGACGACCGAACGGCAGCAACCGGAAACGCCCCATCGCCAGCAACCGGCGACCGCCGAGCGGCAGCCACCGCAGCCGCCGGTCCGCCCCACACCGGCGTCGGCCGCGCACCAGCACGGTCCCGATTCCCCCGGTGCCGCCCCGCGTCCGGTGCCACCCGTCGAGACGGGACGGCTCCGGGCCGCCGCGCCGGACGGGACGCCGCGCCCGTCCGGCGCCGGAGGCGACCGCCACCCGGGGTCCGCTCCCGGGCCGGAGGTTCCGCGCGGGGGCGTACCCGAGGTTTCCCGTCGGGACGTACCCGGGAACGGGCCGGTGGAGCACGGCCGGCCGGCGCCGGCCGGCGGGCCGGACCGGGCGGCCGACCCGGCGGCGACCACGGTGCTCCCGGTGCTGCCGGCCCGACCGACCAACCCGGTGTGGGACTCCACCGCCCTGATGGGTGCGGTGCCGCCCGCACCCGAGGACGCCGGGGCCGGCGGCCCGAGCGAGCCACCGCCGCCGCCCCGGCGCGGCGAGCGGGTGGTGCAGCTGCGCCCGGAGCAGACCGGTGAGGGCTACAAGAGCGTCTACTCGGAGCTGACCCGGCCGACCTTCGGCTCCCGGCTGCGCACCGGCGTACGGGTCAGCGGCGAGCTGCTGATCACCTTCGGCCTGGTGGTGCTCCTCTTCGCCGGGTACGAGATCTGGGGCAAGTCCGCCCTCGTCGACGCCCATCAGAGCGACCTCAACCAGCAACTGGCCCAGGCGTGGGGCCCCACCGGCGACCCGACGGTCAGCCCGAGCGCGTCGGCCAGACCGGTGGCTCCGGCCGAGGGCAAGCCGATCGCCGGGCTCTACATCCCCAGCCTCGACAAGAACTGGGTCGTCGTCGAGGGCGTCACCCAGCAGGACATCAGGTACGCCCCCGGCCACTACCCGAAGAGCGCGCTCCCCGGCGAGGTGGGCAACTTCTCGGTGGCCGGTCACCGTAACCGGGCCACCTTCTGGCGGTTGGACGAGCTGGAGGTGGGCGACGCGATCATCCTGGAGGGCAAGCAGGACTGGTACGTCTACAAGGTGTACCAGTCCCGGATCGTCCGCCCCGACCAGGTCGAGGTGGTCGCGCCGGTGCCCGGCCAGCCGAACGCGAAGGCCACCCGCAAACTGCTCACCCTGACCACCTGCAACCCGAAGTTCGACAACTACCAGCGGCTGATCGTCCACGCCGAGTTCGACCGCGCGCAGCCCAAGTCCGAGGGCCCACCGCCGGAACTGCGAGGCTGACCACGGTGTACTCGTTCATCTGGCGAAAGCTGCCCTTCGGGCTGCCCGGCAAGCTGATCGGCTCGGTGCTGCTCGCCACCGCGACGGTGGCGCTGCTCTGGTACGTGGTCTTCCCCTGGGCCGAGCCGCTGCTGCCCTTCGACGACGTCCAGGTCACCCAGGACTCCGGCAACCCCGGCGGTGACTCCGCCGTCGACCCCGACGCGCCGGCCGGCGACGGACACGACCTGCCGTACGACACCGACCGGAACAACACCCCACCCGCCCCCTCCCCGGACCGGTGAGCCCATGCGTGTCCTCGTGATCGACAACTACGACTCCTTCGTCTTCAACCTCGTGCAGTACCTGGGTCAGCTCGGGGTCGAGTGCGAGGTCCGGCGCAACGACGAGATCGACGTCGCCGAGGTCGGCCGGGTCGGCGCGGCGGGTGTCCTGCTCTCGCCGGGGCCGGGCAGCCCGGACCGCGCCGGCATCTGCCTCGACGTCATCCGCCGGTACGCCGGCGAGCTGCCGATCTTCGGCGTCTGCCTCGGCCACCAGGCGATCGGCGAGGCGTTCGGTGCGACAGTCACCCGGGCGCCGGAGTTGCTGCACGGCAAGACCTCCGAGGTGCGCCACCACTCCGTCGGGGTGCTGGCCGGCCTGCCCGACCCGTTCACCGCCACCCGCTACCACTCGCTGGCGGTGCTGCCCGAGACGCTCCCCGACGAGCTGGAGGTCACCGGCTGGACGGAGTCCGGCGTGGTGATGGCGATGCGGCACCGGACCCTGCCGATCGAGGGGGTGCAGTTCCACCCGGAGTCGGTGCTCACCGAGGGCGGCCACCTGATGCTGGCGAACTGGGTAGCCGCCTGCGGCCACCGGGAAGCCCTGGAACGCGCCCCGGAGCTGGCCGCCGAGGTCGACGCCCGTCGCCGGGCCGCCTTCGCCACCGGCTGACCCCACCGCCGTACGACACAGGCCCGGTCCAGGTGGACCGGGCCTGCGCGTCACCTCGGGGTACGGGTCACTCGTCCTCGACCCGGAACGGCGGGGTGGGCAGCGGGAACCCGCCACCCGTACCGTCACCGGGCGGCGTGGTGGTCGGCACCGGCGTGGTCGGGGTCGGCGGGGTCGGTGACTCGGTGACCTCCGGCACGCTGACCACGATGGTGACCGTGGTGTTCTTCGCCTTCTTGGTGCCACCCTTCGGGTTCTGGCTCTGCACCTTGCCGGCCTCGTCCGCCGGCACCTCCGAACCGAGTTCGGCGTTCACCTTGAAGCCGGCGTTCTGCAGGGCCCGGGTGGCCTCCGTCTGGCTGAGGTCCTTGACGTTCGGCACCTCACGGACGTTGCCCTTGGAGACGGTCAGGGTCACCTCGGTGCCCTCCGGCACCTTCTCCCCCTCGGGCGGGGAGACGTCGAGGACGATGTCCTCGCTCTCCTCGCTGTCCTTCGTCACGACCTTGACGCGGAACTTGTCGTTCGTGAGGCGGGTCTCGGCGCTCTCGACCTTGCTGCCCTTGAGGCCGGTGGGGATGCTGACCTCGGGCTTGCCACCGCAGATGTTCACCGTCACCTGCCGGTTCTCCTCCAGCGCGGTGCCGGCCGGCGGGTCCTGCTTGGCGACCGTACCCACCTTGCAGGTGCTGTCGAAGACCTGGTCGCCGGTCGCCGGCACCAGACCGAGGTTGCGGATCTCGGTGAAGGCGGCGTCCTGCGTCTTGCCCGCCAGGTTGGGCACCGGGCTCGTCTTGGTCTCGTCTCCGGCACCGTTCATCAGCAGGGCCGCCACCAGGGCGATCACCGCCAGCACGCCGACCGCCGCGAACGCCGCGATCACCCAGGCCGAACTCTTGCGCCGCTGCGGGTCGCCGACCCGGGCCGGGATCTGCCGGGTCTGCTGACCGACCACCTGCGTCGGGTAGCCGGACGACGCCGCCGCCATCGGGGTCGTCTCGTCCTGGGTCATCACCGGGGTGGCCATCACCGGTCGACCGGCGGCGGCACGGAGCAGGTCGGCCCGCATCTCGCCGGCGCTCTGGTAGCGGTTGAGCGGGTTCTTCGACAGCGCCTTCAGCACGATCGCGTCGATAGCCGGGGTGACGTCCGGGTTGATGTCGCTCGGCGTCGGCGGGGCCTCCCGCACGTGCTGGTACGCCACGCTGACCGGGCTGTCGCCGACGAACGGCGGATGACCGCAGACCAGCTCGAACAGCACGCAACCGGCGGCGTACACGTCGGAGCGGGCGTCGACGGCCTCACCGCGCGCCTGCTCCGGGGAGAGGTACTGGGCCGTGCCGATCACCGCACTGGTCTGTGTCATCGTGGTGGCGCCGCTGGCCAGCGCGCGGGCGATGCCGAAGTCCATCACCTTGACCTGACCGGTCTGGGTGAGCATCACGTTGCCGGGCTTGATGTCCCGGTGGATGATCCCGTGCCGGTGGCTGAACTCCAGGGCCGCGCACATGTCGGCGCAGATCTCCAGCGCCCGGCGCGGCTGGAGCCGCCCCTCGACGCCGAGGACCTCCTTGAGGGTCCGCCCGTTCACGAACTCCATCACGATGAACGGGAGGGTCTCGCCGGTCGGGGCGGTCTCCTCGCCGGTGTCGTAGACGGCGACGATCGCCGGATGGTTGAGCGACGCGGCGTTCTGCGCCTCGCGGCGGAACCGCATCTGGAAGGTGGCGTCCCGGGCCAGGTCTGTCCGGAGCATCTTGATCGCGACGTCCCGACCGAGCCGGAGGTCCCGACCGCGGTGCACCTCGGCCATGCCGCCGTAACCGAGCAGCTCGCCGACCTGGTACCTGCCACCGAGCAGGCGGGCCTGGGCTGTCATCGCGTTCGTCGTCCTTCGCTCGTCGTCGTCTCGCCGGCACCTGGTCCGGGCCGTACCACCCGACGGTACGGTGTTCCGACCGGATCGTCGCGTCCGTGGGCACTCAGCGCGCCGGACGTCGTGCGCGGAGCCCCCGGATCACCGTTCAACAGGTTGTTCCGCGCACTGTAGGAGAGCACGCCCGAACAGACCAGGATCAGCACGGCCAGCAGGATGGCCAGGGTCACCATGCCGGACCGGGAACGGGGTGGCGGGGCGGGGGCCGGCAGCGGCTGCCGGGCGTACCCCATGGGTCGGTCGGACCGGAGCTGGGCCGGCGGGACGGACGCGGCACCCCGGGGCTGCTGGTAGGGGACCATCGGGGCGGCCTGGGCCGCCGGCCGCTGGACCTGCTGCGGATGCCGGGCCTGGACCGGTGGTCGGGCCTGACCGCTGGCCGGTGGTCGGGCCTGACCGGCGGCCGATGGACGGGCCTGCCCACCGGCGGGCGGGCGGTGCTGGTGGGACAGGGCGGCGGGCTGCTGTCGGGACGCGGCGGGTACCTGCGCGCGGGCCATCGGGCCGGCCGGGGAGGCCGGCGCCCCGGAGACCGGACCGCCGGAGACCGGACCGGGGTGTCCACCACCGCCCCGGGCCTGCTGGGAGAGGGCGAGCTTGGCCTGCCGGGCGACGGCGGCCAGGGCGGCGGCGCTCGGCCAGCGGTGACCGGGCTCCTTGGCCATGGCCCGCTCCACTATCGCCTTGACCTGCGGCGGAATGTCACCGGGCAGCGCCCGGGGAGTGTCCCGGACGTGCTTCATCGCGATCTCGAGAGGATTGTCACCCTCGAAGGGCCGCCGCCCGGCCAGACACTGGTAGGCCACGACGCCGAGCGCGTACACGTCGGACGCGGGGGTGGCGACCGCACCGGTGGCCTGCTCGGGGGAGATGTACGAGGCGGTGCCGAGCACCGACCCGGCGGCGGTGAGCTGGCCGACCAGCTCGGACCGGGCGATGCCGAAATCGGTGAGCACGAGCGTCCCGTTCGGCCGGACGAGCAGGTTGCCCGGCTTGACGTCCCGGTGCACGATGCCCTTCTCGTGCGCGGCGTGCAACGCGTCGGCGGCCTGGGCGAGCAGCGCCATCGTCCGGGCCGGGGTGAGCCGGCCGACCCGGCTGAGCGTCGACGACAGGGCGTCGCCCTCGACGTACTCCATCACCAGGAAGGCGATCTGCTGGTCGCTGCCGAAGTCGTAGACGTCGACCACGCCGGGGTGGTTGATGGTGGCCATGGTGCGCGCCTCGCCCCGGAACCGTTCGGCGAAGCCGGGCTCGTCGAGCAGCGCCGGGAGCAGGCTCTTCACCGCCACCGTACGGCCCAGCACCTGGTCGGTGCCGCGCCACACGTCACCCATGCCGCCGCTGGCGATCCGCTCGTCGAGGCGGTAGCGGTTGCCGAGCTGCACCCCGGGGCTGAGCATGTCAGCGGCCCCCCGCATCGGCGATGGCCGCCTGCATGATCTTGCCGCCGATCCGGGCGGCCTCGGCGCTGCCGCCGCTGCCCGCCTGCTCCAGCTCCACGCAGACCGCCGAGACGGCGTTGCCGTTCTTGTCCAGCGCGAAGCCGATGAACCAGCCGTGGTCGGGCCGGTCCGGAGCGGACTGCGCGGTGCCGGTCTTGCCACCGACGGTGTAGCCGTCGATGTCCGCCGAGCTGCCGGTGCCGTTCTTCACCACGCTGACCATCATGTCCCGCAGGTCGTCGGCGACCTGACCGCTGACCGGCTGACGCAGCTCCCGCGGCTGGGCGTTGTAGTAGCTGGTGGTGCGGTCCGGCCCGAGCAGCTGCTTGACCAGGTAAGGACGCATCTGCCGGCCCTTGTTGGCCACCGAGCCGGCGATCAGCGCCCCCTGGAGCGGGGTCATCCGGACGTTGTTCTGGCCGATCGACGACTGCGCGAGCGCGGCGGGGTCGGTGCCGCCGTCGGGGTTCTGCATGTCGCCGGTGCGGCTGGCCGCCACCGGCAGGCCCCCCTCGCCGAGCTGCCCGACGGTGAGGTCGTCCTGCTCGAAGCCGAACTGCCGGGCCTTCTCCTTCACCGTGTCCGCCCCGAGCCGCACACCGAGCTGGGCGAAACCGGTGTTGCACGACTCGGTGACCGCGTCCATCAGGGTGACCTGTGCCTCCGGGCAGATCGACGCGGCGGCGTTCTTGATCGGCGTGCCCGACGTCGGCGGGGTCCAGCTCGCCCCGGCCGGGATCTCGGTGTCCTTGCCGACCCCGTTCTCCAGAGCGGCGGCGGCCACCACGATCTTGAAGGTGGAGCCGGGCGGCAGGGTCTCCGACAGCGCCCGGTTCTTCAGCGGGCCGTCCGGGTCCTGCTCGTACTTGTTGTAGGCGGCCGACGCCACGTTGGTGTCGTGGTCGGCAAGCGGGTTCGGGTCGAAGCCGGGCATCGAGACGAGCGCCTGCACCGCACCGGTACGCGGGTCGATGGCGATCGCCGCGCCCTTCTTCACCCCGCTGCGGTTGTTGCGCAACTGCTCGAAGGCGGTGTCCTGGGCCCGCTTCGAGATGCTCAGCAGCACGTTGCCGCCGCTGGTCTCGTCGCCGGTGAACATGTCCTTGATCCGGTTGCCGAGCAGCGCGTCGCTGGTGCCGGCGAGGAAGTCGTTCTCCAGCCGCTCGATGCCGGTGTCGCCCAGGTTGACCGGCTTGTAGCCGAGCACGTGCGCGTACTTCGACCCGCCGGGGTAGCTGCGCTGGAACTTCAGCTTGCCGCCGGTCTCCTTGCTGGTGGCCACTGCGGTGCCGCCGGCCTCGATGTTGCCCCGCCGACGCTCGTACTCGGCCACCTGGACCCGACCGTTGTAGTCGCTGTTGCGGTATTCGTCTGCCTTGTAGGCCTGGATCCAGTTCAGGTTGGCGAAGAGCAGCCCGAACAGGACCATGACGACGACGCCGACGCGGCGCAGAGGCGCGTTCACGGGCGGATCACCTCCGTGGGAGCACCGTGCAGCTGTTCCGGCGGACCGCCACCGGGTCGGGCCGCCGGGCCGCCGCCCTGGTTGACCGGCCGCCGGGCGGCGTCGGAGATGCGCAGCAGCACCGCGATGAGCAGCCAGTTCGCCATCAGCGACGAGCCACCGGCGGAGAGGAACGGGGTGGTCTGGCCGGTCAGCGGGATGAGCTTGCTGATCCCGCCGACGATCACGAAGACCTGGAGCCCCAGGGTGAAGGCGAGGCCACCGGCGACCAGCTTGCCGAACGAGTCCCGCACCGCCAGCCCGGCCCGCAGCCCCCGCTCCACGATGAGCAGATAGACCACCAGCAGCGCGGTCAGCCCGAACAGGCCGATCTCCTCGCCGATGCCGGCGAAGATGAAGTCGTTCTGCACCTCGGGGATCTCCAGCGGCTCCCCGGCACCCGGACCGGAGCCGAACAGACCACCGCTGCCCAGGCCGAGCAGCCCCTGCACCAGTTGGTAACCCCGGTCGTACGGCTCGGCGAACGGGTCGAGCCAGATCTCGGCGCGGGTGTAGAAGTTGGCGAACGGGCCACCCACGGTGCCGCCGAGCACGTACGCGAGGTAGGCGCCGCCGAAGAAGAGGACCAGACCGATCAGCAGCCAGCTGACCCGTTCGGTGGCGATGTAGAGCGTCACCACGAACATGCCGAAGTAGAGCAGCGAGGTGCCGAGGTCCTTCTCGAAGACCAGGACCAGCAGACTGATCAGCCAGACGCCGAGCACCGGACCGAGGTCCCGGCCGCGCGGGAAGTCGATGCCGAGGATGCGGCGGCTGGCCAGCGAGAGCACCTCGCGCTTGCGGACCAGGTAGTAGGCGAAGAAGACGAGCAGCGCCAGCTTGGCGAACTCACCGGGCTGGATGCTGAACCCGCCGACCCGGATCCACAGCTTGGCACCGTTGATCTCGGAGAACCGACCGGGCAGCACCGCCGGGATCATCACCAGCACGATGCCGGCCAGCCCCAGGGTGTACGCGTACCGCGAAACGGCCCGATGGTCGCGCATCACCACCAGCAGCCCGGCGGCCAGGATCACCGCGGCCAGCGTCCAGGCCAACTGGCGGCCACCGGTGCCGGCGAAGATGGCAAGCGTCTCCCGGTCGGCGGGGGCGGCCTTGGCCAGGTCGAGCCGGCGTAGGAAGCCCACCCCGACGCCGTTGAGCAGGGCCACCGCCGGCAGCAGGGCCGGATCGGCGAACGGCGCGAGCCAGCGGATCACCAGGTGCATGCCGAGGAAGACCAGCCCCAGCGCGGCGGCCGGCATCCAGAAGTCGCGGGTGACGGTGTCGAGCAGGTTGGCCTCGACGATCGCCCCGTACGCGGCCACCAGCACCATCGCCAGCAACAGCAGGGACAGTTCGGCGTTGCGCCGGGACCGCGCCAGGCGTATGCCGGGCCGCTCGCCCGTCGTGGCGGGCGAGACTACCGGGTTGGCCGCTGCGGTCAAGGAGGTGTCCCTCGGATCTCAGCCGACCGTCACTCGGGCGACCGGCAGCCCGCCGGGTCTCCGGCCGGCGGAACCGCGTCGGAGGCCGAGGCGTCGGGTGTGGTGGGCGGCGTGAGGGTCCCGGTGACACCGGGAACGCCGGTCGTGCCGGGACCGGGGTTGCCGGGGCCGGTCGCCCCGGGGCTGGGCGTGCCGGGGCTGGGTAGTACCGGGGACGTCGTCGACACCGGGGAGCCGGTGACGAGGGACGGCACCGGCGGGCAGACCGGCTTCAGGTTCGGGTTGGCCGGGTCGTCGCTGGTCAGCTCGGCCAACCTGCGCTGCGCGTCCGTCTGGCTCTTGGCCTGGATGCCCTGCTTGACCTGCTCCTGGGCGGCCAGGGTGAGGTCGTCGAGCTTGGCCTGGCTGATCGAGTGCACGTTGGACAGGTCGAGGCCGGCGACCTGTCCGGGGACCCCCCGGAAGACCGCGAGCTGCCCGCTGTCGGTGGCCCCGACGTAGTACTGCCGCTGGGTGTAGCTCCAGCCGGCGAAGAGGCCGCCACCGAGGATGACCAGCAGGGCCACCAGCATCGCCACGGTGCGTAGCGGCCGGCGGGGACGGTCCGGGTCGTCGTCCCGGTTGGCCGCCGGTTCCTCCGGGGCGGGTGGGCGCGGCGCGGAGAGCGCCGACGCGCGGGCCGCCGGGGTCGAGTCGTCGGCCGCGGTGGCCATCCCCCGGTCCCGGGCCGCGGCCCCGCCGACGATCGGACTCGCCTCGACGATGTCATGGTCGGTGGCGTCCGCGATGATCACGGTGATGTTGTCCGGGCCGCCACCGCGCAGGGCGAGCTGCACCAGCCGCTCGACACACTGCTGCGGGTCGGTGTACTCCCGGAGGCTGTCGCCGATGGTCTCCGCGCTGACCACGCCGGAGAGGCCGTCGCTGCAGATCAGGTAGCGGTCACCGGGCTGCACTTGCCGGACGCTGTATTCCGGGTCGATGTCCCGGCCGTCGAGGGCCCGGGTGAGCAGCGAACGCTGGGGGTGGCTGCTCGCCTCCTCCGCGCTGATCCGCCCCTCGTCGACGAGCATCTGGACGTAGGTGTCGTCCTTGGTGATCTGGGCGAACTCGCCGTTGCGCAGCAGGTAGGCCCGGGAATCGCCGATGTGGACCATGCCGAGCTTGCTGCCCGAGAAGAGGGTCGCGGTGAGCGTGGTGCCCATCCCCTCCAGCTGCGGGTTGGCGTCCACGGTGTCGCGGAGCTGCTGGTTGGCGGTGCCCACGGCCGATCGCAGCGCATCGACGAGCGCGTCCCCCGGGACGTCCTCGTCGAGCGGCGCCATGGCACCGATGACGATGTTGCTGGCGACGTCACCGGCGGCCATGCCGCCCATGCCGTCGGCGACGGCGAGGAGCCGCGGCCCGGCGTAGACGGAGTCCTGGTTTCCGTCTCGGATCAGACCGCGGTCGCTGTGGGCCGCATAGCGCAGGGTCAGAGTCATGGCCGTAATTCGAGAGAGGTGCGGCCGATTCGGATCGGCACGCCGAGGGGGACGGGGGTCGGTCCGGTGACCTTAGCGCGATCGAGGTACGTGCCGTTAGTCGAGCCGAGATCCTCGACGAACCACTGTCCGTCCCGGGGCACCAGCCGGGCGTGCCGGGCGGAGGCGTAGTCGTCGGTGATGACGAGGGTGGAGTCCTCCGCCCGACCGATGGTGATCTGCGCTTCGCCGAGGGTGATCCGGGTACCGGCGAGCTGGCCGGCGGTGACCACCAACTGGTGGGCCGCCCGGCCCCGCTTCACCTTCGCCGGCTTCGCCGTCTGCTGCTGGGTCGAGGCCCCGACCGCGCGGGGCGCGGCCACCAGCCGGCCCGACCGGGCGCCCGCGAAGAGATCCCGACGGATGACACCGACCACCGTGAACACGAAGATCCACAGCAGGATGAGGAACCCGAACCGGGCGACGGTGATGACGAGTTCCGGCAAGGCGGGTCAGCCGTCCACGCGGAAGGTCAGCGTCGTGGTCCCGAGCTGGATCATGTCGCCCGGGTTGAGGGCGACGGCCGAGACCCGCTGGCCGTTGACCATGGTGCCGTTGGTGGAACCGAGGTCGGTCAGCACGACCTGGCCGCCGTCGAAGTCCAGCCGGGCGTGTCGCCGGGAGATCCCGACGTCCGGCAGGCGCAGGTTGGCCTGGTCGCCCCGGCCGATCACGGTCGAGCCCATCTGCAACGGGTAGGTCCGACCGTCACCGGAGACCAGCCGGACGTTGCGGGTGCCACCACCGTGCCCCGGCGGGGGACCGTAGCCGCCACCCTGGTCGTAGGACGGGTAGCCGGGCGGTCCGGGGTCGTAGCCGCCCGGCGAGGACACCGGGGCGACCTCACCGCCGGTGTAGACCTCGGCGGTGACCCGGAACATCCCGGTGTCCAGCCCCTCGCCGCGCTCGACCTCGACGATCACGTCGCCGTAGACAGTCCACGCCTGCTCGCCGATGAACTCCGCCTGCGACTGGGCCAGTTCCTGGGCCAGCGCGGCGGCGTACGGCGCCAACCGACTGTGGTCGTACGGGGAGAGATCGATCACGTAACGGTTCGGCACCAGGGTGCGGCCACCAGCGAGGATGGCCTTGTGCGCCTCGGCCTCCCGCTGCATGGCGTTGAGGATCTCCACGGGGTGGACCACCCCTTTGAAGACCTTGGCGAAGGCCCCTTCGACCAGGCCTTCCAGACGCTTCTCGAAGCGTTGCAGCACGCTCACCGGCTCCTCCTCGGGTCCCGAGGACATGATGGTATCTGGACGGCGCGCATGCAGCTCGCGCGCCGCTCGGCCACCGCGCGGCGGCCCGTTCGGAGCGGGCCCGGCGACCGTGCTACTCTTTCGTCCGCCACGAAGGGTGACCGCTCGCAAGAACGGTAACCGGTCGAGGCGAGACCGCAGGACCCGGTAGGATGTTCGGGTCCCGCCGGAGACGGCGGGACCGACGCGCACCACCGCGTTCGAGGGTCGTGCCACGGGGATGTGGCGGAATGGCAGACGCGCACGGTTCAGGTCCGTGTGTCCGAAAGGACGTGGGGGTTCAACTCCCCCCATCCCCACCAGATCGCCGAGGGCTCCGCAGAATGCGGGGCCCTCGCTTCGTATCGGGGCGTACCGGACGTCAGGCTATGCTCCGGTGGTTTTTTCCAGCTCCCAACTTGACCAGGAGTGTCGTGTGAGCGTCGCGTTGGTGACCGGGTCGGGCGGTCTGATCGGTTCCGAGGCGGTCCGGCACTTCGCTGGGCTCGGCCTGGACGTGGTCGGCATCGACAACGACATGCGGCAGGAGTTCTTCGGCGCCGAGGCCTCTACCGCGTGGAACGTCCGGCGGCTGACCGACGAGCTGGGGTCGGCGTACGCGCACCACAGCATCGACATCCGGGACCGGGACACCCTCGGGAAGCTCTTCGCCCGGTACGGCCGGGACATCGCGGTGGTGATCCACACCGCCGCCCAGCCGTCGCACGACTGGGCGGTGCGGGACCCGTTCACCGACTTCGACGTCAACGCGGTCGGCACCCTCAACATCCTGCAGAACGTGCGGGAGCACTGCATCGAGGCGCCGCTGATCCACTGCTCGACCAACAAGGTCTACGGCGACCGCCCCAACAGCCTGCCGCTGGTGGAGCAGGAGACCCGGTGGGAGATCGCGCCGGGGCACCCGTACGAGCAGGGCATCCGCGAGGACATGTCGATCGACGCCTGCCTGCACTCGGTCTTCGGCGCCTCCAAGGTCGCCGCCGACGTGATGGTGCAGGAGTACGGCCGCTACTTCGACATGCGGACGGCCTGCTTCCGGGGCGGCACGCTGACCGGCCCGGCGCACTCGGCGACCGAGCTGCACGGCTTCCTCGGGTACGTGATGCGGGCCAACATGGAGCGCCGCACCTACAAGATCTTCGGCTACCAGGGCAAGCAGGTCCGGGACGCCATCCACAGCTCGGACGTGGTGTCGGCGTTCGAGGCGTTCTTCCGCGCCCCGCGCTCGGCGGCGGTCTACAACCTGGGTGGCGGCCGGCACTCCAACACCTCCAACCGGGAGGCGTTCGCGCTGGCCGAGCAGATCACCGGCCAGCAGATGATCACCGAGTACGTCGAGGCGAACCGGATCGGCGACCACAAGTGGTGGATCGGCTCGAACGAGGCGTTCCAGGCCGACTACCCGGACTGGAAACAGGTCTACGACGTACCGATGATCATGCGGGAGATCCACCAGGCCAACGTCGACAAGTGGGTGCCGGGAGCATGACCGCACAGGGCAAGCGGAACGTCCTCGGCGTCCTTGTCGACGCCACCGACTACGCCTCGGCGACCGAGCAGGTCGTCGCGGCAGCCCGGGACCGCCGACCGCTGGCGCTGACCGCGCTGGCCGTGCACGGGGTGATGACCGGCGTGCTCGACCCGGCGCACAACGCCCGGCTCAACTCCTTCGACGTGGTCACCCCGGACGGGCAACCGGTGCGCTGGGCGCTCAACCTGCTGCACCACGCCGGCCTGTCGGACCGGGTGTACGGCCCGACGCTGACCCTGCACGTGCTGCGCCGGTTCGCCGAGGAGGGCCTACCGGTCTACCTGTACGGCTCGACCGAGGAGACCCTGGCGAAGCTGATCCCGGCGCTGGAGCGGATGTTCCCCGCCCTGAAGATCGCCGGGGTGGAGCCGTCGAAGTTCCGTGCGGTCCAGCCCGGCGAGGACGTCGAGATCGCCGACCGGATCCGGGCCAGCGGTGCCCGGCTCGTCCTGGTCGGGCTGGGCTGCCCCCGCCAGGAGGTCTTCACGTACGCCATGCGGCCCCTGCTGGACATGCCGCTGATGGCCGTCGGCGCGGCCTTCGACTACCACGCCGGCCTGCTCCGGCAGCCGCCGCCGTGGATGCAACGGGCCGGGTTGGAGTGGTTCTGGCGACTCGGCCTGGAGCCGAAGCGGCTCTGGCGGCGGTACGTCATCCTCAACCCGGCCTACCTGGCCCGCCTCGCCGGCCAGAAGACCGGCCTGTGGAAGGCCCGGCCCCCGGCACCGGCCACCGAACGACCGGCCACCTTCGCGGTCTGAGACGTCCTGCGGACGACCGGCCGGTGACAGCGGGTCGGTGTGACAGCGGGCCGGTGACGACCGGCCGGCTGGCGTGCCGGGCGATGGACCGACCGCCCCCCTACGGGACGCTTCGGGGTGGATCAGGGGCCGTCCCGGATTCGCCGAACGCCGTTCTGGGCAAGGCTGTGTCCATGGATGGGCATCTCATCGTGCTGCTGTCGATCGCCGCCGTCTGGCTCGCTGCCGGTGTCGTGGCGGACGGGCTCCCCCGGCTCGACCGGGCCCGGGCCCTGCGCCGGCGTACCGGATGGTTGCTCGTTCTCTCCCTCGCCGGCCTCGGCCTGACCATGACGGTGCTGGCTGCCGGCCTGACCAGCGCCGGGGACACCCCGGTCGACCGGGCCGCCGGCCAACTTCCGCTGGTGGCCGTCCCGGCGCTCGTGGTGGCCACCAGCACGGTGCGCCGGGTCCGCCGGTTGCGGGCCGGCGCGGGCGCGTTCGCCGCCGCACCGGAGACCCCCGCGCCGTACGGTCTACGGGCCGCCGCCGGGCATCCGCTGGTCGGCCTGCCGCTGCAGGTGACCGCGCTGGCCACCGTGCCGGGCCTGCTCCGGGCCGCCGGGCTGGACCTGGGCGTCGACAACGGGGTCGCCGGGGTCGCGCTCACCGCCGGTGGGCTGGCCGTCCTCGCCATCGGGGTACGCCACGGCCTGCGGCACAACCGGCTCGCCGAGCGGACGCTGCCGACCGCCGCCCCTGCCCTGGCCGGGCTGCCCGCCTCACCGGCCGCGGCCGGCTCCCTGCACGTATAGCAGTTCCAGGATCGCCCGGGTCGCCTCGAACCACCTGTCCAGCCACCCGGGCGGCGGGACGCTCCCCTTCGGCGGCAACTCCAGCAGCAGGCCACGCAGCAGCGGATGGTCGACAAGCGACTCGGGCGGCTCTGCCGGCCAGCCGGCAGGCGGGAACGACGGCTCGGTGAGCGGGTTCGGGTCGAGCGAGGGCAGCGACAGCGGCGACCCGGCCTGCTCGGGTGCGGGGACACCGTCGCGGCCCAGTTCGGTGTCGGTGGCACCGACCTCGGTGAGCACGGTGTCGCGTCGCGCGCCGCGGTACTTGCCGCCGAAGCGTTCGGTCTTGCCCGGACCGTTGGTGAGGTTGTCTGAACCGATCGTCGTCATCTGCGTATCGCCTGCCTCGCTCGGTTGCCGCTGCGCGCGGCGGGTCGTCGACCAGCGCCGTACCGAGGGGTTCAACGAGGCGGGACGGAAGTGGCGACGGGCCGGCCGGGGAGTGTCCCCGACCGGCCCGCGGTCAACGCCACGCTGCGTTGGTCAGTGTTGGCCGAACGTGCCGTTTCGAGCATCGGCGACGAAGGCGTTCCATTCCCCGGGGGCGAAAACGAGGGCGGGACCTGTCTTGTCCTTCGAGTCCCGTACCCCGACCGCCCCGATCACGTAAGCCACCTCGACGCAGTTGTCACAGTTCGGCCCGCTTTTCGAGCTCTTGAACCAGGTTGCCTGCGTCAGGTCCTCGGGGAACCTCTTGGTCGCCATTTCCACAACGGCTCCTCTGCCAGTTCTGCGATGTGTGCGATGGACTCCTCCGGTCGCCTGGCCGTTGCTTGAATTTGATCGAAGATGGCTTTGTACTTCTGTAGTTCGTCGCTCTTCTCGAGGAAGAGCCCACCCGTGGCGTTCTCCGCGTACACGACATCCGGATCCACCGAGTCGGGGAAACCGAGAATCGTGAAGGGCCCGTCCATGCCGGCGTGCGCTCCCACCTCGAAGGGCAGGACCTGCAACGTCACGTTCGGCAGTTCGGCCACCTTCACCAGCCGCCGGAGCTGACCACGCATCACCGCGTCGCCGCCCACCGGCCTTCTCAACACCGCCTCGTCGAGCACCACCCACAGATCGACCGGATCGTCCTGGGTCAACAACGACTGACGGCCCAGTCGGACACGCACCCGCCGTTGCACCTGGTCGGCGGTCAGGTCCGGACGGGCCGCCTGGATCATCGCGGTGGCGTACTCCTCGGTCACCAGCAGACCGGGGACGACCTGCTGCTCGTACGTGCGGATGGAGCCGGCCGCCGCCTCCAGACCGACGTACGCCCCCACGAGCACCGAGCGGTGGGGGTGCCACCACCCCTTCTGCCGCGCCTCGCGGGCGATCTGCACCAACTCTTCGCTCTCCGTGCCCACCACCCCGTAGATGCGGAGCATGTCCCGGACGTCACGCGGGGTCGCCGAGGTGTGACCGGTCTCGATCCGGGAGACCTTGGAGGCGGAGCACTCCAACTGCTCGGCGACCGTCTCGATGGTGATGCCGGCACCGTCGCGCAACCGGCGCAGCTCGGCCCCGAGTCGGCGACGTCGGATGGTGGGGCTCCGCCGCTCGCTCATCGGGTCACCCCGGGTGTCGCTGACGGGGAAAGCTGGCGCCTCGCGCTCACCCGTTACCTCCGGTCGATCGCGCCTGCGTCCACACCCGCCGGGGGGCGCGACCGACGAGCGGCGGGCGATCGTTCGCGGCAGGGGTGGAGCCCGGTCGTCGACCGGCCGCGTCGGGCGGAACCGGCGTCCAGTGTGCAGCCCGGGGGACAGCGTGATCAAGCGCCCGATTCATGTGTCGGGGTTCCCGTATCGGCAAATTCGACGTGCAACTTGCATCCCGCACGACGCTGATGCAGGCTGTCCGCATGGTTCGAGTCACTCACCGTTTCCGGTCGATCTCCCGGTGTGATCGTCGCCCCGGCATCGGCCGGGTGGGCAGGTGCCCCGGCCCAGTTGCGTCATCGAAACCTGCCTCGGGTCGATGACCCCGCCGCTGCACGCCCGGTGGCTGCGGCGGTGGGAGCGATAGCACCCGTGAGCAGCGGGTGATGGTCGGGTGACGGTCCACCACCAGCGGATACGGCCCGACCATCGCCACACCGAGCACCGGCCCCGCGAGGCACGACCCCGTCGCCGGCCCCGGACCTCGTCCTCAGTTTCCGTACCGGTCGGCCCGCCACGCCGGCCATTCCCTCCCAGGAGCCCATGTGCTTCCCCGCTCCGGTGATGTTCTGCACGTCACCCGTGCCGCGAGTGTGCAGTTCCTCCGACCGATCACCTTCCGGGTGATCCGGGTGCTCGACTGGCCGACGTACGACGGCTGGCTCTGGCTCGACGGCTACCAGATGAACGCGTCGGGAGACGCGGTCAGCCGCAGGTCGATCTTCGTCCAGCAGGACGGGCTGATCCAGCTCCGGGCCGCGGCCGTGCCACGTCAGCACACGGCACGATCGCGACGGCCGGTCAACCGCGCTCGGATCGCGGTGGGCTGACTCCCCGATAACCCGGCCGAGGGGCGTGCCGCCGCCATAGAATCGGTACGCCCACCCCGGCGAAAGTCTCCACCCCGCGCGTACCGGCCCCTGAACCTGGGATGGCCATGGTCAATCTGCCCGCCGCGCGGCGGCACCACAGGTCCCGGGTCAGCTACGCCTTCGGGTTGCTGGCCCTGATCGGCGCGGTCGTCACCCTGGTGGTGGTGGCGCGCTACCCGGCCGAGTCGGCCACCCGGCTCGCCGAGCCGGTGCCGGCTCCCGAGATCACCGTGGTCGAACGGGGTGCCGCCCCGACCGACGACCCCGACGGTACGCAGCTGGACCGGGCACTCCCCGGCCCGGACCGGGACGCGACGCCCGAGGACCACGGCGCAGCCGGCTACCCGGACACCGGGCGGTCGGGCCGGGAGGCGACGACCGACAGTCATGGCACCGCCGGCGACCCGAACACCGGGCAGGCGGGCGTCGGTGGTGGTGCGTCCGCGTTCGCCGGCCCCCGGCACCCGGCAGGCGACCCGCGGGCCGTCGCCCGGTCCCTCTTCTACTCCGGTCTGCTCGGCCTGGCCATCTCCCTGGCCGGTCTGGGCCTGGTCGGCACCAGACGCCGGATGTGGTGAGCCTCGGTGCGCCGTCCGGGGACCGGCCGGCGCGTGGCGACGACGGAGCAGGTCAGGGTCGGACCCCGACGAGGCGGTGACGGAATCCGTCACCGCTGGCCGTCGGCATCCGTCAGCCGGTGGGGCTGACCGCTGGCGTGGAGGTGCCGGCCCCGGTCGGCGACGCCGACGCCTCGGCGGCCACCACCAGGGTCACCTCGTCACCCGGCGAGACCAGTTCACCCCGGTCCGGATCGGTGGCCAGCACGGTGCCGGGCGGCCGGTCCGACTCCCGCGTCTGCACGCGGGAGGACAACCCGAGCCGACCGAGCAGGGTCTCGGCGGTCTCCTGGGAGAGCCCGACCAGTGGCGGTACCGGAATGCCGGCGGGGCCGGTCGTCGGGGCGGCGGTCGGCGGAGTCGTCGGGGGCACGGTGGTCGGGGCGGCGGTGGTCGGGGCGGCGGTCGTCGGGGCGGCACCCGTCGTCGGCACGGCGGTCGGCGGCGGGGTCGGTGTCCCGTCCGACGGGGAATCCGCCGCCCGCAGGGCCAGCCAGATTCCCACCCCGACCAGCCCGAGCAGCAGCAGCGCGAGCACGCCCAGCAGGATGGGCGTCCACCAGCGGCGGCCGCGCTGCTCGTCGCCGTACCACTCGGCCTGCTCCCCGGCGTCGTCCGAGCGTGGCGGTGGCACCCCGGCCCGGCCGGACCACACCGGCGAACCGACCGTTTCGGCCGGGGTCGTCCCGGCGGTCGGGGGCAACGGTCGGGTCGCGTCCACCGACTCCTGCCGGGCGGTGACGTCGGAGGGTGGCGGTGGGCCAGCGGCGGGTCGCCCCCCGCTACCGGGCCGGTCCGGCGGCAACGGGCGGGTCGCGTCGTCGGCGGGTGGCTCCTGGCGGTCGTCGCTCATCGCACGTCCTCTCGCCAGCCGACCGGCGTCGGGGCCTCGACCCACCACGTCGGGCCCTGCGCCGGCCAGGTGGTCGTGGCCTCGGCCCCCCAAAGGTAACTGTCGGGGTCCTCGTCCACCGGTACCGGAGCGACGACCCGCCCGTCACCCCGTCGGCGTCACCTCGGGAGCCGACGTCGCCGGGCCACCGCAGGAGATGGAGACCTGGTCGTTCCAGTGCGCGGTCGTGTCGGCGGCAGGCACCTGGGTGGTGACCTCACCACGGTTGCCGGTGGGGTAGCGGGGGAACAGCCCCAGGTCACCCAGTTCCTCGGCCGCGTCGTCGCAGTCCTCGCCGACCAGGTCCGGCACGTCGACCTCGGGGGCCGGGCCGCTGACCTCGACCCGCACGGTGGTGCCCGGCCGGACCGAGGTGTCCTGGGCGGGCACGGTACGGGTCACCGACCGGCCGGAGCCGGTGCCGAATACCAGCCGCCAGCCGAGCTTCCGGTCGTGCAGCTCGTCCCGCGCCTTCTCGAAGTCGAGGCCGACCAGCCGGGGCACGGGCAGGCCGCCGCCCGTGGTGGCGGGCGGGGGTGGCGTGGTGGTCCGCGCGGGCGCCGGCCGGGCGGTGGTCGGCACGTCGCGCGGGCTGGCCGATCCGGTGGGCGCCGCCGCCGGGGTGGTACCGGTCTGCGGGGCACCGGGGTCGGCCAGTACCCACCCGACGGTGCCACCGACGGCGGCCAGCAGGACCGTCGCCAGGGTGCCGCCGAGCACAAGTCGGCCCCGGCCCGGCCGGTCGCGCTCCGCGCGGTCCTGTTCGGTGTAGTCGTCGTCCATCGTGCTCCCGCCTCGTCCCCGAGACGGTACCGGCCGCTGCCCACCGGTCACCGGGCGTGCTCCGGTGGTCGTCCGACTCGCCGCCCCGACCATGGGACGCTACAGTCCCCGGCATGGCGGGACGGGGCTGGGGAGGATCGGTGCTCACCGCGGTCGGCGTGGCCGCCGGGGTGGGCGCCGCACAACTGGGCTTCGGCTACGGCCTGGGCATCATCAACTGGGCTCCGGTCGACGCCGGGGCCACCGAGCCGTCCTGGTTCGCCAGTCTCGCCTGGGCGACCTGGATCGCCGCCGTGTCCACCGTCGCCGGGGCGGTCTGCGCCCAACGGCTGCACGAACGCGGGGGCGAGGACGTCGCCGACGGCACCCTGCACCGGGTGACCCTCGCGGTGGCGGGCGCGGTCGGTGCGTTGATCACGGTGCTGCTGGTCGCGGTGCCGTCCCGGGCCGCCTCCGTACCGGACACCTTCTCACCGCAGACCGTCGCGGCCGGTTACGCCGGGGTCGGCGTGCTGGTCGGGCTGGTGGTGGCGGTCTGGACGCTGCAATCCCGGGCCGCCGCGACGAACGTGATCGTCACCGTCGGCTGGCTCTGGCTGCTGGCCGTGGTCTCCGTCGTCGACGGGGTGCTCGCCGGTCGGGGGCTGACCAGCGCCCAACTCGGCATCTGGCAGATCGCCCAGGACAGCCCCCGGTTCTGGTTGCGGGACCACCTCTACTGGCCGGGCGCGCTGCTCGCCCTCGGCTCGGCGCTGCTGATCGGCGCGCTGGCCGCCCGGCGGGCCGCCCGGACGGCGGAGCTGCGACTCGGCGCGGTGGTCTCCGGCGCGGCCGGACCGCTGCTCGTCGCGGTCGCCTACTTCCTCGCCGTGCCCCGACTGGCCACGATCTCCCCGGCCCAGGTCTCGGCCCACCTCGTCGCGCCGTACGCGGTGATCGTCGGGGCGGCGGGGTCGGTGCTCGTCGCGTCGCTCGCCCAGCGGGCCGAGCGACGCGCCACCGCGCGGTCGACGCCGCCGGTGCCCCACCCCCGCACCGGCGAGTTGGACGACCGGCCGGCCGCCACCGACCCGGTCCCGCCGGCCGCCACCGACCCGGTCCCGTCCGACCCGGTCCCGCCGTCCGGTCGGGATGCCCGTGCCGACTTCCCGGCCGCCCCGGCGGATCTCCCGGCCACCCGGACCGACGCCTCGGGTGGGATGCCGACGGATCCGCCCGCCGTGCCCAGGCCCCGCGCCGGACGCCGCACCCCCTGACCTCGCCGGATGCGCTGATCCTCGCCGGCCCGCGCACCCCTTGCGGACTCGTCGGGGGGACAGACCTTCCCCGCGTCGGGACACACCTCCCGCACAGCGGGTATGACACTGCGGCATGAATATGCCGGTCCGGCATACGCCCTGGGCGATGAACGGTCTCCACCAGCCGACGGGTCGACAGCGTTCGCCCGGCGCGGCGTCCGGGGCGGGGCGGGGTGGATCAGTCGACCGGCCAGGTGTGCACCGGCTCGTTGCTGCGCTGGAGTTCGGCGTACCGGTTGGCCATGTGGTGCAGGGCCGCGTCCCGGTCGAGGTTGCGGTGCCGCTCGGCGGTCCACACCGTCTCGGTCTGCCAGACCGCGCCGTTGCGGCCGGTACGGCAGCGCTGTTCGATGATGCCGAGCAGCCGGTCCCGTTCGGCGGGGGCGACGCCGAACCGGTCCAGCCCGGTGGCCGCCTTCGGCAGCAGGGTGTCGAGGACCAGCCTGGTGACCGGCACCTGACCGAGCCGGGGCCAGTGCAGCACCGCGTCCATGCCCCGTCGGGCAGCCGCGTGGAAGTTCTCCTCGGCAGAGCTGAAGGTGAGTTGGCTCCAGATCGGCCGGTCCGACTCGGCCAGCCCGCGCGCCAACCCGAAGTAGAAGGCGGCGTTGGCAAGCATGTCGACCACGGTCGGGCCTGCCGGCAGCACCCGGTTCTCCACCCGCAGGTGCGGGCGGCCGTCCATGATGTCGTAGACCGGGCGGTTCCAGCGGTAGACGGTGCCGTTGTGCAGCCGCAGCTCGGAGAGTTGCGGGACGCCGCCGGCGTGCAGCACCTCGACCGGGTCCTCGTCGGCGCAGATCGGCAGCAGTGGCGGGAAGTACCTGACGTTCTCCTCGAACAGGTCGAAGATCGAGGTGATCCAGCGTTCCCCGAACCAGACGCGGGGGCGCACCCCCTGGGCCTTCAGCTCGTCCGGGCGGGTGTCGGTGGCCTGCTGGAACAGGGCGATCCGGGTCTCCGCCCAGAGCTGCCGGCCGTAGAGGAACGGTGAGTTCGCACCCACGGCGACCTGGACACCGGCGATGGCCTGGGAGGCGTTCCAGTAGTCGGCGAAGCTGTCCGGCGCCACCTGGAGGTGGAACTGGAGACTGGTGCAGGCGGCCTCGGGGACGATCGAGTCGGTGTGCGTCCGGAGTTCCTCCACCCCCCGGATGTCCAGCTCGATGTCCTCGCCCCGGGCGCCGACGATCTGGTCGTTGAGCACCCTGTACCGCTCGTTGGTGGAGAGGTTGTCGGCCACCAGGTGCTGCTCGGTGAGGGTGGGCAGGATGCCGACCATGACGATCCGGGCGTCCGACTTGGCGGCCCGTTCGTCGGCCCGGGTCAGGCTGCTGTGCAGGTCGCTCTCGTAGTCGGCGAAGCCGGCCCCCTCGATCAGCCGGGGTGCCGCGTTGAGCTCCAGATTGAACTGCCCCAGCTCGGTCTGGAAGAGCGGGTCGGCGATCGCGGCGAGGATCTCGTCGTTGCGCATCGCCGGTTCCGCGTCCGGGTCCATCAGGTTGAGTTCGATCTCCAGGCCGGTCATCGGCCGGTCGGCGTCGAAGCCGAAGTCGTCGAGCATCAGCGCGAAGACGTCCAGACAACGCCGTACCTTCTGCCGGTAGCGAACCCGGTCCTCCCGGGAGAACGCGCCCTGCTCGACGTCCCTACCCATGTTTCCTCCAGGCGTGAGACGCGCGGGACGGTGAGCGTCCCGGCGCGCAGTGTGAACCACCATAGGAGCGCCCACGCGCCGGGGCCAGTGCCCACCGGGTATGCGCTTACCGCTTCTCTACCCAGCGGCGCTCCCACCCGCACCGGTGGCGCTGTCGTCGGACAGTGACAATCCGCACCCGTACGCGTCGAGGCCCCCGCTCGCGGGGAGCGGGGGCCTCGACGGCGGGTGGCTCAGGCCTGGCGGACGGCCTCGCCCTCGATCTCGATCTTGATCTTCTTGCCGACCAGCACGCCGCCGGTCTCCAGGGCGACGTTCCAGGTCAGGCCGAAGTCCTCGCGGTCGATCTCGGTGCTGGCGGTGAAGCCGAACACGTCGGTGCCGAACGGGGTACGGCCGACGCCCTCGAACTCGACCTCCAGCTCGACCTGGCGGGTGACACCCTTGATGGTCAGGTCACCGAGCAGGACGAACTCGTTGCCGTCGTGGGACTTCACCGCCGTGCTGCGGTACTCCAGCGTCGGGAACTGCTCGACGTCGAGGAACTCGGGGCTGCGCAGGTGACCGTCCCGGTCGGCCTGGGCGGTGTTGATGCTGGCGGCCTGGATGGTGGCGGTGACCGCGGACTGCAACGGGTCCTCGGCGACGGTGACGGTGGCCGTCGCGTCGGCGAACTCACCGCGCACCTTGCTGACCATCATGTGGCGGGCGACGAAGCCCACCCGCTTGTGCGCGGCATCCAGCAGGTAGGTGCCGGCGGCGGGAATGGTGAGGCCGTCCCAGTCGCGGGTAACCGATTCGGTGCTGGTCATGTAACTGCCCTCCGGGGAAGATTGTGAGGAGCCCAACGACTGCCTGAGCAACTATAGTCGCAGCAATATTCCCCATGTCAAGCACTGTTAGGATGACCAGGTGGACGACAACGTGTTCGACGACCCCCGGATCACCGCCGTCGGCCTGCTGGTCGAGGCGCACGCCGGGCTTACCGCCCGCTTCGCCGCGCAGTACGAGGAACACGGACTCTCGGCTGTCGAGTTCGAGGTGCTGATGCGCCTCAGCCGATCACCCGGCAACCAACTGCGGATGACCGACCTGGCCGCGCAGACCTCCCTGTCCACGAGCGGCGTCACCCGGGTGGTGGACCGGATGGAACGCGACGGGTTGCTCCGCCGCCGGGCCTGCCCGTCCGACCGGCGCAGCTCGTACGCGGTGGTCACGCCCGCCGGCCTGCGGCGGTTGGACGAGACACTACCGGGCCACCTGCGGATCATCGAGCAGTGGTTCACCGGCCAACTCGCACCCGGGACCCTCGCCGCGATGCTGGACGGCCTGCGTCAGGTGCGTGACGCCGTCCACCCGGGAGCCACCGCCGGCAGCACCGACCGGGCACCGACCGACGAGCCGCCGCTCCACTGCTGAACCACCGCCGGGAGCCCGGCCTGTCCGCCGTACGGAACCCCGCCGATCCGCCGTCGGGAACCCGTCACCCACACCGGCAGAAAAAGCGGCAGAACCCAACGGACCCACCGGACGCACACCCGCCGATGCCCACAAAAAGGACGGTCACCCTGGCTAGCCTTCATCGCGCGGGGGAGCACCGGGGGGTGCCGGCGCGAGCGATTGAGCGAGGGGTTTGACCAGGGGGCTTGCTCGCTCGCGCCACCCCCGCGCCTATCCCAACAGGCGCTCCTCCATCGGCAGCAACCGGATTCCGCCCTGCCGGCACACCTGCGTCAACCGCTCGCGCACCTCGGTCGAGCCGGTGTTCGCGGCCAGCCCGACCAGGGCCTCGATCACGTCCCGCCGGTCCTGGCCGACCGCCCCGGCGGCCACCGCCACCGCGAACCACTCCGCCGCCAGCTCCCGGTCCCCCCGATGCTGCGCCACGGTGCCCTCGATCAGCGCACACACCCCCTCCTCCACCCGGACCGACCCGCCTCCGGCCGGATGAGGCCCGAACAGCCCCGCCTCCGCTCGGGACGGGAATGCCCCCGGGCGGCCGTCGCAGCGCAGCTCGGCCAGGACCTCGGCGGCCTCATCCGCCCGGCCCGACCGGGCCAGCGCCAGGCCCACCGTGCCGAGCACCCGCCACCGCTGCCCGGGATCACCCACCCCCGCCAGCGCGGAGACCACCCGCCGGCCCTGCTCCACCGCGTCGCCGTACCGGCCCTCCAGCCGGGCCACCTCGGCCAGGTCGGCGCGGGCCAGCAGGCGCAGCCGGGGCTCCCCGCACTGGGCGGCCAGCCGGTCCACCGCGGCGAGTCGACGCCGGGCGGCCGGCAGCTCGCCGAGACGGATCTCGTGCCAGGTCAGCTGGTGTTGGGCGACTGCCACGTCGCGGGTCCGGCCGTGCCGGGTGGCCAGGGTCAGCACCGCCTGCGCCTGCTCGGCCGCCTCCTCGTATCCACCGGTGGCGACCAGCAGGGTGCCGAGGACGAGCCGCGCCGCCAGTTCCCCGGTCACGTCGGCCTGCCCGGCCAGCACCGCGAGCGCGGCGCGGGCGGCGGGCAGTTCGTGCGCCGCCGCACCGTGTTCGGCGGCGAGCCGGGCCACCCCGAGCAGCGCCCATGCGCGCAGCGCCGGATCAGCATCTGCGGTACGGGGGTCGGCGAGCAGCCGGCGCAGCCACTGCCGACCACTGACGTCCCGCCCCCGCATCCGCCACCACCGGGGCAGCGCGGCGGCCAGCCGCAGGGCGGTGCCCGGGTCGTCGCGGGCGGCGTGTGCCAGCGCCGCGCCGATGTCACCGGTCGCCTCGTCGAGCCGACGTACGGCGGCGGATCGTCGCGCCCCGACCAGCTCCGGAGCGGTACGGGTCGCCAGCCGGGTGACCACCACCGCGTGCCGGCGTCGGGCTGCGGTCAGTTCGCCCCGGCCGGCGGCCTGCTCGATGGCGTACTCGCGGACCGCGTCGAGCAGGCGGAACCGCAACGGACCGGCACCCCGGACACTGACAAGTCCCAGCTCGACCAACCGGTCCAGCAGGGGCACCGGATCGACCACCACCGCCGGCTCCCGGTCGGCCTCGTCGGCGAGCAACTCCTCGGCCAGTTCCACCGACCACCGGTTGGCGAAGACCGAGAGTCGACGCAGCGCGGCCTGCTCCCCGTCGTCGAGCAACCGGTAGCTGGTCGCCACCGCCTCCCGCAGCGTCACCGTCGCCGCCCGGGTCGGCTCGGCGGTACGCCCCGGCGGCGCGGCCTCCCAACCTCGCCCGCCGAGATCCGGGCCAGCCAGGTCGAGCACCCGGTCGCCGTACCGGCCGAGCAGTTCGGGCAGGTCGAGGATGCGCCCCCGGGCCGCCATCAGCTCGATCGCCAGCGGCAGACCGTCGAGCCGCCGGACCAGCGCGGTGAGGGCGGGTAGCTCGTCCGGGCCGGGCGGTTCCGGGCGGACCCGGGTGAGCCGGGCGGTGAACAGGGCCGCCGCCGGCCAACGGGCCAACCCGGCCGGGTCGACCACGTCGGCCGGGGGCACCTCCAGCGGCGCCACCGGGCGGACGATCTCGCCGGGGATGCCGATCGGATGCCGCCCGGTCACCACCACCCGCAGGGTCGGCACCGCCGCGACGAGCAGGTGCAGCACCTCGGCCACCGGGTCGGGCGCCCGCTCGACCGCGTCCACGAGCAACAACGCCGGCCGGCCCCGGAGCCGGGCGGCCAACTCGGGGAGCCGGGCCGCGCCGAGCACCGCGCAGGCCGCGGCGAGCACGTCGTTGACGTCGGATCCGACGCCGATCAGCACCCCGGCCACCCCACCGGGATGCGCGTCGGCCACCGCGTGCGCCACGGCCAGGGCCAGCGCGGTCTTGCCCACGCCGGCCAGACCGACCAGGCTCAGCACCGGCGGCCAACCGTCGCCGGTCAGCAGCCCGGCCAGCTCGTCCAGTTCCCGTTCCCGACCGATCAACTCGACCGCCGGGGGGAGCGCGATCGGCGTACCCGGGAGGTCGGGGTCGCGGTGGGTGGTGCCGGCGAGGGTCGGGCGGTGCGGGAGCCCGACGGCCGCCGGGACCGCCGGGTCGGCGTTGGCCCGGCCGCGAGCGCTGGCGAGGAAGCCGGACCGGGCCGCGCCGGTCAGGCCGAGCGCCCCGGCGATCAGCTCGGCGGTGGTGCGCTGCGGCCGCTGCGACCGGCCGCGTTCCAGGTCACGGACGGTCCGCACCCCGACCCCGGCCCGCTGCGCCAGGTCGGCCTGGGTGAGACCGGCGGCCAGGCGGTGGGCCCGCACCAACTCCCCGATCGGGGTACGACCACCCGCGTCGGCCAAGTGATCATGATCCGGGGTCATGGGCAGGAAGGGTACGGACGGGATACGACGCCGAGCAGCCCTTCGTCGGCCTACCGACGAAGGGCTGCGGATACCCGACAAAACGCCGTCGCCGTGCTGCGCCCGACCCGATCGGACGGTACGGTCACATGCCCAGATCGCGGGCGATGATCATGCGCTGCACCTCGGAGGTGCCCTCACCGATCTCCAGGATCTTGGCGTCCCGCCAGAACCGGGCCACCGGGTACTCGTTCATGAAGCCGTAGCCGCCGTGGATCTGGGTCGCCTCCCGGGCGTTGTCCACCGCGATCGTGCTGGCGTGCAGCTTGGCGATGGCGGCCTGCCGCTTGAACGGCTCACCGGCGAGCATCCGCGCGGCGGCGTCGTAGTAGGCCAGCCGGGCGGTGTGCGCCTTCAGCTCCATGTCCGCGATCTTGAACTGGATGGCCTGGTAGTTGCCGATCGGCTGGCCGAACGCCTGGCGTTCCTTCGCGTACCTCACCGACTCGTCGACGCAGCCCTGGGCGAGGCCGACCGCCAGGGCGGCGATCGCGATCCGCCCCTCGTCGAGGATCCGCAGGAACTGCGCGAAGCCCCGGCCCCGCGCGCCGAGCAGGTTCTCCGCCGGCACCCGGCAGTCGTCGAAGGTCAACTCGTGGGTGTCCGAGGCGTTCCACCCCACCTTCGAGTACGCCGGCGCGACGGTGAAACCGGGCGTCCCGGACGGCACGATGATGGTGGACAGTTCCTTGGAGCCGTCCGGGTTGGTGCCGGTGACCGCGGTGACGGTGACCAGGGCGGTGATGTCGGTGCCCGAGTTGGTGATGAACGCCTTCGACCCGTTGATCACCCACTCGTCCGTCGCGGTGTCCAGCACCGCCCGGGTCTGGGTGCCACCCGCGTCCGACCCGGTGCCCGGCTCGGTCAGCCCGAACCCGGCCAGCGCCTCGCCGCTGAGCAGCCTGGGCAGCCACCGCTCCTGCTGCGCGGCGGTACCGAAGCGGAAGATCGGCATCGCACCGAGGGAGACCGCCGCCTCCAGGGTGATCGCCACGCTGGAGTCGACCCGGGCCAGCTCCTCCAGGGCCAGGCAGAGGGCGAAGTAGTCGCCGCCCATCCCGCCGTGCTCCTCGGGGAAGGGCAGGCCGAACAGCCCCATCTTGCCCATCTGCCGGACGAGCCCGTAGGGGAAGGTGCGCCGCTCGTAGTGCTCGGCGATCACCGGGGCGACCGCCTCGCGGGCGAAGTCCCGCACGCTCTCCCGCAGCGCCTCTTGCTCCTCGCTGAGCCGGAAGTCCATCGGTTCCTCCTGTACGGGTGCCTCCCCCGGGCGCTCGTGACGCCGGGGGCGGCGGGTCGGGTGGACGACCGGTCGGGCCGGTCGACGGTGATGGCGGATCGGTGACGGCCCGTCGGGCCGGGCCGGTCGACAGCGGCGGTGGCGGATCGGGGCGGCCGGTCAGACCGGGGTGACGCCGTGCCGGCGGCGGGAGAAGTGCCGGTCCTTGCTCCGGGCGGCGGCGAACCGGCGGACCAGTTCGGCGCGCAGCTCGTGCGGTTCGACGATCGCGTCGATCACCAGCTCGCTGGCGAGCCGGACGATGTCGATGTCCTGCTCGTACTCGGCCCGCTTCGCGGCGACGAAGGCGGCCCGCTCGGTCTCGTCGGCGATCGCCGCGATCTTGTTGGCGTAGACGGCGTTGACCGCCGCCTCGGCCCCCATCACCGCGATCTTCGCGGTGGGCAGCGCGATCGTCGCGTCCGGCTCGAAGCCGGGACCGGCCATCGCGTACAGGCCCGCGCCGTACGCCTTGCGCACCACCACACAGATCTTGGGTACGGTCGCCTCGGAGATCGCGGTGATCATCTTGGCCCCGTGCCGGATGATGCCCTGCTTCTCCACCGCGCTGCCGACCATGAACCCGGGCACGTCGCTCAGGAACAGCAGCGGCACGTTGAACGCGTCGCAGAGCTGCACGAACCGGGTCGCCTTGTCGGCCGAGTCGACGAAGAGCACCCCGCCCTTGAACATCGAGTTGTTGCCGACCACGCCGACGACCTCGCCGTCCAGCCGACCGAACCCGATGGTCAGCTCCTTCGCCCAGAGCGCCTGGATCTCGAAGAACGAACCCTCGTCGAGCAGGCCCTTGACGTACCGGCGCAGGTCGAACGCCTGCCGCTCGCTGGCCGGCACCAGCGCGGCCAGGTCGGCCTTCTCCGGCGCGGCGACGGCCGGCGCGCTGGGCGGCTGCTGCTGCCAGTTCGACGGCAGGTAGGACAGGTAGGTCTTCACCACGTCGAGCGCGTCGGCCTCGGTCCTGCACAGGAAGTGGCCCACGCCGGACTCGGCGCAGTGCACCCGGGCCCCGCCCATCGCTTCCAGGGTGGTCTTCTCCCCGGTGACCATCTCGACCATCCGGTCGGAGCCGAGGTACATGCTGGCGTTGCCGTCGACCATGGCCACCACGTCGCAGAACGCCGGGATGTACGCCCCACCGGCGGCGCTCGGCCCGAACAGCGCGCAGACCTGCGGGATCGCCCCCGAGGCGCGGACCTGGTTCCAGAAGATCTTCCCGGCGCCGCGTCGACCGGGGAACAGGTCGACCTGGTCGGTGATCCGGGCACCGGCCGAGTCGACCAGGTAGACCATCGGCACGCTCGTCGAGTAGGCCCGCTCGATGATCCGGATGATCTTCTCGACGGTGCGCGCACCCCAGCTGCCGGCCTTCACGGTGGAGTCGTTGGCCATCAGGCAGACCGGCCGACCGTCGATGGTCGCGGTGCCGGTGACCACGCCGTCGGCGGGCAGCCCCTCGGCCAGGGCGTTGGCATAGAGCCCGTCCTCGACGAACGAACCCTCGTCGACCAGGAGCGCGACCCGTTCCCGGGCGAAGAGCTTGCCCTTGCCGGCGTTCGCCGCGTGGTATTTGTCCGCACCGCCCGCGCGGGCGCGCTTGCGCAACTGTTCCAGTGCCGCATCGTCGAGCGTCACGCCGACCCCCTCGCCCCGCGCCCCGTGGACGCGCCGACCGCCGTGCCGCGCCTACGCCGTCGCCGCGCCGACCGGCCTGAACGATCGTTAGGCTAGCGCATCCGGACCCCGCCCGACCACCCGACCGACTTCCGTTCAAGATATTGATAGTTGGCTATCAGTCTGGCTACGCTCCTGACACCCCCTCCGGATTGGAGTGAGTCATGAACTCACGCATCGGCCGGTTCGCCGTCGCCGCCCTGGCGACGGCCACCGCCACCCTCGGCATCACGGTCGCCAACCCTGCGCCCGCCTCCGCCGCGATGACCATCTGCTACAACACCAGCCAGGCGCCGAGCTACGCGGGCATCGCCAGCCAGTCCGCCTCGATCTGGAACAACGCCACCACCAACCTGACGCTGACCGCGAACTGCGGCAGCAACCTGCGGATCTACCAGATCACCGGCGGCGGCTCGTACGCCCAGCGCACCAGCCTCGGCAACGGCCGGGTCTACATCGACACCCAGCAGGCCGCCCAGTACAGCCCGTTGCGGATCCTCACCCACGAGATCGGGCACATCCTCGGCCTGCCCGACAACTACAACGGCAACTGCGCGATCCTGATGTCCGGCGGCAGCGCCGGCACCAGCTGCACCAACCCGTACCCGAGCACCGCCGAGGCGAACCGGGTCAGCAGCCTGTTCGCCGGCACCCTGAGCGCCACCGAGCGCAGCAGCGGCACCGGCAGCCAGGTCTTCCGGGACAGCTGGCCGGCCCTGCTCACCGTGGGCTGAACCACCGCACGATCCGACGGAGGGGCCGGCACCACGCCGGCCCCTCCCGCCGTCCGTCGCGCGCCGGCCCGTCCCGACGCCCGGGCAGCGGTGCCGCCCGCAGGCCGACCCCGCCACCCCGGCGCCACCGGGTCGTCAGGGCCGGGCGGTCAGCCGGGTACGCGGGCCGGCCCGCAGCACCCCGGAGGGCAGCCGCTTGCCCAGCAGGTCCTCGGCCAGCTCGGCGACCGCGATCAGGGCGTCCAGGTCGATGCCGGTGTCGATGCCCATGTCGTGCAGCATGTGCACCGCCTCCTCGGTGGCCAGGTTCCCGCTCGCCCCCGGCGCGTACGGGCAGCCGCCCAGGCCGCCGACGCTGGCGTCGAACTCGGTGATCCCCAGCTCCAACGCGGTAAGCAGGTTGGCCAACGCGGTGCCCCGGGTGTTGTGGAAGTGCAGCAGCACCGGCACGTCCGGGGCACGGTCACGCACGGCGGTGACCAGCTCCCGGACCCGTCGGGGCGTACCCATGCCGGTGGTGTCGCCGAACGCGACCCGGTCGGCGCCGTCGCGGACCACCCGCTCGACGATCCCGGCGACCCGCCCGGGGTCGACGTCCCCCTCGTACGGGCAGCCGAAGCTGGTCGCCACGATCACCTCGGCGCGGGCACCCGCCCCGTGCAGCAGGTCGACCAGCTCGGCGATGTCGTCGAGCGACTCGGCGGTGGAGCGGTTGACGTTGCGCCGGTTGTGCGTGTCGCTGGCCGAGACCACCACCTCGATCTCGGTGAAACCGGCGGCCAGTGCCCGCTGCGCGCCCCTGGTGTTCGGCACCAACGCCGAGTAACGCACCCCGTCGGCCTTCCCGGCCCGCCGCCACACCTCGTCGGCGTCGGCCATCTGCGGGATGGCCAACGGGTGCACGAACGACACCGCCTCGATCCGGCGCACGCCGGTGCCGGACAGGGCGTCGAGCAGCCGCACCTTGGCCTCGGTGGGAATCGGCTCCTCGTTCTGGAGGCCGTCGCGCGGCCCGACCTCGCGGATCGACACCGCCGCTGGCATCTGACTCATGGTCACCTCGCTGTGACGTGGGGTCGCCGGAGCGTCGTCCCGTGCCGTCGCCCCTCGTGGGAACGACGACCGGGCGACGCCGGACGACAGGTGGTCCCTCCAGGGAACACCACGCCTGCCTCCGCCGCCACGCTGCCCCGGGTGTCGGGGGCCGGGACCGACCCCCGCCACCCGGGAGATCAACGCTGCGCCGGGCCTTCCACCAGCTCGGCGGCGCTGCGCAACACCGCCGCGACGGCACCCGCCCAGCCGACGACGTCCTCGCGGCCCAGCACCAGCGCCATCGCCGCCGCCCCCTCCGCGAACAACGCCGTCGACCGCAGGCGCCGGCCCACCCGACGACGGTCCAGGCGCGGGCGGGCGCCCCCGATCGATCTTCCGCTTCCCATGTCTCCACCCTTGAGGACGCAGTACCCGCCGATGGAACCCATCGGCCGGGGTGTGTGCCCGGCCGGCCGTCCCACACGTCGACGGCCGCCCCCGCACGCCAGGCACAACGACCGGTCGGGCCGCCCAGCACGCCCTTCTGGCCGGGCAGCACGCGGTGCCACCCGGCCAAAGTGGAGCGTGGCCGGGCGCTTCCGGGGCAACGGATACCGGGACCACGACCGCAACGTCCTACCCGGACAACCACCCGGCCAGAAACCGACCACGGGCATTGATGGAGGCGGTCATCATGGCTGGGTACGGGTACGAACGACCACCCGATCCGGCAGCTCTGCGAAAGGTCCGCGCATGACCTCCGACACCAGCACGCCGACCCCGCCGACGGGACGGCATCAGCGGCACTGTCTCGTCCCGCGCGAGCAGTTGGCCGCCGACTACGAGTCCCGGTACGGCTCGAAGGCGGTGTCCGAGTACGCGCTGACCGTCCGCGACCTCGTCGAGCTGTCCCCGGAGATCGGCGCGGTCGACACCTGGAGCCGGCTGGCCGCCCGGATCTGCGACAGGCGGTCCGGCCGCACCTGGGCCACCTGGCGCAAGCGGCTGTCCCGGCATTTCACCACGGAGACGAAGGGGCCGCCGTGGCAGACCGTCGTGCTGGTGGTCGACCACACCGTCGCCGAGACGGACCGGGCGGCGACCCTGCGCCGGCTCGAACGGCTCTACGAGGCGGCCCGGGGTGAACCGCCGACGAAGCGCCGACCGGCCACCGACGACCCGGTCCGGCCCGGGGGCGTCGACCCGGGGGCCACGCCCGACGGGGTGGACCCCACCGGGGACGACGCCCACCGCATCATCGCCCAGCTCCGCACGGAGAACGCCTCGCTCCGCACCGAGAACGCCTCGCTCCGCCGCACGTTGTCCGCGTGGAAGGCCCGGAACGACCTGCTACGCGCCACCGTCGAGGCGACCCGGACGGGACGCCCGCGCTCCGGGCCGCTCGACGGCGGCAGCCGCCCGGGGGACGTACCGCGACCACGGGAGACCACCCTGCTGGACGGGCTGGCCCGCAAGGACCGCAACCCCGGGCACTTCCCGGCCGGCCCGGCCCCGACCAACGACGCCCCGGCCGGTCGGCACCGCCCGCCCCGGATCGACACGGTGTCGCTGCCGCCCCGGATCGACGTCGTCGGCACCCCGACGCACCGACCGGTGCCCCTGCCGTACCCGTCGGATGGGGTCCGGCGGGTCTGACCACGCCGCCCGCGTGGTCAGACCAGCGCGGTCAGGCCCGTCCGGGTCAGCGCATCCGACCGACGATGCCGGTGTCGTAGTCGCCCGAGACGAACTCCTCGTTCGTCAGCAGCTCGGCGAAGAAGGGCAGGTTGTTCTTCGGGCCGACCAGGGCGAAGGCGGCCACCGCCGTCCGCGCCCGGGCCAACGCCTCGGCCCGGTCCACGCCGGTCACCACGAGCTTGGCCAGCAGGCTGTCGTAGAACGGGGTGACGGTGTTGCCGGCGACATACCCGGAGTCGACACGTACCCCTTCGCCGGTCGGCTCCACCCAGGTGCTGATCACCCCGGGGCCGGGCAGGAACCGCTTCGGGTCCTCCGCGTTGATCCGCAGCTCGATCGCGTGCCCGCGCGGGGTCAGCGCCGCCGGGTCGAAGGTCGGCGGCAGGCCGGCGGCCACCCGTAGCTGCTCCTCGACCAGGTCGACGCCGTAGACCAGCTCGGTCACCGGGTGCTCCACCTGGAGCCGGGTGTTCATCTCCAGGAAGAAGAACTCCTGCGTGGCGGGGTCGAGCAGGCATTCGACGGTGCCCGCGTTGCGGTAGCCGACCGCCTCGCCGGCCCGCACGGCGGCGGCCAGGAAGCGCGCCCGCAGCTCCGGGGAGACCGCCGGGGAGGGGGACTCCTCGACCAGCTTCTGGTTGCGCCGCTGCACCGAGCACTCCCGCTCGCCGAGCGCCACCACCCGACCGTCGGCCAGGCCGAGGATCTGCACCTCGACGTGGCGTACCCGGGGGAAGTAGCGCTCGATCAGCACCGACGGATCGCCGAACATCCGCTCGGCGAACGCGCGGACCCTGTCGTACTCGGTGCGCAGCGCGGCCTCGTCGGCGGCCACCGCCATGCCCATCCCGCCGCCACCGGCGGCGGCCTTGACCATCACCGGGTAGCCGATCTCCGCAGCGGCGGCGACCGCCGCGGCCAGGTCGGCGGCCGGCTCGGTGGTGCCGGGCGCGACCGGCACCCCGGCCGCCGCCATCAGGTTCCGCGCGTTGATCTTGTCGCCCATCGCGGTGATCGCGTCCGCGCCGGGCCCGACCCAGATCAACCCACGGGCCTGCACGGTACGGGCGAAGTCGGCGTTCTCCGACAGGAAGCCGTAACCGGGGTGGACGGCCTGCGCACCGGTGGCCTCGGCGGCGGCGAGGATCGCCTCGACGTCGCGGTAGCTCTGGGCCGGGTTCGCCGGTCCCACGCACACCGCCTCGTCGGCCTCGACCACGAACGGCAGGTCGACGTCGGCCTCCGAGTGCACCGCGATCGCACGGACACCGAGCCGCTTCGCGGTACGGATGATCCGGCGGGCGATCTCGCCCCGGTTGGCGACCAACAGCGACTCGATCATGTTTCCTCCAGCGTCCAGGGGTGGGGACGGATGTTCAGCGTCCAGGGTGGGGACGGATGCTAGGGAACCACGGCCGGGTCGTCGGCATCGAGTCGGGCGGGAGTGTCACCCGACCGCCCGGCGCGTCGGGGCGGGCGGTGTCGCCGGGCATCGGGGACGGCGGGCGCGCGGGTCAGCGGGCCGCCCGGGTGCCTCGGGCGCGCGTCACCCGGGGAGACGTCGGGCGGGTGGGGTCAGGAGTCGGTCTCGGCCAGCAGGGCGGCCAGCGCGGCGGCCCGCAGCAGTGCCGCGCGACGCCGCCGGTCGACCTCACCGCCGAGGAACGGGGTGGAGTTCATCAGGCCGAACGCGGCGTGTGCCAGCACCCGCGCCTCGCCGTCGGGCAGCCCCGGGTGCAGGGCGGTCAGCACGGTCACCCACTCCTCGACGTACATCCGCTGGAGCTTGCGGATGCGGCGACGCGGCTCGTCCGGGAGGCGGTCCAGCTCGTGCAGGTGCAGGGCGATCACGGCCGGGTTCGCCAGCGCGAAGTCGACGTGGAAGTCGATAAGCGACTCCAGCGCGCCGCGCGGGTCGCCGGGACGGCCGGCGGCCCGGTCCCGGCCGCCGTCGAGCAGCCCCTCGCTGACCGGGATCAGCGCGGCGGCCAGCATCGCCTCCTTGCCGGCGAAGTGGTGGTAGAGGGCCGGGCCGGTCACCCCGGCCGCCGCACCGATGTCGTCCATGGAGACCCCGTGGTAGCCCCGGGCGGCGAAGAGCCCGACCGCGATCTCCAGGATCTCGTCGCGCCTCGACCGGCGCCGGCCTGCGCTGCCTGCGCTGCCCCTAGCCTGCTGCCCCACAGTCACCTGGCAAGCGTAGACCTCGGTCCGGACACCGGGTGCCCTCGGTTACCCGCCGGTTCACCAGGCGGACGGTGACCCGGTCGGCGCGCACCGACGTTGATCGCCGGACGGCACGGCCCACCGCCCCTAGCCTGGAAGGGAAGACATGCCGGAGGGAGGGCGCGATGACGGTACGGCTGCCGGACCGGTCGCTGCTGCTCGCCGGGGGCCTGCTGGTCGGTGCCGGGATCTTCGACCTGCTGGCCGGGATCGGCGACGTCGGCAGCGGCGACGTGTACGCCTCGCTGCACGCCGACGGGCTGGTCTTCTACGACCTCACCGGTTGGGCCTGGCTGCACGTGGCGAGCGGGGTGCTGCTGGTGCTGACCGGCCTGGTCAGCGCGCTCAGTCGACGCCGGTGGGTCAGGGCCGCCCTGGTGGTCGGGGTGGCGGTCGTCGTCGTCCACCTGCTGTTCGCGCCGTACCACCCGATCGAGGCGTTGATCGTGGTGGGGCTGACCCTGGCCGCCGTGCGGCTGGTCGTCCGGCACCAGCGCGACACGCGGGTCAGACCGGCTGGCAGACCCTCCCGGTGAAGGACGGGTCCGGTTGGCGTCTGTCGTGCCAGGCCGGATTGATCCCGATCGCCAGCGGAGGCGCCTGCCAGGCCGCACTCAGCTGCTGGAGCAACGGATACTCCCGACGTTTCCGGCTTTCCGGCACCCCGGCCAGGAAATGGATCAGACGGTCCTGGACCAGCGACCGGCCCAGCAGCCCGCCGTGCACCCCGGGCGTCTGGAAGACCGGAATGCCGGTGTAGTCGCCGGGTGGGGCTTCGGTGGCCGTGGTGGTCGGCAGGAAGGCCACCATCCGGACACCCGGCACCGGGCACATCAGCTGGTTGCGGTAGAAGGGCGCGTTGTCCAGCAGCGACCGGATGAACGGTTCGTCCGGGCCAGTCCCGGTCCCGCCGAACACGTCGACCACCCCGAACAGGGCGCGCAGTTGCCAGCCGGTGACCACTCCCCAGCCGTGGGGCGTCCCGGGCGGCGGGTAGTAGGCCCGCCCCGCATTGATCAACGGGCTGAACATGACCAGGGTGTCCACCGCCGCGTGCGGTCGCTGCGCGAGATAGGTGCGGGCCAGCATCGCCCCCTCGCTCTCCCCGATCAGGGCGACCGGCCGACCGGTACGGCGGTGCAGCCGGTCCACCTGGGTCTCCAGCAGGGCGGCCCCGCTCTCCAGTGACCGGACGGTGTCCCCCCGCTGGTAGGGCAGCGGCCGACCGTCCCCGGCCAGCCCCCGGTAGGAGAAACGTTCCACGTTCGGGTCGACGGGCGGGGTGCCGTCGTAGGCGGAGCCGTGGCCGGCGAGGACGATCACCGCGTGCGCGACGTCGGCCGGCAGCCGCTGCCCGAGCACCACCTGCTCGATCGTCACCCCGGCCGGGACGACCTGCACCAGCGGGGGGATCGCCAGCGGCACGGCGAGGGCCAGCAGGACCGCGATCGGGGTGGCCGGCACCCGCGCCCAGCGCACCCGGGGAGCCAGCACGGCGACGTGCACGGTGCGTTCCCAGAGCAACCCGTTGGCCACCCCGGCGAGCGCCGCCACCGGCACCGTCCACCAGCCGGGGACGCTCCAGCAGAACGCGCCGGCCACGGTGATCACCACGAAGTTCAGCAGCGACCAGCCGACCAGGGCGATCGACGGCAACCCGCGCCACCAGGGCCCGACCACGGCGGCCCGTTGCAGGAGCGGGGCGAGCAGGAACATCGGCAGCAGCGAGGCGAGCAGCACCCAGGAGAGCGCGACCACCGAGGCCGCCACCGAGATCAGCGCCCACGGCGAGACCAGCACGGTGACCACCGCGGACAGCCCGAGGTTGCGCCCGAGCAGCCAGCGCAGGCCGGGGCGGTCCACCTCGGCGGGCCAGGCGAGCGCGACCAGCCCGGTGGTGAGCACCCCACGGAACCCGATCACCACCAGCAGCCCGACCAGGAAGTCTGGCCACGAGTCGTGATAGACGTACAGCCAGCGCAGGTCGTGGTAGGTGTCGTACGGCCAGACGGCGGTGACCTGGGAGGACAGCCCTTCGGCCGCGATGAACCCGATATGGACCAGCAGCACCGCCTCGATCGCCGGTGGTACGGCGGCCAGGGCGCACAGCGCCAACAGGCGGGGTTGCGGTCTGCGCACGCCCTCTCTCCTCACCGGTTGACTGGGGCTCCACTAGCAGGTTCCCCTGCCCGACGACCGCATGTCGGGATTCCCGCCGATCCACCGTCGATCCGACCTGCCGAGCGGTGTGCCGCCCCGGCGTGACGCCAATTGGCGGATGTTGCGGTATCCCGGGGCCGGGATACCGCAACATCCGCCCGAGCGTGACCGATGCCAGGCGCGGCCCGGCGGGTGGTGATCAGCCGGCCAGGCCGCCGGGCTGGTCGCCCCTGACCACGGGAGCCCGGACCAGGTTGCCCCACTCGGTCCACGAGCCGTCGTAGTTGCGCACCTGCGGGAAGCCCAGCAGGTGGTGCAGCACGAACCAGGTGTGGCTGGACCGCTCGCCGATCCGGCAGTACGCCACCACGTCGTCGGCCGGGCTCAGCCCGAGCTGGTCGGTGTAGATCGCCCGCAGCTCGTCGGCCGACTTGAAGGTGCCGTCGTCGTTGGCGGCGGACTTCCACGGCTTGCTCACCGCACCCGGGATGTGCCCGCCGCGCAGCGCGCCCTCCTGCGGGTAGTCCGGCATGTGCAGCATCTCGCCGGTGTACTCGCCCGGCGAACGGACGTCGACCAGCGGCCGACCCGCCGCCACGTGCGCCATCACCTGCTCCCGGTACGCCCGGACCGGCGCGTCGTCGCGCTGCGGCACCGGATAGTCGGCACGCGGCCGGGCCACCTTGTCCCGGGTCAGCTCGCGCCCCTCGGCGACCCACTTCTGCCGGCCACCGTCGAGCAGCCGGACGTCGGGATGCCCGAACAGGGTGAACACCCACAGCGCGTACGCGGCCCACCAGTTGAAGTTGTCGCCGTAGAAGACGACCGTGTCGCCCCGGCCGATGCCCTTGGCCGCGCACAGCTCGGCGAAGCTCTCCGCGTCCAGGTAGTCCCGGGTGACCTGGTCGTTCAGCTCGGTGTGCCAGTCGACCTTGACGGCCCCCGGGAGGTGACCGGTGTCATAGAGCAGCACGTCCTCGTCGGATTCGACCACGACGAGACCCTCGTCGCCGAGGTGCTCGGCCAACCACTCGGTGGTGACCAGCCGCTGCGGGTCGGCGTACGACTGGAGGCGGGGATGCGGATCACTCGGCACAGACATGAGCCCCAAGTTACGCCGGAATCCGGGGCGCCGACCGCCCAACGGCACCGGACCGGCGTCGGCCGACCCGCCCGGACGCGACCGTGCCCCACCAGCCGACGCACCCGTCGAGCGGGCCGGGCAGACGATCCCCGAGGAGCCGGTCAGGATCGCGTCGCGCTCCACCGACCAACCTGATCAGGCCCGGCGGTGGACCAGGCGGCCAGCGACGACGGTGGCGAGGCAGCGGCCGTCGTCGGCGAAGACGGCCAGGTCGGCCCGGCCGCCGACAGCGAGAACGGGAGGCCGCGCCGCGTCGAGGACCGCGACGTCGTTGCGGGCCACCGCCGCCCGTACCGCCGGGTCGGTGAGGTGTGCGGCGAGCACCGCGCCGACGCCCGACCGCAGCAGCGCGTGCACCCGTTCGCGCGGGCTGGGGGCCGGCGGCAGCGGCCCGTCGTGCACCAGCGCCGGCCCGAGGGTGCCGGGCCACCGCCGCACCCGCACCATCGGGTACGCCTGCGTCAGCTCCCCGATCGGGCCGACCGCCTCGATCCGGTCACCGTCGACAAGCACCGCCCAGCCCGACCGCGGCCCCCCGTCGCCCGAGACCGGCTGGTCCGGCGGCGGCTCGGCGGAGAGTGGAGCCGGCTGGTCCGACGACGCATCGTCGTCACCCGGCACCAGCCGGACCGGCGGCGGCTCGTTGTCGTGGGTGAGGCGCAGCAGGGGGGCGGTGTGGAGGGTGCGCACGGTCAGTCGGCCAGCGGGCCGAGGACCGGCCGCTTCGCGGTGACCGTGTCGCCGGAGGACCGGCCGGTGAGCCGGCGGGTGATCCACGGGGCCAGGTGCCGGCCGGCCCAGCGCAGGTCGGCGGCGCGGGCGGCGAGCCACGGGGTGGCGGCCGGGTGCTCCGGCACCATCAACCACTCCTCGTCGCAGCCCACTCCGAGCGCGGTCAGCACCTGGGCGGCGACCCGCCGGTGACCGGCGGCGGACAGGTGCAGCCGGTCGGTGCTCCAGAGCATCGGATTGAGCCGGAACGTGTCGTCGGCGTAGAGGTCGACCAGGATCGCGCCGTGCCGCGCGGCGGTCTCCCCGACGGCCCGGTTGACCAGCTCGATCCGGGGCGCGACGAGTCGCTGGCCGGGCAGCCGGGTCATCACGTCGGCGAACCGGAAGAGGATCACGTCGGCACCGCCGGACCGCAACCGGGCCACCACGGCGTCGAAACGGGTGGCCAGCGCGTCCGGATCGAAGGTACGCCGCAGCACGTCGTTGCCGCCGGCCGCGAAGCTGATCAGGTCAGGCTTCATGGCGAGCGCGGCGGGCACCTGCTCGGCGACGACACTCGGGAAGAGCCGACCCCGGATGGCCAGGTTCGCGTAGCCGAAGTCCGGCCCGGCCTCGGCGGCCAGCCGGGTCGCCACCAGGTCCGCCCAGCCCCGGTAGGTGCCGTCCGGGTACGCGTCGTCCATGCCCTCGGTGAAGCTGTCCCCGACCGCCACGAAGCTCCGCCAGCGCACGCCGCCCCCTGATGCCCTCGTTGCCTGCGGCGCCCAGTCTGTCACCGGCCCGCCCCCGGGTGCCGGCACCCACCACCCGAACGTGGCGGAGGTCATCGGCCGCCACCCCGCGCCCTTGATCTATTCACTTTGCCGCGACGTGGCGGTGTCTCCTGCCTCCGGACACCGCCACGGGTGCCGCCGCCCGGCCCCGGCCGCCCCCGCCCGGCCCCCGGCCTACCGGCCCCGCCGCCCGGCCCCGGCAGGCGGTCCGGCTACGGCAGCCGGTAGACGGAGACGTGGGAGCGGGATTCGGCGGTGAACTCGCTGCCGGCCCAGTCCGCGTGCCGGCTCTCCAGGGCGAACCCGGCGAGCTGCGCCATCAGGTCCAGCTCGGCCGGCCAGATGTAGCGGTGCGGGGTACGGAACAGCTCCGCCCGCCGGCTGTCGTCGAACCTGAAGTGGTGCGACACCACGTGCTGCGCCAGCACGTCGTAGGTGTCCAGGCCGAGGTAGCCGGCTTCGGAGTGCCAGACGACGGCCTGCTGCCCGGGTGGGAGTTTGCGCAGCTCGGGCACCCACAGCTCGATGCCGGTGACCGGCACCCCCCGGCTCCCGCTCTCGTCGTTGGTGATCAAGAGGTTTGGGCGCCCACGAGCTCGAAATCCGACGCAAACTTCTTGATCAACGCGGCGAGGCGTCCAGGGGCGGGCGGTGTGGTGTGAAACGGGTCGCTGGGCGGGGGGCGGGGTTCTAGGCTGCGCGGATGTTGCTTCGTACGTCGACCACCCTGCTGCGGACCCTGCGCGAGGATCCGGCGGATGCGGAGGTGCCGAGCCACCGGCTCCTGCTGCGTGCCGGTTACATCCGTCGCGTCGCCCCGGGCGGGTACGCCTGGCTGCCGCTGGGCAAACTGGTGCTGGACCGGGTCACCGAGATCGTCCGGTCGGAGTTGGCCGCGATCGGCGACCAGGAGGTGCACTTCCCGGCGCTGCTGCCGGCGGAGCCGTACCGGACCAGCGGCCGGTGGGCGGAGTACGGCGACGACATCTTCACCCTCGCCGACAGGCGGGGCGCCGAACACCTGCTCGCCCCGACCCACGAGGAGATGGCGACGCTGCTGGTAAAGGATCTGGTTTCGTCCTACCGGGACTTCCCGCTGACGATCTTCCAGATCCAGACGAAGTTCCGCGACGAGGCCCGACCCCGGGCCGGCCTGCTGCGCGGACGGGAGTTCCTGATGAAGGACGCCTACTCGTTCGACCTGGACGACGAGGGCCTGCGCGAGTCGTACGCCCGGCACCGGGCCGCGTACCGGCGGGTCTTCGACCGGTTGGGGCTGGACCACACGGTGGTGCAGGCGGTCTCCGGGGCGATGGGCGGGTCGGCCTCGGAGGAGTTCCTGGCCACCACCCCGGTCGGTGAGGACACCTACGTCGGCTGCACGGCCTGCGACTACGCGGCGAACACCGAGGCGGTAACGACCCCCGCCCCGCCCGCCGGTGACCCGGATTCGCACCAACCCGCCGAGGTGCACGACACCCCGCAGACCCCGACCATCGCCGCCCTGGTGGCGCTCGCCAACGACCGGAAACTCGCCGGGCGGCACGACTGGACCGCCGCCGACACCCTGAAGAACGTGGTGCTGACCGTACGCCGGCCCGGCGCGGAGGCAGCCGAGGTGCTGGTGATCGGGCTGCCCGGCGACCGGGAGGTGGACCTCAAGCGGGTCGCGGCAGCGCTGCACCCGGCCGCCGTGACGGTCTTCGACGACTGGGCCGCCCATCCCGGGCTGGTCCGGGGCTACCTCGGGCCGCAGGTGCTGGCCGGGCTCGGCCTCCGCTACCTGGTCGACCCCCGGGTGGTCACCGGCACCGCCTGGCTGACCGGGGCCAACGAGCCGGGGCGGCACGCCACCGACGTGGTCTGCGGACGGGACTTCGCGCCCGACGGCACCATCGAGGCCGCCGAGGTGCGCCCGGGTGACCCCTGCCCCGCCTGCGGCACCACCGGGACCACCGGGACCACCGGGACCACCGGAGCCGGCGGCGGCGGCGGCGAGCTGACCATGCGGCGGGGCATCGAGATCGGGCACATCTTCCAGCTCGGCCGCCGGTTCACCGACGCGTTCGCCCTCGACGTGCTGGGCGCGGCGGGCAGACCGGTCCGGCCCACCATGGGCTGTTACGGCATCGGGGTGTCCCGGGCGGTCGCCGCGATCGCCGAACAGCACCACGACGAACGGGGGTTGGTCTGGCCGGCGGCGGTCGCGCCGTGCGACGTACACCTGGTGGTGGCCGGGAAGGGGCCGCAGCTCGACGCGGCGCTCGACCTCGGCGGTCGGCTGTCGGCCGCCGGCCTGCGGGTGCTCGTCGACGACCGGGCCAACGTCTCCGTCGGGGTGAAGTTCACCGACGCCGAGCTGATCGGCATCCCCCGCGCCGTCGTGGTCGGCCGCCGACTTCCCGAGGGGTACGTCGAGCTGCGTGAGCGGGCCACCGGCGTGCACGAGGAGGTCGCCTGGGACGGCCTGGTCGACCAGCTCCTGCGTCGGGTTCGCGGCAACGGGGTGTAGCGGACGCGCCACAGGGTATCGAAGTTGGATCGTCCAAGGGTGTTTGTTGTGCGGAGGGCTCTCATGTACCGGGTCAGTGACGTGATGACGAAACAGGTGGTCTATCTGTCGGCGGAGACCACCCTGGACGAAGCGGCCAGGGTGATGAAGGAGGCCGACATCGGGGACGTGGTGGTCACCGACGGCTCCACGCTGGCGGGCCTGCTGACCGACCGGGACATCGTGGTGCGGGCGGTCGCCGAGTGCAGCGACCCGGCCAGCACCTCGATCGGCTCGATCACCACCCGGGAGGTGGTGATGATCGAGCAGCACGCCACGGCCGGCGAGGCGGTGGCGTTGATGCGCGAGCGCAACATCCGACGCATCCTGGTCTGCGACAACGAACGCAAGCTCGTCGGCATCGTCTCCCTGGGCGACCTGGCGATGCAGCTCGACCCCAGCTCGGCGCTCGCCGACATCAGCGAGGGCGCACCGAACAACTGACCCGCCCGGGGCGGGCGACCCACGACCGGTGTGGTCGCCCGCCCGACACTCCCTCGTCCCGGCTCCTTCCGGCCCGCACCCGGGCGGTACGGCAGTCTGGTGGCAGACCCGCGCCGGGTGCGGCGGTAGCCTGGCGGGATGTCCGAGATGCCGACGAGGCTGGCCGAGATCGTCGGGGAGTTCGCCGACGCCCCCCGCGACGTGGTGCTGGAGATGCTGCTGGAGTACGCCGACGTGATCCCGCCGCTGCCGGCCGGGGTGGACCGCGACGACCTGGAGCAGGTCCCCGAGTGCCAGACGGCGTTCTTCCTGCGTGCCGAGGTCAACCCGGACCGCACGGTGACCACCCTGTTCGACTGCCCACCGGAGGCGCCCACCACCCGGGCCTTCGCCGGCATCCTCGCCGAAGGGCTGGCCGGGGCGAGCGCCACGCAGGTGCTGGACGTGCCGGACGACCTCTACCAGCGGATGGGCCTGGCCCAGGTGATCAGCCCGTTGCGGGTGCGCGGCGGCACCGCGATCCTGGCCCGACTCAAGCGGCAGGTGCGGGAACAAGCTGGCTGAGCTGGGGGTTGTCTCCGATCATGGAGATCGAGATCTACGCCGACGTGGTCTGCCCCTGGTGCTACATCGGCAAGCGCCGCTTCGAACAGGCCCTGGCGTCGTACGACGGCGAGGTGACCGTCCGGTACCGGCCGTTCCAGCTGGACCCGACGCCGGTGACCGCGCCACAGCCGCTGCTGGACGCGCTGGCCGCGAAGTTCGGCGGCCGGGAGCGGGCCCAGTCGATGGCCGGGCAGGTGACCGAGGTGGCCGCCGAGGTGGGGCTGACCCTGAACTTCGACCGGGCGGTGAGCGCCAACACCTTCGACGCGCACCGGTTGGTCCGCTTCGCCGACGAGCGCGGGCTGGCGGGCGAGCTGGTCGAGGCGCTCTACCGGGCGCACTTCACCGACGGGGTCGACGTCGGCTCGCCGGAGGCGCTGGTCACGCTGGCCGCCTCGGTCGGGCTGGACGAGACCGAGGCGCGCGAGCACCTGGCCTCGAACGCGGGCCGGCGCGAGGTGGCCGCGGATCTGACCACCGCCCACCAGCTCGGGGTGACCAGCGTGCCGACCTTCGTGCTCGCCGGCAGGTACGGCGTCACCGGGGCGCAGGAGCCGGAGACGTTGCTCGCCGCCCTGACCGAGGTCGCCCAGCGCGAATCGGCCGGCTGACTCCGACCCGGGCCGAAACCCGGTCGCGATGTTTCACGTGCAACAACATCGATGAACATGATTGGTTAGGCGGGTCGGGCCAGGCCCTCCACCACCCGCGCACCGGGCAGCGCGCCGAGCGCCGGCCCCGGAAGGGCGATCTTGCTGTGCCGTACGCCGGAGCCGATGATCACGTGCGGGGTGGCGATCACCCGGGCGTCGACCAGGATCGGCCAGGACTCCGGCAGCCCGATCGGGGTGATCCCGCCGTACTCCATCCCGGTCGACTCGACCGCCTCGGCCATCGGGGCGAAGCTCGCCTTGCGGACGTCAAGCGCCCGGCGGACCACCCCGTTGACGTCGGCGCGGGTGGTGGCGAGCACCACGCAGGCCGCGTACCGGATCTCGCCCTCCCGCTTGCCGGCGATCACCACGCAGTTCGCCGACACGTCCAGCCCCACCTCGTACGCGGCACAGAAGGCCGCCGTGTCGGCCAGCGTGGCGTCGATCGGCGCGACCAGGACGTCATCGACGTCGACGGGCGCCTCCGCCGGCCACTGCGCCAGCGCGGCGGCCACCGGCGGGGCCAGCAGGTCGGGTCGGGTCCGGGCGGGCTCAGTCTGCAACGTTCCCATCACGGCAGCGATCCTCGCACCCCACGCCGCAGGTCGCCCGCCGACCCCGACGGGTCAGTTGCCCCCGAGGAAGGAGTTCTCCCGCAGGAACGCCTGGTCGTCGACAGTCGCCGAGCGGGCCACCCGCAGCGCCTGTGGCCGACGGGCCTCCAGATCCTCCATGCCGTGCCGCACGGCGAGGCGGATCACCCCGTAGAGGAAGACCAGACCGAAGACGTAGAGCAGCACGGTGACGACGAAGAGCAGCATGCCGTCACGGTAGGCAGCGGGCGAATCAGAGTTCGGCTCATCTTCGTCCGGGTCCCCCGTACGTGTCGGCCAGGTGGTCGGCCCAGGTCCGTCGTCCGGTCGGTACTGCTGTCGTGGTCAGCCCACCCGCCCGCAGTTCCCGCCCCAGCCGCCCCGGCAGGCGCACCGGCAGCAGCGGGCGGCGGGAGTGCCGGGCAGCCCGCCAGGCCCGTACCGCCTCGTCGAAGCGGAGCACCTGCGGACCGCCGTACTCCTCGATCCCGGTCAGCGGGCCGGTGGTGAGCCGGTCCGCGAGCCGGGCGGCCACCTCGTGCGGGTCGACCGGCTGGGCCAGCACCGCCGGGTCACCCGGCACCGGGCCGAGCCGGCTCGCCGTCCGCAACAGCCGGTCCAGGAAGTCAGGGAACTGGGTGGCCCGCAGCACCGTCCACGGCACCGGACCCGCAGCCACCACCCGCTCCGCCGCCAGCTTGTGCCGGTAGTACGGGATCGGCACCCGGTCCACGCCGACGATCGAGACGTACAGCAGGTGGCCCACCCCGGCGTGCGCGGCGGCCAACGCCAGCCGGCGGGTGCCCAGCACGTCCACCCGGTGCGTCCGGGCACCGCCACCGGGCAGGGACGCCAGGTGCAGCACCGCGTCCACTCCGGCGACCGCCTCGGCCAACCCGCGGCCGGTGCCCAGGTCGGCGACCGCCCAGTCCGCCGCCGGATCGTGCCGGGGCCGCCGGCTCATCGCCCGTACCGTGAAATCGTCGGTACGCAGCCGGGGCAGCACCGCCCGCCCCAGCGTCCCGCCCGCCCCCGTAACCAGCACCCGCATCCCGGCTCCCTCCACCGACCGTCCGACGAACCGGCCACCCGGAACGTGACGCCGGCCCGACCATCCTCGCAATCGGCCAGGCGGGATTCGCCGGATCAGGCGGGCTGTCCCCGGGCCGGCACCACCCGGCCGGCGAGCACCGCGCCGAGCAGCGCGCAGCCCACCGCCACGGCGAGCATCCCCGCGTACCCTGCCTTGTCGGGTGCCGTCCCGGTGGCGAGCACCGAGCCGGTCAGCGCCAGCACGGTGGCGGTGAACAACGAATCGGCAAGCTGCAGCGACGAACTGTTGCGTCCCTGCTCGTCGGGGGCCGACAGGGCCAGGGTCAACACCGACAGCGACGGGTACGCCAAGCCCATCCCCAGCCCGGCGATCGCCCAACCGGCCACCCCGACCGCCACCGGCACCGGTGGCCACACGGCGAGGGTGAGCGTGGCGGTGCCCACCGCCACGCAGGCCAGGCCCCACCGGGGCAGGGTCGCCGTGGAACGCGGCGGCGACAGTCGGCCCTGGAGCCAGGACCCCACCGACCAGGACAGCGCCCCGACGGTCAGCACCAGACCGGCGGCGGTCGGCGTGAAACCCCGCTCCCGGGACAGCATCAGCGGGATGACCACCTCCGCGCCCGCGAACGCCGCCGCCGCCAGCCCGCGCAGACCCACCACCGTCGGCAGGCCCCGGGCGGCCCGCAGGAACCCCGCCGGCAGCAGCCGGGGCGCGCTGACCACCAAGCCGGCGAGGGCAACCGAGACCAGGATCACGGCGAGCGCGCCGCGCTGCTGCCCCCCGTGGTGCAGCAGTGCGGCGCTCACCCCCGCCCCGGCCGCCCAGCCGATCCGGGCCGCCGCGCCCGCCGGTGGCCCGGCCGGCGTCGGGCGGTCGAGCGTGCGCAGGCCCGACTCGACAAGCAGCACCGCCGGCAGCGCCACCACCGGCACCGCGAGGAAGACCCACCGCCAGCCCAGGTACTCGACGATCAGCCCGGCCACCGCCGGCCCGACAAGCGACGGTACGACCCACGCCGCCGCGAACGCCGCGAAGACCCGACGCCGCAGCTCCTCTGGATACGCCTGCCCGACCACCACGTACAACGCGACGGAGAGCAACCCGGACCCGAGGCCCTGCACCGCCCGCCCGACCACCAGCGTGCCCATCGCGGTGGCACTCCCGGCGACGAACAGTCCGACGACGAACAGCCCCACCCCGCACCACATCGGGCCGCGTGGCCCCCGGGCGTCACACCAGATGCCGGAGAGCACCATGGCCAGCACCGCAGCGGCGAACGAACCGCCGAAGGCGAGCGCGTACAGCCCCAACCCGTCAAGCGCGCGGGCCACCGTGGGCATCGCGGTGCCCACCGCCAGCGCCTCGAAGGCGAGCAGCGACACCAGGGCGACGCTGCCCACCGTCATCGCCCGCAGTTGCGGACCATAGAGGCGGGCCGACGGGGTGAGGGTCGCGGTCACCGGCCAGCCCCGGCCCGGGACGGTACGTCAGGCATGTGCCCAGCCTGCGACCTGCACCCCGGTTCAGGTCAAGGGTGAGCCCGGTCTCGTCACGCCGACTCCAGCGCCTCCCCGACCCCCTTGGCCAGCCCCGACAGGTGCTGGTCGGCGAGCAGGTGACCGGCGGTGATCACCAGGGCGAGCGGCCACTCGATGACCTGGAGGGCGGCGAGCACCCCCAGCCCGGCGTAGTAGGCGAGTTTGTCCGGCGGTGGCACCGCCACCTCCCCCAGCATCGGCACCTCCACCCGCCTCGTGTACGCCCGGACCATCTCGTGGCCGCCGCTGAGGTGACGCGTGATCGTGCTCATTCCGGCCTCCCTGCCGACTACGTCGGGTCGTCAGCCGGATTCCACAGGCACCGCCGTCCATGCCCCGCCACCGGCGGAAACTTCCCCCGGTCCGGGGGCATAACGGACGCCCTGCCGGGAAGCCAGGCCGCCTGACGAACGCGGGAGGCGAGATGGCGTACGGCGGCAGTGGGCGGGACCGACGAGTCGGCCGTACCACTCGATGACCACGCTGGGCCGGGTCGCCGGTCGGCTCCTCCCGTCGGTGCCGGTGCCGCCAGTGGTCAGCGGGGCGTCCCGTACCGTCGGATCGGCCGCCGGGCGGCTGGCCCGGGTGGCCGGGCTGACCCGCCGCCGGGTCTGGTCCCGCGACGGCCGGCACCACATCGAGGTGCACGGCGTCTGCCAGGACGGCGGTGACCGGCTGGCCCGCCAGGTCGAGGCGGCGCTGGAACGGATGCCCGGGGTGGCCTGGGCGCGGGTGAACGCCCCCTCCGGCCGGGTGGTGGTGGCCGTCGAGGAACCGAAGCCGAAGCTGGCGGCCCTGATCGAGACGGTGGGCCGGGTCGAACGGGTCTGCCCGCACGAGCCGGACCCGGAGATCCCGCCCCCGCACCCGCCGGAGGACGGGCCGCGTACCCCCAGGACCCTCGGCGCGCTCGCCTCCGACGCGCTCGGCCTGACCATCTCCGCCGCCACCCGGATCCTGCCGTTCACCCCGGTCCCGGGGGAGGTGGCCGGCCTGCTCACCGCCGTCGACCTGCACCCGAAGCTGCACCACCTCGCCGGCCGGGGGTTGCGCGCCGACCCGCGCGCCGAGGTGCTGTTCCCGCTCGCCGAGGCGGTCGTACAGGGGCTGACCGGCGGCTGGGCCGGCATCGTCCTGGACGGCGCGCAGCGGATCGTGCAGTGGGGTGAGGCCCGGGCCCAGCTCGCCACCTGGACCCGGGCCGAGCCGAAGTTGACCGGTGACCCGGAGCGCGCTGTCGCCCGCCTGACCGGGGCCGGGCGGCCCTGCCCCCGACCCGACGGCCCGGTCGAGCGGTACATCTCGACCATGCTCGCCACCGGGGTCACCGCCGGGGCCGCCGCGCTGCCCGTCGCCGGCCCGAAGCGGGCCGCCGCGCTCGGACTCGCCGCGCTGCCCAAGGCCCCCGGCAGCGGCCGCGAGGGGTACGCCGCCCAGCTCGGCCGGATCCTCGCCCGGCGTGGCGTGATCGCCATGGACCGCAGTGTGCTGCGGGAACTCGACCGGATCGACACGGTGGTGCTGGACGCGGCCGTGCTCGGCTCGGCCCGGGGCGTCCTCGCCGACCTGGCGCCGGTGGCCGACGCGGACACCGGGGAGGTGGTCGGCCGGGCGTTCGCCCTCTTCGACCCCGACCACCCGGACGACGTCCACGAGACGGACGGCTGGCGGCTCGGCCCGCTGGCCGACCTCGACGCCGCCGACCCGGGGGACACCCCGGACAGCCGGCGGCTGCGCGCGGCGGGCGGACCGCTGCTCGGTCTCGTCCACGGTGACGCCCTCACCGCCGTCGTCCGGGTCACGCCCGAACCGGCACCCGGCGTGGACGCGCTGCCCACCGCCGCCCGGCACGCCGGCCTGCGCCTGGTGGTGGCCGGTGCCGACCCGCAGCGGTACGGCTTCGCCGACGCGGTGCTGCCCGGCGGGGACCGGCTCGCCGAGTCCGTCCGCACCCTGCAACGCGACGGCGCGGTGGTGATGCTGGTCTCCGGCGACCGGGCGGCGCTGGCCGGGTCCGACTGCGGGCTCGGCGTGGCCGCCCCCGAGGACCTGCCCCCGTGGGGCGCCCACCTGCTCGTCGGCACCGACCTGCGGATCCCCGCACTGTTGATCGAGGCGGCCGGGGTGGCCCGGCGGATGACCAGGCAGAACATCCACCTCGCCATGGCCGGCACCGGCCTCGGCGCGTTGGGCGCGTTCACCGCCGCCGCACCGCAACTGCCTGGCCGCAGCCTCGCCGCCGTCAACGGCGCGGCGGCACTGGCCTTCGCCAACGGGGTGTGGCGGGCCCGCCGGCTGCCCGACCCGGTGCAAGCCCCGATGCCGGCCACCACCGCCTGGCACCTGATGCCGGTGTCGGCCGTGCTGCGTCAGCTCGACACCACGCCGGACGGCCTGACCGACGCCGAGGCGCAGCACCGGCACCGCGCCGGCCCGGACGCGTCGACCGGCCCGGTCAGCCTGTTCCGGGCCTTCGTCGACGAGTTGGCCAACCCGCTCACGCCGGTGCTGGCCGCCGGCGCGGTCCTCTCCGCGGCGTTCGGCTCACTTGTCGACGCGGCCCTGGTCGGAGGCGTGATCGGCGGTTCGGCGCTGGTCGGGGCGGTGCACCAGCGCAACACCGACCGGGCACTGGCCGAGTTGCTGTCCCGGTCGGCGGTCACCGCCCGGGTGCTGCGGGACGGGACCGCACGGGTGACCGCCGCCGAGGACCTGGTCCCCGGGGACGTGGTGACCGTCGGCCCGGGGGACGCGGTGCCGGCCGACTGCCGGGTGCTCACCGCCGACGGGCTGGAGGCCGACGAGTCGTCGCTGACCGGTGAGTCGTTGCCGGTCAGCAAGGGAGCCGACCCGGTCGTCGCCGCCGCCCTGGCCGACCGCGTCTCGATGCTGTACGAGGGCACCACCATCGCCGCCGGCCACGGCACCGCGGTGGTGGTGGCGACCGGTGCCGGGACCGAGTCCGGCCGGAGCCTCGCGCTGGCCAGCCAGGCCCCACCGGAAAGCGGGGTAGAGGCCCGGCTCGGCAAGCTCACCCGCGCGGCGATCCCACTGGCCGCCGCGTCGGCGATCGCGGTGGCCGGGGCGGGGCTGTTGCGGGGCGTACCACTGGGGCAGACGGCGGCGACCGCCGCGAACCTGGCCGTGGCGTCGGTGCCGGAGGGGCTGCCGTTCCTGGTCAGCGCGGCGCAGCTGGCCGCCGCGCGGCGGCTGGCCGAGCACGGGGCGTTGGTCCGCAACCCGCGCACCATCGAGGCGCTGGGCCGGGTGGACGTGCTCTGCTTCGACAAGACCGGCACCCTCACCGAGGGCAAGCTGCTGCTCGCCGGGGTCGGCGACGACGGCCGGTTCGCCGATCTGCACGGCCTCGACGACGGGTTGCGCCGGGTCCTCGCCGCCGGGCTGCGGGCCACCCCGTACGCGGCCGATCCGGAGGAGTTGCCGCAGCACACCGACCGGGCGGTCCGTCATGGCGCACGGCAGGCGGAGGTGACCGAGCAGACCGACGCGGGCGGTTGGACGGCGGTGGGCGGGCTGCCGTTCGAGCCGTCCCGGGGTTACCACGCGACCGTCGGCCGGACCACCGACGGGATGCTGCTCAGCGTGAAGGGCGCCCCGGAGACGGTGCTGCCCCGGTGCGGTGCGTGGCGGCTGCCGGGCGGCCGGGAAGAGCCGCTTGACGACGAACGTCGGGGCCGGCTGCACACCGTGCTCGCCGAGCGGGCCGGGGCGGGCCATCGGATCCTCGCCGTGGCGGAGTGCCGGGCCGGTGCCGAGGCGGTCACCGACGACGAGGTGCGGGGGCTGGTCTTCGTCGGTTTCCTCGCCCTCGCCGACGGGGTACGGGACAGCGCCGCCCCGGCCGTGCGCCGGATCCGACAGGCCGGCGTGCACACCATCATGATCACCGGGGACCATCCGGCCACCGCCGAGGCTATCGCGTCGGCGATCAGTCCGGAGACCGACGGTCAGCGGGTGGTCACCGCCACCGAGCTGGACCGGTTGGACGACGCGGCGCTGGGCGAGCTGCTGGGCCGTACCGACGTGGTGGCCCGGTGCACCCCGGCGCACAAGGTACGGATCATCCAGGCGTTGCAGAAGTGCGGGCGTACCGTGGCGATGACAGGTGACGGTGCCAACGACGCACCCGCCATCCGGCTGGCCGACGTGGGCATCGCCCTCGGCCAACGGGGCACCCCGGCCGCCCGCGCCGCCGCCGACCTGGTGGTCACCGACGACCGGTTGGAGACCATCATCGCCACCCTGGTCGAGGGGCGGGCGATGTGGTCGTCGGTACGCCACGCGCTGAGCATCCTGGTCGGCGGCAATCTCGGCGAGATCGCGTTCAGCGTGCTCAGCGCCGCCCTCACCGGCCGCTCGGCACTCAGCGGCCGACAGTTGCTCCTGGTCAACCTGCTCACCGACCTGGCGCCGGCGCTGGCCATCGCGATCCGGCCACCCGACTCCGACCACGCCGACGGGCTGCTCCGCGAGGGGCCGGACGCCTCACTCGGCGGCACCATGACCCGGGAGATCGGGCTGCGCGCCGCCGCCACCACCCTGGGTGCGACCGCCGGCTGGACGGTGGCCCGCTGGACCGGCCGGGAACGACGGGCCGGCACGGTGGCCCTGGTCTCGCTGGTCGGCACCCAACTGGGGCAGACCGTCCTCGCCGGTGGCACCAGTCCGACGGTGCTCGCGTCGACCGCCGCGTCGGTCGGCGTGCTCGCCGCCGTGGTGCAGACGCCAGGGGTGAGCCAGTTCTTCGGTTGCACCCCGCTCGGCCCGGTGGGCTGGGGGATCGCCGCCGGTTCGGCGCTCGGCGCGACCTTCGCCAACGGCGCGCTGACCCGCCTGGTGGAGCACCTACCGTCCCCACCCACCCGCTGACCCCGCCTGCCGCCTGCCGCCTGCCGCCTGCCGCAAGATCGTGCTCCAACAACGAAGTAGTGGCATCCTGCGGCAGGATGGCCACTACTTCCGTGTTGTTGCCCGGCTTCTGCTCATCGCCCGGCGGCCCGGGCAGGTGGTGGCGGGGACCAGGTGGCGGCGGCGCGGCCCAGCCGGTCGTTGATCGCCCGGCCGATCCCCTCGTCGGGGGCCAGTTCGGCAAGAATCTCGGTTACCCCGGCCGCGTCCAGCCGGTGCAGCGCGTCGAAGAGCCGGGCGGCGGCCTCGGTCAGGTCACCGGCGGGCGAGAGCACCTCGACCGCCGCGTAGCCGGCGGCCGGCCGCTCCCGGAAGGCCAGGAACCCCCGCCGGACACCGCCGACCGGTTCCGGCACCACACCCCCCACCACCCGCAACGGGGTACGCGGTGCGTAGTGCGCGGCCAACGTACCGGGAGCCACCGGCTGCCCGGAGCTGCCCGGTCGGACGGTCACCGGGCCGATCGCCGCGATGAGCTCCTCCACGGGCAGCGCCCCGAGGCGCAGCACCACCGCCTGCGGTCCCCGCGCGTCCACGATTGTCGACTCGATCCCGCACCGGGTGGGGCCGCCGTCGAGCACCACGTCGACCGCCGCGCCGAGCCCGCGTACGACATGCTCGGCCCGGGTCGGGCTGAGCTGCCCGAACCGGTTGGCGCTCGGTGCGGCCACCGGCACCCCGGCGGACCTGATCAACGCGCGGGCGGACGCCTCGTCGGGCACCCGGACAGCCATGGTGTCCAGGCCGGAGGTGACGATGGGCGGGATCACGGCCGGCCGGTCCACGATCAGGGTGAGCGGCCCCGGCCAGAAGCGCTCGGCCAGCGCCGCGACCGGCGGGGGCAGCGTACCGACGAGAGCCGGCAGGTCGGCGGCGTCGGCCAGGTGGGTGATCAGCGGATCGAAGCTCGGCCGGGCCTTGGCCTCGAAGATCCGCGCCGCGGCCCGGGCATCCAACGCGTTCGCGCCGAGCCCGTAGACCGTCTCGGTGGGGAAGGCCACCAGCCCGCCGGCCCGTAGCACGGCGGCGGCCTCGGCGATGCCGCGCTCGGCGGGCAGGACGCGGGGAGATCCGATGGTCACGTCCCCGACGCTAGCCTGCCGTCCCCGCCCGGTCCGGTGCGGGTGGCCGGCGGCTACCCGGCGGTGGGGCCGAACGACGTGCGGGGCGGCCCGGCCTCCGCCCAGCAGACACCGCCGCGGAACTCCACCCCCGGGACACCGTCGGCCGTCATCCGGGTCAGCGCCGACGGGAACGACGCAACGCCCAGACGCCCCCGCCGACGGCAACCACCGTGGGCACGAGGCAGCAGAGCATCAGGACGACCAGGTGCCACGGCTTGACTGCTCCCATGGCCGAGAGGCTAGAGGACGCGCGCCAACCGCGTCGTCCCTGTGCGCTCCCGGCAGGCAGGTCCCCGGTGTCCTTCCCGGAGGGTAGGTCACGTGGGGGAGGATTGCGGGCATGCTCCGCTCGCCGCTCGCCCTGCTGTTGGACTTCGGTGGTGTCCTGGCCGATGCTCCCCCGCAGTCGCCGGCCCCACCGGAACTCGTCAGGCGGCTGTCCCGTCTGGTCGGCGGTGCGGTGTCCGGCCGGCAGACGGTCTGGACGTCGAGTGTGCCCGGCGGGCCGGGGCGGACGCCTCGCCGGCCCGGTCGGCGGTGTCGTACGACTCGCGGGCGTCGAGCAGGTCGTCCCAGTGCCGTTCGGTCCAGGCACAGGCCACCGCGATCGGTCCGAGCAGGCTGCGGCCCAGCGGGGTCAACTCGTACTCGACGTGCGGCGGGTGGACGGTACGCCTGACCAGCCCGTCGCGTTCGAGGGAACGCAGCGATCGGGTGAGCACCTTGGCGGTGACCCGGTGCAGCGGAACGCGCAGCTCGGAGAAGCGGCGGGGCCCGTGCTCCAGGCAACGGATGACCAGCGCCGCCCACTTGTCGCCGAACCGGATCGGGTTGAGCGACGACGGGCACAGCTCGTCGAACATGTCGGCCGGCAGGGGCTGCCTCATCGCCTCACGATAGCCGGTATCCCGGTGGTAACCACGTCCCTCGATAGCGTCGGCACCTCGGTCGGACGCACGGAATCCGGCCCCGATGGAGGGTGGTTCCTCATGCAGATAGTGGTCTTCGGCGCAGGCGGCCGGGCCGGGCGGCAGGCCGTCGCCGAGGCACAACGCCGCGGCCACCAGGTCACCGCCGTGGTACGCGACCCCGCACGCCACCGCGACCTGGTCGACGTACGGGTGACGGCCGGCGACGTGACCGACCCGCTGAGCGTCGAGCGGTCAGCCGCCGGGCAGGACGTCGCGATCAGTGCCTCGGTGGACCTGTCCCTACCACCGCACGACTTCTTCACCGCCTCGTCCCGCGCCCTGACCAGCGGCCTCACCAAGGCGGGCGTACGCCGGCTGGTGGTGGTCGGCCTCGCCGCGATCATGCCCGGGGCGTCCGGTGCCGCCCTGATGGACGAGCCCGGTTATCCGAACGAGTACCGCCCCTTCTACCTCGGCCACGCCGCCGGCCTCGCCGAGCTCCGGGCCGCCGAGCTGGACTGGGCCTACCTCGCACCCGCCGGTGACTTCGACCACGACGGCCCCCGCACCGGCCACTACGTGCTCGCCGAGCACGGTGACCCGGGCAGCCGGATCAGCTACCCGGACTTCGCCATCGCCCTGCTCGACGAGATCGAGACGCCCCGCCACCGCCGCGCGGCGGCGATCGTCCGGCAGCGGTGAGTCGGTGGTCGTCGGTTCGGGTTAATCCTGTGGTAGCGCGCGGTCCACCGACGACGCCCCGGCCACCGGATGGACCGCGACCACCGCGTCAAGCGGCAGCGCCGAGTAGACGTGTGGGAAGGACTGCCCGTCGGGGGTGTCCTCCCAACGCAGGGCCGCGCCGAGACGCCGGGTGTCGAGCGCGACGACCACAAGGGCCGGCTCCGGCGCGAAGAACCGCACCGCGGTCGCAGCCACCTGTGCGCGCGAGGAACAGTGGACGAAACCGCTGCTGTGGTCCAGCGGTGAACCGTCGAAACGGCCGGTGGCGTCGAACTGCGACCACTCGGCCGGCAGCAGGATCTTGTAGATCAGCACGGCTCAGCGTGGCAGATCGGCAGGCAACCGGTCCAGCATGCGCGCGAATCCCGCGCTAGAGGCGGCAGACGACCGCGGTGGCATCGTCCCGGTGCTTGTACCTCGGCCAGATCACACCGCCCGGATCACGGTCCTCGAACTCCCGGGTGGCCGCGATCAGGGCGGCGGGCCCGTGGTCGTAGGCGAACGCCAGCAGCGCGGGCCAATCCATCGCGTTGAAGTCGGTGACCAGAAGGGCGGCGCCATCCGACAGCAGAGCGGCACCACGCACCTCGTCCACAGCGCCGGTCAGCGCGTGTTCAGCGGCTGTCGGGTCCGCCTGCGCCACCCAGTAGCCACTGGCCCGGTTTCTGACTTTCTGCTGCTCACTTATCAGCGCGAAGAGTGGACCCTTATCGCTTTTGTCCCTGCCGGCACGGGCCGCCCGCGCATTGCCCGACGCGAAGGCTTCCACCGACTTGTCCTGTACCACCACCGGCTCGTCGTGCATCCGGTCAATTGCTACGACGGAATCCGAGAGGACAAGATATTCCAACGAATCTCCGGACTGCCGCACCATGGCGACTGTCGAACAGGGAGAGCCAGGATGGGCGAGGTCGCAGGAATCACGATGCATGGCCGCCACCGCGTCTACCGCCTCCGCCAGGGCTTCCGCCAGATTTCGGCCAGGGCTACCAGCGAGCCCCAGTAGTTTGCTTCCGAGCTGGTGCACGTACCAGGGCGTGCCGTGAACGCAACCCGTCTCCGATGCCTCGGAAAGGCCGTCGAGGACCACGGCCGTCGTGGCGGTGGCTGCCGCCCAGTCCTCGTTCCGACCGTCCGGGCGTCCCGACTCACTTGCGACGCTGACGAACACCCTTCCCCCTGGCGGTTGACTGGTGCCGGAAGCACGACACGTTTCACTAGAGTCCGAACTGCTTCTGCCCTGCCTGCCGATTGCCCTGCCTGCCGATCGGTCCGCACGCAGGAAGACGACCGGTGGGTCATTCGGTACCCCGCTCATTCCACGAGTTCGCACAGTCCTGGGCCGTACTCGTGAGGATCTCGCCTCACTCACAGTCGCGCCCGAACAGGAGACGGCCTGAGCAGCTTGGCCGTACGGATGGCTGTATTCGGAACTGAGATCAACCAAGGAAAGTGCTGGTGGAGCCCAGGGGACTCGAACCCCTAACCCCTGCCTTGCAAAGGCAGTGCTCTGCCAGTTGAGCTAGGGCCCCGCAGGCGGACGACGCCGCCGGTGCCGACCGGAGCCGGGCTGGTCAGCGCAGATCGGGCGCGGTGGTCGCCTCGTGCCAGAGAGCGCGCTCGTCGTTGGAAGCCTTGACCTTCCTGGCCACCACAGCGGCGACGCCGACGACACCGACCAGGAACAGAAGCTTCTTGAACATGGGGCGACCCCTCGCGCTCGACTCGACTGCCCGTCGGAACGGTGTTGCGGTGGGGCTAGCTGGAATCGAACCAGCGACCTCAGAGTTATCAGCTCTGCGCTCTAACCGACTGAGCTATAGCCCCGTGTGGCGACGAGCAAGGTTAACCCATCGCATCGTCCGCTCCCAAATCGGGGTGACCGATGCTCTCGCGCCATCCCGACCGTACCCGGCCGCCCCGCGAGCGGGCGAGTCCTTTCCGCCGGTCACCCGGATCGGAGATCCACTCCCACCAGCGGCGCCGGAGCCGGTCGACCGGCAAGGAGCGGGGAACCGGGCCGGCCCAGCCGGACGGTGGCCGGGAAGCACGATGCCGGGGCGACCGCTGTCCGCGGTGCCCCGGCATCGGGCCGGATCGGTCGCGCCCGGTGAGCGCGCTCGGATCAGTCGCGCTCGGCGAGCGTCAGTTCGATCCCGCCGACCAGGTCGGCGCAGACGTTGTAGACGAACGCGCCGAGGGTCGCGAGCGCGGTGAACAGCACCACGTTGACCAGCCCGATCAGGGCGGACGTCAGGATGACGCCCTTGGCGGTGATCTGGAAGCCCCCGCTGGTGCCCTGCCCGCCGCTGGCGCTGACCAGGTCGGTCAGGCTGTCGTTGACGCTCTGGAAGACACCCATCGCGTCCAGCGCGAGATAGAGCACCGAGGTCGCCACGACCACCACGATGAACAGGACCACGGAGACCGCGAAGGCGAACTTCATCACGGACCACGGGTCGATCCGCTTGAGGTTCAGCCGGGCCCGGCGCGGGCCCCGGGAAGCCGCCGAACTGACCGAGGTACGCGCGGCGCGTACCGCGTCACCCACCCGCGCGGCACCGACGGCGGCCGGACCTCCGAGGCCCGGAGGCAGGCCTCCGCCGTTGGCCGGGCGGGCGCTGCCCGTGCCTGCGGCGGGACGCCCACCGTCCGGGGACGGCCGCAACCCGCCGACCTTCGGCTGGGTGCCGGTGCTGGACGGAGAGGTGGCGGCCCCGACCGAGATCGGCTGTGTCGTGTTGCTCGACCTGGCCGCAGCGGCCACCGGCTGGGTGGCGGAGGAGGGCGCGTCGGTACCCGTTGTCTGGGGCTTCTCGGTCGTTCCCGAATCCTCACCCGGCTTGTCCGGCGGCGGTGCCATGCCGGGTGCCCGAGTGAACTTCGGGGCAGGCGCGTCGGCGGGGACGGTCGCCCGACCCACGGCGGCGCGGCCGGCGGGGGTTGGACCGCTCTTGGCGGCCTCCTCGTCGACCGGTTTGGCCGAGGTCCCCTTGTTCCCCGACTTCGCCTGTGTCTCCGTCATTCAACTAGTCCTGTTCGTCAGGCTCGTCGGCATTGCGAGCAATCGCCACGATAGTCACGCCGTCCGGGAGGTCCATCAGCTTGACCCCCATTGTGTTCCGGTCACGCGTACGGCGTACAGGCTTCACCGGAGTCCGGATGACGCCGCCGTTGCTGGTGATCGCGAACAGCTCGTCGTCCGGGTCGATCACGACCGCGCCCACCAGACCACCGCGGCGCTCGGTGATCTTCGCAGTCAACACGCCCTTACCTCCCCGGCCCTGCACCGGGTATTCCTCGATGGGGGTACGTTTCGCATATCCCCCGTTCGTGGCCACCAGGACGTCCAGACCCTCCCGGACGACCTCCATGGCCAGCAGGACGTCGTCGTCGGTGAAGCGCATGCCGATCACACCCGAGGTGGCCCGGCCCATCGGGCGCAACGCCTCGTCCGAGGCGTTGAACCGGATCGCCTGCGCCTTCTTCGAGACGAGCAGGAGATCCTCCTCCGGCGCCACCAGGACGGCACCGACCAGCTCGTCGTCGTCACGCAGGTTGATCGCGATGACGCCGCCGGACCGGTTGGAGTCGAACTCCTCGAGTCGGGTCTTCTTCACCAGGCCGTTTCTCGTGGCCAGTACCAGGTAGGGGGCCACCTGGTAGTTCGGGATTTCGATGATCTGTGCGATCTGCTCGTCCGGCTGGAAGGCGAGCAGGTTGGCCACGTGCTGACCCTTGGCCACCCTACTGGCCTCGGGCAACTCGTACGCCTTGGCCCGGTATACGCGGCCCTTGTTGGTGAAGAACAACATCCAGTCGTGTGTGGAGCATACGAAGAAGTGGCTGACAATGTCGTCCTGCCGGAGTGTCGCACCGCTCACGCCCTTGCCGCCGCGCCGCTGCGAGCGGTAGAGGTCGACCTTGGTGCGCTTGGCGTACCCGGTGCGGGTGATGGTGACCACCACGTCCTCGCGGGCGATCAGGTCCTCCATCGAGACCTCGCCGTCGAACGGGATGATCTTCGTACGCCGCTCGTCGCCCCACTTCGCGACGATCTCGCTCAGCTCCTCGGAGACGATCTTCCGCTGCCGCTCCGGCTTGGCGAGGATGTCCTTGAGGTCGGCGATCTCGATCTCGAGCTTGGCCAGGTCGTCCAGGATCCGCTGCCGCTCCAGCGCGGCCAGCCGACGCAGCTGCATGTCCAGGATCGCGGTCGCCTGGATCTCGTCGATCTCCAGCAGCCGGATCAGGCCCTGCCGGGCGTCGTCGACGGTGGGCGAGCGCCGGATCAGGGCGATCACCTCGTCCAACGCGTCCAACGCCTTGGACAGGCCGCGCAGGATGTGCGCCCGCTCCTCGGCCTTGCGCAGCCGGAAGGCGGTCCGTCGGCGGATCACCTCGATCTGGTGCTCGACGTAGTAACGGAGGAACTGGGCCAGGTTGAGCGTGCGCGGCACCCCGTCGACCAGGGCCAGCATGTTGGCGCCGAAGGTCTCCTGGAGCTGGGTGTGCTTGTAGAGGTTGTTCAGCACCACCTTGGCGACCGCGTCACGCTTGAGCACCAGCACGATCCGCATGCCGGTACGCCCGGAGGACTCGTCCCGGATGTCGGCGATGCCGGCGAGCTTGCCTTCCTTGATCAGCTCGGCGATCCGCTCCGCCAGGTTGTCCGGGTTGACCTGGTACGGCAGCTCGCTGACCACCAGCGCCGGCCGGCCCCGCTTGTCCTCCTCGACCTCCACCACCGCGCGCATCCGGATCGACCCGCGACCGGTCCGGTACGCGTCCTGGATGGCGGACTGACCGACGATCAGGCCGTGGGTGGGGAAGTCCGGCCCCTTGACGATCTCCAGCAGCGCTTCGAGGGTGGTCGCCTCGTCGGCCTCCGGGTTCTCCAGGCACCACTGCACCGCCGCGCCGATCTCGCGCAGGTTGTGCGGCGGGATCTTGGTGGCCATCCCGACCGCGATGCCCTCGGAGCCGTTGACCAGCAGGTTGGGGATCCGCGACGGCAGGATGGTGGGCTCCTTGGCCCGGCCGTCGTAGTTGTCCTGCAGATCGACGGTGTCCTCGTCGATGTCCCGCAGCATCTCCATCGCCAGCGGGTCGAGCTTGCACTCGGTGTTGTGGCTGACGAAGCCGTCGGAGACGAAGGAGTGATCCTCGGTGTCCACCCGGACGCTGTAGACCGGCTGCACGCCGGCATCCGTGATGCTCGCCACCTCGGCGTAGTAGAACCGGCCGTCGACAAGCGGCTCCACCACGTCGAGGATCCCCGGCTCGGTGATCCGGGCGGCGATCTCGTCGCGGTCCCGCTCCCACCGCTCGATCCGGTCGACGTTGTGCCGACGCAGCCAGTCCCGCTCGGTCCAGCGCCGGGCCCCGTGCGCGCGGATGAAGTCACCGACCAGCGGGACGTGGTCGCTGGAGAGCGCCGTGCTGCTCGCCGGCACCGAAGCCAGCTCGGACTCCAGCTTGGCCTGCTTGCGGCCGAGGAAGCCGACGTGGGCGGCGAAGATCCGGGCGTCGCGGCGGTTGGTCACCACGACCTTAATCTCGCCGTCGTCGTACCGGGTCTGCCGGCTGATCACGCCGAACTCCAGCAGCAACTGCTGGACCTCGCGGGCCAACCGCTCACTGCGGGTCGAGTACGAGACCTGGATGGTGTTGCGCGGCAGCAGCGAGGACGATCCGTCGCCCTCGAAGAGCGCCTGGAGGAAGGCGCGCTTGATCGCCGCCGGCCCCTGCCAGACGAACTCGGGCACGAACTTGGCGGCGCTCCGTGCGCCGACCAGTTCGCCGAGGATGCTGGCGCGCAGCGCCGAAAGGTCCTGGACGTCCAACTCGTGCAGCACACTGCCGGAGGCGATGACCCGCTCGCTCACATAGCGTGGTCCGCCGACGGCGAGATCGTAGGCGGCGAGGACCCGGACGAAGAACTCCCGGTCCACGTTGTTGAACCCGGCCCGCCCCTCCGACACCCAGCCCTCGCTGACGAAGGCACCGGCGAGCACCGCAGCCTCGACGTGCTCCAGCATCGGGTAGCCGATCTCGTCCGGCACCGTCCGCTGGAGCACCACCCGGTCGCCCGGGGAGAGCTCAGCGAGCAGCTTCCAGAGCAGGGTCGGCACCCCGGCCACGTCCACCAGGCAGAGCACCGGGTGGTTGTGGGTGCCGGTCAGCTCGTACCCCTCGCGGGTGCGCAGTCGCAGCGTCGGGTGCTCGCCGGAGTGGAAGAACTTCGACGCGCGGACCAGGTCGCCGTTGCGGTCGCGGACCTTCAGTTCGACGTCGGTCTCGCTGCTCGGCGCGGCGTCCGGCACAATGTCGCCGATCCGGACGGTACCGTCGGCCGTGCGAATCCGGACATCTCCGGTCACGCAGTACCTCATGGCCGCAGCCGGATCATTTCCGGGCGAACCGAAGTTGCCGTTGCCGTCGACCAGGGGGTAGCGCAGCGCCCAGGGCTGGGCCATCCGGACCAGGGCGTCGTAGATGGCCGAGTCACCGTGCGGGTGGAACTGCCCCATCACGTCGCCGACGACCCGGGAGCACTTCACGTAGCCCCGGTCCGGCCGGTAACCCGAGTCGTACATGGCGTAGAGGATCTTGCGGTGGACCGGCTTGAGCCCGTCCCGGACGTCCGGCAGGGCCCGCCCGACGATCACGCTCATCGCGTAGTCGAGGTACGAGCGCTGCATCTCGACCTCGAGCCCGACCGGCTCGATCCGGTCGTGCTGGACGACCGCCGCGAGTGGTGTCTCGGGGGTCTCCGGCTCGTTCGGGGTGGACTCGGGAGTATCGGTCACTGTTAACCCTTATCAGACTCAGAGTCGCGTTCGTCCTGTGGATAACGCTGTGGAAACCGGCCAGGCTGTGGATAACCCGGTGGACGACGGTCGGCCGGTGGCCCACCGGCCGACCGCTGGCTCAGATGTCGAGGAACCGCACGTCCTTGGCGTTGCGCTGGATGAACGAGCGGCGGGCCTCGACGTCCTCGCCCATCAGCACGCTGAACAGCTCGTCGGCGGTGGCGGCGTCGTCGAGGGTGACCTGACGCAGCGTCCGGGTGGCCGGGTTCATCGTGGTCTCCCACAGCTCGGGATAGTTCATCTCGCCCAGACCCTTGAACCGCTGGATGTCGTCCGGCTTGGCGTTGGGCTTCTTCTGCTGGCGCAGCGCGATCAGCCCGTCGCGCTCCCGGTCGGAGTACGCGTACTGGGCGTCGTCACCCTTCTTGTTCCACTTGATCTTGTAGAGCGGCGGGGCGGCCAGGTAGACGTGGCCCAACTCGACAAGCGGTCGCATGAAGCGGAACAGCAGGGTGAGCAGGAGCGTCTGGATGTGCTGGCCATCGACGTCGGCGTCGGCCATCAGCACCACCTTGTGGTACCGCAGCTTCTCCATGTCGAAGTCGTCGTGGATGCCGGTGCCCAGCGCGGTGATCAGCGCCTGGACCTCGTTGTTCTTGAGTACCCGGTCGATCCGGGCCTTCTCCACGTTGAGGATCTTGCCGCGGATCGGCAGGATCGCCTGGGTACGCGGGTCGCGACCCTGCTTGGCCGAGCCGCCTGCCGAGTCGCCCTCGACGATGAAGACCTCGGACTCGCGCGGGTCGGTGGACTGGCAGTCGGCCAGCTTGCCCGGCATCGAGCCGGACTCCAGCAGCGACTTGCGGCGGGCCAGCTTGCGCGCCTGCTGGGCGGCGATCCGGGCGCGGGCCGCCTGGGACGCCTTCTGGATGATCGTCTTGGCCTCGGCCGGGTTGCGGTCGAACCAGTCGACCAGCCGGTCGTTGCAGACCCGCTGCACGAAGCTCTTCACCGGGGTGTTGCCCAGCTTGGTCTTGGTCTGGCCCTCGAACTGCGGATTGGCCAGCTTGACCGAGATGATCGCGGCCAGGCCCTCGCGGATGTCCTCGCCGGAGAGCTTCTCGTCGCCCTTGAGCAGCTTCTTGTCCGCGCCGTAGCGGTTGACCACACTGGTCAGCGCGGCCCGGAAGCCCTCCTCGTGGGTGCCGCCCTCGTGCGTGTTGATCGTGTTGGCGAAGGTGTAGACCGACTCGCCGTACGACTCGTTCCACTGCATGGCGATCTCGACCGACATGCCTTCTTCTTCGGCGGCGAACTCGACGACCGTCTTGTGCATCGGGTTCTTCGAGGCGTTGAGGTGCCTGACGAAGTCGGCGATGCCGCCCTCGTAGTAGAAGGTGACCTCGCGGGGCTTGCCCTCCTCGCCCTCGGCGACCCGCTCGTCGAGCAGGTGGATGGAGAGCGCCCGGTTGAGGAAGGCCATCTCCTGGAGGCGGCGGTAGATGGTCTGGAAGTCGAAGTCGGTCGTCTCGAAGACGTCCGGGTCCGGCCAGAAGGAGACCGCCGAACCGGTGCGGTCGGTGGTCTCGCCCTTCTCCAGCGGGTCGGGCTTGGAGTTGTGGTACTGCTGCCGCCAGACGAAACCGGACTTGTGGATCTCGACGGCCATCCGGGTGGAGAGGGCGTTCACCACTGAGACGCCGACGCCGTGCAGACCGCCGGAGACCGCGTACGCCTTGCCGTCGAACTTGCCGCCCGCGTGCAGCACGGTCAGCGCGACCTCGACACCCGGCTTCTTGAGCTTCGGGTGCAGGTCGACCGGGAAGCCACGGCCGTTGTCGGTGACCCGGACCCCGCCGTCGGCGAGCAGCACCACGTCGATGGTGTCGCAGTAGCCGGCGAGCGCCTCGTCCACGGCGTTGTCCACGACCTCCCACACGAGGTGGTGCAGACCGCGCTCGCCGGTCGACCCGATGTACATGCCGGGCCGCTTGCGGACCGCCTCCAGCCCTTCGAGGACGGTGATCGACTCTGCGCCGTACTCCTGCTTGTCCTGCGCTGCCACCCTCGGCCACTTTCTCGCACCATCCGCACCAGGGCGCGGGGGCGCGGGTTCGGCGGACAGGACACGACGTCGGCGCGCCCGGGCGGCGCGCCCGGAGGGCGGTCGCGGATCGTGCGCGCCGGTCGCCGCGGTTGCCCGCGGATCGCGATCGGCCAGACCCGACCCGGGACGTTGATCAAGGGCCGGTGAAGGCCCCTGTCCGTCGCACCGCGTCAGGTCGTCGTCTCGGGTCCAATCTTACTGTGCGCACACGACAGAACCGCCACTCGGCACCCCTTGAAGGCGGCTCAGACCCCCGTAGCGGGCCGAATCTCGCTGTCCGCTACTCCCCCTACACGCCCGGGTCCGCCTTCCGTGCCCGCCGCCACTGCGATCGGCCGGGTCGGCGGGCGGACGGGGGTCGCGCCCGGAGGCGGTCGTACCGTAGCTTTGCGGCGCGCGGCAGAGCTGCCCGTCTTGATCTTTTCCACCCGTTACCGGGACGATGGACCCGAACGACCCGACACGTGCTCTCGAGAGGTGACACCAGATGGGGCTGGACAATGTCGCGGTGCACTGGCCGCGGACCGGCCGCTTCTACGACCCGGTCGCGCCGGCCGAGTTCGTCGACTTCGGCGAGATCGTCGACATCCCGCGGATCTCCGCGCCGACCGCCGCGCTCGCCGAGCACATCGCCAAGACCGGCACGGTCCGGGCCACCGCGTACACCGAGCTGGTCGACCTGATCCTCGGCCTGGAGAATGTGCTCTACGCCACCGACGCCGCCGCCGAGGACGAGGACCCGGTGATCGACCCGGACGGGTGCGCCTGGATCGCCGGCGGGGTGGAGAAGTTCGTCGCCCAGCACCGGCCGCACGGCGAGGTGGTGACCTTCGAGTCGGTCAGCGATGTGCTCCGCGCGCTGCTCGGCGACGGCCGCCTCGCCGAACAGCAGTTGCGTTGGCTGGGTAGCCGGCTCGACCGGTTGCGCGACGAGAACGGCGACCCGCCGCAGTGGGACTTCACCTGTGCCGAGCTGGGCGTGCTGGCCGCGTTCTACCGGCGCTGCGCCGACCGGGGCTTCGCCGTCTACGCCGACGCCGAGCCCGGTCGCCGACCCGGCCCGCAGCCATGACAGTCGGCCGCAGCGGCGGCTAGCTCTCCGGCGTCAGGGTCGCCCCGGCGGGAGGGCTGGCCACGACCGCGCCGCTGGCGGCGGCGATCACCCGGGTCAGCGCCCCGTGCAGGTCGCGTAGCTCGGACAGCGGCAGCCCGAGCCGCGCGACGACCGCCTGCGGGATCTGCTCGGCGCGGTCCCGCAGGGCCCGGCCGCTCCCGGTGAGCGAGACGGCCAGGCTGCGTTCGTCGGCCGGGTCTCGCCCGCGGCGGAGATAGCCGGCCGCCTCCAGGCGCTTGAGCAGCGGCGACAGGGTGCCGGGATCGAGTTGGAGCAGCCGGCTCAGCTCGCGGACCGACAGCGGCGCGTGCTGCCAGAGCGCCAGCATGACCAGGTACTGCGGATGGGTCAGCCCCATCGGTTCCAGCAGCGGCCGGTAGACCGCGACCACGCCGCGCGCGGCGACGGAGAGCGCGAAGCAGACCTGCTCCTCCAACGCCAACGGATCCCCGTCGGGCTGAGCGCCCACCTCTGCACCTCCTCGTCGTCATTGCGATCGTACCAATGATTGGTGTACCAATGGTTTGCACACCAATCATTGACGAGAGGTCGGAGCCGATGAGCGAGGAGAAGCCGGCGGCGAAGGCCCCCGGCGAGGGCGGTCGGCTCCTGGCCTGGGCCTTCAAGAACCTGGCCGGCCCGCCGGAGGTGCAGGGTGCGGTGCAGGGCGGCTCCCGGCAGGCCCGGGACGCCTGGAAGCAGGACCTGGAGCGACGCAAGCAGTGGAGCCGCGAGCAGCGGGAACGCAAACGTGCCGAGCGGGAGGCCCGGCGCACGCAACAGTGACCGTCAGCCGTAGGTGTCGCGCGGCCCCCGACCCCGCACCCGACGCGGCCCGCGCGACCACGACGGCGCCGCCGGCCCGTGGATGTGCAGCTTGCGGACCACGTTGTGGCCGACCTCCCCGGCGATCCGCTTCAGCAACGAGCCGGCTAGCAGCCGCAACTGGGTGGCCCACGCGGTCGACCGGGCCTCCACGGTCAACTCGCCGTCCTCCAGCTTGACCGGCCGGCTGTGCTGGGCGATCTCCGCCCCGACGACCTTCTCCCAGGCACCGAAGACGGTCGCCTCGGCCGCCGGCTGCTGCCAGCCGCGGGCCTTCATCAGCCGCTCCAGCACCGCACCCAACGGCTGCGGGTCACGCGGGTCCGGCCCCGGCCCGGAGTAGCCACGCAGCCGCCGCCCGCCACCGTCGGCCGCACCGGTGACCCCTGGTCGGCGGTTACGCGACGCCGACTCCCGTCGGGCCTTCGCCGCGTCCAGCACAGCTCGCGCCAGCTGCGGGCCACTCGCCCCCGCCGTGCCGTCCCCGGCCCCTTCCGGGCCGGTCGCCGCGCCGTCGCCGCCCGCTCCGGACGGCCCGCTTCCGGTCGCCGGACCGCCGACCCCACTACCGGGCGCGGCGTCCGCACCGGTGCCGGCCGGTCGGGCCCGCGCACCGTCCGCGCCCCCGCCGCCTCCCCCGGGGGTACGCGCACCGCGTGCCCCGCCCGAGGAGGAGCGACTCGGGCCACCCGTCCGGCCCGGGGGTGCGACGGGGCGCTCCGGCTCAGTCGACACGTCGGACCGTCCCGTCGCCCACCGCGTACCGGGCACCCCGCAGGGCCACCGGGACGTCGTCGTCCACCGCACAGGTCACCAGCAGCTGACCGGCCCCGCCCACCAACTCGGCAAGCCGTTCCCGACGACCCGCGTCCAGCTCGGCGAAGACGTCGTCGAGCACCAGGACCGGTTCGATCCCGTCGGCGCGCAGCAGGTCGTACCCGGCCAGCCGCAGGGCCAGCGCGTACGACCAGGACTCGCCGTGGCTGGCGTACCCCTTGGCGGGTAGCGGGCCGAGGGTGAGCACGAGGTCGTCGCGGTGCGGCCCGACCAGGGTAGTGCCCCGCTCGATCTCGGCCGACCGGGACTCGGCCAGGGCGCCGGTCAACGCCTCGGCCAGCACCGCCCGGTCGGTGGTCGGCCCGGTCAACTCCACCGACGGCCGGTACGCGATCCCGGCCGTTCCCTCGCCCGCCGCCACCGCGTCGTACGCCTTCGCCACGTGCGGGGTGAGCGCGGCGACCAGTTCCAGCCGGCCGGCCAACAGCTCGGCACCGTGCTGCGCCAGGTGGGCGTCCCAGACCGCCAGGGTGGACAGGTCCCCGCCCCGCGACCCGCCCGTCTTGCGGGCCAGGTACGCCGTCCGCAGCAGGGCGTTGCGCTGCTTGACCACCCGTTCGTAGTCGGCGCGCACCCCGGCGTACCGGGGCTGCCGGAGCACGAGCAGGTCGTCGAGGTAGCGACGGCGTTCGGCCGGGTCGCCCCGGACGAGTTCGAGGTCCTCCGGGGCGAAGAGCACCAGCCGCAGCGCGCCGATCACGTCCCGGGCACGACGGGCCGGGGAACGCCCCAGCCGGGCCCGGTTGGCCTTGCCGGGGACGATCTCCAGCTCGATCAGGAGTTCCCGGCCGTCGTGCACCACCGCACAGCGGATCACCGCCGAGGTGGCGCCCAGCCGGACCAGCGGGGCGTCGGTGGCGACCCGGTGCGAGTCCAGGGTCGCCACGTAGCCCAGCGCCTCGGCGAGGTTGGTCTTGCCGACGCCGTTGGCCCCGGTCAGGACGTTCGGCCCCGGCTCCAGGTCGACGCCGACCCGCTCGTACGAGCGGAAGTCGACCAGTTCGAGCCGGCGGACGTACACAGCCTGTGGACGCCGCTCAGCGCTTGTGCACGGCGTGCCCGCCGAACTGCTGGCGCAGCGCGGCGACCGCCTTCATCGCGGGTGAGTCGTCCTGCCGGGAGGAGAAGCGGGCGAACAGGGCGGCGGTGATGACGTTGAGCGGGACGGCCAGCCGGATCGCCTCGTCGACAGTCCAGCGCCCCTCGCCGGTGTCGTCGGTGTAACCGGTCAGCGTGGCCAGCGCCGGGTCCTCGTCCAGCGCCCGGTCCAGCAGGTCGAGCAGCCAGGACTGGACGACCGTCCCCTCCCGCCAGGACTTGATGATCCCGGGCACGTTCGTCACCATCTCGGCGGCGGACAACAGCTCGAAGCCCTCGGCGTAGGCGTGCATCAGGCCGTACTCGATGCCGTTGTGCACCATCTTGGCGTAGTGGCCGGCACCGACCGGGCCGGCGTGCACGAAGCCGTGGTCCCCGGCCGGCTTCAACGCCTCGAAGATCGGCATCAGGTGGTCGACGTGTTCCTGCGCGCCGCCGACCATCAGGGCGTAGCCGTTCACGTTGCCCCACACCCCACCGGAGACGCCGACGTCGACGTAGCCGATGCCCTGTGCGGCGAGGCGTTCGGCCCGGGGTGCGTCGTCGCTGAACCGCGAGTTGCCGCCGTCGATGATGATGTCGCCCTCGCCCAGCACCTCGGCGAGCGCGTCGATGGTCGTGTCGGTGACGGCGGCGGGCACCATCACCCAGACCGCCCGGGGTGACTCCAGCTTGTCGGCCAGTTCGGCGAGGCTCGCGACGTCACTGCGGTCGGCGTTGCGGTCGTAGCCGACCACTTCCTGCCCGGCGGCGCGCAACCGCTCGCGCATGTTGCCGCCCATCCGGCCGAGTCCTACCAGGCCGAGCTGCATCTGCCCCTACCTCCGTGCGTCTGGGTGGTGCCGGTGCGCGATCAGCGGGAGACGCGGATCGGCATGATGAGGTACCGGTACCCGGAGATGACCTCGCCATCCTCGCCTGCGGGAGAAATCACCGCCGGCTTGAAGGCGTCCACGAAGCGCAGCAGTGCGTACTGGGCCCCCAGGTTGGCCAGGCCGTCGATCAGGTACTGCGGGTTGAAGCCGATGGTCAGCGGCTCGCCGGTGAAGGTGGCCTCCATCGCCTCGCTGGCTCGGGCCTCCTCGGTGCCGCCGGCCTCGACGACCAGGCCGTCGGAGCTGAAGCTGAGCAGCACCGGGGTGGTCCGCTCGGCGACCAGGGCGACCCGCTTGACCACCTCGATCAGGGTACTCACCGGGACCCGTGCCTCGGCGTTGCTGGTGGCCGGGAAGAGCGAGCGGACCGGCGGGTAGTTGGCCCCGTCGAGCAGCCGGCTGGTGGTCCGGCGGGTGCCACCGGAGAAGCCGATCATGCCTTCACCGGCGCCACCCTGCGACAGCGCCATGGTCACCTGGCCGCCGAGCGGGCCGAGCGCCTTCGCGGTGTCGTTCAGGGTGCGGGCGGGCACCAGGGCGTTGATGCTGATCTCCGGGTCGTCCGGGGTCCAGTCCATCTCGCGCAGGGCGAGCCGGTAGCGGTCGGTGGCGAGCATCGCCAGGGTGCCACCGGAGAGTTCCAGCCGGACGCCGGTCATCATCGGCAGCGTCTCGTCCCGGCCGGCGGCGATGGCCACCTGGGCGACGGCGGCGGCGAAGGCGGCGGCCTCGACGGTGCCGGCGCTCTCCGGCATCTCCGGCAGGGCGGGATAGTCCTCCACCGGCATGGTCGGCAGGGTGAATCGGGCGCTGCCGCAGACCAGTTCCAGATGGGCGCCGACCGCGGCGATGTCCACCGGCTTGGCCGGCAGTGCCTTGGTGATCTCGGCGAGCAGCCGACCGGAGACCAGGGCGGCGCCGTCGGCGTCCCCCTGCACCTCGACGGACACCTGGCTGGAGACCTCGTAGTCGAAGCCGGAGACCTGGAGATTGCCGTCGGTGACCCGCAGCATCACCCCGGCGAGCACCGGCACGGACGGCCGGCTGGGCAGGCTCTTCGCGGTCCAGGCCACTGCTTCGGCGAGCGCGTCGCGCTCCACTCGGAACTTCATCAATGCCTCCGCGTCGACGTCAGCGACAACTCTCTCATGCCGACCGCTTCCCACCGTCCCGCCCGACCGTGCGGGTTCCCATCGCACCTTAGGGCGCGTGGGCATCGGCTGTGCGCCCGACCCCGTGGATCCCGGTGCCGGGGCGACTGCCGACGGCAGCGCCGGCAACGATCCACAGGAAGCCCAACGGTGATGATTGGTTTTTGATTCTTCAGAAGAGATAACTCATCGTCTTCATCGCACCTGTGCAAACTGTGGGTAACTCGCGTCTTCGCAGCTCAGACACGTTATCCACCGGTGGGTTAGCTGTGGAGAACCAGGGGGAAAACCCGGTCGGTGGTCCACAGGCACCCGGTGTCCCCACAGTTGTCCACCGTCGTCCACCGGTTATCCACCGGTTATCCACCGGGTTTACCCCCAGCGCTGTGGACGACGGTGGCGGCCCGGACCGGCGTTGTCCCCAGAACCTTCAACAGGTTGCCCACAGGCCGACCGTCGGCTGTGGACGACGCGACGGTTGTGCACAGCCGTCCACAGCACTGTCCCCAGGGTTTATCCACAGTCTGTGGGTAACCGGTGTCGAACACAGCGTGGTTATCCACCGGTTGTGGAACAGGGGGTGTGGACAACCGGGTCGTCCTGTGGACAAACATGGCGTGGAAGTTCCACGATCCTGCCCCGTCGGCCCGGTGGAGGGACGCTTCCCCGGGGTCTCCCGGGCACGAAGACGCCCGGCCGAGGTGGTCGGCCGGGCGTCGGTGGCGGAGCGGAAGTGGCGTACGTCTCAGGTGTTCTGCTTGATCCGGTTGGTCAGCTCGGCGATCTGGTTGTAGAGCGAGCGCCGTTCCGCCATCTGCTGACGGATCTTCCGGTCGGCGTGCATCACTGTGGTGTGGTCTCGACCGCCGAACGCCTGTCCGATCCGGGGCAGCGACAGGTCGGTCAGCTCGCGACACAGGTACATCGCCACCTGGCGGGCGTTGACCAGCACCCGGGAGCGTGAGTGCCCGCGCAGGTCCTCCAGGCTCACTCCGAAGTACTCCGAGGTGGAGACCATGATCTGGTCGGCGGTGATCTCCGGTCCGGTGCCGTCGGGGATGAAGTCCCGCAGCACCTCCTCGGCCAGCGACAGCTCGACGGTGGACCTGGTGAGGCTGGCGAAGGCGGTGACCCGGATCAGCGCCCCCTCCAGCTCCCGGATCGAGTTCGACACCCGGGAGGCGATGAACTCCAGCACGTCCGGCGGGGCGTAGAGCCGTTCCTGGGCCGCCTTCTTCTGCAGGATCGCGATCCGGGTCTCCAGGTCGGGCGGCTGGATGTCGGCGAGCAGACCCCACTCGAAGCGGGTCCGCAACCGGTCCTCCAGCGTCGCCAGCTGCTTCGGCGAGCGGTCGGACGTGATCACGATCTGCTTGTTGGCGTTGTGCAGCGTGTTGAAGGTGTGGAAGAACTCCTCCTGGGTCCGCTCGCGGTTCTCCAGGAACTGGATGTCGTCGATCAACAGGATGTCGACGTCGCGGTAGCGGCGCTGGAACGCGCTGGTCTTGTCGTCCCGCAGCGAGTTGATGAAGTCGTTGGTGAACTCCTCGGTCGAGACGTACCGGACCGAACGGGCGTTGCCGAGCGTCTGGGCGTAGTGCCCGATCGCGTGCAGCAGGTGCGTCTTGCCCAGCCCGGAACTGCCGTAGATGAACAGCGGGTTGTACGCCTTGGCCGGCGACTCGGCCACCGCGACGCTCGCCGCGTGGGCGAACCGGTTGGACGAGCCGATGACGAACGTCTCGAACATGTACTTCGGGTTGAGCCGGTTGCCGCTGCTCTCCGTACCGCCGGGGCGTCGGTCGCCGCCACCGGGGCGGTGGTCGACACCGGCCCGACCGGGGCCGCTGTCGGTGGCGCCGTCGCGGGACAGGCCGCGGGCACCCTGCTGATCACGCGGCGGTCGGCCCTGGTCCCGGTACGCGGGCTCGTAGCCGCGCAGGTCGGCGTCCGGCTCGGGGCGGTCGCGCTCCTCGAAACCGCGCCGCTCGGGGCCCGGTTGGTGCACCCGCATCGGTTCGGCGAAGCCGACGCCGAAGAGGGCGTCCTGGCCACCGTCCCGGCTGGCCGGGACCCGGGCCGGCCGCTGGCCGTCGTGTTCCGGTGGGCCGGCCTCGGGCTGACGGTCCCCGGACTGCTCCGGTGGGTCGGACTCCCGCTGGTAGGGCGGTGCCGGCTCGCCGTAGGCCGGTGGCCGGAATGCGGGGTAGTCGTCCAGGGGCGGGCCGGCCTCCCCCGGGGAGGGTTCCGGTCCGCTGCGGTAGACGGTGCCGGCCGGCCTGCCGGCGGCGTCCTCGGCGATCCGCACGGTGACCGCGACCTGTATCGGTCGGCCAAGTCGGCGGGTGAGCGCCTCGGTGATGGCCGGCCGCAGCCGCGACTCGATGACGTCCCGGGTGAAGGCGTCCGGTACGGAGAGCAACGCGGTGTCCTCGACGATCGCCCGCAACCGGGTCAGTCGGAGGTAGGCGCGCTGCTGGGCGGAGATGATCTCGTCGGCGAGTTCGTCCGTCGCCGCGGTCCACACCGCGGCAAGGTCGATCGTTCCGGCCACCGTCGTGCCACCCCCTCGCCTCTGCTCCCGGCCGCCGCTGTGGTCCAGCGGTCGTGCCGGGCCCGCCACCGCGTTCGAGCGGGTGGTACCCCTCACCCACGGACGGCTGACCGGCCGGCATCCACAAGTTATCCACAGCCTGTGTGTACCGACTGATCGGGGCCGCCCGCCGGACGCGGGTCGGACCTGCCCCCTGCCGAGGAGGGCGTTGAAGCGGGTTCACCGTGCCGAACGATTCACTGCCGGGTCCGGTCTTGCCCACCGGGAACAACCCGGATCTGAAGCTGACCGCAAACGCGCACGGTAACAGCGACGGCGGTCCGTCATCAACCGCCGCCATCCCGACGCCCCCGCCGAGATCGGGGCAGAACGCCTGATCGGCCGCCGTCTCGACCGCTGCCGTGCCGGCCTTGGGCAGTTTGACGGTCATTGCCCCCCTGCGTAGGCTGGAATGGCTGCTCTATCGCCCTCTGCTAGGGTGATGGGTGCTTGCTGTCCGTGGTCGTAGCCTCGTCTCGCCGAGGTTCCGCGTCACCGGGCAGTACCGATCGGGGGCCACCGCCGAGGTGGTCTGGTCCACCACACGACCCCGGGCGAACCCGTGCCGGGGACGTACGAAAACGGAGAGCCTGACGTGAGCAAGCGCACCTACCAGCCGAACAACCGCCGGCGCGCGAAGACCCACGGCTTCCGGCTGCGCATGCGCACCCGTGCCGGCCGCGCCATCCTGTCGACCCGCCGTGCCAAGGGCCGTACCCGCCTGTCGGCCTGAGGCCGACGGGTCCGGTCCGGGGGCGTGGACAGTCGTGCTGACGGCCGCGCAGCGCCTGCGGCGTAGTAACGACTTCGCCGCAGCGGTCCGGGGTGGTCGCCGCGTCGGGCGTGGTGCCGTGGTCGTCCACCTGACGCTACCGGCGGCCGCCACACCCCTCGGGACCACACCACTCGGGGCAACCTCGTCGGAGCCGGCGCGGAGCACCGACCCGGAGATGATCTCCGAGTCGAGCCGCGCCGGCTTCGTCGTGTCCAAGGCCGTCGGGCCCGCCGTGGTCCGCAACAAGGTCCGCCGCCGGCTGCGGCACCTGGTGCGCGACCGGCTGGCCGCACTGCCGGCCGGCAGCACCCTGGTGGTACGCGCCCTGCCCACCGCGGCCGGGACGCCGTACACCCGGCTGGGGGCCGACCTGGACGCGGCGATCGCCGCCGCCCGGACGTCCCGGGGACGGCGGTCGCGATGAGCAGCGGACCCGTCGTGTCGGCACGCCGGAGCATGGGTGCCCGGATGCTCAGTGGTCCCATCATCGCGTACCGTCGTTGGATAAGCCCGGCGCTGCCGGCCCGCTGCCGGTTCTACCCGTCGTGCAGTGCCTACGCCCTGGAGGCGGTTACCCGTCACGGTGCGCTCCGGGGAGCCGGCCTGACGGTCCGGCGGCTGTCGCGCTGCCACCCTTTCCACCCTGGTGGACACGACCCGGTGCCGGAGCCGGGCGGCCGCCGACGCGCCGACGTGACTGGAGTCTGAGAATTGAGTCTCGACTGGATCTACTACGCGATCTCGTGGATCCTGCTGACCTGGCACTCGGCGTGGGACGCCATCGGAGTGCCGGTCCGCACGGTGCTCGGCACGAACTGGTCGTGGATTCTCGCCATCGTCTTCCTGGTGGTCACCGTCCGGGTGATCCTCTTCCCGGTCTTCGTCAAGCAGATCAAGTCGCAGCGGGCGATGCAGGCGCTCCAGCCGAAGGTCAAGGAGCTCCAGGAGAAGCACAAGGGTGACCGGGAGACGCTCCAGAAGGAGATGATGGAGCTCTACCGGAAGGAAAAGGCCAACCCGCTCATGGGCTGCCTTCCGATGTTCCTCCAGATCCCGGTCTTCCTGGGCCTCTTCCACGTGCTGCGCCGGCTCGACCCGGCCAAGGACGCCAAGACCCTCTACGGGTGGACGGCCGAGCAGTTCGACAGCGCATCGAGCGCCACGATCTTCACCGCCCCGATCGCCGGCAAGTTCGGCTCCACCGCCGACGAGCTGGCCCGGCTCGGTGCCAACGGCACCACCGTGAAGATCATCGCCGGCATCCTGGTCCTGGTCATGATGGGCACCACCTACCTGACCAGCCGTCAGATGATCCTCAAGACCGGCTGGGCGGAGGACCCGCAGCAGCGGATGGTGCAGCGCCTGATGCTCTACGGCATCCCGCTCTCCCTGCTGATCTCCGGCTCGATCTTTCCGATCGGTGTGATCATCTACTGGGTCACCAACAACCTGTTCACCCTCGGCCAGCAGCAGTGGGTACTCCGCAAGTTCCCGCCGTTGGTGACCAACAAGGGAGTCGCCGGCAACAAGGCGACGACCACCGCCGGCCGAGGCCCGGTGCAGCCGGCCAAGACCGGCGGCTTCCTCAACCGGAACAAGCCCGTAGCGCAGGTGCCGGCCAAGCCGACCGCGCCGAAGGTCGCCGGGCCGAAGCCGGGTGCCAAGCCGGCCAATCCGAAGAAGGGCCCGGCCAAGCGTCAGGGCTGACCCACCGGGCCGCCGTCGGGAAGACCGACGGCGGCCTTCCGGTGCCGCGCAGCCGCCGTCCCGGCCGGCGCCGGAAGGCCGGAACCGCCGCGCCCCGCGCGGACACGGGCGAGACTGCCCGTACCAGACGTGCCCGTGACCGAACCGGCCCCCTTCCCGCCGGTCGCCCGGGAGACCAGCGGACCCGACGGTCCGGCCGAGCTAGTACGGAGATGACACCGTGACCGACACCAGCATCCCCAGCGCGGACGCCTCGCTCGACGAGGAGACCGTCCCGACCGCCGCGACCGGTGAGGGTGAGCCCGAAGAGGGCGGCAGGGAGAAGAAGCAAGCCGGCGAGGGCGAACTGTTCGCGCAGAGCGAGATCGCCGCCGACTACATCGAGGGCCTGCTCGACATTCTCGACTACGACGGCGACATCGACGAGCTGGTCTCCGGTGGCCGCCCGGTCGTCGAGGTGGTCGGTGGCCGGTTGCAGAACCTGGTCGGTCAGCGGGGAGCCACCCTGGAGGCGCTCCAGGAGCTGGCCCGGCTGGCGGTGTTCCGGCAGACCGGCTCGCCGAGCCGGCTTTTGCTCGACGTGGGCGGCTACCGGGCCACCCGCCGCAAGGAACTCGCCGCCGTCGCCAAGAACGCGGTCGAGAAGGTGAAGGAGCACGGCGAGCCGGTGCGGCTGGAGCCGATGTCGGCCTTCGAGCGCAAGTGCGTGCACGACGTGGTCAACGCGATGAGCGGGGTGGAGAGCGAATCCGAGGGTGTCGAGCCGACCCGACGCATCGTCGTCCGGCCGGCGGACTGAACTGGTGACGCCCGACGACCTCACGACGGATGCCGGTCCCGGCCCGGGTGGTACGCCGCCCGGGCCGTCGCCCGAACGCCCCGTCCCCTCCGCGCAGGACGCCGCGCTTCCGGCCGAGTTGGCCACCGCCGCGCGGGCACTCTTCGGTGACCGGCTTGACCTGGCTGCCGGGTACGCCGAACTGCTCGCCACCGACGGTGTGGTGCGCGGACTGATCGGCCCCCGGGAGGCGCCCCGGATCTGGGACCGGCACCTGCTCAACTGCGCGGCCGTCGCCGAGCTGATTCCGCCCGACGCCAGTGTGATCGACGTCGGCTCCGGGGCGGGGCTGCCCGGTGTGGTGCTGGCGATCGCCCGTCCCGACCTGACCGTCGTCCTGGTCGAGCCGTTGGCCCGGCGTACCTCGTTCCTGGTCGAGGCGGTGGAGCGACTCGGGCTGGCCAGGATGGTCCGGGTCTTCCGGGGCCGGGCGGACGAGGCGGCTTCCGGGGTGACCGGGGTCGGCCCGTTCACGGCCGACGTGGTGACCGCCCGCGCGGTGGCACCACTGGATCGGCTCGCCACCTGGAGCCTGCCGTTGGTCGTCCCCCGCGGGCGGTTGATCGCACTCAAGGGTGCGTCCGCAGCCGACGAGGTCGCCGAGCATGCCGAGGCGGTGGCGAAGCTGGGCGGGAGCGAGCCGACGGTGCGACTCTGTGGAACCGACATCCTCGACCCGCCGACCACTGTGGTGGAGATCGTGCGGGAGCGGGTGGTCCGCCCGTCGGGTGTGAAGAAGTCGCCGAGGCGGTCGCGGGGTGGCTCGAAGCGCTCCCGCTGAAGCCCGTCCGGTCTTGTCGTGCTTGCACAGTGACCCCGGTACGGCACGTTGTGGTAGTCCGGGGTTCCCTGGTTCGGGTTCCGCCGTCTAGCGAGGCAATGTCGGTAGCTCGGCTTCCGAGGTCCGTCGAGAACTGCGATGGACCCGCCGTGCCCGTCCCCCGTAGGCTGGCCGCGCGTCGATAGTGTGGGGCGGGCGGATGTCGGGTGCACCGGTCCGATCGCCCCCGCCGGGCCGTACCACTCCGCGGTGCGAGCGCGGGTACGGCCATGAGACGGGGTGCGGACCGACCATCCGGAGCGGGTAGGGATGACAGGTGCATGACGACGGCAGGTACGACGATCCACGGGTGAACGATCCCGAGGGGCCAGCTTCAGGCGTGGACCCTGTTTCACGTGAAACCGAACACCAGGCGTGGTCGGCCGGCGGACAGCCGACGATCCGTCCGCCCGAGCATGGGGCTGGGGGGCGACGCGAGCCCCCGGTGGTGGGTGCCGCGCGCCCCGTCCCCCAGTCGTATCTGCCGCCACCCGCTGCACCGGCCGGCTCCGACAGTCGGCCGCCCAATGCCCCGGACGGAAGGGCGACGGCCTCGGTGCGACGGAACGCGGGGGCGCCCTCGCGATTCGAGGCACCGCCGAACGGCAATCCACCACCGGTACCCGTGCAGCCACACCCAGGTGCGGTACCCGATGCGGCACCTGTGATCGACAGTCCTGCGGCCGAACTCGGGGCCGTTGCTGTCGACCCGGCAGATGCCGCGTACGTTTCACGTGAAACCCCGACGCGCGAAGAGGATGACCCACCGTTGGCTATGGAGGCGATGCGCGCCGTGCAGATCCTTAATCCGAGTGGCGAGGTGACCATGCCCCGCCCTGAGCGGACCCGGGTGATGTGCGTCGCCAATCAGAAGGGCGGCGTGGGCAAGACCACGACCACGGTCAACCTGGCAGTGGCGCTGGCCCTGCACGGCAACCGTGTGCTGGTGGTCGACCTCGACCCGCAGGGCAATGCGTCCACCGGGTTGAACGTCCCGCACCACACCGGAGTTCCGGACGTCTACGACTGCCTGATCGACAGTGTGCCGCTCGCGGAGGTGGCGCAGGAGGTCGAGGGTATCCCCAACCTGTGGTGCGTGCCGGCGACCATCGACCTGGCCGGTGCCGAGATCGAACTGGTCTCGGTGGTCGCCCGGGAGTCCCGACTCAACCGGGCCATCGAGGCGTACCCGGGGCACTTCGACTACGTCTTCATCGACTGTCCGCCCTCCCTCGGTCTGTTGACGGTCAACGCTCTGGTGGCCGCCCAGGAGGTGCTGATTCCGATCCAGTGCGAGTACTACGCCCTGGAGGGGTTGAACCAGTTGATAAACAACATCAACCTTGTTCGCCAGCACCTGAACCCGAAGCTGGAGGTTTCCACGATCCTGCTCACCATGTACGACCGCCGTACCCGGCTGGCCGACGCGGTGGAGCAGGATGTCCGGAACCACTTCGGCGACAAGGTCCTCCAGGCCGTCATTCCCCGTAACGTCCGTGTGTCGGAGGCCCCGAGCTACGGGCAGTCCGTGATGACCTACGATCCCGGATCGCGGGGGGCCACGAGTTACTTCGAGGCCGCCCAGGAGATCGCCGAGCGTGGCGCCAAGGAGCCGGTGAGCCGGAATGCGTAGTGCGGACGAGTCGCTGGGAGGCGTCGTATGAAGAACCGTCCCCGGGGCGGTCTGGGTAGAGGGCTCGGTGCGCTGATCCCGACCGGGCCGGTCCAGGAGAGCACGACCACGGCAACCATGCCCGTGGAGGTCGACCCGGGGCGCCCGGTGATCGAGACGCCTGCTGATCCGATGGCCGCGGTACCGCCGGTGCCCGCGCCGGTGGTTGTCGCGCCGCAGCATCACGAGCCGCCGCAGCATGACGAGCTGCAACTCAATCCGGTGCCCGGCGCGCGCTTCGCCGAGATCTCCGTCGACGCGATCGTGCCGAACCCCAAGCAGCCTCGGCACGTCTTCGACGAGGAGGCACTGGAGGAGCTGAAGACCTCCATCCAGGAGGTCGGCTTCCTCCAGCCGATCGTCGTCCGGCAGTTGGACAGCGAGAAGTACGAACTCGTCATGGGCGAGCGGCGCTGGCGTGCCGCCCAGGCGGTCGGCCGGGAGACCATCCCCGCGATCGTTCGGGAGACCAAGGACGACGCGATGCTCCGGGACGCCCTCCTGGAGAACATCCACCGGGCCAACCTGAACCCGCTGGAAGAGGCCGCCGCCTACCAACAGTTGCTGGAAGAGTTCGGCGCGACCCACGAGGAACTTGCCCGCCGGATCGGGCGGAGCCGACCGCAGATCTCGAACACCATCCGGCTGCTGAACCTGCCCCCACAGGTCCAGCGGCGGGTGGCGGCCGGCGTGCTGTCCGCCGGCCACGCCCGTGCGCTGCTCAGCCTCGACGAGGCTGAGGCACAGGAGCAGTTGGCGCTCCGCATCGTCGCCGAAGGGCTCTCGGTCCGGGCGACCGAGGAGATCGTGGCCCTGGCGCTCAGCGACGGCCCGGCCAAGGCCCCGGCGACCAAGCGCCGTTCGAAGCCGCACGCGCCCGCGTTGACCGACCTGGCCGACCGCCTCTCCGACCGCTTCGACACCCGGGTAAAGGTGGACATCGGCCGGAGCAAGGGGAAGATCACCATCGAGTTCGCCACGGTGGACGATCTGGAACGGATCGTCGGCATCATCGGCGTGGGTGAGGAAGACGAACCGGAGCCCGAGGACTGATCACCGGACCACTCGTCGCGGCCGTGTACCCCAGTCGGGTACGCGGCCGTTTCGTTGGGTTCGATGCCGCTGCGGAAACGCCGGCGACGTCGACACCTCCGTCATCGCTGCCGACTCTCGCCCCTTGCCGGTACGTGTCGTCCGCGGCCATACCGCCCTCGGGTGTTCCGATCGGCAGGGTGAGGGTCTGCTTCAAGCTCATGCTCACGCCGGGTCGTAGTGGCCTCCCGGTCATGGATGCCACTGCAACCTGGAAGTAGCGCGATCCTGCGCGGCGCATTCGGGGTTAACGGGGAGAGGCGGGGGTGAGATCGATCCGCCCGGGGAGAGGGGGACGGATCGCCCCGGCAGGTGTGGACCCCGGGTATGTCCTTGCGGCCCCGCTCCGCTCGGTGCGCCGCGAGCCGGTCGGCGTGGCGTCGCCGAGTTCCACGCCCATTCACACCACGTCGAGACTGAACCGGGCCCGGCAGCCAGCGGACTCGGGAGTTAGGTGGCGGGCCTGGCGATGCGGCCCGTCTCGTCGTCGTCCGATCCGGGCCGCTCAGATCGTCCTGGAGCATCTCAGCGATTTCACGCAGCCCCTGGGTAGCCCGGAGGTTGTAGTTGTCTCCTGGGCTGATCTGAGGGCATTGGGAGCGGTGGTGCGTTTGTGGGCGGCGGTGTGTTCGGAGCGCGATGCGTTTGTGGGGCATGCGGCATGACCCGGGGGCGGCGATGCACGTGTGAGTCGCGGTACGGAGCCATGTTTCACGTGGAACGGATCTTCCCGGCCGATCCGGTGCCGAGGTCGTCGACAGTGCTACCTCACGGCGGATCCGGTGCCGTCCGAAGGAAGGCGATCGGAGGCACGCAGTCGCCACGTTTCACGTGGAACGGTCGTCACTAATCCACAAGCAGGACCGTCTTCCGTAGCGGTCTGCGGCATGCCAAACGGCCGACGGGTGGTCAGCTGCGGGGTAGGGCCCAACGCGACTTTGCGGGAACTCGCGCGATTTCTGAGGAGGCCAGGTGAGGGAGAGCGCGTCCGGCCTGGGTCAGGCCCGACGAGCAAAAGCACCTACCGGCGCAATGAACCGGGTCGAGCCACTGCCTGACAAGCCTGCTTCGATGCCCGCAGCGGCGCAGGACCCTGTGAGCCCGCAGGACCGTCTCGCCCACCCTCCTCACGCACCACCCGGCCGCTGAACCCTTCATCGCGCACCTACCGAACCGCTCGTCTGCTGGCACCTCTTGGCACCCACGCTTGCCGCCTGACCGTTGACACGTCCTCGTTCACACGCGCCCTGCCTACCGTCGACCCATCGATGCTTCATCGGCCCACAACCGCTCGTCGGCCTTCCCTCGGGCACGCTGGCCTCTGGACCGCGTCACCCGTTTCACGTGAAACCGTCCGACTGCACTCGATCTTTCTGGAACAACTCTCCCCGGCATCTGCCGAGCAGGCCGAGCAGGGAGAGGTCAGGAAGGGGCAGGAGCCTGAGCAGGCTCAGTCCCCACCAGGGCCACGGTTCCACGTGAAACCGAGAGGCTCGGTGCGGAATGGAAGCGCTAGCTTCCTACGGCCAAGCGTGCCCCCGGCGTCGCCGACAGGCCTCGCCGCCAGCAGGCCGCTCGCTCCTGCATCGCCCCCTCCACAAGGACGAGTCGACGGTGAGCTACGCCGGATCATCCACCGCCCGAGAGGCAGACGAAAACTCCCGCCATCCAGCAGCCCGAGCGGCCCCTCGATCGTTGTTCAGATCGGACCCATGAACCCTGTGAACAAGGCTGTGGATGACGGCCAAAGTTATCCACAGGAGTTTTCCACAGGCGGCACCCGTTTCACGTGAAACAGCGCGTCAGGGACCTCGCCAGCCTGTGGATGACGGGGTGTGGTGGTGATCTCATCAGCCTGTGGACAACCACTCCGGCTCCCCCTTCGACGCAGCGCGACGGTCGTCATTCTCGACCGAAATCCCTTCATGATCAGCGGCGTTCGGGGTAGGGACAGCGGTCCCGGACTCGGTTAGGGTCAGCGTCGTGCACGAGACCACCCCTCCCTCCTCGGTCCCGGACTTCACCCAGTGGCCGTCGTTCCCGTTCGAAGGCGACCTGCGGGTCAAGCACCTCGACGAACCGGTCCCTGTCGAACCTCCCCGCAAGGGGGAAGGACTCCGGGAGTGCGTCGCCTGCAACGCGCCGGACGACGCGTACATCTGGGTCGGTGAGCGTTGGCGGGTCCGAGCCATGGACCGTCCCACCGGGCTGCCGATGGTGCTGATCCTTGAGTCGCGATCGCACCTCGACCTGGGCGACCTGCCCAACCTGCTGGCTGCCGAACTCGGGGTGATGACCGTGCGTCTGGAGCGCGCGATCCGCTCGCTGGACGGCGTCGCCCGGGTGCACGTCAACCGGTGGGGCGACGGCTCCGCTCACCTGCACATGTGGTTCCTGGCGCGGCCGTACGGCCGGCTACAGCTACGCGGCACTTTCCTGTCGCTCTGGGACTCGATCCTGCCACCCATCTCCGAATCCCAGTGGCGGGAAAACCTGGCGCACGTCGCGGCCTGGCTGGCCGAGTTCGGTGGACGTCCCCTCGCCGAGCCGCCCCGAATCCAGTGGCAGACACCGTCCAGCATCGCTGCGCAGTCGTCGGCCGAGGCCGCTGCGGCTGCCGCCGGCGAAGCGGTATCGGTGATCGAGTCGGCGGAAGAGACTCCCCTCCCCGGGCCGGAGGAGAGCTCGGCCGACATTGTGCCGGAGGAGACTTCGACAGCTGCGCAGCGCAGCGCAACTGTCACCCCCGGGGCCGGTGGCGCTCAGCACACCGGGACCGGCGAGGGTGACCCCCTTGAGACCGACGACCACGACATCGTCGGCGAGCCGACCGTGGCCGCCACCCACCAGACCGACACCGCCGACGGGACCGATCCGGGAGCCGCAGCCGGGAGGACCGACGCGGCGGTCACAGCTGACCCGGACGGCGACCGGATCGACCGGACGGGCGCCGGGGCGGAGGACGGCGACAGTCGAACTGGGGCGGGGACAGGCGACATCGGGGTCGAAGGCCCGGCCGGCATCGGAACCGACCACCGGCTCGACAGCGAGACCGGAGCCGAGGACGACGAAGAGCGAACCGTCGGATCGGACCCCGAGCGGCGCTGACGATCTCTGGTGGCGAGGCGGACGACCCGACCGGGAGACGCGGCGCGAAGGATCAGGAGCGGCGGGCTGCGGCGCGGCGGACCAGTGTGCCGAGGACCTGACCGAAGTCCAGCCCGGCCGCCTGGATCGCCAACGGCAGCAGCGACGTCTCCGTCATGCCGGGCGACACGTTGACCTCCAGCACGTGGGGCCGACCGTCGCCGTCGACGATCAGGTCGACGCGGGAGAGGTCACGCAGTCCGAGTGCGGCGTGCGCGGCCAGTGCCACCTCGGCCACCGTACCGGCCACTGTCGGATCGAGGCGGGCCGGTGCGTGCCACGTGGTCCGGCCGGCGGTGTAGCGGGCCGCGTAGTCGTACACGCCGTTGCGGGGCACGATCTCGACCGGCGGCAGCGCCTGCGGCCCGTCGCCCAGGTCGACCACGGAGACCGCCACGTCCATGCCGGCCACGTACTGCTCGACCAGCGCCGTCGAGTCGTACGCGAAGCAACCGACCATCGCGGCCGGGAGTGCTGCGGCGTCCTTGACCACGGCGGCACCCAGGCCCGAGCCGCCCTGCGTCGGCTTGACCATCAACGGCAGCCCCAACCGCTGCACGATCCGGTCGAGCACCGCCACCGCACCCAGCTCGGAGAAGCGGTCGTGCGGCAGGGCCACCCAGTCGGGGGTGGGGATGCCGTTCTCCCGCAGCACGGCCTTGGCCGACGGCTTGTCCCAGGCGAGCCGGGCGGCCCGCGCGTCGCAGCCGACGTAGGGGACGTCGCAGAGGTCGAGCACCCCGCGCAGCGAGCCGTCCTCGCCGGTGGCGCCGTGCAGGGCGATCACCACGGCGTCCGGCGGGTCGGCGGCCAGCGCGGGCAGCAGCGCCACGTCGGCGTCCCGCAGCTCGGCCTCGACCCCGGCGCTGCGCAGCGCGTCGAGCACCCGCCGGCCGGACCGTAGCGAGACGTCCCGCTCGTACGACAGGCCACCCGCGAGCACCAGCACGCGCGGATCGGCAGCGGCGGAATCGGTCACGAGGGAGTGCTCGACGGGAGTGGCAGCCATGCGGGAATCATGCCAAGTCGGGGCCGGGGGCGTCCGGGCCACCCCGCCGGCTCCCGGTCGGGGTGACCGCGCCGAAGACCTGCCGCATGGCGAGGTCCTGCTCCATGACCCGGGCCAGCCGGCGTACCCCCTCGCGGATCCGCTCGGGGGTGGGGAAGGAGAAGTTGAGCCGCATGTTCCCGGTGCCGGTGCCGTCGGCGTAGAAACCGGTGCCCGGCACGTAGGCGACCCGGGCGGCGATGGCGCGCGGCATCATCGCCTTGGCGTCCAGCCCGTCGGGCAGGCTGGCCCAGACGAACAGACCACCGGTGGGCCTGGTCCAGGTGGTGCCCTCGGGCATCAGGTCGTGCAGCGCGCCGAGCAGCGCGTCCCGCCGCTCCCGGTAGATCTCCCGGTAGACCTTGAGCTGCTCGCGCCACGGCATAGTCGACAGGTACGTCGAGACGGCGGCCTGCGCGAAGCCGCTGGGGCAGAGGATCTGCGCCTCGCTGGCGATGACCAGCTTGTCGCGTACCGCGTGCGGAGCCAGGATCCAGCCCACCCGCAGCCCGGGGGCGAAGGTCTTGGAGAAGGTGCTCAGGTAGAACACCCCGTCGCGGCGGCGGGCCCGCAGCGGCGCGGGCGCCTCACCCTCGAAACCCAGCTGACCGTACGGGTCGTCCTCGATCACCAGCAGGCCGGCCCGCTCGCAGATGTCGAGCACCCGTTCCCGTCGCTCCTCGCTCAGCGTCACGCCGGCCGGGTTCTGGTAGGTGGGGATGGTGTAGAGGAACTTCACCCGCCGGCCGGCGCGGGCCTGGTCGGCGATCGCCACCTCCAGGGCCTCCGGGATGAGCCCGTCGTCGTCCATCGGCACGTGCACGACCTGTGCCTGGGCGGCCTGGAACACCCCGAGTGCGCCGACGTAGGTCGGGCCCTCGGCGAGCACCACGTCACCCGGGTCGAGGAAGAGCCGGGCCACCAGGTCGAGCGCCTGCTGCCCGCCGACGGTGACCACCACGTCGTCCGGGGAGGCGCCGCAGGACGCGTCGATGCCGGAGAGCGCCATCACCTCGCAGATCCGCTCACGCAGCTCCAGGGTGCCCTGGCCGATGCCGTACTGGAGGGTGGTGACGCCGTGCTCGGAGCCGAGCTTGCCGAGCATCTCGCCGACCGCGTCGAGCGGCAACGCGGCGATGTAGGGTGCGCCACCGGCGAGCGAGACGACCTCCGGCCGGCTGGCCACCGCGAAGAGGGCCCGGATCTCCGAGGCGGTCATGCCCCGGACCCGCCGGGCGTACCGGTCGGTGTAGTCGTCGAGCGTCGTTCCGGTCATGACATCACCTCGATCGGGTGTCGGTCGGGCTCCCGCCCGCTGGGGTACCCGCGGTGCCGGCGACCATGGCGGCGCGGATGCACCGGTCGGTCGATCGTAGTCCCCGACGGGGCCGGTCGCCGCTCCCGATCTGGCTCCCGTCCACATCCCGGACGGCCGTCCCCGGCTCGGGTGGGCATTCGCGCGTCCACTCCCGTACGGTCGCCGGGCGGCGTACGATCGCTCGGCGGGGGCTACGATCGCTCGGCGGGCCGCAGCGGGCGACTCGGGGACGCAGCGGGCTGATCTCGCCTCCGAGCCTAAGTGTGGGGATGCTCTGATGTCGCGACGCCTGGTCAGTCTGACCCTCGACACCCTGGAAGACCTGCCTCGCCCGTGCCGGCAGTGCGTCTACTGGGAGCTGGACCCGGTCTCCGCGGAGCGGGCCTGCGCCGGTGGTGACCCGGGGCTGGAGAAGGAGGCCTGGGTCTCCCAGACGCTGCTGGAGTGGGGTTCCTGCGGCAAGCTGGCGTACGTCGACGGGATGCCCGCCGGTTTCGTGATGTACGCGCCGCCGGCCTACGTACCCCGGTCGATGGCCTTTCCGACCTCGCCGGTCTCGGCGGACGCGGCGCTGCTGATGACCGCCAGTGTGGTGCCGGCCTTCGCCGGCGGCGGGCTGGGCCGGATGCTGGTACAGGGTGTCGCCCGGGATCTGACCAAGCGGGGCATCAAGGCGATCGAGGCGTTCGGCGACGCGAAGTTCGGTGACGAGCCGGACGACTCCGTCCGGGCCTGCGTCGCCCCGACCGACTTCTTCCTCTCGGTGGGCTTCAAGACGGTCCGCCCGCATCCGCGCTACCCACGTCTGCGGCTGGAGCTGCGCACCGCGCTGAGCTGGAAGTCCGACGTCGAGTACGCGTTGGAGAAGCTACTCGGCTCGATGAGCCCGGAAAGCCTGCTCCGCCCGGTCCGCCCCGCCCCGGCCACCCGTTCCAGCGCCAGCTGAGCCGCACCGCACCGCACCGAGCCTCGCCCGCACCGAGCCGGGCGCCGAGCCAGTCGCGCGGAGCAGGCCGCCGCGTCGCCCTTGCCCGTCGGCCGCTCAGTCGCGGACCGCGCCGGCGGCCACCACCGCCCGCAGTGCGCTCACGTCGATCGAGCCGGTCGGCACGTCCCGCTCGACGGGGAAGAACATCCGCTGTACGGCGGCCACGATCGCCTCGACGAGCCGGTCCCGGAACCGGGGATCGACCAGCCGGGACCGGTCCTGCGGGGAGGTCAGGTAGCCCACCTCGACCCGCACGGCGGGCATCCTGGTCAACCGCAGCAGATCCCACGCCTTGGCGTGGGTACGACAGTCCCGCAGCCCGGTCCGCGCGACGATCTCCCGCTGCACCAGCCCGGCCAGTCGTTCCCCGGTGGCCGAGGTGACCCCGTTGTCGGTGCCGTAGTGGTAGGTGGCCACCCCGTCGGCGGCCGGGTTGGCATGGCCGTCGGTGTGCAGCGAGATGAACACGTCCGCGCCGAGCGAGTTGGCCAGCTCCGCCCGGTCGGTGTCCGGCAGGCAGGCCCGGGGCGCCGGGCCACGGGTCAGCTGCACCCGTACCCCGGCTGCGGCGAGCCGGCCCTCCAGCCGGCTGGCCAGGTCGTGCACCAGGTCCGCCTCGGTCCAGCGCAGGTTGCCGTCGGGCACCACCACCCCGGGGTCGGTGCCGCCGTGCCCCGGGTCGATGACGACGGTCCGCCCGACAAGCGTCGGGCCGGACTGCCGGATCGCGTCGGATTCGCGGAGCCACTGGGGGCGTCCGCCGACCACCTTGCGGCCGAGCCGGCGCAGCGCATCCATCGTGTACGGGCCACAGGAGCCGTCCGGCTTCAACCCGACCTCGCGTTGGAACTGCGCCACCGCCCGTGAGGTGCGTACCCCGTAGACGGCGTCGGCGCGGCCTGCGTCGTACCCCATCTCCAGCAGTCGCTCCTGCAACGAGCGGACGTCCTCGCCGGTGAGGGGTTCGGGCACCGCGTGGTAGAGGGTGCGGGCGCCGAGCCGCCAGCGGGCGGCGTCCAGGGCCCGCCAGGTCTCCGCACCCACCCGGCCGTCGGCGCTGAGCCCACGGGACTGCTGGAAGGCCCGGACGGCACGTTCGGTGGCGCTGTCGAACTCGTCGCCGGGGGTGGCCGGAAGGAGGTCCAGGCCGGTCAGGACCGCGCGGATCTCGGTTACGGCCGGTCCGCGGTCACCGGGTCGGATCGGACGCACGTCTGACCCCCTCGGAGGCTGGGCTGCCGGGCACCTTCGCTGACGCCACGCTGCGCGTCCGGTAGGACCAGCGCTTACGGAGCGTACCGTGACCGGGCCGCACCGGGTCGATGTTCACGCAGGTCAGCGCAGTGACGACGGAACCCCGCACCCGAGTGGGGCACGGGGTTCCGGGTGGTACGCCGACGTCAGAGCGCCGACTCGATCAGCCGGACCAGTTCGCCCTTCGGCTTGGCCCCGGCGATCGACTGCACCGGCTCGCCGTTCTTGAAGATGGTCAGGGTCGGCACCGACATCACCCGGTAGGCGCGGGCGGTCTCCGGGTTCTCGTCGATGTTGAGCTTGACGATGGTGACCTGGCCGGCCATCTCGCCCGCGATCTCCTCAAGCAGCGGCGAGACCTTGCGGCACGGCCCGCACCACTCGGCCCAGAAGTCCACCAGGACCGGCTTGTCGGACTTCAGCACGTCGGCGGTGAAGCTGGCGTCCGTGACGACCTTCGTTGCTCCCACAATGACTCTCCTGCTCGGTTGTTGGCGTTGCGGTCGTTCAGCTCAGGGTGGCGATGAACCGTTCGGCGTCGAGCGCGGCGGCGCAGCCCGTACCGGCGGCGGTGATCGCCTGCCGGTAGGTGTGGTCGACCACGTCACCGGCGGCGAAGACACCCGGCACGCTGGTCCGGGTGCTCGGTGCCTGCACCTTCACGTAACCCTCGTCGTCCAGCTCGACCTGGTCGCGGAAGAGTTCACTGCGCGGGTCGTGGCCGATCGCCACGAAGACGCCCGTCACGTCGAGGACCTTGACGTCGCCGGTGTGCACGTTGCGGATCCGGACGCCGGTGACCTTGCCGTCGTCGCCGAGCACCTCCTCGACGGTGCTGTTCCACTCCACCTTGATCTTGTCGTTGCTCAGTGCGCGGTCGGCCATGATCTTGCTGGCCCGGAACGAGTCGCGCCGGTGGATGATGGTGACCGACTCGGCGAACCGGGTGAGGAAGCTGGCCTCCTCCATCGCGGAGTCACCGCCGCCGACCACCACGATGTGCTGGTTGCGGAAGAAGAACCCGTCACAGGTGGCGCAGGACGACACGCCGTGCCCCAGGTACTCCTGCTCACCCGGCACGCCCAGCGGACGCCAGGCCGAGCCGGTGGAGAGGATGACGGCCTTCGCCCGGTAGGCGGTCTGCCCGACCCACACGGTGCTCACCGCGCCGGAACCGGTGTCGCCGGTGTCCTTCAGCTCGACCCGGGTGACGTCGTCGGTGAGGAACTCCGCACCGAACCGCTCGGCCTGCTTGCGCATGTTGTCCATCAGCTCGGGGCCGAGGATGCCGTCGGCGAAACCGGGGAAGTTCTCCACCTCGGTCGTGGTCATCAACGCACCGCCGGACTGCACACCCTCGATCACGAGTGGCTTGAGGTTGGCACGCGCGGCGTAGACCGCCGCCGTGTACCCGGCCGGCCCGGAGCCGATGATGATCAGGTTGCGGACCTCGTCCACTGCCGTCTCCCGATGTGTGTGTACGACATCGGCGGCGTACCGACGTCGATCCGAGCGCCGACGGTTCAGCGACGTCGGCGGCTGACTTGCAGAACGTCATCGTACGAACCGGGGATTCCCGGACCGGTCGTCCGGTGGGTCACGTCACGCGATGCGGGACGAGCGGTGACCGCGCTCTCACCCTACCCGCGCCTGGTAGCGGGTGTCCGCGCCGGATCCCGGCACCCCGCACTCCGCGCCGCTCACCCACGCCCACCGGTCGCCGTCGGGATCGGCGAACCGGACCACCAGCGCCGGCTCACCGTGGAACGTGGCGTAGTCGACCACCTCGACGGTGACCGTCCCGCGGCCGTGCTCGGTCGAGATCTCGGCGAGGCAGGCGTCGAGTGCCGCCCGTGCGGTCAGTCGGTCCAGCCCACCCGGGGTCAACCGGCGCTTGTTCTCCAGGCTCTCGGGGCTCTCCGGGGCGGTGGGACTGATCTGGGTGGTGACGCCGGGGCCGTCTCCGGACTGGAAACCCGAGGGAGTGCCGAGCCGGGGCAGCGGCACGTCCGTGGCACCGCTCAGCGTCGCCGGGGACCAGTCGACACCGCTGCGTCGGGGTTCGCCGGTGAACCGGAACCCGCGTCCCGCGCTCTCCGCGCCGTCCTGCGCCGGCCCGGCCATCGTCGAGGCGGGCGAGTCCTGGCCGGCAGAGCCGTCGAGCAGATTGGCCACGCCGATTCCCACCGTGACCAGCGCCGCCGTGGCGAGGCTGACCGGCCCGGCGAGCCGCACCCAGCGCCGCCGACGGCCGGGGCCGGACGGATCGGCCCGTCCGTCACCGATCCGGTTGCCCGGGGTACGCCGACCGCCCGGCTGCGCCGGCACCGGAGCACCGACCCTGGCCGGTCGCCCGGGCTGGTCGGCTACCTCGGTGTCGGTGTCGGTGTCGGTGGGCACGGCGGTGGCCGGGCCGGCACCGGCGAGTACGGCGGTGAGCCGCTCCACCACGGCCGGAGGCATCTCCGGCGCGGTGGCACCCCAACCTGTCAACTCGTCGTGCACCCGGGCCACGGCGGGGGCGAGCACGGCGTACGCGTCGGCCCAGGTGGCGTCCTCGGCCACCAGGCGGGCGACGACTGTCTGCTCCGGGGTGCCGTCCAGTGCCCCGCCCAGATAGTCGGCGAGCAGGTCGTGGTCGACCTCACTGAACCTGCGGCCCGTCACGTCTCCTCCTGGATGGTGCCCCGCCGGGCCTGCCCCGACCCCGATCGGACGCCGTCGGCCGGCTGCCGGTTCCCGGGTGTGACGTCGGAAACGTCCCGACCCGTCCGGAGGGAGTCGCCGGGTGCGGACACCCCTGCCGGACCGGTACCGGCAGGGCGGGACGTCGGCCCGTCGCCGCCGGTGCGCAGGTGCCCGAGCACCAGGGCCAGCCGGGCCCGGCCCCGGGCGCAGCGACTCTTCACCGTGCCCTCGGCCACGCCGAGGATCCGGGCGACCTCGGCCACCGGGTAGCCCTGCACGTCGACCAGGATCAGCGCGGCCCGTTGCTCGACCGGCAGCCCGGCCAGCGCCTGGCGTACCACCAGGGCGGTGTCGTGGTCGGTGGTCGGGGCGGCCGGTTCGACGCCACCGGTCCGACCGGGCTCGTCGGTGCGGTTGCCGTCAGGCAGCGGGACGGTGGGGTGCGCCTGCCGGCGGCGGATCCGGTCCAGGCAGGCGTTGACCACGATCCGGTGCAGCCAGGTGGTGACGGCGGAATCTCCCCGGAACCGGCCGGCGGCGCGGTGGGCGGAGAGCAGCGCGTCCTGGAGGGCGTCCGCCGCCTCCTCCCGGTCGCCCACGGTCCGCAGGGCCACCGCCCAGAGCCGGTCGCGGTGCCTGTGGAACAGTTCGGTGAAGGCGTCCCGGTCACCGGCCACGTGGGCACGGAGCAGGTCCAGGTCGCTGGTGTCGGCGTGCGGCACCACGACCGCCGACCCGCCGTGCGGCGGGTCGGCCGGGTGCCCGCCGCGACCGACCATCACCACGTCCGGCAGGGGCGGTGACGGGGTCGCGGCCGGCGGATCACGATCCCTGGACCGAGATCTCCTGGACGCCCAGCTTGAAGCCCCGCTCGGTGGAGGGCAGCTCGGTGATCCAGAAAAGCAGGTACTGGTATTTCTGCTCGGGGTCGAAGCCGTCGAAGGCCATCTTGGTGCCGTCGTGCTGCTCGAACGGCTGGCCGATCCGCGTCTTGAAGCCCTTGACCAGGTCCTTGTCGCCCTGCGAGCTGGACGGGAAGTCACCGGTGCCGGTGAACAACGCGGCAGAGACACCGGAATCCGACAGGGTGGCGGTGAGTGACTTGACCGTGTGCTGGGCACCGAGGTCGATCCAGACCCCCATGCCCTTCTTGTAGTTGCTGAAGTTGGCCGAGTAGTAGGTGTCGGTCTCCCAACCCTTGTTCTCGTCGCCGTCCATCATCTTCTCGGCGTCACCCAGCTCGTTGCGCTGCCGACTGTCCGGGTCGATGATCCGGATGTCCTGGATGGCCAGCTTGCGTACGACGGGGGCCGGGGTGGCGTCGCCGGCCGGGGCGCTGGTGGAGGGACGGGCCACCGGCTCGGTCTCCGGGCTGTCGTCGCGGCCCAGGGTGGCGATGCCGATGAGCAGGCCGACCAGGGCGACCGCCAGCAGACCGGCGATGCCGATCGCGACCTTCCGGCCGCCCGCGGCGGCGAGCGGCGAGCGGTCCTCCACCCCGTCCGCGGTGAACCGGATGGTGCCGGTCTGGTCGAGGAAGTGGTCCTCGGCGGGGATGTCGAGCCGGCTCAGCTCGGCGGAGAGCACGTCCGACGACGGCGGGGCGATCTCGGCGTCGAGCAGGTCCATGGTCAGGTCGTCGAGGTACGCCGGCACACCGGCCCGGACCTGCCGGGGGGCGGCGATTGCTCCGCTGGCGTCGCGGACGGCGTCCGGGATGCCAGCCCGGCCGTGGCCGGCGGTCGCGCCGCGTAGCGGGGCCTCGGCGTGCGGCCAGTGCCCGGTGAGGGCGAAGTAGAGGATGCCGCCCACCGCGCGGATGTCGGCTTCCTGGCTGTCCTCGCCGTCGGTGCGGGCGTCGGCCAGCACCACCCGGCCGTCGTCGCTGATCATCACGGTGCCCGGGTGCACGTTGCCGTGGACCATCCCGGTGGCGTGCACGGCGGCGATGGCGCTGGCGACGGCGTTGCCGATGGCGGTGGCGCGGGCCGGGTCCAACGGCCCGTCGGCGACCAGTTCACGCAGTGATCTGCCGTCGACCCACTCCCGGACGACGTACGCCCGGACGTCCTCGTCGATGGCGTCGTAGACGCCGACCAGGTTGGGGTGGATGACCCGGCTGGCGGCCACCGCCGCCTGGAGCATCTCGGTGGCGGACTCACCACCCGGGTAGCGGAGCACGACCGCCACGGGTCGGCGCAGGATGACGTCGACCCCCCGCCAGACCAGGCGCCCGGCACTGTCGTTGTTGATGTGCTCGACCAGCTCGTACCGCTCGGCGAGGATCTCACCGGCTGTGGGAGCACCGAAGGTCATGATGGGAGGAGCAGTTTCCTCCGCCTCCTGACCCTCGCCGACCTGGGTCACCCGTCCTCCCTCGGTGATCGTGTCGATCGATGGACCCGCGCTGCTGGGCATGTGGCTTCCCGCTCCGCCGTCGATGGAACCGACCGGCGGCGTCGACGCGAGGCGTCGGCCACCTACCGTGTCCGTCGACAGCGACCTTACCCGGACCGCCCGTCATCCCGACATGTCATCTTCCCGCCGCGCGCGACGAGCTGTCGTATATGGCGGATTACGTCCGTTTACGGTCACTCTCGTCCGCGTTGCCGGCACATGTACTGGCCAATCTAGACGCCTGTCGCAAGTCGCCGACCTCCGGGCCGACCCGCCCGTGACAACCCGGTGGCGGTCGGTCAGGTTCCCCCCGAACGGCCGCACATGCTCAACCGTACGGCTGGTTATCCACAGGCCCTTACGGTGGCTGACCCGGGGATCACCAAGTTATCCACAGGCGTGTCCCCAGGCTGGTGATCCTCGTTCACCCTGCGTGTCCTCTGCCCGGCGTCGCGCCCGCGGCCAGCGGATCAGCGGCCGAGTCGTCGGCGGACCATCCCGACCACCTCGGTGATCTCGCCGATCCGCAGCACCATGGCCAGGCCGAGGTACGTCCCGCCGATCACCGCGCCGCCGAGGACCAGCCGCAGCGCCGCCGCCGTCCAACTCAGGTTGCCCGGATCGCCGGGGAGCAGGTTGACCACCAGCAGGCCGACCAGCGCCGCGCCCAGCGCCGCCACCACCACCTTGCCCATGGTCCGCATGATCCGGCCCAGCCCGATCCGGCCCACCCGGGGCCGGAGCAGCATCGCCGAGATCACCGCCGCCGCCACGTACGAGACGGCGTTGCCGAGCATCATGCCCGCCGCCGCGAAGGTGGCCGAGAAAGCGACGAAGACCCCGATCTGGACCGCCACCCGCAGGATCACCACCGGGATGTTGACCAGGGCCGGGGTCCGGGTGTCCGGCAGCGCGTAGAAGGCGAAGGTGAACAGCTGGCTGATCGCGAACGGCACCAGCCCCAGCGCGGCGACCAGCAGCACCAGCGAGGTGGCCAGCGCGTTGTCGCCGGTGAACGCGCCGTACTGGAAGACCACCACCGAGATCGGGCCGGCCAGCACCGCGTAGCAGACCGCGATCGGGGCGAGCACCGCCGTCACCATCCGGGTGCCCCGGGACAGGTCGGCGGTCACGTCGGCGAACCGGCCCTCGGCGGCGGCGGCGCTCATCCGGGGCATCAGCGCCGTGATGATCGAGACGGCGATGATGCCGTGCGCCATCATCAGCAGCAGGAAGACGTTGTTGTAGATCAGCAGGCCGGCATTGTTCTCGTCACCACCGGCGGCCCTGGTGAGCAGGTTGACCACCACGAAGAGACCGAGCTGGTTGACCGCGACGTAGCAGAACATCCAGCCGCCGAGCCGGGCCAGCTCGCGCAGCCCCAGCTCCCGGAAGTCGAACCGCAGCTTCCACCGGAAACCCACCTTGCGCAGCGCCGGCAGCAGCCCGGCGGCCTGCACCGCCACGCCGAGCAGGGTGCCCCCGCCGACCAGCAGGATCCGGTCCCAACCGATGCCCTCCGGACCCAGCGCCTTCGCGCCGTACACCGCGATGTAGAGGCCGAAGGTGCCGATGACGACCAGGTTGTTGAGGATCGGCGCCCACATCGGGGCGGCGAAGTGACCCCGGGTGTTCAGCACCGCGGCGATCAACGCGCTGACGCCGGTGAAGAACAACATCGGCAGCATCAGGTAGGACAGGTTGGTGACCAGGCCGGTGTAGGCCGCGTTCTTGCCGCCGGCGTAGAGCGTGGTCAGGGTCGAGGCCAGCAGCAGGGCGAGGACCACGGTGACCGCGAGGGCCAGCACCGCGAGGGTCAACAGCCGCTGGGCGTACGCCTCGCCCCGGTCCGGGTCGGCCTTGCGCCGGCGGACCAGCACCGGGATCAGCACGCTGGTCAGCACGCCGCCGAGCAGGAACTCGTACACCTGGTTGGGCAGGAACTGGGCGGTGGTGAACGCGTCGCCGACCGCGCTGCCCAGCGCGGCGCCGATCATCAGGTTGCGGACGAAGCCGGTACCCCGGCTGACCAGGCTGCCCACCGCCATCACCGCGCTGTTCGCCGCGGCGCTGGTCTCGGCGACCACCTCCTGCGGCGGCGCGGTCGCCTCCACCCCCGGCTGGTTCAGCGGATCGGCGGAGATGAACGTCGCCCCGTCGTACGGCCGGAGACCGTCGTCACCCTGCGCGGCGTTCGCGCTGCGGTAGAGCCCGCCGCTCATCTCCAGCCTCCCGGGAATTACGTCGGAGCCGGAACCGGTCCGCACGTCCATGACCATAGTCAACCCGGACCGGACACCCGCGCCCGGCGGATCGGTCCCCGTCCCCGCCCGATAGGCTGGCGATCCCATGTCCGAAGCCTCCGCACCCCAGGCCGCCGAGCGCCGTGAGTTGACCGCCGCGCAGCGCAACGCCGTCGCCGAACTGCTCCGCGTCTCCCCGGTCGCCGACGAGCTGGGCCGCCGGTTCGCCCGCGCCGGTCACGAGCTGCACCTGGTGGGTGGGTCGGTGCGCGACGCCCTGCTCGGTCGGCTCGGCGACGACCTGGACTTCTGCACCGACGCCCACCCCGACCAGACGCTGGGGATCATCAAGGGCTGGGCCGAGGCGATCTGGGAGACCGGTCGGGAGTTCGGCACCATCGGCTGCCAGCGCGACGGCCTCCGGCTGGAGGTCACCACCTTCCGCGCCGAGGCGTACGACCAGGTCAGCCGCAACCCGGTCGTCGAGTACGGCACCAACCTCACCGACGACCTGAAGCGGCGTGACTTCACCGTCAACGCGATGGCGGTCAGCCTCCCCGAGCACCGGTTCACCGACCCGTACGGCGGGCTGGACGACCTGGCCGCCAGGATCATCCGTACCCCTGGCACACCGGCCGAGTCGTTCGGCGACGACCCGCTGCGGATGCTGCGGGCCGCCCGGTTCGCCGCCCAGCTCTGCTTCGCCGTCCACCCCGACGTGCGTACCGCGATGACCGCGATGTCCGCCGACCTGGACCGGATCACCGCCGAGCGGATCCGCGACGAGTTCACCAAGCTGCTCTGCGGCGTCGACCCGATCACCGGGCTGCGGCTGCTCGTCGACACCGGGCTGGCCGACCGGTTCCTGCCCGAGCTGACCGGTCTCAAGCTGACCATCGACGAGCACGCCCAGCACAAGGACGTCTACGAGCACACGTTGACCGTGGTCAGCAACGCGGTGTCGTACGAGACGGACGGCTGTGACTTCGTGCTCCGGATGGCCGCGCTCATGCACGACGTGGGCAAGCCGGCCACCAAGGCGGTCGGGTCGGACGGCCGGGTCAGCTTCCACCACCACGAGGTGGTCGGCGCCCGGTTGACCAAGGCCCGGATGAAGGCCCTGCGCTACCCGAAGGACGTCACCGCCCAGGTCACCAAGCTGGTCGGCCTGCACCTGCGGTTCTACGGCTACGGCCGGGGCGAGTGGACCGACTCGGCCGTCCGCCGGTATGTCACCGACGCCGGTGACCTGGTGACCCGGCTGCACAAGCTGACCCGCTCGGACTGCACCACCCGTAACCGGCGCAAGGCCGCCCAGCTCGCCGCCGACTACGACGCGCTGGAGGAGCGGATCACCCGGATCGCCGCCGAGGAGGACCTGGCCCGGGTCCGGCCCGACCTGGACGGCAACGCGATCATGGAGCTGCTCGGCGTACCGCCGGGTCCGCTTGTCGGCCGGGCCTGGCAGCACCTCAAGGAGCTGCGCCTGGAACGCGGCCCGCTCGACCGCGACGAGGCCGAGGCGGAACTGCTCCGCTGGGCCCACGACCAGGGCCTGCGCTGACGTACGCGAAAGGGGCCGCCCGGAATCCGGACGGCCCCTTCGGCGTGGGTCAGCGGGTCTCGACCGCGCTGCCGTCGACCGGCGGCCTGCCGTTGGCCGGGGACCCGGTCGACGCCGAGCCCAGTTTGGCGAGCAGGGCCGGCAGGTCGATGCCGGTGAGGTCGGAGCCGAGCTGGAGGCCCTGGGCCACGTTCCCGGCGACCGACTTGGTAAGCGAGGACGCCCCGTCGGTGGAGATCACCGTCAGCTTGTCGATAGCGCCGATCGGGGCGCTGGCCGCCTCGACCACCTGCGGCAGCACCCGGACCAGCAGGTCCAGCACGGCCGCCTCGCCGTACGCGGCGAACGCCTCGGCCTTGCGGGCCATCGCGTCGGCCTCGGCCTGGCCCCGGGCCAGGATGGCGGTGGCCTCGGCCTGACCCTCCCGCTCGACCGCCTCGGCGATCGCGGACCGTCGACGCTGCTCGGCCTCGCCCTCCTTGGCACCCTCGATCGCGTTCGCCTCGGCCAGCGCCGCCCGGCGGGCCCGCTCACCCTCACCGGTGAGCCGGGCCTGCTCGGCGGAGGCCTGGGCGGCGGCGATGGTGGCCTGCCGCTGCGCGTCCGCGCTCAGCACCGCCGCGTTGCGGGACGCCTCGGCCTCCTGCTCCACCTTGTACCGGGCCGCGTCGGCCGGCTTGCGGACCTCGGTGTCGAGCTGACGCTGCTTGAGCTCGGCGTTACGCTCGGCCACCTTCTGCTGCTCGGAGAGGATCGCCTGGTCCCGCTCGGCCTGGGCGAGCGGCCCGGCCGCCGCCGACTTCGCCTTCGCCGCGTCGATCTCGGCCTGGATGCCCGCCTGCTTCAGCGACAGGTTCCGGTTCGCCTCGGCGATCGCCTCCTCGGCCAGCAGCCGCTCCTGCTCGGCCTGCTGCCGGGCGCGGGCCTCGGCGATGGCCGCGTCCTTGAGCACCCGGGCCGCCTCCGGCCGACCCAGGTCCTGCAGGTACGACCCCTCGGCGAGGATGTCCTGGAGCTGGAAGGTGTCGAGCACCAGCCCCTGGTTGGTCATCGAGTGCTCGGCCTCCTCGGCGACCGCGTTGGCGAACGCGGCCCGGTCCCGGATGACCTCCTCGACGGTGAGCCTGCCGACGATCGAGCGCAGCGCGCCGGCCAGCACCTCCCGGGTGAAGTTGTCGATCTCGTCCTGCTGGTGCAGGAACCGCTGGGCGGCGGCGCGGATCGCGTCCTCGGTGCCGCCGACCTTGACGATGGCGACGCCGTGCAGGTCGGCCCGGATGCCCTGCTTGCTGACCGCGCCCCGGATGCCGACGTCGATGCGGCGGCTGGACAGGTCGAGCGACTGGAGCTTCTGCACCACCGGCAGCACGAAGACCGACGCGCCGAGGACGACCTTCTGGCCGGAGTTGTCGGTGGACCGACCGCCGTCGGCGGTCTGCGTGGTCCGGCCCTTGCGGCCGGTGACGATGAACGCCTCGTTCGGGCCGGCCACCTTGATCCGGGAGAGCACGAACATCACGAGGACGAGGGCGAGGACGACCGCGCCGCCGATGGCGATGAGGAGAGGCATGGTGGTTCCGTCTCTGCGAGAAGAGGGTCAGTAGGTCTCGACGTGCACGCTGGTCTCGCTCAGCGTCTGCACCACGAAGATCTGCGCACCGAGCGGGATGGGCTCGTCGGCACGGGCGTTGAGTTTCACCGGCTGGCCGGCGACGCGTACCCGCACCTCGCCGTAGCCGCCGGTCGGGATCGGGGTGACCACCAGGCCGAGCGCGCCGACCAGGTCGTCCCGGGTGGGGGTGGCGTCGGTGCGCATGTTGCGCGCCGCCCGGGTCAGTCGGCCCGCCAGCCACGCGGTGGGCACGGCGGCGAGCACGCCCCCGCCGACCGCCGCCGCGATCATCCCCGGGGTACGCCCGCCGAGCAGTTCGTTGACGATGGCCGCGCCGAAGCCGAACGCGCCGAGGAAGCCGGCGACCGCCTCGACGGAGACCGGACCGTCGACGTCGGGATGACCGAAATGGAGGATTTCGCCGCCGAGCAGGGCCAGCGCCAGCACGCCGACGCCCGCCCCACCGATGATCAGAAAGATGAGCGTCCCCGTGGCCACGACCTGCACGGTAGCGACCCGACGCAACGTCCCGCGTGATCATTTCGGGGTGACAGCGCCGTCCGTTCGGTCAGCGAAGTGATCGACGTCTCCGAACCCACCACACCGGCGCAGGTGACGTATCCCGACGGCATGAACAGCGCGAAGGCCGTCTTCGACGGCAGACAGTGGAGCATCTCGTACGGGAGCTGAGGGCCGGGCGGTGGCCAGGTGGCCCGGTGGGGCGGGAAGAATGGCCGGCATGCGTTGGACCGTGCTGGACTCGCCGATCGGGGACTTCTCCGTGGCCACCGACGGGACGGCGGTCTGTGGCACGCACTTCGGCCGGGTCACCTCGGCCGACGACGAGCCCGGCGACACGCTGGCTGGTCAGGCGGTCACGGAGCTGCGGGCGTACTTCGCCGGTGAGCTGACCGGGTTCTCCGTGCCGGTGGTGATGCCGCGCGGCTCCGAGTTCGAGCGTGCCGTGTGGCGTGAGATGACCCGCATCCCGTACGGGGAGACACTCACCTACGGCGAGGTGGCCCGGCGGGTCGGCGACCCGGGCGCGGCGCGGGCGGTCGGGGTGGCCTGCAACCGCAACCCGGTCCCGGTGATCGTCCCCTGTCACCGGATCGTGGGCGCGGGCGGGAAGCTGGTCGGCTTCGGTGGCGGGCTGCCCCGCAAGGTCACGTTGCTGGAGTTGGAAGCAGGTGTCGCCCTGCGCCGCGCCTGGTCGTGACAACCAGCCGTCAGGCAGCCCGGAGCCGCGCTCGGGACACCGACGCCCGGGTCACTTCCGCCCGGGGCCGAGATCGCGCGGGACCCGGACAGCCCGAGGCCTATATCATGCTCGAACCAGGATGTCAACACCGTTGCGTTAGGTGGAACGGCTGTTCGTCAACCACCGCTGCCTCGCCGATCATGGAGTTGTGGTGGGTAACAGAACACCCGTGGAACCCCCAAAGTCGGCACCACCACTCCATGATCGCCAAGCGGGCCCACCCCGCTCCCCGATCGGGCACTTCCTGTCCCGGGTTGACCAGCCGTCCACGGCGTTAACGCAACGGTGTTGACCAGGATGTAGTGGTCTGGTGGTCGCCGGAAGGCCACTACATCCTGGAACCAGCGCGATCTTGCCGAGGAGGATCTCTGCCGTCGGCTGGCGTCGTACCTGGAGGAGCGTTCGGGGTGAACGTCGAGGGCCAGGTCCGTACGGACCTGGCCCTCGACGTCTGGTTCTGGTGCTCGACCGCGCGGTGGCGGTGGAGCGTCAGCGCTCGATGTCGCCGGTGATGAAGTTCTCGACGGCGGCGTGCGCGTCGTGGTCGGCGTACTGCACCGGCGGGGACTTCATGAAGTAGGACGAGGCCGAGAGGATCGGGCCGCCGATCCTGCGGTCCAGGGCGATCTTGGCGGCCCGGACTGCGTCGATGATGACGCCTGCGGAGTTCGGCGAGTCCCACACCTCGAGCTTCAGCTCGGCGTTGAGCGGGGTGTCACCGAAGGACCGGCCCTCCAGGCGGATGTACGCCCACTTGCGGTCGTCCAGCCACGGCACGTGGTCCGACGGGCCGATGTGCACGTCGCTCTTGACCATCTCGTGCGGGATCTGGGACGTCACCGACTGGGTCTTCGAGATCTTCTTCGAGACCAGCCGGTTGCGCTCCAGCATGTTCATGAAGTCCATGTTGCCGCCGAAGTTGAGCTGGTACGTGCGCAGCAGCTCGACCCCGCGGTCCTCGAACAGCTTCGCCAGCGCGCGGTGCACGATGGTGGCGCCGACCTGGCTCTTGATGTCGTCACCGACGATCGGCAGACCGGCGTCGGTGAACTTCTGCGCCCACTGGGGGTCGGAGGCGATGAAGACCGGCAGCGCGTTGACGAAGGCGCAGCCGGCGTCGATCGCGGCCTGGGCGTAGTGCTTCGCCGCCTGCTCGGAACCGACAGGCAGATAGCAGACGACCACGTCGACCTGGGCGTCGCGCAGCGCCTTGACCACGTCGACCGGCTCGGCGTCGGACTCCTCGATGATCTCGCGGTAGTACTGGCCCAGGCCGTCGAAGGTCGGGCCGCGCTGGACGCTGATGCCGGTGGGCGCCACGTCGCAGAGCTTGATGGTGTTGTTCTCGCTGGCGACGATCGCCTCCGCGAGGTCCATGCCGACCTTCTTGGCGTCCACGTCGAACGCCGCGACAAAGTCCACGTCCGATACGTGGTAGTCGCCGAAGGTGACGTGCATGAGACCCGGGACGCGGTCGTTCGGGTCGGCGTTGCGGTAGTACTCCACGCCCTGTACGAGGGACGAGGCGCAGTTACCCACACCGACGATGGCGACGCGGACGGAGCCCATAGCGTCTGCCTCCTTCTTCTTCATCACGGCCGCTCTTCCCTGGACTCGCCAGGTGGAGGCGGGCTGTCGTTGTCTCGTCGATTGCCGGCCGCCCCGGGTCGCGGGACGGTCGGGGTACGGCCGGAGCGCTCGTTGGCGATGAGCTCCTCCAGCCAGCGGACCTCACGCTCGCAGGCGTCGAGCCCGTGGCGTTGCAGTTCCAGGGTGTACGCGTCGAGGCGCTCGGCTGCCCGGCCCAGCACGTCACGAAGGCCTTCGCGACGTTCCTCGATCGTGCGGCGGCGACCCTCCAGGATGCGCAGGCGGGTCGCCTGGTCGGTGCGGGCGAAGAACGCGAAGTGCACGCCGAAGCCCGTGTCGTCGTACGTCTCGGGCCCGGCCTGCGCGATCAGTTGGGCGAAGCGTTCCTTGCCCTCCGCAGTGATCTTGTAGACCACCCGACCCCGTCGGCTGGTCAGCGCGGGAACCTCCTCGGCGGTGGCCGGTGCGTCGGCGGCTTCGGTGATCCAGCCCGCCGCCTGCAACCTGCGCAGGGTCGGGTAGAGCGAGCCGTAGCTGATCGCCGCCCGGATGGCGCCGAGCTTGGCGGCGAGCTCCTTGCGGAGTTCGTAGCCGTGCATCGGGGCCTCCTGGAGGAGGCCGAGGATGGCGAGTTCGAGCACGGGCCACCCTTTCCTTACCCTCGGGACGGAGCGTTAACCGCCTCGATGTATCGGACCGATACATCGCACGTTAGTACCTCACCTGCCGTCCGGGCAAACCCCCGCTGCGCGCCAACCTGTTCACGGATCGTGACGGTGGTCGCCCCGCCCGGTCGGAACGCGTACCCTTTGCCGCATGCGTACGTCTCGTCAGGTGGTCGACTACTCGCTGCAGAAGCGAGCAGTGCTGCGTGAGCTGCTCGCCGGGCGGGTCGGCACCTACGACGTCTGCGACGCCTCGCCCTACCTGAAGAACGCGGCCCGCTTCCACGGGGAACCGACAGACCAGCGGTGTCCGATCTGCCGGAGCGAGAACCTGATCCACGTCCACTACATTTACGGGGACGAGCTCCGGCAGTCCGCCGGCCAGGCACGCACATTGGCCGAGCTGCCCGTGCTGGCGATGACGTTGGGTGAGTTCCAGGTCTTCGTGGTGGAGGTGTGCCCCGGCTGTGACTGGAACCACCTCGTCGAGCAGTTCCTGCTCGGCCGGGACGGGTTGGCCGAGGACGGTTCGGAGCAGGGCGCGGCGGAGGTCGCCACCGCTGCGACCCAGGGGCGAAGGCGAGAGGCGCAACGGTGAAGCCTGCTGATCCGGTCGACTCCGGTGTCGTACGACACAGACACCGCGACCGGCAGCCCATCGGCCTGAATGGCCCGATTGATGTGGAAATTGCAGCGCGTCCCCGGCCCCTCCCCGGCCTCATGGCGCGTGTGTCAACTCACGGCAACCCGGTGGTGGCGCCCCCGCGTCCCACCGCGACCGGCAGGGTGTGAGGAATGAACTCGTACGGCGATCCCAGTTCCCCGCGTGCGCGGGCCCAGGTACCGGGTTCGAACGGCGGCCCCGGCCCGGGGCCGGACGACGCGTACCCCCGACGGGGCGGTGACGCCCGGGGCGCAGCCTCGACCGGCCGCGCCTCGGTAGGCGGTGCCGCGCCCACCGGACGGGCCTCGGCGGCGGTACCCCCGCCGCGCGGAACGGGCGGTGCGGCCGGCTCTGCCTCGGTCGGCCGGGCCGGCCCGGGTCGTGCCTCGGTGCCGGTCTCCCCGGCCGGGCCGGGGCGTGCCTCCGTGCCGGTCTCCCCGGCGGCGTCGGGGTGGGGGGGCCCGGGTCGTGCCTCGGTGCCGGTCTCCCCGGCGGGCGGCCCGGCCGGCCGGGCCAGCGTCGGGACGGCTTCCGCCGGCCGGGCCAGCGTCGGTGCGGCCTCGGTCGGCTCCGCCGGGCGGGCCTCGGTGGCGCGGGCCGGCGTCGCGCAGGTCGGCGGCGGGCCGGGCGGCCCGGGTGGCCCCAACGGGCCGGGTCGTGGTTACGGCGGAGGTACCGGCGGTGGACGCGGACGCGGACCGGGTGACCCGGACGCGATGGCGCGGGCCAAGCGGCGCAAGCGGATCAACCTGCTGATCGCCGGCTTCGCGGTCTTCGTCATGCTCGCCGGGCTCGGCGTGGTCGGGTTCACCTACTACTCCACCACCGTGGTGCTGCCGAACCAGATCAAGCTGCCGCTCGCCACCACCATCTACGCCAGCGACAACAAGACGGTCATCGCCAAGGTGGGCGAGCAGAACCGCACCTTCGTCTCGATCAACCAGATCCCGCAGCACATGCGGGACGCGGTCGCGGCGGCGGAGGACAAGAACTTCTACGAGCACGCCGGCGTCGACTACAAGGGCATCGCCCGTGCCGCCTGGAACAACCTCTCCAACGGCGACAAGCAGGGTGCCTCGACGATCACCCAGCAGTACGCCCGCAACGCCTACGAGAACCTCCAGGACGACTCGTACGCGCGGAAGGTGAAGGAGGCGATCGTGGCCTCCAAGCTCAACGATCAGTTCACCAAGGAACAGATCATGGAGCACTACCTCAACACCATCTACTTCGGTCGCAACGCGTACGGCATCGAGGCGGCGGCGCAGACGTACTTCGGCAAGTCGGTCTCGAAGATCGACGTGGCCGAGGCCGCCGTGCTCGCCGCCCTGATCAAGCAGCCGGAGCCGAGCGCCACCCACAAGGGTTACGACCCGGCGCTCAACCCCGCCGAGGCCAAGGAGCGGTGGGACTACGTCGTCAAGAACATGATCGAGATGCACTGGGTCGACGCACCGAACCGGCCGGCCCATCCGACGGAGTACCCGACCAAGACGTTGCAGACCCCGAAGGAGTCCCGGTCCGGCGTCAAGTTCGGGGTCAACACCCCGATCGGCAACGTGATCAACTACGTCTCGGCGGAGATGCGGGAGAAGAAACTCTGCACCGACAACGACGCCGAGGCGACCGAGCGTAAGCCGCGCTGCTCGGCGATGCTCCGCGAGGGTGGTTACCGGATCCGGACCACCATCGACAACAAGGTGCAGAAGGCCGTCACCGGCGCCGCCCAGCGCAGCACCAAGGGTTCCGAGTTGGACGGCTCCCGGAAGAACCTGATGGCCGCCGTGGTCTCCATCGACCCGCGCAACGGCCGGGTGCTCGGCTACTACGGTGGCGACGACGGCACCGGCACCGACTACGCCGGCACGAACACCGACACCAACGGCAACATCACAGGCGGCCACTCGCCCGGCTCCAGTTTCAAGATCTACACCCTGGCGGCGGCGCTGGAGGCCGGCAAGTCGGTCGAGTCGCGTTGGAAGGGCCGGGCGTTCACCCCGGAGGGCGTGAAGTTCCGGGTCAGCAATGCCGGTACCGACAATCCCACTTGCGGTGACTCGTGCACGCTGCGGGAGTCGACGTTGAAGTCGCTGAACGTGCCCTTCTACCACGTCAGCCTGGACATCGGGCCCGACAAGATCGTCGACATGGCGGCCAAGGCCGGGGTCGGCATGATGTGGCAGACCAACGTGAGCCCGCCCAAGGGGCACGACCTGACCAAGGAGAAGGCCACCGACCTGGCGCCCGACCCCTTCTACCACGTGGTCGCCTACGGCCAGTACCCGATCACCGTGCTCGACCACGCCAACGGCATCGCCACCTTCGCCAACAAGGGCATCTACAACAAGGCCCACTTCCTGATCTCCGCCGAGAAGCAGAACAAGGAGACCGGCAAGTGGGAGAAGCTCGGCGGCGAGCAGCTCAAGCCGCAGAAGCGGATCAACCCGGACGTGGTCGCCGACGTGACCGACGTGCTGAAGGACTACCCGGGCCGGATCAACCACACCCTTGCGGACGGCCGGAAGGCGACCGCCAAGACCGGTACCTGGGAGCTCAAGGAGGGCACCGACCAGAACGGTGACGCCTGGACCATCGGGTACACCCCGCAGCTCGCCACCGCCGTCTGGGTGGGCAACAAGGGCAAGCGGGAAGCGATCAAGCTGAACGACGGCACCAAGATCAGCGGTGCGACCATGCCCGGCGAGATCTGGGAACGGGTCATGAACGGCGCGCTCAAGGGCGAGGACAAGCTGGACTTCCCGCCGGCCGCGAACGTCGGCGACCCGGAGTCCGGCAACGGAACCCCGCCTCCGCCGCCTCCGCCGCCGCCCACGGCGCCGAACACGCCGAACTGTAACCCCGGCGACCTGCTCTGCCAGCTCGGCGGCGGCAACCAGGGCGGCAACCAGGGCGGCAACCAAGGTGGCAATCAGGGTGGGAACCAAGGCGGGAACCAAGGCGGGAACCAGGGCGGCAATCCGGGTGGCAATCCGCTGAACCCGCCCAACCCGAACCTGCCCGGTGGTCCGAACAACGGTGGCGGAAACGGCGGCGGCATCCTGCCGACCCCGCGCACCCGGGACTGACCGGAACTTCGTACCGACGACCATCGATGCTGCTGCCGGCGACCCGCGAACCTGCGGTCGCCGGCGGCGGCGTTCCCGGCCAGTCCGGCGGCTCCGGACGGTCGTTGCCGGCGAACGGGGCACCCGACCGGAACCTGCTCCTCGTCCGCAAGCCATTCATAGGGCAGGATGCTTTCTCATGAGCAACCAGCCGACGGCCGGCATCGACGACGCCGGGACCAGCGACCACCCGTCCCGCTCGGACGGCTTCGTCCGGGGCGCCGCCGAGGCGATCGGCGGGCCGCTCGGCGACCACGCCGTCGCCCTCGACCGGCCCGCCGGCCGGGAGAGTCGGTTCTGGACGGCGGCCCGGATCGTGCTGGCCCTGGCCTGCCTGACCCTCGCCCTGCACTGGGTGCAGAAGGCGCCCTGTCAGAATGGCGCCTGGCAGAACAACATCCAGTACACCCGGATGTGCTACACCGACGTGCTGGCCCTCTATTACGCCGAGGGCCTGAACGAGGGCAAGGTCCCGTACCGCGACCACCCGGTCGAGTATCCGGTGCTCACCGGCTACATGATGGGCGCGCTCGGCCTGCCGGTGCACGCCCTCGGCGTCGACGACCCGACGATCAACCAGGGGCGGTGGTTCTACAACGCCAACGCGTTGGCCCTCAGCGCGCTCGCCGTCGCCACCGCCGCGGTGATCCTCTCCCTACGCCGCCGACGACCCTGGGACGCGGCACTCTTCGCCCTGGCCCCGGCGCTGTTCCTCACCGCCACCGTCAACTGGGACTTCCTCGCCATCGGGCTGGCCGCGCTCGGGCTGGCCGCCTGGGCGAGACGACAACCCGTCCTGGCCGGCGTGCTGCTCGGCCTGGGTGGCGCGGCGAAGATGTGGCCGCTGTTCCTGTTCGGCCCGATCCTGATCCTCGCCCTGCGTGCGGGTCGGCTGCGGCCCGCGCTCACCGCCGTCGCCACCGGCCTGGTCGCGCTGGTCGCGGTGAACCTGCCCACGGCGATCCGGCACCCGGACAACTGGGGTCGGTTCTTCGAGCTGAACACCACCCGGCCCATCGACTGGGGCACGCTCTGGTATATCGGGCGGTACCTGGACGGCAAGGTGAACGCCGGCAACCCGGGGGACCAGGGTCCGTTCCAGTGGCTGAACGCCAACATCCCGACCCTCAACAACCTGTCGTACGCCCTGTTCGGGCTGGCCTGCATCGGGGTGGCCGTGCTGACCCTGCGGGCACCCCGCCGGCCCCGGCTGGCCCAGCTCGCCTTCCTGGTGGTGGCCGCCTTCCTGATCTTCAGCAAGGTCTGGTCCCAGCAGTTCGTGCTCTGGCTGCTGCCGCTCGCGGTGCTCGCCCGACCGCGCTGGGGGGCCTTCCTCGCCTGGCAACTCGCCGAGGTGTGCTACTTCGCCGCCTTCTACGGCGAACTGCTCGGCTCGGCCACCAGCCGCCCGATCTTCCCCGAGGGAGTCTTCGTGCTCGCCTCGTCGCTGCGGCTCGGCACGGTGGTCGTGCTGTGCGTCCTGATCGTCAAGGACATCCTGCACCCGGAGCGCGACGCCGTCCGCCGGACCTATCCCGACGACCCCGACGGCGGCGTCCTCGACGGCGCCCCCGACACCCCCTGGCTCACCAAACTGCGCCGCAAAACCCCCACCCCCGAACCAGCACCAGCCCCCACCCCCGCCTGACACCCCACCCCAGACGCGCAATTCCAAGACGGCAAGCGCCCGTCAGTCAGACGCGCAAGTCCAAGACGGCCGTGCGCCCGTCAGGTCTGCGGGGAGCCCAGCCGGCGCAGGGATCAAGCCTGACCGCCCGGAGCCGGCTGGGCTCCCCGCAGACCCCACCGCAACCCATCTCAGCGACGAACACCCGCAACCCAGCTCAGAGACGAAACACCACGGCGTTGCCGACCTGCTGGCGGGTGATGCCCAACTGGTCGACCGGGGCGTCCACTGTCACCTCCCACGGCGTACCGACGATCTGGTCCCGCAGCACCACCACGTCGCGGACGCCGAGGGTGCGCAGGTAGTCGACGCTTGTCTGGTCGGGGAAGGCGGCAGTCACCCGGCGTACGTCGTCGAGCTGTTTCGGGGTGAACCCGCTGCCACCGTTGACCACCTGCTGGAAGCGGCTGGTCGACCAGAGCATCACCGGCTGGTCCTGGTTCTGGCCGCTGGGCAGCACCAGCAGCGGACCGTCCACAGTGCGCATCGCCGCCGGTTGCTCCGGCACCACCGGGTGCGGCGTGCTGTTCAGCCCCTCCACGGTCACCAGCAGCAGCGGTAGCAGGGTGGCCGCCCGCAACCACGGCGACGGCCGGGAGGGCACCCGCCCGGCGCTGAGTTCGCGTACCCGTTCGGCGAAGGCGCTCACCGCGCCGGCCGCCAGCAGGCAGAGCAGCAGCGTCGTCCAGAGCATCATCCGGCCCGGCGTGCGCAGCCCGTTGAAGCCCGGCAGGTACTCGAAGAGTGGTGCATAGGTGAAGGTGCCGTCGAAGAACCGGGTGCCCATCGCCAGCACCATGGTGACCAGCACCCCGGCGAGCAGCAGCAGCCGGTGCCGCAACCGCCACACCGAGAAGAACAGCCCGCCGGCCGCCAGCGCGTACAGCACGAAGCCGGGCAGCAGGGTCATCTCCGGGTGCCAGGGCAGCGCCGCCCGCGCCCCCTCGTGCAGCCCGCCCCAGATCCACGACTCGGCGGGTGCGGTGAAGAAGCCGCTCGCCGGCGGCGAGTAGACGCCGACGTCGCCGAGCGTCCGTTCCGCGTTCGGGTGCAGCTCGGCCACCTTGAAGTACGGCACCGCCAGCAGCGCGCCGATGGCGGCGAAGAGCAGCCCACCGACCAGGTCGGCGACGAACAGCCGGCGACCGAAGGGCCGGCGCACACGCCGCCGTCGCCAGAACCACACCGCCGCCGAGACCAGCAGGGTCACCGCGAGGACGTAGGCGAACACCAGGCCGATGCCGAAGCCCAGGCTGAGCTGCCAGGCGGCCACCACCCACCCGGCGTACGCCCAACCGACCCGGCGGCGTTCGGGGCGGTAACCGTGCCGTAGTGACCAACCGTGCCCCCGGGCGAGCATGGCCAGCGCGAGCGGAATGCCACCGTTGGAGACGATGTGCAGGTGGCCGGCCTGGGCGAGCAGCCAGGGTGCGTAGGTGTAGGCGACCCCGGCGACCGCCGAACCGATCCGGCCCGCGCCCATCTGCCGGGCCAGCACGTACGCCCCGAACGTGGCCATCGCGTGGGCGAGCACGAACATGATGTTGTAGCGGAGCACGGCGGCGTCCGGGCCGGTGCCGAGCAGTCCGGCCGGGGCGTATCCGAGCAGCATGTCGGAGAAGGCGAAGCTCCACGGCTCCGGGAAGAACGTGTTGGACTGGAACAACTGCCCCGGGTCCGTCCGCAGTGCGTGCCCCGACCAGGCCATCTGCCAGGCCTGGAGGCTCGGGTCCCAGTAGTCCTGCGGCAACGTGTAGAGCGGGTAACGCAGGGTCGGCCAGGTCATCCCCACGGCGAGGGCGAGCGAGGCGAGGACGGCGAGCGTCCACTCGTGCACCAGGAACCGGCCGGTGGCGTGGGCCGCCCGCCGGGGGCGACCGGGCACCGGCTCCGGTTCGGGCGCGAACGAGGTCCACGGGTCGGCCTCGGCGGGCGGGTCCTTCCGGTCCGCCCTGTCCGCGCCGTCCCCGGCCGTATCCGCCGTGCCGGGCTCTGCCTTGCCCGTGCCGGGCGCTGGCTCGTCCTTGCCGACCTCGGCCGTGGCCTTGCCGGGTTCCGCTCCGCCCTCGTCGGGCTCGCTCCCGGCCTTGTCAGGCTTCGCCCCGGGCCTGTCTGTCCCGGCTGTGACCTTGTCGGCCCCGGTTCCAGCAGCCTTGTCGGTCCCGGTTCCAGCCTTGTCGGCCCCGACGTTGGCCTTGTCGGGTTCGGTGCCGTTCTGGTCGGGCTTCGGTTTCTGGGCGGGCTCGGCCGGTGCGGGCCGGGCGGTCTCCGTCCTGTCCGCCGCATCCGGTACGAGCCGGTCGTCCTTCGGCGGCTCCGCCCCACCCTCGGGGGTGACGTCCGTCCCGCCGGTCTGCGGCGGCGGCTGGCTGCCGCCGCCGGTCGCGTTGGTGGTCATCGGCGCTCAGGCCCCGGTGCCGAGCTGTTCGCGGAGGAACGCGATGTCCGCGCCCTGACCGGTCACGCCGCCGGGGGTCTCCACGATGACCGGGGCGTCGGCCGCCCGGATCACCGCCACCAGCAGTTCCGGGTCGATGACGCCGCCGTCGAGGTTGTCGTGCCGGTCCTGCCCGGAGTTGAACCCGCCCTTGGAGTTGTTGGCGTGCACCAGGTCGATCCGCCCGGTGATCGCCTTGACCCGGTCGACCAGGTCGAGCAACTCCTCGCCGCCGGCGTAGGCGTGACAGGTGTCGAGGCAGAAGCCCACCTCGTAGTCACCGAGGGCGTCCCAGAGCCGGGCCAGCGCGTCGAGCCGTCGGGCACACGCGTTGTCGCCGCCGGCGGTGTTCTCGATCAGGACCGGGACGGGAAAGCCACCGGAGTCGGCCGCGTACGCGAAGGTCTTGCGCCAGTTGTCGAACCCGACCGCGAGGTCGTCGCCGGCGTTGACGTGCCCGCCGTGCACGATCAGCCCTCGGGCGTCGAGCTGCGCGGCCGCGGTGGCGTGGCCGAGCAGCAGCTTGCGGCTGGGGATGCGGATCCGGTTGTTCAGGGTGGCCACGTTGATCACGTACGGGGCGTGGACGTAGAGGTCCACGTCGGCGGCGCGCAGCCGGTCGGCGTCCTCCCGGGGTTTCGGGGCCTTCCAGCCCTGCGGGTCGGAGAGGAAGAACTGCACCGCCTCGGCGGCGCGGTCGGCCGCCTCCGCCAGCGGGTCGGCCTGGTCGACGTGGGCTCCGATACGCATGCAGGCGAGCCTACGTCCCGCCTCCGACGACGGCGGGGTGCCGGTCGCGGGCAAGTCGCGCCGTCCGCGCCCGCACGCCCGCGTCACCCGCCGGCCCCGGCGGTCGTTGAACGCAGTGGAACAGCAGGTCGGCTTCGCGGCACGACGAGCGTTACGGACGAGCGTTACGGATGGCCGGCAGCGCCCCGGAACATTCCGCGCGGTAGCACCGGGCCCTCTGTGGAGTTGCCGCACGGGTCGTGTCGCCAAGCAGTGAATCCCGGACTAATAGTTTGAATCCGGCTATACCGTGACGATCGCCGTTGTACGGTCGGACAACAACATGATGAAGCTCCGCGGGGTGTCCTCGATCCAACCTCATCGGTGTGGTCGTTCCTCCCCAGGTCCCACCCAAGGAATGCGGACGGGACGCCCCGCGGCCTCGTGGACAGGGTCCGCCGCCGGCCTTCGGGTGTCGCGGCGGGCCCTGTCACCCGTTCCCGGCCTGCCGGGTCGACCTGCGCGGGCATGATCGTCGTGACCGGGTATCCTGGTCCGGTTGTCCGCGTCCGGTCGGGTTCCCCCGACACCGGGCGGGCACGACGCACGACCTCCTGCCACGGAAGGACCGTGGCCGCCTAGCCCACAGGAGGTGAGCACGTCTTGCGTCATTACGAAGTAATGGTGATCCTCGACTCCAGCCTCGAGGAACGCACCGTCGCACCCTCGCTCGACACGTACCTGAACGTGATCCGGACCGCGGGTGGCTCGGTCGAGAAGACCGACGTGTGGGGCCGCCGGCGCCTCGCGTACGAGATCAACAAGAAGGCCGAGGGCATCTACGCCGTCATCGACCTTCAGGCGACGCCGGAGGCGGTGGCCGAACTCGACCGCCAGCTGCGGCTCAACGAGTCCGTGCTGCGCACCAAGGTCATCCGGCCGGAGATGCGCTAAGCATTCAACCCCGGTTCGCCCGGATCAGCCTCATCGGTGATGTCGGAGGGTTCTGAGAGCCTGTACGACGCAACGATGAGTGCGCGAGGAGATGGTCATGGCAGGAGACACCACCATCACGGTCATCGGCAATCTGACCGATGACCCCGAGTTGCGGTTCACCCCGTCGGGTGCGGCGGTCGCCAAGTTCCGGGTCGCTTCGACGCCCCGGTTCATGGACAAGACCACCAATGAATGGAAGGACGGCGAGCCGCTCTTCCTGGCCTGCACGGTGTGGCGGCAGGCGGCGGAGCACGTCGCCGAGTCGCTCCAGCGGGGCGCCCGCGTGATCGTCTCGGGCCGGCTGCGTCAGCGGTCGTACGAGACCCGCGAGGGTGAGAAGCGCACAGTCATCGAGCTCGAGGTCGACGAGATCGGCCCGTCTCTGCGCTACGCCACGGCGAAGGTGCAGAAGATGTCGCGTTCCGGTGGCGGCGGCGGTGGCTTCGGTTCCGGTGGCGGTGGCAATCAGGGTGGCGGCGGAGGCAACTTCGACGACCCCTGGGCCTCTGCTGCTCCGGCCCCCTCTTCGCGCGGTGGTTCGGGCGCCAATTTTGATGAGGAGCCACCGTTCTAATGGCGCCGAGCGCCCGCGATCGCAAACCAGGAGCACGTGCAACGGCCAAGGCTGCGGCACTGCGCAAGCCCAAGAAGAAGGTGAACCCGCTCGACAAGGACGGGATCACCTATATCGATTACAAGGACACCGCACTGCTGCGTAAGTTCATCTCCGACCGCGGCAAGATCCGCGCTCGGCGGGTGACCGGGGTCACCTCGCAGCAGCAGCGGCAGATCGCCCGTGCGGTCAAGAACGCCCGTGAGATGGCGCTTCTGCCGTACACCGCCACGGCCCGCTGAGAGGAGGCACCGACATGAAGATCATCCTGACCCAGGAAGTTTCCGGTCTCGGTGCCCCCGGCGACATCGTCGAGGTCAAGAACGGCTACGGCCGTAACTACCTGCTGCCGCAGGGCTTCGCGATCAGCTGGACCAAGGGTGCGGAGAAGCAGGTCACGGTCATCAAGCGGGCCCGTTCGGCCCGTGAGATCCGCGACCTGGGCCACGCCACCGAGGTCAAGGACCAGCTCGAGGGTCTGAAGGTCAGCCTGAAGGTCCGCGCCGGCGACGGTGGTCGGCTCTTCGGCTCGGTCACCCCGGCCGAGGTCGTCGACGCCGTCAAGGCGGCCGGCGGCCCGACCCTCGACCGTCGTCGGCTGGAACTGCCCGGTCACATCAAGTCGACCGGCTCCTACCCGGTGCGGGTCAAGCTGCACCCCGAGGTGGCCGCCAAGTTCGACCTCAACGTCGTCCAGGGCTGACACCGCAGCACAGCAACACCCGAAACGGCCCGTACCGGCACCCGGTGCGGGCCGTTTCGCGCTGGCCACCGGAGCCGTCGAGCGCTGCGGCCGTCACCGTGCAGCCGTCACGTGCAGGCCGTCAGCGCATTGGCCGTCGGGGTGGCATCGTGCACGGGTGCCCCTGCGCCACGCGGCCGGCACCGGGAGGGGCACCGCGGACCGGTCAGCCGATCGGCTGACCGGTGACCGCACTGATCATCACGGTGGACAGGCCACCACCGACCACCGCCGCCGCCACCGCCACCGTCGCCGACCGCCAGGTCGTCCCGACCCGGCGCAGCAGCACCGCCACCACCAGGCTGCTCAGCAACGCCAGACCGAACCGGGGCGCGCCCGCGACCAGGGAACCGAAGGCATGCGCCCGGGGCGGTTCGCACCCGCCCCCGCTGATGTCGGTGACACAGCCGGCCGGTGGCTGACCGTCAAGGGTCAGCAGCCAGAGAAACACCAGCACCGCCGGCACCAGGTAACACGCGGCGGTGTAGACCAACGGGCGCAGTGGACCACCCGGGTCCGGGTCGAGCAGGTCGTCCTCCAGGCGACGGTTCCACGACCCGCCGCCCACCGACCCGATGCGGTCCCGCAGCGAAGACGCCGCCACCGCCCGGCCGGATACCGGCTCGGCCCGACGCCGGGGAGCGGCCCGTGGCCTCGGCGCCGTGTAACCCACCACCGGGGAGCGGGGCGCCGAGGTCGGCGGGTCCATCCAGCGGGGATCGTCACCGGCCAACCGGGTGCCGGACCAGAACCCCTCCGGCTGCTCACCCCACGGCCAGCCCTCGCCCGTCATCGGCTGCGCCGACCGGGGCGGTACCGACCGCTCCCATCGGCCGCCCTCGCCACGGTCCTTCTCGCTGCGGTCCCGGCGGTCGAAGCCGCCCCGGTCCCACGGGCCGATGTCGTCCTGGGTCAGGCGGTCCACGCCGCCGGTATCCCGGCGGCCCACCTCGTCGCGATCCGCGGTCACCGGGCCCCACCGGCCGACGTCCGTCCGGTCCCACTGCCCGGTGTCGGTGAACCGGTCCCACTGGCCGGTGTCGTCGCTCTGCTCCCACCGGGACGCCCCGCTGGGACGGTCCCACCGTTCGCCGGCGGTCGGGCTCTGCCAGGTGTGCAGGCCGGAGGCGTCCCACGGGTCCACCGCAGGCCGGTACTCCGGCTCCGGCTCGGCGAGACGGCTCCACGGGTCGGTCGCCGGACGACTCTCCGGGCCGGTCAGCGGACGGGCCCACGACTCGTCGGTGTTACGTCGCCGACGGCGGGGCGGCTGCTCGGGCACCGCCTCCACGGGCAGGTCGGAGTCGTCACCGCCGGACCAGATCACCTCCGGACGACGGGACGGGGACCGGCGCGGGCGGGCCGTCGGGGCGGCCCCGGAGACCGGCTCACCCTCGTCGGAGTCCGCCCGCCGGCTGCCGACGTACCCCTGATCCTGGGGGCGATCGAAGGTCCACTCCCGGGTGTGGTCGGACTCGGGGGCAGCCCCGATCGCCCGGGTTTCCCGACGCTCACTCTCCCGCCGCCGCCTGGCCGCACGCCGGCCCACCCCGGAGACCGGGCGGGCGTCGTCGTCCTCATCGTCCGGGGCGGCGTGCCGACCCCGGCCGTCGGCATGCGCGATCCCCGACTCGACCGCCCAGCGGGGCAGGTAGGCGTCGACGGGCTCCTGCTGGCCACGCTCGACCGCCCGGCGGCGACTCGGCGTGCGGTAGCGGTCCGTCGAGGAGTACGAAGCTGACGGGACCGGGTCGCCGAGGTCGTCCCACGGGGCGGTCGGCTGACGCTCGCGCGGGCTGCCCTCCCCGCGCTCCCAGTCCCGGTAACTCACGGCCGGAGCGTGACCCTTCTCAACCGAAAGTGCAATCCGCTGTCCAGGTGTAGCCGTTTCGCAGAGATAGTACGGGACGACCGACCCAAGAGCCTTACCGGAAATTTTTTGTCCACAGGGTGTGGATAGTGAAACACCAGGTCAGGTGCCTGTGACCCAAAAAACCTCCACAGTTTTCCACAGGCTGTGCACACGCTGCGCACATGGTTGTCCACCCGCATCCACAGGTTGTCCCGAGGCTCGTCCACCGCGTCGGTTGAGGGGCTGAGCTCGGGGTCCGTATCGTGGGGCACCGACCGGTCGCGCGATGGCCCCCGATCGACCCGGCCGGTCAGGTCGGGAGGTGTCGCACCGCCGCCGTACTGCCGTAACCAGCTCAGACGTCGTGGAGGGGGAACCGTGTCGGTCACCGACGACATGCGGGCGGAGCCCCGGGTCGCGGGGCAGTCGTCCGCCCCGCCGCCCCGCGACGGTCAGTTCGACAAGACCCCACCCCAGGACGTCGCCGCCGAGCAGTGCGTCCTCGGCGGCATGCTGCTCTCCAAGGACGCCATCGCCGACGTCGTCGAGATCCTCAAGTCCACCGACTTCTACCGGCCTGTCCACGCCACCATCTTCGACGCCATCCTCGACATCTACGGTCGGGGCGAACCGGCCGACGGGATCACGGTCGCGGCGGCCCTGGCCGACTCCGGTGACCTCGCCCGGGTCGGCGGCGCCCCCTACCTGCACACCTGCATGGCGGCCGTGCCGACGGCGGCGAACGCCTCCTACTACGCCCGCATCGTGGGCGAACGCGCGGTGCTGCGCCGGCTGGTCGAGGCGGGCACCCGGATCGTCCAGCTCGGCTACGGCACCGCCGCCGGCGGCAGCCGGGACGTCGACGACGTCGTCGACCTGGCCCAGCAGGCGGTCTACGAGATCACCGAACGGCGGGTCAGCGAGGACTTCGCGGTGCTCGCCGACATGCTCCAGCCCACCCTGGACGAGATCGAGGCGGTCGGCGCGCAGGGCGGCGTGATGACCGGCGTGCCGACCGGCTTCACCGACCTGGACCGGCTGCTCAACGGCCTGCACCCCGGGCAGCTCATCATCGTGGCCGGCCGGCCCGGTCTCGGCAAGGCGCTCGCGCTGGACACGCCGCTGCCCACCCCGCACGGCTGGACCACCATGGGTGAGGTAGAGGTCGGCGACCGGTTGCTCGCCGCGGACGGTACGCCGACCACGATCACCGCCGCCTTCGACGTGCTGAACGGCCGGCCCTGCTACGAGGTCGAGTTCTCGGACGGCAGCGTGATCGTCGCCGACGCCGAGCACCTGTGGCAGACCACCACCCGGGCGCGGACCCTCGAACCGGCCGGCGCGGAAGCCGGCGGAACGGGTCGGATCCCCGCCGACGCGCGACACGACGGCGTGGTCACCACCGCGCAGATCGCGGCGACGCTGCGTACCGGCCCGCACCATGCCGTCGTCAACTGTGCCCCCCTGCAACTACCCGAGCGGGAGTTGCCGATTCCGCCGTACGGCCTGGGTGGCTGGCTCGGCGACGGCCAGCCCGACGCGGGCCCTCTCACCGGGTCCCTCCTCGCGGCCCTCCGCCACCTCGGGGTCTCTCCGGTCAAGCACATCCCCCGGGAATACCTGCGTGCCTCCGAGGCACAGCGTCGGGCGCTTCTCGCCGGGCTGCTGGACGCCGCTGGCACAGTCGGCCCCACCGGCGACCTCCGGTACACCTCGACCTCGGGTCGGCTGGCCGGGGACGTCCGGGAACTCGTGGTGAGTCTCGGCTACCGCTGCACGCTCAGCGAGCGGGCGCTACCCGGTCGTACCAAGGGGTCGTCCGTGGCGTACACGATCAGCTTCTCCGCTCCGGACGTCTTGTTCCGGCAGGAGCGCAAGGCGTCCGCGCACGCTGCCCGCCGACGGACCGGTACGGACGGACGGCCAGGCGTCAGGTACGTGGTGGATGTCCGGCCGGTGGCCAGCGTGCCGGTCCGTTGTGTGACAGTGGACAATCCGGAGCACCTCTACCTGGCCGGTCGGTCGATGATCCCGACCCACAACAGCACGGCCAGCATGGACTTCGCCCGCAATGCCGCAATCCGCGCCAATCAGGCCGCCGCCATCTTCTCGCTGGAGATGAGCAAGGTCGAGATCGTCATGCGGCTCCTCTCGGCCGAGGCGCGGGTCCCACTGCACGTGCTGCGCAGCGGCCAGCTCTCCGACGACGACTGGACCAAGTTGGCCCGCTGCATGGGGGAGATCAGCGAGGCACCCCTCTTCGTGGACGACACCCCGAGCATGAACCTGATGGAGATCCGGGCGAAGGCCCGCCGGCTCAAGCAGAAGCACGACCTGAAGATGATCGTGGTCGACTACCTCCAGCTGATGACCTCGCCGAAGCGTACCGAGAGCCGTCAGCAGGAGGTCGCGGACCTGTCCCGTGGGCTGAAGCTGCTGGCCAAGGAGGTCGAGTGCCCGGTGATCGCGGTCAGTCAGCTGAACCGTGGCCCCGAGCAACGCACCGACAAGCGCCCGCAATTGTCCGATCTGCGCGAATCCGGGTCTATTGAGCAAGATGCCGATGTTGTTATACTTTTGCATCGCGACGATTACTATGACAAGGAATCGCCGCGCGCCGGGGAGGCGGATTTCATAATTGCCAAGCACAGGAATGGCCCGACCGATAGCATAACGGTCGCAGCGCAGCTCCATCTCTCTCGGTTCGTAGATATGGCCATCGGGTGAGCGGGCTTGAGACGCGATTAACCACTGAGCGGCGGAGCGACTGACGATCACGCCTGCGCAGATGGACCGGGCGGTACTCACTGGGCGGATCGGACGACGTCGGATCGGGCCGGGCGAGGAAACGCCCGACCCGATCACCGACGGGTTCGCTCAGCCGAACATCTCGTCGAGGAAGCCCTTGTGCTTCTTGCGCTTGTAGTGGCCGTGGTAGCCGTGGTGCTGCTGCGGATGCCCGTACCCACCGTGGGTGCCGTACGCGGGCTGCTGCGGGTAGCCCGGCGGGGGCGGGGGCGGCGGTACGGCACCGTAGCCCGGCTGGTGACTCGGGGCGGGCGGCGGCGGAGGCGGCGGGTAGCCGCCAGGCGTCTGGACGTGCTGCTGACCAGGGACGGACCCCGGTTGACCGGGTGCGGGTGCGGGTGCGCCGCGCTGCTGGTTCCAGTTCGCCTCGGCCTCGAACAGCTTCTCGAGTTCGCCGCGGTCCAGGAAGATCCCCCGGCACTCGCCGCACTGGTCGATGACGACTCCGCTGCGCTCGTACTGGCGCATATCTCCACGACACTTGGGACAGGTGAGCTGCATCGTTCGACGGTACCCGGTCGGCGCAGCATTCAGGCGGTGGCGATCAGCGCCTCGGTCACTTCGTCGTCGTCGACCTCGTGGAAGTCGTCGTAGTAGGCGCTGACCGCCCCGAAGTCGGCGGGGTGCTGGGCGCAGACCACCTCGTCCGCCTCGGCGGCCAGCATCTCGTAGGCATCCTGCGCGCCGACCGGCACCGCGACGACGACCCGTCGGGCACCGAGCTGGCGGGCCACCTGTACGGCGGCGCGGGCGGTGGCGCCGGTGGCCAGGCCGTCGTCGACGATCAGGGCGGTCCGTCCGGTCAGGTCGAGCGGGGGGCGACCGGTGCGGTAGCGAGCCTCCCGGCGGTCCAGTTCGGCCTGCTCGCGGCGTTGCACGTCGATGCCGTCGGCCGGGTCGAGTCGGGCGGTGACCTGGTCGTTGAGGACCCGGACGCCCCCGGGGCCGAGGGCGCCGAAGGCCACCTCGGGGGCCCAGGGCAGGCCGAGCTTGCGGACCACCAGCACGTCGAGCGGTGCGCCGAGCCGGTCGGCGACCACCCGGGCCACCGGGACGCCGCCGCGTACCAGGCCCAGCACGACGACGTCGGGTTGGCCGACCAGCGCGGTGAGTCGGGCGGCGAGTTGCCGGCCGGCGTCGGCGCGATCGCGGTAGCTGCTCATGCTCTCAGGTCTACGCCCTGCGGGCGGGGCGCGCCGGGGACTCGGCGGAACCGGTGCCGCAGAGGCGGCCAGGGCGGGGGCCCAGACCAGCAGGGCGAGCGGATAGAGCAGGTAACCGAAGCGGGTGGTGGGCATCAACCCGATCGCGGCGAGCAGGCCGTACCCGCAGATCAGTGCGGTGGTGGTGGCGCTGTGCGGCGGGCGGCGGACGAGCCGGACGGCGATCGCGGCACCGACGGCGACGAGCAGTGTGGCGGCGACGAACCGGCCACCGGGCAGGGCGGTGGCGATCAGGTGGCCGGGGAACGGTGACTGGGCGGGGCTGGTGACCTGGCCGTGGCCGAGCGGGAAGCGGAGCACGTTCTCCACCAGCGCGTCCCGGTCGACCAGCAGGGCGGGGAGCAGGGCGAGCGCGGGTAGGCCGAGCGCGCCGGCGGCGACCCGCAGCCCCGCCCGCCGGGTCGTCCCCCAGAAGATCAGGACCAGCGCGACCGGCCAGGCGAAGAGCTTCAAGGCGCCGGCCAACCCGACCGCGACCCCGGCCGGGCCGGGTCGGCCGCCGGCGGCGAGGGCCAACGCCAACAGGCAGAGCGCGAGTACGGGCAGGTCGTCGCCGCCGGTGGCGAGGGTGAGCGCGCAGATCGGCAGGACGGTTGCCGCCTGTACGCCGCGCAGCACCGCCGGGGCCTCGGCCCACCGGCCGGTCGGGCGGGTGCGGCGGCGTAGCGCACCCACGGCGAGCGTGAGGGCCACTGCGGTGACCAGGGCGAACCAGATGCGGGAGTCGGTCCACCAGGTGTCGACGACGGCCCGGGGCAGCCCGAACAACGCCATCCCCGGCTGGTAGGGGGTGTAGCCGAGCAGCCGTTCGTCGGCAGGCAGCGCGGCGATGGCGTCCGGGCCGAGGTAGGGGGTGCCGTGCTCGGCGAGCCGGCTGCCGGCGTGTTCGACCACCACCACCTCCTCCTGGGCCCGGTCGGTGCGCCCGGCTGCCCGCTGCCCGGCCTGGAGGATCAGGGGAAGCAGGGCGGTGGTGACCCAGGTGAGGCCGGTGACCATCGCGCGGGCGGTGGTGCCGGCCAGCCCCGGGTGCCGGCGTCGGGTGAGGAGTTGGGCGGCGACCAGGAGGGTCGCGGCGAGGTAGCCGACGGCGGCGACGTCCCCCCAGGCCCGGTGCGGTGCCAGGGTGGAGGTGGCTGCGGTGACGGCGGCGAAGGCGGCGGAGACCGCGTAGAGGCCGAGGTCGAGGGCGAGCCCACCGGCGGCCGTGTCGACGGCCCGCCAGCTGCGGGCGGCTCGGTCGGCAGCGGTCACGCCGGCAAGTGTGGCAGACCCGTCGGACGGTTCCGGGCGGGCTGCCGGCGACCGGGGGTGCTGAGTCGGATGACCGCGCCGGTGTCGTGCAGTGGGGTGGCGAGGGTGCCGGGTCGGCCGCCGGATCCGCGCTGGAGGGCGGCGAGGAGCGCGCCGGCCGGCAGTGGGCGGGCGAAGAGGTGTCCCTGGCCGGCGGCGCAGCCCAGGGACCACAGGGCCCGTCGTTGGGGTTCGCTCTCCACGCCTTCGGCGACGACCTTCAGGTCGAGGCTGCGGCCGAGGTCGAGGGTGGAGCGGATGACGGCCGCCGCCTCCGCGGAGCTCTCCATCGCGGTGACGAAGCTGCGGTCGATCTTCAGCTCGTGGACCGGGATGCGGGAGAGCAGGGAGAGCGAGGAGTAACCGGTGCCGAAGTCGTCCAGGGCGAGCCGGATGCCGGAGTCGCGCAGTCGGCTGAGCACCCGGTCGACCACGTCGAGCTGGCTGAGGGTGAGCGTCTCGGTGAGTTCCAGGACCAGCCGGTCGGGGGGGAAGTCGTGGGCCTGGAGGCGGGCCAGCACCGCGCCGGGGAACCGGGCGTCGAGCAGGCTGCGGGGGGAGACGTTGACCGAGACCGGCAGGTCGAAGCCGGCGGTCCGCCAGGTGACGGCGGCGACGAGTGCCTGGTCGAGGATCGCCTCGGCGAACGCGGGGAGCATGCCGGAGCGTTCCACCGCCTCGATGAAGCGCAGCGGGTCGATCACCCCGTGCCGGGGGTGGTGCCAGCGGGCCAGCGCCTCGGCGCCGGTCACCGCGCCGCTGCCGAGGTCGACGATCGGCTGGAAGTTGACGGTGAACTCGTGGTCGGCGACCGCGCGGGGCAGTTCCCCGCCGAGGGTGAGCCGGCGCAGGTCGGCGGTGTCCCGGGCCGGCGCGTAGGTGGCGATCCGCTGACCTGCCCGTTTGGCCTGGTACATGGCGACGTCGGCGCGGCGCAGCAGCTCCGGTACGCCGCCGCTGGCGGGGGCCGCCGCGATGCCGCCGCTGGCCTCCACGCTGATCCGCATGCCGTCCACGTCGAGCGGCTCGTGCAGCGCGCCGAGCAGGGTCTCGGCCCGGTGGGCGGCGATGGCGGGGGCGGGCAGCGCGCGCATCAGCACGGCGAACTCGTCGCCGCCGAGGCGGGCGACCAGGTCCTCGTCGCGGGCGGCGGCGCGCAGTCGGTCGGCGACCTGGATGAGCACCTGGTCGCCGGCGGCGTGGCCGAGGGTGTCGTTGACCTCCTTGAAGTGGTTGAGGTCGATCAGGACGAGCGCGGTCACCCCCTCGGCGTGCCGGGCGTTGAGCTGCTCGGTGCCCCGGTCGAGCAGTTGTCGGCGGTTGGCCAGGCCGGTGAGTGCGTCGTGGCTGGCGGCGTGGGCGTGTTCCTTGGCCGCCCGGGCCAGTTCGGCGTAGGCCTGGGCGTTGCGGACGGCGGTGCACAGGGCGGAGGCGAAGGTGCGCAGGGTGTACTGCTCGCGTTCGTTGAGTCGGACCGGGCCGCGGAACCGTAACCGCAGCATTCCGACGTCGGCCGTCCGGTCGTGGCCTTCGAGGCGGGCGGGCAGGACGGTGCCCTCGATGTCGCTCGGTGTGCCGGAAGGGCCGTCGTAGGTGATGGTGCCGCTGGTGCCCCGTACGGTGCGACAGGCGTCGCGCAGCTCGATCTCGACCTCGTCGGCGGAGAAGAGTTCGGTGGCCCGGGTGACGGCGGTGGTGAGGACCTCGTCCAGGTCGACCACGTTGAGCGCGTCGGTGGTGCGGGCGAGGCGCTGCCAGGCCTGCTGCTCGGTCCGGGACTTGACCTGGTTGGAGTAGAGCAGGTGGAGGCTGAGCACCAGGGGTGGCACGGCCAGCAGCAGCCGTGGGTCGGCCTGGAGGATGGCCAGGGTGACGGCGATGAGGACGAACCGGGCCAGCGCGCTGGTCAGCCGGAGGCCGAGGTCGTCGGCGAAGAGCCGGGGCAGGGGGGTGCCGGTGGCCATGGCGATGACCGGCAGGGTGAGTAGCTCGTCGAGGACCACCGCGACGACGTAGGCGATCCCGATCATGCCGATGGCGTTTCCGAGGTCGGTGTCCTGTGGTGACCAGCCGAGGCCGTGCAGGGCGACACCGCCGGCGGCGGCCAGCAACATGCTCTTGGCGATGCCGAAGGCGGTTTTCAGGGGCGACCGTTTCAGGGACAGCAGGGCGATCGCGACGCCGGTGCCGGTGGTCAGGACGACCAGGGGCGCCGGGGCGACGGCCAGGCCGAGGACGATCGCCGTCTCGCTCCAGGAGACCGCGTGGACCGTTGCCCGGATGCGGATCTGCCAGTTGATCCGGACGCCGAGTGCGGCCATGAAGGCCAGCGCGACGGACCGGGTGAGGTCGTCGCCGGTGAGGTCGAGGCGGACCAGTTGGTAGAGGGCGACGACCGCTGCTGCGAGGGCCACCACGCAGACGAGGCCGACGTGCAGCGTCAGCTGCCGCTCGGCCTCCGTCTTGCCTTCGTCCGGTCGTGCCATCGTGTCCTCGACAACCACTCCGTGTCGCTGAGCAGAGGCCAAGGCTACGTGGGGTCACGCCGCCACCACAATCGTCTACAGCCACTCGTGTGCGGACATCGCGTTCGCCCTCCCCTGCTCGGTGCGCCGACCTTCCGGTCGGGATCTGACAGGGGACAGCCTAAGGGCGGTTAGGCCGATTTTGGAGGTATAAATGTAACTATGAGCGATAGATGAGAATTGGGCGGAGGTTGGTGACTTTCCGTTTCCACGGGGAAACGGAGTGCTGAGTGCCCCCGCCGGTTCTGGTTAACGCTAGATAATGGTGCAGCGACCTGGTTTGCGGCATCGGGTGAGGGGTGCCGGTTGCGGTTCCTCCGAGTTGGACGGCGCGCGAGTGCGACGGATCACCCGATTGCGGAACGCAGCGTAGTCGTGTCGGCGCGGTGGTGCCACCGTTGTCGAAGTGGCCCCGGTAGCGATTCGCGGTCGCGGTGCGACGTAGGGTTTCCCCGTGGTGACGTTCCCGTGTCGGGTCGCGGATGCGATGGCGTGTTTCCCGCTCTCCCGGCGGTCGGAGAACCTATTAGTGGCGGCCGATCAAATCGACGATGAACTATCGATCACGAATCATCCCGCACGACGTCGAGGCACTTGTTCCCCATCGGCCGGTGCGATCCTCCCGAACCGGACGTACGCCCCGGGCCGGCTCTGGCCGTTAGGCTCGTGAAGTGATCGATCCCGTGCAGCTCAGCCACGTCGATGCCGCGGGTGCGGCCCGCATGGTCGACGTCTCCGCCAAACCGGTGTCCGGCCGGGCCGCCGTGGCCGCCGGTCGCCTGCGCACCACCGCCGAGGTGGTGGAGCTGCTGCGCCGCGACGGGCTGCCCAAGGGCGACGCGTTGGCCGTCGGCCGGCTCGCCGGCATCATGGGCGCCAAACGCACCCCGGACCTGATCCCGCTCTGCCACCCGATCGCGCTGCACGGCGTCACCGTCGACCTGCGACTCACCGAGGACACCGTCGAGATCACCGCCACCGCACGCACCGCCGACCGGACCGGGGTGGAGATGGAGGCGCTGACCGCGGTGGCCGTCGCCGGGCTGGCCCTGGTCGACATGGTGAAGGCGGTCGACCCGGCCGCCGCCGTGGACGCGGTCCGGGTGCTGCGTAAGTCCGGTGGCAAGACCGGTGAGTGGGTCCGCCCGCAGGACCGGCCGTGATCCGGGCCCGGGTGGTCGTGGCCTCCAACCGGGCCGCCGCCGGGGTGTACGCCGACACCAGCGGCCCGCTGCTCGTCGCCGGCCTGCGCGAGCTGGGCTGTCAGGTAGACGAACCGGTGGTGGTGCCCGACGGCGAGCCGGTCGCCGAGGCGCTGCGCGCCGCCCACGCCGACCGGGTCGACGTGGTGCTGACCAGCGGCGGCACCGGCATCACCCCCACCGACCGGACGCCGGAGGTGACCCGGGCGCTGCTCGACCACGAGATTCCCGGCATCGCCGAGGCGATCCGCGCCTACAGCCGGGACCGGGTGCCCACGTCGGCGCTGTCCCGGGGGCTGGCCGGCGTGCTGGGCCGGATGCTGGTGGTCAACCTGCCCGGCTCGCGGGGCGGCGCGAAGGACGGGCTGGCCGTGCTCGGGCCGATCCTCGTCCACGCCGTCGACCAGTTGCGCGGCGGCGACCACTGACCGCGTGGCCATCGCGGCGGCGATAGGCTCGCAGCGGTGGACGCGTACCCCCGCGTCCCGTCCGAACGGAGGCCGACCGGTGAGCACGGAAACCGCCGCCGCGGCGCAGGTCGCCACGCCACCGCCGGCCGGCTGGGAAGAGGCCCGCTCCCGGGTGTACGCGGTCGGCCTGGCCGCCGCCCTGCCCACTGTCAACCGGGCACTGGCCGACGCCGACGGGCACACCCTGGCCGAGCCGTTGACCACCCGGACCGACCTGCCCGCCTTCCCCACCTCCAGCGTCGACGGTTGGGCGGTGCGTGGGGCCGGCCCGTGGGACGTCGTGGGGCGGGTGCTGGCGGGGCACGTCCCGGGCGCGTTGACCGCCGACGGCACCACCGTCGAGATCGCCACCGGGGCCATGGTGCCTGCCGGGGCGACCGCCATCCTGCGGATCGAGGATTCGAGCCGTACCCCGGACGGACGGGTGACGGGTACCCCCCGCCCCCACCCGGAGTGGCGCGAGCCGGGTGAGGAGGCGGTGGCCGGTGAGGAGCTGCTGCCGGCCGGCACCCCTGTCGATCCGGCGTTGCTCGGGCTGGCCGCCTCCTGCGGGCAAGACCACCTGCGGGTACGCCGCCAGCCCCGGGCCGCGCTCCTGGTCTTCGGCGACGAGTTGCTCACCGCCGGCCCGCCCGGGTCGGGCCGGGTCCGCGACGCGCTCGGTCCCGCCGTGCCGTCCTGGCTGCGCCGTTACGGCTGCCAGGTGCGCCCCTCCGACGTGGTCGGCCCGGTGGCGGACACCCTGCCCGCCCACGTGGCCGCTCTGCGCGGGGCGCTGGCCGGGGCCGACCTGGTCTGCACCACGGGCGGCACCATGCACGGCCCGGTCGACCACCTGCACCCCGCGTTGGAGGCGCTCGGCGCCGACCACGTGGTCAACACGGTCGCCGTCCGACCCGGCTTTCCGATGCTGCTGGCCCGGCTGGTCGACGCCGACGGGCGGGTGCGTTTCGTCGCCGGGCTGCCCGGCAACCCGCAGTCCGCGATCGTCGCGCTGGTGTCGCTCGTCGCGCCGCTGCTCGCCGGCCTGCAGGGCCGGGCGCTGCCGGCGCTGCCGCAGGCCACCCTCGCCGAGCCGGTACCCGGCCGGGGCGACCACACCCATCTGGCCCTGGTCCGGCTGGACCGGGCCGCCGGGACCGCCCACCCGGTCCGGCACGTCGGGTCGGCGATGCTGCGCGGGCTGGCTGGCGCGGACGGGTTCGCGGTGATCCGGCCCGGCACCTCCGGCGAGGTCGGAGCCCGGGTGCCGGTGGTGCCGCTGCCGTTGCTGCCCGGGGAACGTACGTGGTGACGGCCGGCCCGACGACGGCGTTGCTCACCGTCACCGACCAGCCGCTGGACCTGGCCGCGCACGAGGCGGCGGTCGCCGACCGGCGGGCCGGTGCGGTGGTCTCCTTCCAGGGCGTGGTGCGCGACCACGATCACGGCAGACCGGTCGTCCTGCTGGAGTACGAGGGGCACCCGAGCGCCGTCGAGACGCTGCGCGCGGTGGCCGCAGAGATCGCCGCCGACCCGGACGTCTACGCGGTGGCCGTGTCGCACCGGGTCGGCCGGCTCGACATCGGTGACGTGGCGCTGGTGGCGGCGGTCAGCACGGCGCACCGGGCGGCGGCGTTCGCGGCCTGCGCCCGGCTGGTCGACGAGGTGAAGGCCCGACTGCCGATCTGGAAGCGGCAGGTCTTCGCCGACGGCACCGAGGAGTGGGTCAACTGCCCCTGACCGAGGCGGTGGCGCGGGTCAGCCGGTCGGAATAGAAGGCGGGCTCGGCACCGGGCCGCCACGGCAGGGCGGCGACCAGCACGATCAGCGCCAGCGCGAGCGAGTTCTCCATCAGGGCGCCGAAGAGGCCGTCCTGGTAGTGGGACACCTCGGGGAGCTTGTGCTCGTACGGCCAGATCGGCGAGATGAGGAAGAGCAGGTACAACCCGAGCGCCGCGACCCCGTGCCGGAACCCGGTCAGCGTCGGGTACCAGATCGGCGGGCGCAGCCCACTCACCCCGGGCGGCCCGCCGAACGTCTGCTGGCCGGTACGCACCGACAGCCCCCGGCTCGCCTCGCGGCGGCGTACGGCGGCGTCGGCGAGCACGATGATCGCCGGGATGACCCAGACCAGGTGGTGCGACCAGGAGATCGGGCTGATCACGTTGGCGGTCAGCCCGACCAGGGTGAACGCGGTCAACTCGTCGCCGTCGGCGCGGGCGTTGGCGGCCCGGGACAGCCCGAGGGCCAGGATCAGCACCGAGAACGCCAGCCAGAGCAGGCCGGGCGTCTCGATCGAGTCGTAGAGCCGGGCCAGCAGGCCGGCCAAAGACTGGTTGGGCGTCATGTCGGCGGCCCCGACCCGCTCGGTCTGCCACAGCACCCCGCCGAAGTAGGCCCGCGACTCGGTGCCGACCAGGGCGAAGCTGCCCAGGGTGACGCCGATGGTGGTGCCGACGGCGGTGGCGGCGACCCGCCACTGCCGGGTGATCAGCAGGTAGGCGATGAACAGCGCCGGGGTGAGCTTGACGGCGGTGGCCAGGCCGATGCCCACGCCCGCCCAGGACCCGCTGTAGAGCAGTCGCAGGAACGGGCCGTCGCTGGCTCGCCCGTGGGTGCCCCGCCGGGAGCGCCAGCGCAGACCCACCAGGTCGGCCATGATCAATGCGAACAGGAGCAGGTTGACCTGCCCGTACCCCAGGGTTTCCCGGACCGGCTCGATGGCCGCGGCCATCGGCGTGGCGATGGCGACCGTGTACCACAGGGGCCAGCGGAGCCGGTCGACGATCGGTCGTAGCAACGCGGCCAGGATCACGGCCAGGGCGGCGATGCTGCCGGCCGCGTTGATCCACCCGGCCGCCTCGATCGGCAGGCGGGCCATCGGCAGCATGGCCAGCGCGGCGAAGGGCGGGTAGGTGAAGCCCAGCGTGGTGGTGGGCGCGATGAACTCGTACAACTCGTGCCCGCTCGCCCACCACACCACCGCGCCGTGGTAGATCTTCATGTCGAAGAAGTTGTACGGCCGCCCGAAAGCACCGATGGCGAGCCATGCGGCATAGGCGACGGCGGCCACGATGCCGGTCCGTACGACTGTCCTACGATCGATCCCACGCGTTGCGCGACGGACTGGGGCGAGGCGGTCCGCACGTCTACCGACGGTCGTCGGCATGGCGTGGCCACCCCCATACCAAGGTCGTCCTACCCGTCCAGGTCCGGTAGGGAGCCTAGAACGGCGCCTCACGTTGCTGCCTCCCGCGTTATCCGACCGTGTCCGATCCCACACCAGTTTTTGACATTTCCACCGCGTTAACGGGTGTCGGGTGGTTCAGGTAATTCGCGGCCTTACGGGGGGTGGTGGCCGAATCGATGCAGGTCAGCCAGGAAGTCGGCGGGCTGCGGCGGCGGACCGGACGGCGATCCGGGCCTCCCGCCGGGCGGTACGCACCGCACGACCGACCGAGCGTCGTGAGTGGCCGATCCGGTGACCGGTCCGCCACCGCAGGCCCGGCTTCCCCTCGGTGTCGGCGGCGGCGAGCAACAGGCCACCGAAGAGCCCGAGGTTCTTCAGGAAGTGGACCTGGTTGTTGTTCCGCGTCGCCGGGTCGTCGTCGTCCCAGAACGAGTGGCCGGCGGCGGTGGTGGGCACCAGCGTGCCGGCGAGGACCAACGCGGCCGGCCGGGTGAACTTTCCGGTGGCCAGCATCAGGCCGGCGGCGAGCTGCACGGCGGCGTTGGCCCGGATCAGCGTCTCGGTGTCGGTCGGAAGCTGCGGCGCGGCCCGCTGGATCAGCGGGGCGACCCGGTCGGTGACCGGCTTGGCCGCCGGCACGAGCCGCTCGGGGTGTTGGAAGTTGCGGGCGCCGCTGACCACGAAGATGCCGCTCAACATGACACGGGCGAGGGAGCGCACGGGTTTCATGGATCAGTCATACCCCGTTTGATGCGCCACTATCCGGGCAACGGCCGATCCGGCCCGGCCCGCGTGTCGATGTCCGGCCGGTCGGCGTGTCGATGGTCCTACCGGCCCGCGTCGCCGGGTCCGGTCCGTGTCGTCCGGCCCCGAGCCGGCCGCCCCTCCGGCGCGGAGCGGCGGACGTGGGCGTCGCGCCACGCCACGCCGAACGGAGCGACAGTCGCGGATGGACCGGTCACGACCGGTAACGTCGCGCGGATGACGACCCTGCGGTTGCGTCCCGAGGGCCCGGCCGACGCCGGTCAGGTGCGTCGGGTGCTGGCTGCCGCCTTCGCCCGTCCCGACCGCACCACCCCCGGTGAGGTCGCACTCGTGGACGAGCTGCGCGGCGGCCCTGCCTGGCTGCCGGAGCTGGCGATGGTCGCCGAGTACGGCGGCGAGGTGGTCGGCTACGCGCTGCTCACCCGGGTCCGGGTCGAGGCCGACCGGGCCCGCGTTCCGGCGTTGGTGCTCGGCCCGGTGGCGGTGGCCCCGCACCGGCAGCGGGTCGGACACGGCACGGCGGTGGTGCAGGCCGCCCTGGAAGCTGCCACCGAGCTGGGCGAACGGCTGGTGGTGGTGCTCGGCGACCCGGCGTACTACAGGCGTTTCGGCTTTGCCCGGGCGGACCGGATGGGGTTGGTCAGCCCCTGGTCCGGGTTGGGGGAGCCGTGGCAGGCGCTGGTCCTGCCGCCGGAGACCAGCGACGCGCCACCGCCCCCGCGCGGCGAGGTGGTCTTCCCTCCACCCTGGTCCCGGGTCTGACCCGACCTGACCGGTGGTTCGGACCGGCGGTCGACCGGCGTCAGCCCACCCGACCGGCGTCAGCCCACCCTGGGCGGTCAGGCTGGCTGGGTGCGCAGATAGCGGCCGAAGTGCGGGACGGTGAAGGCGACCGTGCCGCGTTCCCCGGAGTAGATCAGCCCCTTCTTGATCAGCGCGTCCCGGGCCGGGGAGAGGCTCGCCGGCTTGCGCCCCAGCGCGCGGGCGATCTCAGCGGTCGGCACCGCGGCGTCCATGTCGTCCCGACCACCGCCGTCGGCCTCCCCCGCCACCTGGGAGAGGGTCGCCATCGCCCGCATGTACTCGCGTTCGGCCGGAGTGGCCCGTTCGAACCGGGAACCGAAGAAGCCGACCGCCAGTTCCGCCTCCGCCTCGGGCGCGGCGACCCGGACGTCCGCGTCGGTGACAGGTGACCGGGGAGCATGGTCCCAGGTCGCCTTCCCGTACGCCTGGACGAAGTACGGATAGCCGCCGGAGGCCTCGTAGAGCAGGTCGAGGGCCTTCTGCTCGTACTCGACCTGCTCCCGCTCGGCCGGCGCGCACAGTGCCCGGTCGGCGGCGATCCGGTCCAGCCGGTCGATCCGCAGATAACGGAACAGCCGCTCGGAGTACGACTTGGCGGCGCTGAGCACCGCCGGCAGGTGCGGCAGACCCGCGCCGACCACGATCAGCGGTGCCCCCAACTGGGACAGCTCGTGGCAGGCGGCGCAGAGCGCCGAGACGTCCTCCGCGCCGAGATCCTGCATCTCGTCGATGAAGACGGCGATGCCGGTGCCCACGTCCCCGGCGATCGCCGCGGCATCGGTGAGCAACTCCACCAGGTCGATCTCGATGTCACCGGAGTCGGCCCGGCCGCTGCTGGCCGGCACGTCGATGCCGGGCTGCCAGCGGTCGCGCAGCCGGGGGGCCGCACCGGCCCGCCCGGTCGTCGGCGCACTGCGCTGCGCGAACGCCTTGAGTACGCCGAGGAAGGCGTCGATCCGGTCCGGGGCGCGGTGCCGGGGGGCCAGCTCGCGGACCGCCATGTGCAGCGCGGCGGCGATCGGTCGGCGCAGCGACTGGTCCGGCCGGGCCTCGATCTTGCCGGTGCCCCAGAGTTGGTTGATCGCCTGTGAGCGCAGCGTGTTCAACAGGACGGTCTTGCCGACGCCACGCAATCCGGTGAGCATCAGGCTGCGTTCCGGGCGGCCCCGGGCGATCCGTTCCAGCACCACGTCGAAGACGTCCAGCTCCCGCCCCCGCCCGGCGAGTTCGGGCGGGCGCTGACCGGCGCCCGGGGCGTACGGGTTGCGGACCGGATCCACGCCTCGCACAGTATCGGGCGCTCTAGCCTGCGGACTAGAGATGCGTAGACGGGGCTACCGGCGTGTTGCCGGCCCGACCCGGCTGCGGCTCTCGATGCGAGTATGGGGCTGTCTAGCATCCACGCTAGACAGCCCCATATTTGCCTGTTCAGCTGCGTTTACGCAGGCAGAGCACGTAGTCGAAGAGGTCCACCGAGTTGTCGTGCACGTAGTTGGCGTTCGACTGCGGTGCCAACGACTTGCACCGGTCCCCGTTGGTGGAGGCCGGAATCCGCAACAGCACCTCGTAGGTGTTCGGACCGCACGGCACCTTGCGCAGGTCGGCATCGCTGGCCGTGCCGTCGTTGACCACGCAGTCACCCTTGGCGATCTGCTCCCCCCGGGTCGGCGTCGAGGTCGGCTCGGCCGTCGTCGGCTCGACGGTCGGCTCGTTCTCAGTCGGCCCGTTCTCGGTCGGCCCGTTCTCGGTCGGCCCGTTCTCGGTCGGCCCGTTCTCGGTCGGCGTGGCGGACACGCTGGTCACGGGTGCCGGGTCGTCGCCGTCATCCGATGCCAGGACGAACCAGCCGGCCACCCCGAGGCATGAGCAGAGCAGCAGGATCACCACCAGTCCGAGGATCAGCGCGATCCGGCCACCCCGGCCCTTTGCCGGTGGCGCTCCCGGGGGCGGGAAACCCGGCGTGGGCTGCCCTGGATATCCCGGCGGCGGCGCGGGCTGCCCCGGGAAGCCGGCCGAGGGTGCGGCCTGGCCCGGATAGCCGGGTGGCGGCGCAGGCTGCCCCGGGAAGCCGGACGACGGTGCCGCCTGGCCCAGGTAGCCGGCTGCCGGGGGCGGCGTGGACTGGCCGGGGTAGCCGGTCGGTGGCGGTGACGCAGGTGCGCCGAACGCGCCGGCTGCCGGTGCGGCGGTCGGCCCGGCGGGCGGGAAGGGACCCGGCGGTGGGTAGCCGGCCCCCGAGGACGACACCGGCTGGCCGGTCGGCGGGAGGTAGGTGTCCGGCGGTGGATAACCCGCTCCGGACGACGGCGGCGGATAGCCCGCCCCCGAGGACGGTGGGAGGTGGTCGGCCCCCGTCGCGGGCATCTGGGTGGTCGGGGAGTAGCCGCCTCCCGACGCGGGCAGCTGGGTGGTGGCTGGCTGCCCGGCTCCCGACACCGGCAGCCGGGTGGTCGGAGGCTCCGGTGGCGTGGAGATCGGGGCGGTCGCTGCGCCGGCTGCGAACGGTGCGGTCGGTGGTTCGGTCGGGGCTGCCCGGATCGGTGCCGTCGGCGGTTCGGTCGGGGCTGCCCGGATCGGTGCGGTCGGTGGTTCGGCCGGGACGGCCCGGATCGGTGCGGTCGGTGGTTCCGGCGGTGCTGCCGAGAGCGGTGCGGTCGGTGGCTCGAACTCCTCCGACCTGATCGGTGCGGTCGCTGGCTCGGCCTCTTCCGACCGGATGGGTTCGGTGGCTGGTTCGGCCGGCCGGGCGGAGATGGGGGCGGTCGGTTGGTCGTCCGACCCGCGCGGGAGCTGTGCCGTCGGTGGTTCCGCGTCGGACGGGATTCCCACGGTGGGTGGCTCCGGCTCGGCGCGGACGATGGGCTTCGTCGCCGGCTCCGGGTCGGGGCGCCCGAGGGGTGCCGTGGGTGGCTCGGGGTCGGGGTTCGGGGGCCGGTGTTCCTCGTCGGGGCGGCCGGAGTCGGGTGGGCCGAAGGTTGACAATCTCTCCCCCAGGGGTGGGCTCAGCGCTGCTTCAGGCAGAGGACGAAGTCGAGGGTGTCCAGCTCGCTGTCGAAGAAGTACCAGTTGGTGTAGCCCTCCACCTTGCCGCACTTCGCCTCGGCGTCACTTTCACCACTGGTCGCCCCGTCGAAACGACGTAGCACCTCGTACGTCCTCGGGGCGCAGGCGGTGACCAGCAGCTTGGGCTTGCCGCCGGCCGGGCCCTCGTTGCGGACGCACTGCCCCGCCTTGACGAAGCGAGGGTCGGCTGACGAGGCGGGAGCGGGGGTGGTGGCTGTCGGCCCGGCCGGGTCGGCAGTGGCCGCGTCCGGCTCGACCGGTGCCGTCGGCAGCGCGGCACCGGTCCTGGTCGGTGTTGCGTCGTCGTCGCCCAGCAGGTACCACAGGGTGCCACCGCCGACGACCAGCACCGCGAGCACGACCAGCACCGCGATCAGCGGACCACGACCGCGCCCCGACGTCGGGTTACCCACGTACGCCCCCGGCAGGGACGTTGCGGACCCGGATACCGGATACCGCTCCGTCGGCCCGTGGGGCTCCGGCGGGAGCTGGTCGTACGACGGGTGGTGGGGCTGCCCACCCGCTGGCTGAGCCGGCACGGTCGGGGATCGGGGCTGGTCCGGGGCGGGCTGGCCCCAGCGGTCGTCCGGGCGTCGCCCACCCCACGGTTCCGGGGAACCGCCCGGTGGTCCGTAGTTCGCCATGCCCGTCCTCCCGCGTGCCGAGATGCCGGTCGTCCGGGAAGGACACCACCGACGTGGTCACCGTAGCGTGGTCCTGCGATGACCTCACCTTCCTCGGCCGCGACACCCGCCCGCCCAGCCCTGATCTGGACCGCGCTGATCCTGGTCTACGTGCTGTGGGGCTCCACGTACCTCGGTATCCGGGTCGTGGTGGAGTCGATGCCGCCGCTCGGCTCGGCGGCCGTCCGCTTCGGTGGCGCGGCGCTGGTGCTCGCGGCCGTCCTGCGGCTGCGGCGGGGTGCGGGCGCGCTGCGGGTCGATCGGCGGCAGCTCGGCTCGGCCGCGCTGGTCGGGGTGCTGCTGCTCGCCGGCGGCAACGGTCTGGTGGTGCTCGCCGAGTCCGGCCCGTCCGGTGTGGCGGTGCCGTCGGGGATCGCCGCGCTGCTGGTGGCCACCGTCCCGCTGCTGGTGGTGCTGCTCCGTACGGTCACCGGGGACCGGCCGCCGGGGTGGACGTTCGCCGGGGTGACCGTGGGCTTTCTCGGGCTGGTGCTGCTGGTGCTCCCCCGGGGCGGGTCCGGGGTGGTGCCGTTGGTCGGGGCGCTCACCGTGGTCGCGGCGGCCACCTGCTGGTCGGTGGGGTCGTTCCTGTCCAACCGGCTGCGGATGCCCGCCGACCCGTTCGTCGCCACCGTCTACGAGATGGTCGCCGGGGCTGCGGCGCTCGTCGTGCTGTCCCTGGCCCGGGGCGAGCTGCGCGGGTTCACCTTGGCACAGGTGACGACCCGTTCCTGGCTCGCCCTGACCTATCTCATGGTGGCCGGGTCGCTTGTCGCCTTCACCGCGTACGTCTGGCTGCTGGCCCACGCTCCCATCTCGCTGGCCTCCACCTACGCCTATGTCAACCCGGTGGTGGCGGTGGCCCTCGGCGCGCTGCTGGTCGCCGAACCGATCACCGGCCAGGTGCTGCTCGGTGGTGCGGTGATCGTGGCCGGCGTGGCGTTGGTGGTGACCACCGAGCGGCCCCGGCGGGGACCGTAGCCGTGACGCCCGTCGGTCTGGTGACCGCGGCGGCGGTGCTCGGTGCCCTGGTCGGCCTCGCCGCGCCCCGGGTCGCCCGCGCCTTCCCGCCTACCACCCCACCTGCCACCGGTGCACCGCTCTCCGCCGGGCCGGTCGGGGTCGCGGTGGTGGGGGCGGTGGTCTTCGGCGGGTTGGCCGCCGCGCGGGGGCCGGATCCGGCGTTACCGGCGTTGCTCCTGGTGGCGGCCGTGGGGCTGGTGCTGGTGGTGGTGGACCTGACCAGCCTGCGGCTGCCCGACCCGCTGGTCGGCGCGGCGGCCCTCGGCGGCGGCACCGCCCTGACCGGTGCGGCCGTCGCCGCCGGCACTCCGGGCCGCCTGCCCCTCGCGCTGGCCGGGTCCGCGCTCTCCTTCCTCCTGTACGTGGTGCTGGCGCTGCTGCCCCGGTCCCGGCTCGGCTTCGGCGACGTGAAGCTGGCGGCGGCGCTCGGCCTGCCGCTGGGCTGGCTGGGCTGGCCCACCCTCTGGCTCGGCCTGTTCCTGCCGCACCTGCTCAACGGGGTGCTGGTGCTGGCGCTGCTGACCGCCGGGCGGGTACGCCGGGACACCGCCCTGCCCTTCGGCCCCGCCCTGCTCACCGGCGCCTGGCTGGCCACCCTGCTCGCCTGATCGGGCCAGCCCGACCGTCAGATCAGGCGGAGTTGGCGATCCTTGGGGCGGCGCGGCTCTGCCTCGCCGAACCGTTCGAACAGTCCCGGGTCGACGACGTCCAGGAACGGCGACGGTCGACAGTCGCGTTCCGAGCCGTGCCGCACCCGGCGGGCGGCGTGGCTGACGTAGAGGCGGTCCTGGGCGCGGGTGAGTCCGACGAAGAAGAGCCGGCGCTCCTCGGCGATCGCGTCGTCGTCCGGCGTCGAGCCGGGCCAGCGCAGCGGCAGCAGGCCGTCCTCGACGCCGACCAGGAAGACCACCGGGAACTCCAGTCCCTTCGCCGCGTGCAGGGTGAGCAGGGTGACCGCCTCGGCGCGCGGGTCCAACGCGTCCACCTCGGCCCCGGTGGCGAGTTGGGAGAGGAAGAGTTCCAGGTCGTCGCCGCAGCGTCGGGCCAGCGGGGTGAGCAGGTCGACCGCCGTGCGGACGTCTTCGGGGCGTACCGTGCCGGCGGCGTCCAGGGTGGGGGCGGCGAACCGCTCGGCGAGCACCTGGCCGACGGCCCGGACCCGGTCGGGTAGCCCACCGGTGAGACCGTCGGCGTGCCGCAGTTCGCGGGCGATCGCGAGCACACCGGGCCGGTCCCGGAGCCGGTCGTGGGACCGCTTCTGCACCGGGATGTTGGCCCTGGCCAGGGCGTCCACGATCGGGGCGGCCTGCGCGTCGGTGCGGTAGAGCACCGCGATGTCGGAGAAGGACAGGCTGGTGGCCCGACCGTCGATGCGGCCGGAGTCCAGCGACCGGTGGGAGAGGCCGCCGACCAGGTCGTCGACGGTGCGTACCACGAAGTCGGCCTCGTCGGCGACGGAAGCCGCCGGGTAGCGGCCGACCAGCGGGGCCTCCGGGTCGAGCCGGGCCGGGTCGAGCCGGCGGCCCCGGACCAGCGACGACGGCGCGATGGCCTGGACGGCGGCGGCCAGGATCGGCGCGGACGAGCGGTAGTTGCGGTTGAGCCGGACCAGCCGGGCGTCGGTGAAGTCCTCGGAGAAGCGCAGGAAGTAGCCGACGTCCGCGCCCCGGAACGAGTAGATCGCCTGGTCCGGGTCGCCGATCGCGCAGAGGTTGCCGTCGGCGGGGCTGAGCAGCCGCAGCAGGTCGTACTGCACCGGGTCGACGTCCTGGTACTCGTCGACGAAGATCCACCGCCAACGTTCCCGGTACTCCCGGACCAGCTTCTTGTCGCCCTTGAGCAGCGCGACCGGCAGGGTCAGCAGCTCGTCCAGGTCGACCAGGTCCTGCTTGCGCAGCAGCGCGGTGTAGCGGGCCGGATCGTCGCCGGCCTCCGCCCGCGCCGTGGCCCGCTCGGTGTCGTCGGCGATCCGGAAGCCCTCGGGTAGCCCGGCCGCGCCGGCGTTCTCCCGCAGGATGCTCAGCCCCAGCGAGTGGAAGGTGCCGACGGTGACGTCCTCGGCGACCGGGCCGAGCAGCGCGTCGAGCCGGTGTCGCAGCTCCTCGGCGGCCCGGCGGGTGAAGGTGATCGCCAGGCACTGCTCGGGGAAGACGTTCAGCTCCGCGCAGAGGTAGGCGATCCGGTGGGTCAGCGTCCGGGTCTTGCCGGTGCCCGGACCGGCCACGATAAGCAGTGGGCCGCCCGGAGCTGAGGCGGCCACCCGCTGCATCGCGTCCAACCGGTCCAGCAGGCCGGTGCCGACCTCCTCCATCCCGGCGAGCATCGGCTCGAACGGCTCGTGCGGCGAGGGAGTCGAGGCGATCGGTGGCGGCGGCGGGGCCGGCACGGGCTTCGGCTTCGGTTCGGCCTTGGCCGCCGCCGGTCGTCTGGCCTTCGGTTTCGCCGCCGGCTCCATCGGCCTGCGCTGCGCCGGCACCGGTACGTCGAAGAGCGTCTCCTGCCCCGAGCCACCCGACCCGCCCAGCTCGGCGGGGTCGAAGAGGGTGATCACGCCGTACTCGCCGTCGTAGCCGGGGACCCGGCGCACGTCGCCCCGGCGCAACCGGCCGATGCCCTCGGCGAGCAACTCCCCGCCGACCCGGCCGATCTCGTCGACCGGGGTGCGGGTGAGGATCTCCAGCTCCGGGCCGAGCGCCGCGACCAGCTCGTTGAGCTTCCCCTCGACCCGCTTGGACCGGGCACCGACCTTGTTGATCTCACCGAGGATCTCGGCCAGCGGCACCAGGTGGGTCACCTCGCGGGCGTGTTCCGGGCGGTGCCCCTCGGGCCGGTCGGCCAGCTCCTCGACCCGGCTGAGCACCCCCACGGTCAGCGGCTTGCCGCACTCCGGGCAGCGCCCGCCGGCCGCCCGGGTCTGCTCCGGCGACCAGTTGACGCCGCAGAGCCGGTGCCCGTCGGCGTGGTACTTGCCCTCCTCGGGGAAGAACTCGATGGTCCCGGCCAGCCCGTCGCCGGTGCGCAGCGCGTCCCGGATGGCGAAGTAGTCCCGGGCCGACGAGAAGACGGTTGCCTCCCGGGCCAGCGCCGGCGGGGAGTGCGCGTCGGAGTTGGAGACCAGCCGGTAACGGTCCAGGCTGCCGACCCGCCAGTTCATCGCCGGGTCGGAGGAGAGCCCGGTCTCCACCGCGAAGACGTGTTCGGCCAGGTCGGCGTAGCAGTCGGCGATCGCGTCGAAGCCGGACTTCGAGCCGAGCGCGGAGAACCACGGTGTCCAGATGTGGGCCGGCACCAGGTAGCCGTCCGGGCTGGCGTCGAGGGTGATCTCCAGCAGGTCCCGGGAGTCCAGGCCGAGGATCGGCCGACCGTCCGAGCCGAGGTTGCCGATCCGGCCCAGCGCGGTGTTGAACCGGGCCACCGCGTCCAGGTCGGGCAGGTAGATCAGGTGGTGCACCTTGCGGGTCCGGTCGTCCCGCTTGTAGATGGTGGAGATCTCCACGCTGAGCATGAACCGGACCGGGTCCGCCTCCGCCGCGTCGGCCAGCCGGGGCGGCAGTCGCCGGGCGATGTCCGCCTCGGCCTCCGGGCCGAGCCGGTACAGGCCGGGCTCGGCCGGTTGCAACGTCTCGCGCAGGTGGTCGTACCAGGCGGGATGGGTGAAGTCCCCGGTGCCGAGCACGCCGATGCCCTTGCGTCGGGCCCACCAACCGAGGTTGGGCAGGGTGAGATCGCGGCTGCACGCGCGGGAGTACTTCGAGTGGATGTGCAGGTCCGCGACGAACGGCGGGACGCCACCAGGGGGAGCGGCGTTGAACGGAGGCACGCCGCATCCTGTCACGGCCGGTCCACTACCCGCCCGCCGCCACGCGTACGCGTGAGAAGAGCAATCCGGTGCTGGACTCCGCCGGCCGGGCACGCTATGTGCGGCCCTCTCCGCCCACCCGGCCAGGTCACGGGGCGCGCAGCTCGACCAGGGTCACCTGTGGCGGTGCGCCGACCCGGACCGGTGGCCCCCAGAAACCGGCCCCGTTGGTGACGTAGACCTTGGTGCCGTCGACCTCGCCGAGGCCCGAGACCACCGGCTGCTGGAGCTTGACGGCCAGGTTGAACGGGGCCAACTGGCCGCCGTGGGTGTGCCCGGACAGTTGCAGGTCGACGCCGAACTTCGCCGCCTCGTGCGCGGCGACCGGCTGGTGGGCGAGCAGCACCACCGGGCGGCTGACGTCCCGCCCGCCGAGCGCGGCGGTGAAGTCGGCAGGGCCCGCCAGGCCGGTGCCGTCGGCGGTGACGTCGTTGATCCCGGCCAGGTCGAGGACCCCGCCCCGGGCCCGGATCTCCTGCCGTTCGTTCTGGAGCACCCGCAGGCCGAGCCGGTCGACCTCGCGGACCCACTCCTCCACGCCGGAGTAGTACTCGTGGTTGCCGGTGACGAAGAAGCTGCCGTAGCGGGAGCGCAGGTCACGCAGCGGTTCGGCGGCCTCGCCCAACTCGGCGACCGAGCCGTCGACCAGGTCACCGACGACCGCGACCAGGTCGGCGTCCAACCGGTTGATCATCTCGACGATCCGCTCGGTGTGCGCCCGGCCGCGCAGCGGACCGAGGTGGATGTCGGAGACGGTGGCGATGCGCAGGCCGTCCATGCTGCGGGGGAGCTTGGCCAGCGGAATGCGTACCCGGTCGAGCTGTGGCGGGCCCAGGGCGGTGCGGACGCCGTACCCGGTGATGCCGGCGGCGGTGAGGCCGGCGAAGATCGCTGCCCCCCTCGCGAGCAGCAACCGACGGGATTCGTCGTGGTCGGGGCGGTCCACCGCCTCGGCGGCCGGCGGGTCGGCGCTGCCGGCCGCACCGACAAGCGCCGGTTCCGGGGCGGCGGTGGTCGCCTCGGCGGCGGCGCTGCGGCGGCGCAGCGCCAGCCGGGCGACCGCCATCGGCACCTCCAGCACCAGCAGCACGATCAGCAGGTAGAACATCACCGCGAGCCAGAGGTAACCGGGCCAGGCCAGCCAGAACGCCCCGGCGATCTGGGTGCCGGCCATGGTGGCCGGGACGAGCAGCGCCAGCACCGCCGCGACGACCGTGCCGACCCGCCGCAGCCGGCCCGGCCCGATGGTGTCCTTGATCAGCCGCTTCCACAGGTAGAAGTGGATCAGGCCGACGACCAGCGCGAGCGTGCCCACGAACCCCAGAATCGCCAACACGGCAGCCCTTCCTCAGCCGCCCGCGAAGGGAGGCAGCACGTCGATCGTGGCCCCGGCCGGCAACGGTGTCTGACGATCATGGCAGGCCACCCCGTCGACCAGGAAACTCGCCACCTGGAGCACGGCGGCCAGCCGGGGGCCGTGCCGGTGCGCGAGTTCACCGAGCAGTTCGTCGAGGGGCCGGCCGGCGGATGCGGTCTCCTCGCTGCGGCCGGCGGCGGCCCGCGCCCCGGCGAAGTACCGGACGGTGAGGGCGTCCACCTCAGCCTCCGATCGCCGACATGGGGCGGACAGGCTGCAGGAAGGTCGGATCGTCGATGCCGTGCCCGGCCCGCTTGACCACCGTGGCGGCCTGCCAGCGCCGGGCCAGTTCGGTGTCGTCCGCGCCGGCCCGCAGCGCGCCGCGCAGGTCGGACTCCTCGGTGGCGAACAGGCAGTTGCGGAGCTGACCGTCGGCGGTGAGCCTGGTCCGGTCGCAGTCGCCGCAGAACGGCCGGGTGACCGAGCCGATCACCCCGACCCGGGCCGGCCCGCCGCCGACCAGCCAGGTCTCGGCCGGGGCGGCGCCCCGCTCGGCCGGGTCGGCGGTGAGGGCGAACCCGGCGGCCAGCGAGGTCAGGATCTCGTCGGCGGTGACCATGGTGGCCCGGTCCCAGCCGTGCTGGGCGTCCAGCGGCATCTGCTCGATGAACCGCAGCTCGTAGCCGTGGTCGAGGGCGAACCGCAGCAGCGCGGGCGCCTCGTCGTCGTTCACCCCGCGGATCAGCACCGAGTTGATCTTCACCGGGGTGAGCCCGGCGGCGGCGGCCCCGGCCAGGCCGGCGAGCACGTCGGCCAGCCGGTCCCGCCGGGTCAACGCGGCGAACCGGGCCGGGTCCAGGGTGTCCAGCGACACGTTCACCCGGTCCAGCCCGGCGTCGCGCAGCGCCGGGGCGAGCCGGTCCAGCCCGAGGCCGTTTGTGGTCACCGAGATCCGGGGCCGGGGGGTGAGCGCGGCCACGGCGGCGACGATGCCGACCAGCCCCGGCCGGATCAGCGGCTCGCCGCCGGTGAACCGCACCTCGGTCACCCCGAGCCGCTGCACCGCGACCCCGACCAGCCGGACGATCTCCTGGTCGGTGAGCAACTGCGGCCCGGCCAGCCAGGGCAGCCCTTCCGCCGGCATGCAGTAGGTGCAGCGCAGGTTGCACTTGTCGGTGAGCGACACGCGCAGGTCCCGGGCGATCCGGCCGTACCGGTCGGCGAGGACGCCGGCGGTCGTCGGGGCGGCGGTCACCCGTCGACCGTAGCGCGGCCGACGCCCCGCAGCGCCGCGTGGGTCGCATCGACTACCGCGTCGCGGTACGCCCCGCCGAACAGGGCGGTGTGCACGAGCAGTAGATGCAGTTGGTGTAGCGGCACCCGGTCCCGCCAACCGTCGGCCAGTGGCCACACCTCCCGGTAGCCGGTCATGATCCGATCGTGGTGCGGTGGGCCACCGAAGAGCGCCAGTTGGGCCAGGTCCGTCTCCCGGTGACCGCCGTGTGCCGCCGGGTCCACCAGCCAGACCCGGTCGTCCGCGCCCCAGAGCAGGTTGCCCGGCCAGAGGTCGCCGTGCAGCCGGGCCGGCGGCTCGTCACCGCCGAACTCGCCGACCCGCGCCACCACCTGCTCGACCAGCGCGGCGTCCGGGCCGTCGAGCGCACCGCCGTCGACCGACATCCGCAGGTACGGCAGGAGTCGCCGCCGGGCGAACCAGTCCGGCCACGGCCCGTCGTCGGGCGTGTTGTCCTGCGTGAGGGTGCCGATGAACCCCGGCCAGGCCGCCCCGAACCCGGCAGCGCCGGCCCGGTGGGTGGCGGCCAACTCCCGACCGAACCGCTCGGCCGTCTGAGGCGTCGGCTCGCCCGGCTCGACCCAGTCGAGCGCCAACAGCTCCGGCAACGCCACCACCACCTCCGGTACGGCCACCGCGCCGGCCTCCCGCAGCCAGCGCAGCCCGGCGGCCTCGGTGGCGAAGAAGCCCTCCGGCACAAGTCGCCCGGCCCGTTCCGGCCAGGTCTTGGCGAAGACCGAGTGGCCGTCGTCAAGGGTCAACCGGGAGGCCGCACAGCTGTCCCCGCCGGCCACCGGGGTCTCCCGGATGCGTTGGTGGGTCAGGAAGGTGGGCAGGTGCTCCGGGTGCGCCCGCAGGTACGCCAGGTCCATCAGCGCAAGGTAGCCGCTCGGACCGACGCGGGTGGGCCGCGTCGCCTGCTGAAACGCGGGTGACCTGCAGAACTACCCTGCGTATCTGTGGATAACCCGGGTGTCGTCCACAGGGCCTGTCGGGGGCGTTCCCACTCGCCGCAGGCTGCCGGACATGAACGCGACCGACCGCCCCCGGCTCACCGTCCGCTCTCCCGCCGACCTGATCACCGCCGTGCCGTACCTGCTCGGCTTCCATCCCACCGACAGCATCGTCGTGGTGGCGATGCACGGCCGGCGGATCGTCTTCGCCGCCCGCGCCGACCTGCCAGGGCCCGGCACCGACCCGCTGCTGCCGGCGCGCCACCTCGGTGACGTCCTCGCCCGGCAGGACGCCGATTCGGCCACCCTCATCGGGTTCGGTCCACCCGAACGGGTCACCCCTGCGCTGGACGCCGTCCGGTCGGCGCTGGCCGAACTCGGACTGCCCGTGCTCGACGCGCTGCGGGTCACCGGCCGCCGATACTGGTCGTACCTGTGCGAAGCGCCGGACTGCTGCCCACCCGACGGCACCCCGTACGACCCGGATGCCAGTCAGGTCGCCGCCGCCGCCGTCTACGCCGGTCAGGTGGCGCTCCCCGACCGGGCGGCGCTCACCGCCCAGGCCGCCCCCGCCGAGGGCGTCGACCGGGTCGCGCTGCGCCGGGCCGGCGACCGGGCCGAACGACGCCTGCTCCAGCTGCTGGAGGCCGCGCCCGCCACCGACCAGTTCGGCGAGCGGGCGATCCGGCGGGCCGGCGTGGCGGCGGTACGCCAGGCCCAGCGTCGACACCGACGCGGCGAGCGGCTCACCGACGACGAGGTGGCCTGGCTGACCCTGCTCCTGACCCACCTGCCGGTACGCGACCACGCGTGGGAACGCACCGACGGGCGGGAGGAGGACATCGCGCTGTGGGGTGAGGTGCTGCGCCGTGCCGAGGAGGAGCTGGTCCCGGCCCCGGCCTGCCTGCTCGCCTTCGCCGCCTGGCGGGCCGGCCAGGGCGCGCTCGCCGCGGTGGCGCTGGAACGGGCGCTGACCCTCCGCCCCGACTACACCCTCGCGCTGCTCCTGGACGACCTGCTCCGGCGCGGTGTGCCACCGTCCGACCTGGACGGCTGGCCCGCCGTGACCGAACCGGGAGTGCTCCGCCGTCGCCGTCGCCGACCCCGCCGCCATCGCTGACCGGCCGAGTGGGCGGGCCGGGACAGGTTGAAGTCGATCGGCTGACCGGCCGCCGTCAGCTGTCCGTTTCGGAATGGCAGCTCCGGTCGCTTACAAATAGGCGCCGACACGGTCGGTATTGACGACGTGACATGTGCGGCATACCCGCGCACCTTCTGTCACATTCGCCGGCACGGCCGGGTGGGGAACCGACCCGACAACGATCTACAAAGGAGACATCTCTCTTCTATGCCCCTATTGTCGACGGGGAGTATGGTGCGGCCCGTCAAGATGACTGCTGGGATAGTCTGCGCGCTGAGGGTGGCTGAATAGGGGGTGTGACGGTGGATCGGCGCGGCAGCGCGACGGAGGCACTCCCCGAGAGCACCGACGGACCGCCCCGGTTCATGCAACCGGTGCGGGTCGCCTCCTGGCTGGTGCTCGCCTTCCTCTGCCTGCTCGCCTTCGGGTCGCTGACCACCCAGGTCGACGCCACCCTGACGCCGACCGTACGGGTGCTCGGCACGTTGATGAGCGTGGTCGTCGCCCTCGGCTTCCTCGTCGTGCAACGTCACGTGCTACGCCGCGGGTGGAGCCGTCGCACCACGCTCACCGCCGTGGTCGTCGTCGTTCTCGGCCTGGTCAACGAGGAGCTCAGCGACACCTGGCCGCTGGTCGGCGTGGCCGTGGCCGCAGCCGCGCTGGCCGTGCCGGTGCGCTGGTCGCTGCTCACCGGTCTGGCCGTCTGGCTGACCAGCATCGGTGAGGTGGAGTTGAGCGACGCCACCCTGGCCGGCCGGATCGGCATCCCGCTCACCACCCTGCTCACGGCGGTGGTCCTGTTCACGCTGACCCGCCTGGCGGTGGCCCTGACCGAGGCGCACTACAGCCGGGAACACCTGGCCCGCACGCACGTCGACACGGAACGCCACCGGATCTCCCGGGATCTGCACGACATCCTCGGCCGCACCCTGGTCGCCGCGTCCCTGCGCAACCAGGCCGCCCTGGCCCTGCTCGACGTGAATCCGGCGAAGGCCCGGGAGCAGTTGGAGCAGGTGCACGAGACGATCACCCGTGGTCAGGCCAGCCTGCGCCGGCTCACCTCCGGCGCGGTGATCGTCGACCTGCCGGACGAACTCAGCACCGGCGGCGCGCTCTGTGCCCGGCTCGGCATCAGCTACGAGGTGACCGCGGACGAGGTCGCCCCCGGCCCGCTCTCCTTCCTGGCCGCCCAGGTGGTCCGCGAGTCGATCACCAACATGCTCCGGCACGCCAGCCCGCAGGTCTGCGAGATCACCATCCGGGACCGGGACGGGCTGCTGACGGTCGAGGTGGTCAACGACGGTGCCGCGCGGACCACGGCGCTGCCGACCGGCCAGCCGGCCTCTCCCGGCACCGGGCTTGCCGATCTGTGCAGGCGTGCGGTGGCGGCGGGCGGGTCGTTGGAGGCGGGGCCGGTCGAGGGTGAGCGTTTCCGGGTCCTCGCGCGACTGCCGCACGACAGCGGGGAACTGGGAGGAAACCGTGAACCTGCGCATCCTGATCGCTGAGGACATCGAGCTGGTGGCCGAGGCGTTCGAGGCCCTGCTGAGCACGAAGCCGACCTTCGACGTGGTGGGCCGGGTGCGTACCGGGGCGGACCTGCTCGGCGCGGTACGCACCTACCGGCCGGACGTGGCCGTGGTGGACGTCGAGATGCCCGGGATGACCGGCATCGAGGCGACCGCCGAGCTGCGCGCCAACGGCGAGGACTGCAAGGTGCTGCTGTTGACCGCGCTGCCCGGCAGCGGGCACCTGCACAGCGCGCTGGCCGCCGGCGCCAACGGCTACCTCCTCAAATCGACCACCGGCACCCGGCTGATCGAGGCGATCGAGACGATCCACCAGGGCCGGACGGTGATCGACCCGGAGTTGGCCGCCGATGCGCTCCGGGCCGGGCCGAACCCGCTCACCGCTCGGGAGCAGGACATCCTGCGGCTGGTGCACGCGGGCCACGGGACCGGGGAGATCGCCAGCAGGATGTTCCTCTCCACCGGGACGGTCCGCAACTACCTGTCGAGCGCGATGAACAAGCTGCAGGCGGGTGGCCGCATCGAGGCGGTGAACACGGCCCGGCAGAGCGGTTGGATCTGACACCACGGTAAAGGCGGCCGATGCCACAGTGAAAGGGGCCTTCGGGAATCCCCCAAAAGCCCCTTTCCCGGATGTTGTCGGTCAGAGGCAGGCCGACCAGACCGAGACGAAGCTCGTTGTCAGTGCCAGCGTGTCCCCGTCAATCTCGGCGATCGAAAGCTCGTGCAGTTCGGCCAGCGTCATATCGATTCCCCCGTCGCTCGGTGGCGCATTGTGTGGTGCGTGGCGAGAACAGCATTTCGCAGCACCGGGCGCTGCCGTAGTAGGCGTTGTCAGGAACTCGGGGTGACAGATCGCTGCGATTTTCCGATGACAGACCACGGCTGGGTCGATGACACCCGGACCCGAAATCGATGACATCGACCCACGGAACGGGGCTGCGCGGTCAGCGGCGTTCTGCTAGGCACCCCGGGGCGAGACCGAGCAGGTCCAGCAGCAGCGCGCCGGGGCGGGGAGCCACCGCGACCAGCATGCCGGCGGCACCGGTGGCCAGGTCGGCTGCGCAACGCAGGTTGTGGTCGCCGAGCACACCGAGCCAGGGCTCCCCTCCCGGGGATCGCCGGGGGACCGTGTGCCAGGCCAGCCGGCTTCGGTGCTCGGCGAGCATCGGGTGGTCTCCGGCGCTCAGCGCGTCCAGGACGGCGAGCAGGCCGCCGCGCCCGGTCAGCAGGCCGGCGAAGACCGCCACCGGCTGCGCGCAGGTCGCGCGTACGCCTTCGACCACCTGCTCAAGGTGGGACAGCCGGAGCCCGTCCGACCCCGGTTCGACGCGCAACCGCATGGCCAGCAGGCCCGCAGCGGCACTTCCCCGACCCAGGTACGGCAGCAGCGTCGATCCTTCCCGGGTCAACAGCTGCCCACCGCGGTGGGTGGCCGCGGTCAGCTCCCGGTCCAGCGCGATCTGTGCGGCCCCGCCCGGGTCGCCGGGCACCCCCGCGTCCCGCAGCGCGAGCAGGGCCAGACCCAGCCCGCTCCAGCCGTGGCTCAGGCCCGGCCGGTATCCGGCCGGGGTGTCCCCGGCACGCACCACGTCGACCACCCGCCCGGTCTCGGCAGCCGCCTGCCGGATCAGGTCGTCACGGTTCAACAGTCGCCCCAGGCCGGCGAGGGCCAGCGCCCGGCCCGCGCCGCCGTGGTGCCACCAGGGCACCGGGGCGGCTGCGGTGGCGGCGGTGCCGAGCAGGACCCGGTCCACCAGTTCTGTGGCGGCCCCGGTCGCGCCGAGCCGGGCCAGTGTCCAGGCCACGCCGTCCGCCCCGGTCGCCAGCCCGCGCGGGAACGGCCCGTCGGCCAGCGCCCGGCGTACCAACCAGGCGGTCCACTCCGGGTCGGGCCGGTGACCGCGGCGGGAGAGCGCGAGCAGCACGCCGGCCGCGCCGTACAGCAGACCCAGGCCACCCCGGGGCCCGGAGAACTGCTCGACGTCGCCGGGGAAGAGCCGGTCGGCGCGCTCCGGCGTGGCCACCGCCCGGATGCCCGCGACGAGCTGGTCCTCCCCCGGCACCCCGGTCGGCGCGGGTGCCTCCCCCCGGCCCAGGTCGGCGTGCCCCACCTGGCTGAGGTGGCTCTCCAGGTCGGGGCGGTGCTCCAGCACCGGGGTCATCGGGTTGATCAGCATGCTGTGCACGCGGCGCAGGCCGACCAGGTCGGCTGCCGGGTCGCCCGGGGTCAGGCGTTCGCTGCCGGTGCTGAAGCCCGGGGTGGCCACTCCCCTGGCGACCGCCACGCCGTCGATCGCGCACGACTCCAGGTCGATCACGACCACCCGGTCGCCGGTGTCGATCAGGTTGGCCGGCTGCACGTCGCGGTGCACCACCCCCCGGCTGTGAAGTGCGGTGAGCGCGGCCCGGGACCGGGTGACCACCCGGTCCACCCAGGCGAGGTATCCGTCGACGCGGCCGGGGGTGCGGTCACCGTGGACCACCGGGTGCCGCCGGGACACCGCGGCGGCCAGCGACACCCCCTCGATCCACTCCAGCACCAGGAAGTCGCTGTCGCCGACGGTCAGGTGGTCGACGGGCTCCGGGGTCACCCCACTGCCGGAGGTACGCCGCAGCGCGTCCCACTCGTGCCGCAGCCGGACCGCCGCCGTCGAGCCGCCCGCGTCCAGGCCGGCGTGGTGCCGGGCCTCCTTGAGCAGCACCGTCCGGCCGTCCCTGCGGAGCGCCTGGTAGACGCCGCCGGCGTTGGACCGGTGCACCACTCTGATGTCGGTGAAGTCGAGGACGGCCGCGCTCGGGGCGGTGCCGGAGGCGGCCCGCAGCTCGGTCACGTACGACGGCTCGTCCGGGGTCGGTCCGTTGTCCCGCCGCCCTCGCACGTCGGGCCGGTCTCCGCCGACCGCAGGCACCAGGCGTCCGTCGGCACCGGTGGTCCACTGCTCGTGGAACGCGCCGTGGCGCAGGAACACCGGCGAGTCCGGCACCTGCAACTCGCCGATGATCCGCGGCGCGGCGCGCCCACGCAACGCCCCGGCCAGCGCCTCGCACAGCTTGCGCAGCCGCTGGGGGCTCGGGTAACAGGTGACCACCTTGCCGCTGGCCGCCGGGTCCGCATATTTCTGCTGGCTCGCCAGCACCAGGCCACGGCTGCGCAGGAGCTTGACCGGGACGCCCAGCTCGCGGCAGATCTCCCAGCAGACTCCGGCGACGGCGGCGGCGTCCCAGGGGAGGGCGGCGACGTGGACCTTCCAGCCGTCGGCCGCCTCCACCGGGCCGGGCATGAGGTGCAGCCAGGGGCCGTGCTCGATCCGCAGCCATCCGCTACCGGCCGTCCGCGTCGCCGGCAGGGTCTCCTCGTCGAGCAGCGGGGAGCCGGGTGACCAGGGCGCGTCGAGGTACGGCCCGGGCCGGAACGTCAACTGCTGGTATCGATGATCGAACATGTCCGGACTCTAATGTGGAGCTGATCACCGCCGGGTCGGCCGGACAGCCGTCACCCGGCCACGTTCCGCCTGGTTTCGCGCCGTTCGGCGACCAGCAGGCCCACCGCCGGCAGCATGGTGACCGCCGAGGTGGCCAGCAACCAGACGCAGGCGTGCGCGAAGGCCGCCGGCACCAGGCCGTGTTGCTGGACCGCCTGCCGTTGCAGCACCACGGTCACCAGGGCGGCGGCGGCCGTACCGCCGAGCCGTTGCAGCAGGTTGAGCTGCGGAGAGGCGTCCGCGATCGACCGTGCCGGGATCGACTCGTAGGCCCGCGTCATCGCCGGGACGACGGTCAGGCCGGTGCCGACGCCCCGGACCGCGAGGCTGGCGCAGAGCAGCAGGTAGGACGTGTCGGCGGTGAGCCTGATCAGCGGCAGGGTGGCCAACAGGGTCAGCGAGATGCCGATCAGCATGGTCCGCCCGCCACCGAGCCGCCTGAGCAGCTTGCGGCAGAGGAAACCGGCGACGACCACACCGATGCCGGAGGTGGACAGCAGCAGGCCGGTGACGACCGCCGTCTCACCGCGCGCCGCCTGGAAGTACAGCGGAATGATCACCATCGGGCCGTAGAGCACGAAGCCGAGGAAGAAGATGTTCAGGGCGGCCGTCGCGTACACGCCGTGGCGGAACAGGCGCAGGTCGAGCAGCGGGCTCGGGGTGCGGAGCTGGCGCAGCACGAACAGGCCCAGGCCGGCCACCGCGATTCCGGCGGGCAGCCACACCACCCGCGACGACCAGCTGCCGCCGTCGGCGAACCCGTGGATCGCCATTACCGCGCTGACGGTGCCGGTGGCCCCGAGCAGCAGGCCGAGCACGTCGAGTCTGCGGCGCGGGCGGTCTGCGGCGAGGTCGTCCGGGGCGACCCGGCGGGCGGTGACGATCAGGATGGCCAGGCAGATCGGGATGTTGATCGCGTAGACCGCGGGCCAGCCCCAGGCCTGCACCAGCAGACCGCCGACGCTCGGGCCGAGCAGCGGGCCGATCAGCATCACGCTGCCGTTGAGCATCTGCACCTTGGCCAGTTGCTCGCGCGGCACCCCGCGGGTGAGCAGCACGGTGGAGATCGGGGTGAGCACGCCGGCGGCAGCACCGGCCACCCCGCGCGCGGCGATCAGCGAGATAAGCGTGGGGCTTGCCGCACAGGCGGCCGAGCCGACCAGGAACAGACCGACGGCGGCGAGGAAGACCCGCTTCGGGCCGAACCGGTCGGCCAGCCAGGCGGTCACCGGCATGGTCGCGGCCAGGGCCAGCAGGTACGCGGTGAGCACCCACTGCACCCGGTCGAGCCCGCCGAAGCTGGCCTGGGTGTCGTGCAGGGAGACGTTGACGATGGTGGTGTCGAGCAGGGCCAGGAAGGCACCGGCGATGGACACCACCATGGCGACTATCGCGCCGGACGACGGTGTCGTCGGCTCGGGCGGTTGCTCGGTCGTCACCGGAGTGTCGGCCGGCCCGGTTTCCGGCTCGCGGAGGGCGGGCGATTGCGCGGTAATGGTCATTTCATTCCTTGCATCATGATTTAGGAAGATAAAACCCACGGCTGCGAGCAGGAGGAAACGTCGGCAGAAGAGCGAAGGACGAACCGCGTACGTCAGGAGATTTCGGTGAGCAGCCCGGCCGCGTCGTCGAGGATCGCCTCGGCGGCCTCCCGCGCGCCGATCCGGTCCCGGCAGGACAGGGTCAGCTCGGTCCCGTCCCCGGTCTGGCAGGAGCTGACGAACATCTCGGCGTACGGCACGAGCATCGGCAACGTGTAGAACCGCACCGGCCGGAACCCTGGCGCGTGGTACCGCTCCAGGTGCACCGGCCCGTGGTCCGAGACGATCGCCGTGCACGGGAACCGGTCGTCGGTGTGCTCCTGCGCCTCGGCCAGGGTGTTCGCGAAGGGATTGCTCCGGCGGAAGTCGCCGGCGAGGCGGGCCACCTCCCGCTTGCGCAGCATCGCACCGAGCAACTCCCGGTGCACCCGCCGCCAGTCGTCGCCCCGGCGCAGGTCGAGCAGGAGTTGGGCGCTGAGGTTGGCGGTGGAGCGCACCGTCCGGTCGTGCCGCCTCAGGTCCACCGGCACGATCAGCCGGCCCGCGTCGCCCCGCAGGTGGCGGGAGATGGCGGCGGCCACCCGCGCGGTGACCCCGGACGGACTGCCCGGCACCGTACGGCGTACCCACAGCGGCGTGGGGCCGGACGGCCCGGCACCGAGGATCGCGGGGAAACCGGCGACCCTGGCCGGCGCGGGCGCCGGTGGCACGGTGCCTGCGGCGGCCCGGAAGTGCGTGTCGTCGACGACCGCCGGTGCGCCGACCGGCTCCTCGCCGCGCAGCACCCGGAACACGTCGGCCAGCCACTGCTGCAGGCCCCGGCCGTCGGTGACGACGTGGCTGACCCGGACGACCAGCCGGGTCACCGGCCCGGGCACCAGGTGCACCTCGCACACCGGCCCACGGACCACGTCGATGTCCGATCCGAGGGCGCCCGACGGCAACCCGCTGCCGGCCGGATGGACCACCACGGCCGGCAGCGGCCCGCCGGCGCGCCACACCGGCCCCCGCCGGACCACCGCCAGACCGGGACTGGCCGCCGTGGCGATCCGGATCGCCTCCCGCACCGCGACCGGGTCGATCTCGCCGACGCCCTCGACCACGGTCTGGATCAGTTGGTGGGTGCCCTGCGACGCGGCGTTCAGATAGCCGCGTTCGATCTGGGAGACCTTGCGGGCGTACGTCCGCTCGATCGTCGTCGTCATGCCCTCACCTCTGCCGGGTCGTTGATCCGGCGCGGACCGGCCTGCCCACGCCGCTGCCACCACCAGCGCACCGGAACCGCTTCCCGGGCCGCGATCGCGACCTGCATGTCGACGCCCAGCTCGGTGCTGAGTAGCTGGTAGCCGACCTGCGCGGGACGCCAGCCGTACCGCCACCCGGGCAGCCGGACCCCGGCGAAGGTCTCCTTGGTCAGGTGCGAGGCCTTGATCAGGGCCTCGCACTCGACGAAGTCGCGGATCGTGGCCGGCCGCCCGGCCGGGTGACCGAGCAGGTCACCCAGCCAGGCCAGGGCGAGCGGACGGTCCCGCTCGTCCTGCACGTCCACCCCGACCTCGGTGGCCGTGGTCAGGGCCACCACGCTGTACTGCCCGCAGTGCGCCACCGAGAGGTGCATCCCGTGCTCGGGCACCTGCCAGCGGTGGTGCTCGTCGCGGGTCAGCCGGCCGCGGAGGTCCGTGCCGTACAGGTCGGCGGCGGCGGTGGTGACCAGCCAGCGGCCGGCGTCGGAGATGCGGTTGCCCAACGCGTCCCGGGGGGTGTTGCCGCGGTGGACGATCAGACAGTCGATGGCCGTGCCGGTCGCCGCCCCTGCGGGCACCGGGGTGACCGGTGCCGGCAGGGTCGCGACACTCACCGGGACCGCCCGTCGGGCACGTCCAGCACCGCGGCGGCGTAGCTGCCGCCGTAGGCGAAGCTGGACAGCAGCACGGTCCCCGCCGACGGCACACCGCTGAGCACGGCCACCAGACCGAGCGCGGCGGCGCTCCCGTAGGACTCGCCGAACACGGCCTTGGGCGTGACAGTCGGCCGTCCGGCCAGGCCGGCCAGGCGCAACGCCCGGGACTCGGCCCGGTCCACCAGCCCGAAGCCGGACGCCGCCGACACCACGGTCCCCACCTGCTCCGGCGCGACCTCCGCCTCGTCCAGGGCGACCCGCATGGCTCGGGCCCAGGCGTGGCCGCCGGTGCCGATCCGACCGATCCCGGCCGGCTCTCCGGAGGCGCCGAACCCACGGATCCGGGCCAGCGCCCGCGCGCCGCGTGCCGCTGCCGCCGCCTCACTCTCCAGCACGATCGCGGCGGCGCCCTCGCTCAGCACCATTCCGGTACGACCACCCGGCCGCACCTGCCCGTCCACCGTGTACCCGGGCAGGCTGGCCTGGGTACGGACGGCGAGCTCGGGGAACTCGTCGGCGATGACCACCACGATCCGTTCCGCCGCGCCACGCGCGATGACCCGGGACGCGAGCTGCAGGGCGAGCACGGCGCTCGTGCCGCCGTTCGCGATCGTGGCGGTGTACCCCCGGTAGCGGTACTGCATCGCGACGTGCCCGGCTGCGGCGTTGACCACGGTGTTCGGGAAGATCAGCGGGTTCGCGCCGGTGATGCCGCTGTCCAGCACCCCCCGGTGGAACTGGCTGACCGAGGTGACCGGGCCGTACCCGGTGGCGAACACGATGCCCGTGGACTCGGCCTCCGCCCGCGACGGCTTGCCGTGCCGGGCGTACAGGTCGCCGACCACGGAGGCCGAGAGGATGCTCAGCGGGTCCATCCGCCGGGCCTTGGCCGGGTTCAGCTTCTTCACCAGCGAGCGGGTGTCCACCCGGCCGACCGGCACCCGGCCCCGGCCGGGGACCTCCTCGGTGGCCCCGAAGCAGATCTCACCGTCGGTGAACGCCCGGACCAGGGCGGCCGTGTCACCTGCCGAACCGGCCAGACCGGCCACCCCGGTCACCACGACCGCGTGCACCGGGTCGGTGCCCCGGGGGCCGACCGGCGGGTGACCCGGGCGGGTGTAGACGACCGAGGCGTTGTTGCCGCCGAACGCGAACGAGTTCGACAGCACCACCGCCGGGGCGGCCGGGCGGCCGGTGTCCGGGATGATGTCCAGGCCGGACGGGGCCGGCAGACCCCTGGTGTTGATCGTCGGAGGCATCGTGCCCCGGCTGATCGCCAGGGTGCTGACGATGCCCTCGACCGCGCCGGCGGCACCGAGGGTGTGGCCCACCATCGACTTGGTCGAGCTGGCCGGCGGCAGCGGTGTGGTGCCGTAGAGCAGCTTCAGCGCCTTGGGTTCGGACACGTCGTTGGCCGGGGTGCCGGTGCCGTGCAGGTTGACGTAGTCGACGTCCTCGGCACGCAGGCCGGCCGTGCCGAGCGCCTGCGCCATCGACGCGGCGGCGCCCTTGCCACCCGGGTCCGGGGCGGTCTGGTGGTACCCGTCGCAGGAGAGGCCGTACCCGCCCACCTCGGCGAGCACCTGGGCGCCCCGCTCCCGGGCCGCGTCCGCCGCCTCCAGCACCAGGAAGCCGGCCCCCTCGCCGAGGGTCAACCCGGTCGAGGCGGAGAGCGGGGAGCACGGCTCCGGGTCCAGCGCGCCCAGGGCGGTGAAGCCGTACGCCGAGAGCGTCGCGAGCGGGTCCACACCGCCACACACCACGTAGTCGACGTCGCCGCGCCAGAGCAGCTCGGCGGCGTACCCGATGGCGACCGCGCTGGCCGCGCAGGCGTTGGAGAGCACCACCCGGGGGCCGCGCAGGTCGAACTCGGTGGCGACGAAGTCGCCGACGCAGGGCAGTTGCGAGCCGGCGGCGCCGACGGCGTCCAGCTCGCCGGTCTCGACCAACCTGCGGTGCACCCCCTCCAGCGTGGGCATGGCGCCCAGGCTGGACCCGACCACCACGGCGATCCGGTCCCGGTCGACGGTGTCCAGGTCCAGCCCGCTGTGCCGGAGCGCCTCGCGGACCGCCGTGGCCGCCAGGCTGTAGCAGCGGTCCAGGTCCTCCCGCTGCGGGCTGGTGACCAGGCCGGCCCAGCTCGTCAGCAGCTCGCTGGTGTCGAAGAGGGTGTTCTCCCGGATTCCGGTGACCCCGGCGACGATCCCCGCCCAGTTCTTGTCGGCCTCCTCGCCGACACCGGTGATCAGGCCGATCCCGGTGACGGCGACCACTGCGGCCGACATCAGCCGATCCGGGTGTGCGACGAGGCGGCGAAGACCCGGGGCAGGGTGACAGTGGTCAGCGGCACGACGGTGCCGTCCGTGGCCTCGGCCCGCAGCGGCAGGCCCGGCACCCAGAACGGGGCGTCGAGCACGCCCATGACCAGCTCCTCGTTCGGGTTCGCCGAGGGGGTCTGCCAGGAGACCGTGCCGACCTGCACCGCACCGGCCAGGATCGCGGTGCCGGTGGCGAAGGTCGTGCCGGACGGGCTGGCGAGGGCGGTGAGCTTGGCCGACCCGGCGGTCGGCGGCTCCAGGTCGGCCGAGCCGAGGAAGTCGCCGATCCGGTCCCAGCTGATCATCCAGGCCAGGTCGGCGTCGTTGACCGACAGGCCGGCGAGACCGCGGTGGTAGACCGCCATCCCTGCCTCGGCCTGCACCCGGGCCAGGCCCTCGTCGCCGACCGCGCCACCGCCGATGCCGGACGCCGAGGAGAGCACCACGTCCTGGGCCGTCTCCGGGGCCTCGGAGACCAGCAGGTAGCCGTACTCGCCGGTGGTGCCGACCCGGGCCAGGAACGCCGCGCCGTCGGATTCCGGCACCTGCACCTCGGTGACCGCGTGCAGGGTCAGGCCGGAGATGTCGTAGTCGACGAACTGCGCCGCCACCGACCAGGCCTGCGGGCCCTCGAACGCGGTGGCCCCCCAGCCCGCCGGCGCGACCTCGACGGTCACCTCGTCGGGGACCTCCAGCGCCGCCAGGTAGTCCCGCAGCGCGCCGACCTCGACCGGGTTGCGGGCCAGCAGCCAGCTCTCCTCGTTGAGCTCCAGGTGCAGGAAGATCGCGAACGGGTCGCCTCCGGCGGTCAGGGCCAGGACCTCCCGCACGGTCTCCGGCTCGACGAAGTCGCTCGACTTGGAGAGGAACGAGTCCAGCAGGGCCAGCCGGTCGTCGCCGGTGATCCGGACCAACGGGGTGGTGACCTGGTAGACGCCGACGGTGCTGCGAACGGTGTGGTAGTCGCGGGCCGCGGTGGTCGGCTGGGCGATGTCGAGCATGGTCATGACGAGTGCCTTTCGGATGAGGGATGGTGTGCTGAGGGACAGCGATGGTGCGATGAGGGACAGCGATGGTGCGATGAGGGTCAGGGGGCAGGATCGTCAGGAGTGCACGGTCAACTGCCAGGTGTTGCGGGTCTCCTCGATGCCGCCGGCCTGCGCGACACAGCCGAGGAGCAGGCCACCCGGCGCGGACCGGACGACGATCTCCACGTCGTCGGCCGCTCCGGGGCCGGGCCGGCAGTGCAGCCGGCGGCCACCCGGAAGGGGAACGGTGACCTCCCGGGTCCAGATCTGCCAGACGTCGGCCGGGTCGAGCTGCCAGACGCCACCTGTCGGATCCGGCACCGTCACCCGGCCCCGGGGCACGACGTTCGGGGTCAGCCAGAGCACCACCTCCTCGGCGCTGGCGGGGGCACGGACGTCGACAAGCACCGCGCCGGCCGGGTCCGCCGGGACCATCACCTGCCAGTCCAGGCCCTGGTCGACGGCGACCAGGCGTAGCGGCTCCTTCTCCTCCCAGCCGGTGTCCGACGCGACGCCCCAGCCCACCCCGCTGTCCCGGCTGAACCGGTCCCGCTCGGTGGTCACCCACATGCCGGCCGACCAGCGCGGGTTGTGGGCGAAGGGCCTCCTGCGGGGGTACGGGCTGCGCAGCACCTTGGTGCTGCCGTCCAGCCAGGAGACGATTCCGCCGGCCCGGGCGTCCGCCCTGATCCGCCGGGACGGCCCGACCGCCGGTGCGGGGGTGCCGGCGGGCTGCGGCGACGGCGGCGCACCGAAGTCGGCGTGCAGCCGCGCCACCCCGTCCGGGCCCGGTTCGAGGCCGCGTTCCAGCAGGCAGGAGTGGACCACTCCGGTGTGCTCGTCGACCCGGATGCGCACCCTGACGAGGGCCGAATCCCAGGTCAGCTCGCTGCCGGCGGCCGGTCGCTGGGCGGCGGCGACCAGCTCCGAGGCGTCCCGGACCCCGAGTCCGAGCCCGATCGGGTGCCGTCGGGTGGCCCCGGTGCCCGCGTCGTGGACGGTGAAGGTGCCGCGCCGCAGGCCGACCGTCTGGAACACCCGGCCGAGCGGGCCGGTGGAGTGGAACCGCTGGTCGAGGCGGCCGTCGACGAGGGTGACCGTGCTGGTCAGGGCGCCGGTGCCGATCCGCTCGACGATGCGTACGCCGTCGTCGATGGGGGTGATCTCCAGGTCGCAGGGCTGGCTCTCCCGCCACCCGGCGGCCCGGTCGGGGCGGCCTCCCGGCCAGGTGGAGACCAGCAGCGGCCCGACGTGGCCGGCGCAGAACACCCGTACCGTGCCGTCCGAGCCGTCGACCAGCCCGAAGATCCGGCCGGTGCCGAACCGGTGGGAACGGGCCGGCTTCGGCGGCTCCAGGTGGTACGGCGGCTGGGTGACCCGCAACGCCCGCCCGGAACCGTCCGGGTGGGCGATCCGGGCCCGGAGCAGGGTGCCGCGGTCCACGTCTACCACCGCGGTCACCTCGAACGGGCCCAACACGAGCCGGTAGGTGACCGTCCGCACCCCGCCGACGACCTCCACGTCGTTGCGCAGGTCGTCGGTGCGGGCGCCGGTCACCCCACCGAAGGCGGTGATGCTGCCCAACTCGGCCAGCACTGCCTGGTCGAGGTCGTCCAGTACGCCGCGCAGGATCAGCGGGATGTAGTTGTAGAGCTCGACGTTGCCGTCCTCGCCGGGGATCGCCTGCCCCACCGAGACGCAGCCGACCCGGCGGTACAGGCGGAACGCGACGGCGTTGGCGGGGTTGACGGTCAGCCGCAGCACCAGGCACCGCGACCTGATCATCCACTCGATCGCCTCGGTGAACAACCGGCCGGTGAGCAGGCCGTTGCGGTACGCCGGGGCGACGAAGAACATGTCGGCGATCAGCTCGCCGTCCCGGGCCGAGCGGCGACCGGTGCTGCGGAACAGGCCGAAGGTGCCCACCACGTCCTCGTCGTCGACCGCGACGAAGAACGCCGCCGTGTGCCGCCCGGCGAGTTCACGCTCGACGTGGCCGGCGCTGATGCCTCCGGGCACCGGGTTCGGATTGTCGGGATACCGGCTGTAGAGCTCCGCGATGTCGTGCGCGTCGCCGGGCTGGTAGGGGCGGACCGTGATGGACACCTTGCACCTCCTATCCGCGTCGTTCGGTGGTGACGATGAGCGATCCGGCGGCGGCGAGTTCCGTGCCGACGCTGGCCCGGACCTGCACCGACCGCAGGCCCTGCAACCGCTGACCCAGCCGGGCCTCCAGGGTGAGCTGGTCACCCGGCACCACCAGCCGGTTGAACTTCATCGAGCTGATCGAGCCGAGGTAACCGACCGACTGCGAGGCGTCGGCGGTCGCGGCGGACGCGTCGGCCTCGACGATCTCGGCGACGTAGACGACCGCGACGAGCTGCGCCATCGCCTCGACGATCAGCACGCCCGGCATGATCGAGTGGTCCGGGTAGTGGCCGGCGAAGAACGGTTCGTTCACCGAGACGCTCTTGATGCCCTTGCCGGAGACGCCGGGGACGACGTCGTACGCCCGGTCGATCAGCAACATCGGCCAGCGGTGCGGGAGCATCCGCTTGATCTGGTCGGAGGAGTACGCGTACCTCCCGGTGGCCTCCGCGCCGCGGCGGGGGGCCGGCACCGGCCGGCGGGCGGCCGGTGCCTCCTGCACGATGGTCATCTCACGCCTCGTTGGCTTCGATGAAGTCGAGCAGGGCGTTGACCGAGCCGAAGGCCTGGGCGTCGTCGTCGCTGATCGACACGCCGAACTCGTTGTTGACCATGACGACGACCTCGAGGGTGTCCAGCGAGTCCATCTCCAGGCCGCGGCCGAACAGCGGCTGGTTGTCGGAGACGACCTCGGGGCTGATCTCCAGCCCGAGGCGGTCGATGATCATCGTCTTGACCTTCAGGTTCTTGGCGAGCCGACGCTCGCCCTGGGTACGGATCTCGTCGTAGGTGGCGACAGTCATCTCATGGGTCCTTTCGGGATTGGTGGGTTGGTGCGAATTCAGCCGGTGATCATGCCGCCGTCGACGGTGAGCACCTTTCCGGTGATGTACGAGGCCGCCGGTGAGGCGAGGAAGGTCGCCGCCTGGGCCACCTCGGCGGCCGTGCCCATGCGTCCCAGCGGGATCGCCTGGCAGGCCTCCTTGAGCACCGCCCGGGGCACCTTCTTGACCATGTCGGTGTCGATGAACCCGGGGGCGACCAGGTTGACCCGGATGCCCCGCGGGGCCACCTCGTAGGCCAACGACCGGGCCATCGCGATCACGCCGCCCTTGCTCGCCGAGTAGTTGCCCTGCCCCGGGCGGCCGGCGATGCCACTTGTGGACGAGATCAGGACCAGGGCGCCGCCGGAGGTGTACATCTGTTTGACGGCCTCCCGGGCGGTGTAGAACGTTCCGGTCAGGTTGGTGGCGATCACGTCGCCCCACTTCTGCCCGCTCATCGCGGCCAGGTGCCCGTCCGCGGTGACGCCGGAGTTCAGCACCGCCACCTGCACGCCGCCCCACTCCGCGCGGATCTGCTTGAACATCGCGATGACCTGCTGCTCGTCGGCGACGTCGGCGCCCACGACCAGGGCCCGCCGCCCCAGCTCGCGGATCTTCTCGGCGACCGCTTCGGCCTGGGCCACCTGTGACCGGTAGTTGACGACCACGTCGCAGCCCTGTTCGGCGAGGGCGACCGCGATCGCGGCACCGATGCCACGGGACGCCCCGGTCACCAGCGCGATCGTGCCGGGGACGAACTGGGTGCTCATGCCTTTCCTCCGGTGAGTTGACTGGTGATCTGGTGGCTTCCCGGCTCGAAGCCGTCGACGGTGATGCCGGTTCCGCCGGCTTCGGCGGCCCGGACCACCTCGACGGAGACCGCGAGGTCGAGCACGCCGAGACCGAACGGGGAGAAGATGGTGTTCGCGCTGGTCGGCTTGGCGATCGGATCGCCGCTGAGCAGGCCGCCGATGGTGGCGTGGATGAAACCGCGGTGGCCGAGCTCCAACTCGGTCCGGTGCAGCGAGGTCTGCTCCCGGCAGACGTGGTCCACGTCGTCGACCACGTTGTAACCGCGCAGGATCGAGGCCACGTCCAGGTCGCGCAGCGACAGGTGCAGGACGACCTGGTCCGGCGGCCGGTCCGGGTGGTCGCCCAGGCTCAACCAGTACGACGAGTCGGTGGTGGCGATGCTCACCGTCTGCGCCCGCAGGGCCGAGGTCAGGTCGCCGGGGGTGAGGTCGATGCCGGGGAACTGCTCGGCCCACCGCTCGGCGGCCAGCTTCGCGTGCTCGTCGACCGCGTCGAAGAGCGCCACCTCGCGGATTCCGGGGTGCACCCTGGTCAGGTAGGCAAGCGTGCGGTGGTTGATGGTGCCGCAGCCGATCAGCCCGACGGTCCGCACCGCGGTGCCGCCGTGCAGCACCTCGCTGGCGACCGCCGCGCCCGCGGCCGTCCGGGCCGCCGAGATCTGGCTGCTCTCCAGGACCGCCACCGGGTAGCCGGTCTCCAGGTCGTTGAGGATGGAGACCGCCGAGGCCCGTTGCAGGCCGCGTTCCAGGTTCGTCGGGAACGAGGAGATCCACTTGACCCCGATCACCGGGTCCGTGCCGCCCAGGTAGGCGGGGAGGCAGATGATCCGGGAACCGGGTCGGCCCGGCGGCCGCAGGAAACTGGAGAAGGGGATCTCGGACTGCCCCGCGCGGTGCAGCAGGTAGGCGTTGCGCACGGCGTCCAGCACGGCCCCCTCCCGGCCGTCCAGGGCCGCCCGTACGTCGTCCCGGCCCAGAACCCTCATCGCATGTCCCTTCCGCTGTCGCTCAGCTCGATGTGCTCCCGGACCCATCGGTCGGAGTAGATGGTGTTCAGGTAGCGGTCCCCGCCGTCGGGGAGGATCGCGACGCAGACCGCGCCCGGTTCGATCCACTCCGCGGCGCTCTGCAGGGCCGCGATCGCCGCCCCCGAGGAGCCGCCGGCCAGCACCGATTCCTGGGCCAACAACTCCCGGCAGGCCCGTACGCAGTCGGCGTCGGTCACCTTGATCAGCCGGTCGGCCAGCCCGGCCCGCAGCAACGGCGGCACCATCGCGGCCCCGTGCCCCGGGATCAGCCGCCGGTGCGACCGCTCCCACGGTGCCGGCGGCCCGAAGATCGCGCTGTTCACCGCGTCCACCGCGACGATCGTCACGTCGAGCTGGTGGTCCCGGACGAACTCCGCGCAGCCGCGCAACGTGCCGCAGGTGCCGGCGGTGCAGAAGAGGTAGTCGAGCCGGTCGGGGAGTGCCTCGTGGATCTCCCGCATGGTGGTGTGGTGCGCCTGGCTGTTGCGCTCGTTCGCGTACTGGTTGAGCCAGTACGCGTCCGGCACCGAGGCGAGCAGTTCCCGGACCCGGCGCAGCCGGGTGGGCAGGTACTCGCCGGTCTGCGGGTCAGGCTGGTCGACCAGCTCCAGCCGCGCTCCGTAGGCCCGCATGATTGCCGCGTTCTGCGCCGTCGTCTTCGGGTCGATCACGCAGATCAGGCCGACCCGGTAGAAGTTGCAGAGCTGGGCCAGGGCGACCCCGAGGTTGCCCGAGGTGGACTCGACCACAGTGGAGCGGCCGGGCACGATCGCGCCGGTCTTCAGCGCCTGCTCGATCATGGACCGGGCGGACCGGTCCTTGATGCTGCCGCCCGGGTTGAACCGCTCGCACTTGCCGTACACCTGGAAGCGGTCCGGGTCGAAGAGCCGGTCCAGGGCGATAAGCGGGGTGCCGCCGATCGTCGAGATCACGTCGGTCTCGGTACGGCCGCGACGGGTCGGCCCGCCGGGCAGGGAGCTGGGGAAGGCCACGGAGGTCATGCCCGTACCTCCCGGCTGAGCTGTATCCGCAGCTCGCTGACGTAGCGCCCGCCCGCCGAGTCCGGCAGCCAGGACCGTCGCGGGTCGGGCAGCGGCTCGCTGATGTTCAGCACCGTTGCCGGGTCCCGTCGGCGGGCCGCGCGCACCAGGTTCACGAACGCGATCACCAGGGTCGGGCTGGTCAGGTCGAACAGCGCCGGTTTCGTCTCCTCCGGGAACTTGACGAAGACCTGGTCGGGCAGGCCGTGCCCGGTGGCCCAGCGGCGCACCTCCGCGTAGTCGCGTTGCCTGTTGGTCGCGCGCTCGGAGAGGCCGAGCGACGCCACAGGCAGCCGCCAGGTCTCCCGGAACAGCACCATGCCGTCGACCGCCAGGCGCGGCGTGTGCGGACCTTCCAGCCCGATCTTGAAGGCGTCCGCGGCGACCATCGACATCAGTACGCCGAGCAGCTCCGGAATCCGCCACCGCCGCCCGTCCCGGGTCCGGGCGGTGACCACCCCGTCCGCGTCGGTGAAGGTGATCGACACCGCCGGATCGACACGGTGGCGGCCGTCGACCGGCCCACGGGCGAAGCCGATCAGCCGCTCCCCGGCGCCCACTGTGGTGGGAACGAAGCGACCGGTGTTGCGCCGCCAACCGGGCGGGAACAGCGGCACCATGCGGGGGGTGCCGATCCCGGCGTTGACCATGTCCCGCAGCGAGGCCTCGGTGCCGGTGGTCCAGTTCAGGAAGATCAGGTCCAGCGAGGAGAGGCAGGCGTGCAGCTCACCGAGGACCACCTGGTAGTCGCCGGCGTTCACGGCGTCCACGCTGTCCGCCACGATCTGCAGGTCGGGACTGTGCACCGCGAGATGCGGCCAGCGCGGTCCGGCCGTACCGAAGACGGCTCGGGCGCGCTGCGCCAGCTCGCCCGAGGTGAGGTCGACACGGTGCCCGGCCGAAGCCGGGTCGAGGTCGAGGACCTCGCGCCACTTCGCGGCCAGTTCACCGATCGCGGCCCGCACCGGGCGCGGGTCGTCGCCCCAGAAGAGCCCGAGCACCTGCGCCCAGACGTCGGCCAGGGTGACCGGCCGCCGGGACTTCGCCGCGACCGCCCGGACCTGAGCGGACACCTCTTCCTCGACGAGTTCGGCGAGCCGGTTGCCGAACCAGTCCGCGGCACCGGCCACGAGCGCCAGCGGGCGGGCGATCCGGTCCAGGAAGTCACGGCCCAGCTCCATCCGGGTGTCCCGGAGGGTGTCCTCGTAGCAGAGGCTGCGCCCGGCGTACGCCTTCCCGCCCTCCCGCGTCGCGGCCTGCCCGGTGACCTCGACGAACAGCGCGCCGAGCGCATCCAGCGCGGCGCGTAGCCCGGCGGTGCCGGTGGCCTCGGCGACCCGTTGCCGGGCGGCGGTGAAGCCGGTGAGGACCTCGTCGAAGCGGACGAACAGCGCGGGGTCGCCGATCCGGTCCACCCGTCGGCGCAGCGTGCGCTCGGCCCGCTCGTCGATCGGGATGTTGCCGTCCCAGGTCAGCAGCCGCTGCCGCTGCCAGCGCAGCAGCACCTTCTCCACCCGGTCGCGGGTGGTCGCGGGAGCCCAGCCGGCGTCGGCCACCAGGCGGTCGACGAGATCCTCGGCGTGCCGCTCGCCGTCGGTCAGGGCGAGCACGGCGGCCTCGTCCGGGCGCAGCCGCATCGGGCCACGACCGGGCACCAGCAGCTGCTCGCCGTCGAGGTGCACGTCCGGGCGCAGCATCGGCGGGAACCACCAGCGTGCTCCCGGCTGGGCGACCATCCAGTCGGCCAGCTCGGCGACCATCCAGCGTTCGAGGAACACCCGACGGTCGCCGACCAGGCCGGGACCGGTCTCGACGGTGAGCGCCCGGTCGCTGCGCCCGACGCCGAACCAGCCGGCGGGGCCGAAGAAGCCGATGGTCTCGGCCTTGGCGCAGTAGCGCAGCCAGTACATCGCCAGCACCCGCTCGCGCTCGCGGCGCTTGGTGCCCCGGCCGGGGTCGTCGGTCGCGAGCCGGGCGAGCAGCGCGAACGCCGCCGGGTTCTGCCAGACCACCGCCCGGCTGAGGGTCTCGTCCGTGGCCAGCGCGGCCAGCGCGGCGGACTCGGCTGCGGCAGCCCGGTCGTACGCCACGACGAACTCGTCGCCGTCGACGGCGGCAGCCGCCTCCTTCCCGCCCAGCAGGTGCAGCCCGGACGCCGGGAAACCGGCGCTGCGCAGCATCCCGACCGACCAGACCCGCCAGTCGGTGTCACCCATCGGGCAGTGCGGGCCGAAGGTGGACCAGTCCACCTCGCGGACCCGCTCCAGCGCCCCGGTCATCGGGCCACCTGCGCAAGGTCACGCCGGCCGGAGAGGGCCTGCGCCAACCGGGCCACCCCCTCGGTGATCTTCGCGGGTGCCGGGTAGCTGAAGCAGAGCCGCAGCCCGTCGGCGTGCTCCCCGTCGATGCTGAAGTGCCGGCCGGGCACGTACGACACCCCGCGCTGCGCGGCAGCTGCCGCGAACCCGCTGGTGTCGGCCCCGGCCCGGTGCCGCAGCCAGACGTAGAACCCGCCGCTCGGGGTGCCCCAGCTCCAGTCGCCGTCCAGACCGAATTCGTGTTCCAGCGCCGAGGTCATCAGCGCGGCCCGCTCCCGGTAGCTCTCCCGGTAGCCGGCGAGCAGGTCGTCCCAGCCCTGGCCGGTGTAGAACGCGGCCAGGGCGGCCTGGGCGAACGCCGACGGGGACAGCGACATGACCTCGGTGGTGGCGCGCAGCGCGCCGGCCAGGTGCCGGGGAGCGGCGATCCAGCCGCAGCGCAGTCCGGGGGCGAAGATCTTGGAGAAGGTGCCCAGGTAGACCACCCGGTCCGGGTCCAGCGCCCGGCACGCGGTGACGTGCTCGCCGGTGAAGGAGAGCAGGCCGTACGGGTTGTCCTCGATCATCAACAGGTCCAGGTCCCGGCAGACCCGCAGGATCCCGGCGCGGCGGTCGAGGCCGAGGGTCGCACCTGTCGGGTTGGAGAAGGTCGGGTTGACGTAGAGCAGCCGTGCCGTCGTGCCACCGGCCCGGAGGCCGAGCACGGTGTCCCGCAGCGCCTGCGGGTCGAGCCCTTCGGCGTCGGCCGGCACGCCGACCGCGGTCAGACCGGCGAGCCGGAAGGCGGCGAGCGCACCCGGGTACGCCGGGGTCTGGCAGAGCACTGCCTCGCCGGGCCGGGCCAGACCCAGCGCCACGGCGGTCAGGCCCAGCTGCGAGCCGCCGGTCGGCACCAACTCGTCGGCCTCGGCGGTGGTGCCCTCCCGGGCCATCAGGTCGTTGATCGCCGGCAGCAGGCTGCGGGCCACGTGCGGGGTGCTGTACTGCAGGGCCGTCCGGCCGCCCAGCCGGGTCAGCCGGGACAGCTGACCGGCCAGGTCACCGAGTGGCAGCCGGCTCAGGTCCGGCAGCCCCCCGGCGAAGGAGATCAGATCGCCGCCACGCTCGAACAGCTGGGGCATCTCCACGGCCGGGGCGTTGGTTGTCCACATGGTCTTCTCCTTCCTCTGCCTCGGGCTAGACGGGCATCCGGGTCTGTTCCTCGGCGAACCGCCAGAGCCCGGCGGGGCTGGCCAGGGCCTCGTCGGCCAGCAGGTCCGGGTCGATCTCGAAGCCGTACCGCTGCTCGACGGCGAGCACCAGGTTGAGATATCCGAGGGAGTCGACGCCCAGGTCGACCAGGGGCTTCTCCGGGTCGCTCACCGCGACCTCGCACACGGACTCGACGAGCTGGTCAAACTGCGACTGGTTCATGGGTCTGCCATTTCTGTGGGGAGGATTCGGGTCGGAGAAGCCGCTCCACCGCCTTGCGGTCCGGCTTTCCGTTGGGAGTCAGGGGCACCTCGTCGAGGTGGGTGATGCGGTCCGGCATCCGCGCCCGGTCCAGGTGCTCGGCGAGCAGGTCGCGCAGTTCCGGCTCGGTCAGCTCGCTCAGCACCGCGAGCACCAGCGGGGCGTCGTCGGCGGCCGGTCGCAGGGCCACCGCGGCGACGATCCCGGCGACCCTCTCGGCGGCGTTCTCGACCTCGGTGAGGCTCATCCGGACGCCGCGCCGCTTGATCATGTCGTCGTCGCGGCCGACGAAGTAGAGCCGGCCCTGCTGGTCCAGGTATCCCTGGTCACCTGTGTGCAGTTCGAGCGCACCGTCCGGCCCGCGCAGGTAGCGCTGCTGCTGGTCCATCGGGATCTGCCAGTAACCGGCCATCACGGTGGCTCCCCCGACGACGATCTCGCCGACCGTGCCGGGCGGGACCGCACGCTTGTCGGCGTCCACGATCCGGATGACGTCGCCGGGAATCGCCGGGCCGACCGAGTCGGGGTGGTCCGCGTACTCGGCGGGGTCCAGGATGGAGATCCGCTTGCACTCGGTCATCCCGTACATCGAGGCGTACGCCGCCCCGGGGAAGCAGTCGAGCAGTTCGGCCACGGTGTCCCGCCCGAGCCGGGCCCCCGTGTTGGTGAACAGCCGCACCCGGGTCGGCACCTTCCGGCGTTGTTGCAGCACGGTGAGCATCTGGGCCAGGGACGGCACCAGCGGCACCACGGTGATCCCGTGCTGCTCGATCAACCTGAGCAGTGCGGCGTCCCGGTTGCGGGCGGTCAGCACCAGGGTGGCGCCGACCGTCGCGCAGAGCAGCGCCTGGTAGAGGCCGTAGTCGAAGGAGAGCGGGAGCCGGCAGAGCACCACGTCCTCGGCGCGGTAGCCGAGCCGGGCGTTGACGGCCCCGACCGCGGCGACCATCGGGCGGTGCGGACAGACCACGCCCTTCGGGTCGCCGGTCGAGCCGGAGGTGTAGATCAGCAGGGCCACGTCGTCCGGTGCGGTGTCCGCGACGTACGGGTCCGGGGCGGTGTCGCGCACCTCCTGCCAGGCCTGCGCCAGCGGCCCGGTGCCGTGCAGCACGACCGTGGCGGCGCAGTTCCCGGCGAGGTAACCGAGCTGGGCGCCGGTGAGCTCCGGGTGGGCCGGCACGAAGATCGCGCCGAGCCGGAGGGTCGCGTAGAGGAAGGCGAGGAAGCGGTGGTCGGCGTCGCCGCCGTAGACCACCCGCTGCCCGGCGGTGACCCCCTGGCCGCGCAGCCAGCCCACCGACCTGTCGACCAGCCGGCCCAGTTCGGCGTACGTCAGGCGACCCTCGCCGTCGATCACCGCGGGATGGTGGGGGCGCTCGGCGCGGGCCTGCGCGAAGAGCTCATGCACCAGCACCGATCAGCCCTCCCCGTACCCGGCGGCGCACCGCGTCGAGATCGCGTTCGTGGTGCACCGGCAGCACGTCCAGGTGCGGAAGCTGCCGCTTCAACACGCCGGCCAGGGTCCTGGCCGGTGGGAGCGCCACGCTCAGCGTGGGTGCCAGCGCGTCCAGGGCGGTCAGGCAGCGGTCCCAACGCACCGGCCGGACGAGCTGGCCGACCAGGCGCTCGCGGGCCTGCTCACCGGTCCTGATCGGCAGGCCGTCCGCGTTGGACAGCAGGAGCTGACGCGGATCGGCGAACGGGACCTCGGCGACCGCCGCGGCGAACGTCGCGCGGGCCGGCTCCATGTGCCGGGTGTGGAACGCCCCGGCCACCGCGAGTGGCTTCACCGCGGCACCCGGCGGAGGGGAGGCCGCCAGCCGGTCCAGGTCCGCGATCAGCCCGGCGGCCACGATCTGCCCTGGCCCGTTGAAGGTGGCCGGGCTCAGACCCAGCTCCGCGATCCGGTCGAGCACGACCGGCTCCTCGCCACCGACCACCGCCAACATCGAGGTCGGCGCGTCGGCACAGGCCGCGGCCATGGCCCGGCCACGGATCCCGGCCAGCCGGATCGCGTCGGTCGGGGTGAGCACCCCGGCGTACGCCGCGGCGGTGAGTTCGCCGACCGAGTGCCCGGCCACCGCTGCCACCCCGTCGTCGGCCAGCAGGTCGGCCAGCTCTGCCAGGGCCAGCAGGCCGGCCGCCACAAGCAGTGGCTGGGTGTGCTCGGTACGGGCGATCTCCGCAGCCGGAGCCCGGGTGCCCAGCTGGATCAGGTCGCATCCGGCGGCTTCCGACCAGCTCTGCACCAGCTCGGCCCGCTCCGGACGACGCAGCCAACCGGCGAGCATGCCGGGCGTCTGCGCACCCTGACCGGGGGCCATGATGACGAACATGTGAGGTCCTCCTCTCCTTGTCACGCGCTGCTCCGGACCTGTTTCTGGGCAGGTTGGATCAGCTTCTGGGCAGGGTTGGTCAGCCGGACGGCACCCGTACGGCGGGAAGTCTCTTGCGGGGGCCGGCCGGCGTCGTGGGGTCCGACGCCGGCCGGCGGGTCAGACGCGGCCCGTGCTGTCGGCGAAGCGGCGGGCGGCGGCGACGGTGAAGACAGCGAGCCAGGCGGCCAGGTTGATCAGCGCGCCGAGCAGGCTGGAGTGCTCACCGTGGAAGTTGTATCCGTCGGTGAGCGGGTAGCGGGCCAGGGTGGCCACGCCGTACATCGGGGTGAACTGCGAGATGGTCAGCATCACGCCGGAGAGCGGGATGAACAGGTTGCCGAGGAAGGCGAGCACGGTCATGGTGAGACCGGGCATGTGCATCACGATCTCCGGCTTCAGGGCCAGTCCGAGGGCGATGCCGAGGGCGGCGAAGACCGCCGAGCCCAGCCACGCCACGGCCAGGCTGATCACCCAGACCTGCGGCTTCGCCTCGGCGCCGGTGAGGGCGCCGAGCACGCCCACCACGCCGACCGGCAGGGCCGCGACGATCACCGAGCAGAGCACCTTGATCAGGACGTACGCGGTGGACGACAGTGGGCTCAGCCGGATCGTCCGCAACCACCCGACGGATCGTTCGATCGAGACGGTGGCGGCCGAACTGGTGCTCGCCGTGGCGGCCCCGTAGATCGCCATCCCGATCATCATCCAGGCGGCGAAGTTGCCGTGCGGCAGCTCGGCGTCGGTGCCGCCGGTGCGGAACAGTGCCAGGTAGAGGGCCGCCGGCAGAAGCAGCGTGAAGATCAGCGTCTGTCGGTTCAGCCGGCGGCTCAGCTCGTAGCGAATGAAGATCGGGTTGATCGGCCCGAGGGCCGAGCGCGTGCGGCGGGGAGGCGGCAGGGTCGCGGTGCTCATCGGTCTCCTCCGGTACGCCGGGTGATGGTCAGGAAGGCGTCCTCCAGGCTGCGTGGGGTGACCTCGATCTGCTCGGCCGTGGTGTCCCGTACCAGGTGGCGCAAGAGCAGGTCGGAGTCGGTGCTGTCGAAGTAGATCCGCTCGCCGCGGACCTCGGTCACGGTGGCGCCGGTGGCCTCGGCCAGCATGTCGGCCTGGTGGCGCGGCAGCACCGCGGAGACCACCCGGCCGCTGGCGGCGGCCCGGATCGACGACGCCGAGCCGTCGGCGACCACTTCGCCGCGGTTCAGCAGGACGATCCGGTCGGCGAACTGGTCGGCCTCCTCCAGGTAGTGAGTGGCGAACATGACGGTCATGCCCTGCCCGGCGTCCTGCCGGACGGCCGTCCAGAAGTCTCGACGGGCCGCCACGTCCATGCCGGCGGTCGGCTCGTCGAGGATCAGGAAGTCCGGCGCGGACAGCAGTGCCAGGGCGAAGCGCAGCCGCTGCTGCTCGCCGCCGGAGCAGGCGGCGACCTTGCGGTTGCGCAGCTCGTGCAGGTTGGCGCGGGCCATGCAGCGCTCCGGGTCGGCACCCGGGTGCAGCGACGCCAACATGCGTACGGTGGCCTCGACGGTGAGCTCGGGCAGTAGGCCGCCGGACTGCATCACCGCGGCCACCCGGCCGGCCCGCACCGCCTGCGCGGGCGGCTGGCCGAAGAGCCGGATCTCGCCGGCGTCCGGGCGGGTCAGGCCGAGGATCATGTCGACAGTGGTGGTCTTGCCAGCCCCGTTGGGGCCGAGGAAGGCGACCACCTCGCCACGGCGGATGCGCAGGTCGAGCCCGTGCACCGCAGTGAATTCGACGCCGTCGGTGTTGGTGAAGCGCTTGGTCACCCCTTGCAGGAGGGCGGCGTCTACCTCGCTGGTGCTCGCCTCCTCCCGCGGCACGAGAGCGGATCTTCGGTTCATCGGTCACCTTCCTTGCGTCGGCGGACGTAGCCTGCTCCGGCGACCTCTCCGTTCCGGCCGCTGAGTACACAATGCCCGCCATTTGCATTTCCCAGCAAGGCCCCGAGGGTATTTCCGGAGAAGTGCTGCGTACTGTCACACGCACCGGATGACAGGTGTCATATTCCTGCGGTTACACCCGTGACGTCGCTCGGCCGCGCGCGTCATATCAGCAGCTCAGCAGGTTTTCTGTGTGCGCCGTGCCCGCGACGCGCTCCAGCCGTTTCCCGACCTCGTCGCCCCTCTGGAGACGGCGGTAATCGCGGTGCCGGCCGGAGCGGTATTCGATGGTGGCGGCGAACCGTTCGGTAGCCGGCACGAATATCCGCATCGAGCTTTCAGTAATTCTGCACCTGCCCTGAATAGGGGTGATCAATTCTGCCGACGCTCGACGCACCGGCCACGCCGTCCAGCAGTCGGGTCGGTGGTGGGGTCGGTGGCCGGGCCGTAGCCCACGGTGGGTCGGGGTGCCGTGGCCGGTCGGTGGATCGGTCGGCGTGGGGCACAGGTGGTAGAAGGTCACTGTCGGTGAGGTGATCGGGGCAATGTTGTGTCCCGAGTGAGTATGCCCAGCTGTCATATTCATGCCTGAGAGGCATAAGGGTGTCAGCGACATGGTTCTCGGTCGGCACGACTCAGCACCGGGGAGACGGAGCCCGCTGGTTCACCGGCCAGGGTCGGACACGCTCCCGGCCCCGTTTCCTCGGTCGGCCCCGTTTCCTCGGTCGGCCCTGTGTCCTCGGTCGGCACCGGTCCGGGTCGATACGGTGTGGGCCCGGTATTTCGTCCTCAACGCGAAGCGCCTGCCCCCGAGACTCAGGGCAGGCGCTTCGTCGGGACAGGTCGTTCAGGCGCGTTCGGCCAACCCGGCGACGAACGTGCGCCATGCGGTCGGCGCAAACGTCAGGGCCGGCCCGTCCGGGTCCTTGGAGTCACGCACCGCGACCGCGCCGGGAAGGTCGTCGGCGACCTCGACGCAAGCTCCGCCATTGGAACTGCTGCGGCTACTCTTGCGCCAGCGCGCGCCGGTCAGCTCATCCATGATCGTGCCCTCAGGAAATCGATGGTCTGGTCGCGCGGCAACGCTACCGACCTGACTGTATCCCAGACTGCCCAGAGCGAGGAGACGTCCTTTGTGATGCGTCCTGCCGCCTGATCGTCCAGGTAGCCGACCTCTTCGCCCTCCGATGTGCTGGCGATGATGAAGGGCCCGGCCTGACCCGGGTGCAGCCCGGCATGTAACGGCAGGACGTGAACCATCAGATGTGGTCGCTGGGCAAGCTCCACCAGATGGTCCAACTGGGGAGTCATGACATCCGGGTTACCCCGTCGTAACGCAGCCTCGTCGATCACGAACACGAGCAAAGGTGGCCGGGGGCGGTCCAGCACCGCGGCCTGCCGTCGTAGGCGAGAGTCGACATGATCCTCGGCATCGGCGGCGAGGGGGCCGCTGGCGATGATGGCGCGCGCATAGTCGGGGGTCTGGAGCACACCCGGCAGGACGGCGTTCTCGAACCACCGCAGGCCGGATGCCTCCCGCTCGATCTCGGCCCAAGGTCTGAACCATGCGGGCTCGCGCTTGTTCAGGATGTCCGGCCACAGTTCCTCAATGTCCTTACGCAGGATCTCGGCAACCTTGGCACGGTGTCGAGTCTGAGGAATCCGTCCCTGGTTCACCCATCGGGCCGCCGTCTTCGGATCGACTCCAATTTGAGCTGCAAGGCTTTCGGCGGTCTCGCCAACCTCAGCCATCGCCCGCTGGACTGTCCGATTCATTCACACTCCTCCGAGCGAACGTCCCGAATGTCTTCGATACAGAGTGCTACGCGGTGTCATCGTTCCGCAACCCTGGGCAAGGTCGAGTTGGGGCGGCGCTGTCGGTAGTTGTCGAAAGCTGGCGGTGGTGTCTGCCGGAGGGGCCGTCCCGTGGAAGGGCGGGACGGCCCCTCTTCCATGCCGACGGACAGGAGGGGCCGCGTGCCCAAGGACAAGCCGAAGCCCGAAAACCAGAAGCCCGCGCCCAGCAGTGAGGCCGCGCCCAGCAGTGAGGCCGCGCCCAGCAGCGAGGCCGCGCCCAGCAGTGAGGCCGCGCCCAGCAGTGAGGCCGCGCCCAGCACTGAGGCTGCGTCCGACCCTGGGCCGTCCGCGCACCCGATCGTGCCCGGACCGATCGGGACGGTCGTTCCGCCGTACCGGGGGGCGGAGCGGATGACGGGCATCGTGCCGGCGCACCGGTGGGCGTCCGGCCGGAACCAGGGGCCCCGGTGATCGCGCCGGAGGTCAGGTCGGGAGAGGTACTGCACCTGTCGCGTGCCGCCAGTGTGCAGTTCATCCGGCCGATCACGGTCCGGGTCATCCGGGTGTTGACCGACTGGCACACGTACGACGGTTGGGTGTGGATCGACGCGTACGAGCTGAATGCCGTCGGCGACGCGGTCCGGCGGCGGACCCTGTTCCTGATGCCGGCGGGCGCTCGGCGGCTTACCCCGCAGCCCGACCCGACGAAACCCGAGCCCACGCCAGCCTCGTCGCAGCGTCGGGCGGCAACCCCACGGCCCGCAACGGCGGACCCGCAGCGGAGGACGACGACACCACGGACCCGGGGGGTCACGTCCCCGCAGCCGGACCGGCAGGGCCGGGTGACGGTCTCTCGGCGGGGAGCGACGGTCCCACCGGGCGTTCGACCCGGTCGGGGACGGGGGTCCAGGTCGGCGGGGACGCCGTGACCGGTCCGCTGCCGGGCCGGCACACGCCGGTGCGGCCGATCTGGCTGTGCCGGGTCGACGCGAACCCGTGGCCGTGCGGCGAGGCGAAACTCGCCCTCCTCGCCAGGTACGACGGCGACCGGCCGGGCCTGCTCGCCCTGCTGGCCGGGTTGTCGGTGGAGGCGACCGAGCACCTGACGCAGCTCGACAACGGTCGCCGGACCGACCTGACCGACCGCTTCCTGACCTGGGCCCGCCCGCAGGACCGCTGATCTCTTCCCGCAGCCCCAGGGCGGCGCAGCGGGTCGGTGGATTGTGGAGAGTTACTGCGGCCCTGGCGACAAGAACTCTCCACAATCCACGCAGGCCGAGCCGGTTCAGGGGGTGACGCGCTGCGCTCCGGTGTAGACGTTCATCGTCCGGCCGCGCAGGAAGCCGACCAGGGTCAGGCCCGCCTCGTCGGCCAGGTCGGCGGCGAGGGTGCTCGGCGCGGAGACCGCCGCCAGCAGCGGCACCCCGGCCATCCACGCCTTCTGGGTCAGCTCGAAACTCGCCCGTCCGGACACCAGCAGCAGGTGCCCGGCGAGCGGCAGCCGCCGTTGCCGGACCGCCCAGCCAACCACCTTGTCGACGGCGTTGTGCCGGCCGACGTCCTCGCGCAGCACCACCAGCTCGCCGTCGGGGGTGAACAGGCCCGCCGCGTGCAGGCCGCCGGTGCGGTCGAAGGCGCGTTGTGCCGCGCGCAGCCGGTCGGGCAGTTCGGCAAGTAGCTTCGCCGGCACGGTGAGCGGGTCGTCCGCGACGGTGAAGCGGGACCGGGTGCGGATGGCGTCGATGCTGGCCTTGCCGCACACCCCGCAGGAACTGGTCGTGTAGAAGTTGCGCGCGGGATCGGTAGCCGGTTCCGGCACGCCGGGGGCGAGCACCACGTCGACCACGTTGTACGTGTTGGGTGTCTCCACCCCGGAGCAGAGCTGGGCGGTGTGCACGTCGGCGTCCGTGCGGATCAGGCCCTCGGTCAGCAGGAAGCCGATGGCCAGGTCGAGGTCGTCACCGGGGGTACGCATGGTCACCGCCAGCGGGCGGCGTCGACCCGGGCCGCCGGGGCCGACCCGGATCTCCAGCGGTTCCTCCACGGCGAGCGTGTCCGGCCGGCGCAGCGCCACCCGGGCGTCGTCCGCCGCGTCGAGGTCGATCCGGAGCACGCTCCGCCGGTCAGTGGCCCGTCCCATCCCGCCATCCTGCCCCGCCCACCCGACCCTCCGCACGGCGACGGCCCCGCCGGGGAGACCGGGCGGCTACCGTGGCCGGATGACGGCGTACGCGGCGGTGGTGCTGGCCGGTGGGGCGGCCCGCCGGATGGGCGGGCGGGACAAGCCGGTGGTGCCGGTGCACGGGCGGCCGATGCGGGACCGGGTGCTGGCCGCAGTCGCCGATGCCGTTCCCCGGGTGCTGGTCGGGCCGGGCGGGTCGCTCCCGGCCGACGTGCTGGTGACCCGGGAGGAGCCGGCCGGCGGTGGTCCGGTGGCCGCCACGGCGGCGGGGCTGGCCCTGCTCGATTCCGGTACGACAGTGGTCGCCCTGCTCGCCGCCGACCTGCCGCTGCTCACCCGCCCGGCCGTCGGCGTGCTGCTCGACGCACTGGCCGCCGAGTCCGGCCCGGAGGCGGCGGACGGTGTCTGCCTCCTCGACGACCGGGGGAGGCGGCAGTCGCTGTGCGGGGTGTGGCGGGTGCCGCCGCTGTGCGCCGCACTCGGCCGCGTGGCCGCCCGTCGGGCCGAGGTGGTCGAGCAGGCCGAGGGGATCGAGCGGGCCGAGGGGATTGAGCAGGCCGTGAGAGTCGAGGGGGGCGCTGCGCTGGCCGGGGCGTCGATGCGGGAACTGCTGGGCGAGCTGACCGTGCGCGAGTTGGCCTGGTCTGCTGCCGGCCCCCCACCGTGGTTCGACTGCGACACTGCCTCCGACGTACGCCGGGCAGAGGAGTGGACGCGATGACGGTGCTTGACGACTGGGTGACGGCGGCCTGCGCCGAGCTGGAGCTCGACCCGGCCGAGGTGTCGGTGCCGACCGTGCTGGACCTGGCCCGGGACGTCGCCCACCAGGTGCTGCGGCCGGGTGCGCCGGTCACCGCGTACCTGCTCGGGGTGGCGGTCGGGCGCGGCGCGGACCCGGCTGCTGCGGCGGCGCGGCTCAGCGGGTTGGCTGCGCAGTGGCCGGTCGAGTTGGGCGGCGAGCGCCCCGACCGGCCGGCGGACGGGCCGTCGGACTCCGGCCCGGAGGCACCGCCGGCAGGGTGACCGGCCCGGCAGGGTGACCGGCCCGGCTGGCCGGGCGGCTGGCGCTCCCGTCGTGCCGTGCCCGCTCCGCGGGGACCGGGGGTGGCGGCAGCGGTGTCCGATGCCGGTCGCGGTGGATTCGTTCTCCGGCCCGCCTGGGTAGGGTGACCTTGACGGACGGAGGCGATCATGACGGCAGACCACCCCTCGAAGCCGACAGGTGATCAGCCCGGCACCCCGCCGGAGCACCGCGAGCACCACGAGTCGATCCTGCTGGACGAGCCGAGCACGGCCGACCTGCGGGCCAAGGTCACCGAGGCGTGGCGGGAGTTCGCCCGGGCGCTGGCCGCCCGGCTGCGGGAGCTGCCCGCCGGGGCGCAGCTGGAGCTGACCCTGGACCCGACCGCCTCCGGGACTGGCGACGCGGTCTACTCGATCAGCGTGGCCGTCGGCGAGCAGGGCCGGCTCTCCGCGCGGGCGGTCGGCAACGCCACCCTGCCGCAGGGTTTCCGGCTGGACCGCGCCGCGGTGGCCGACATGATCGCGCTCGGCTGGTCGCCGCCCGGCGTGGTGGCGGGTTCCGGCGAGCACTTCGGCCTGGACGGGACGGCCGACGACGCCAGCAAGCTGGCCGGGCTGCTCTCCCGCACCCTGCGGGACGTGTACGGCGCACCGCACCCGGCCTTCCTGGTCTACCTCAGCCAGGACGCCGACGGCGAGTCGTTGCCGATCGAGGCGCTCGGCACCGCGCGCAGCGAGTTCGGCCCCGACCAGGACGTCGAGGCCGACCTGGACGAGGCGCTGGCCGCGGCGGCGAGCGCCCAGAGCGGCGAGCAGGAGGTGCTGGACCTGCCGGAACAGGTCCGGACGGTGGTCTCGACCATGCTGAAGTCGACGTCCGATCACCTCCAGGTCGACTCGGACGGGGACATCAACATCCGGGCCGGTTCGGCGATGGTCTTCGTCCGGGTCCGCGACAATCCGCCGCTGGTCGACGTCTTCTCGCCGGTGCTGACCGAGGTCGAGCCGACCGAGCGGCTGTACGTGAAGCTCTCCGAGCTGACCAACCGGATGCCGATCGGCCGGCTGTACTGCGCCGACGACACCGTCTGGGCGTCCATCCCGGTCTTCGGGCGCAACTTCCAGGCCACCCACCTGATGCTTGCGGTGCAGGTGATGACCGGGCTCGCCGACGAACTGGACGACCGGCTGCACGGCGAGTTCGGCGGGAAGCGGTTCTTCGGCGAGGGCGACAAGCCGAGCCGGGGCGACACCGAGCACCGCACCGGCATGTACCTCTGATCGCCCCACCCCAGGCCGTCTGGATGCCGCCGGCCGCGATCCGTGCCGCCGGGGCGGGGCGGGGCCGGGGGTGTCAGGGGCGGAGGGCGTCAGGGGCGGGGCGGTCAAGGGGTGGACGGGCCGACGCCGGGCGACTCGACCAGCCGGGAGAGCACGATGGTGCTCCGGGTGGAGGTGACGAACGGTTCCGCCCGGAGCCGTTCCAGCGCGTCCTCCAGGTGGGAGATGTCGGCGGCGCGCAGGTGTACGAGCGCGTCGGCCTCGCCGGAGACGGTGTAGGCGCCCACCACCTCGGGATGCCGCCGGGCGGCCAGCGCCAGTTGGGTGGGGGTGGTCCGGCCGGCACAGAACAGCTCGACGAACGCCTCGGTGGTCCAGCCGACGGCGGCCGGGTCCACCACGGCGGTGAAGCCCCTGATCACCCCGGTGGCCCGGAGCCGGTCCACCCGTCGCTTGACCGCCGGCGCGGACAGTGACACCCGGGAGCCGATGTCCGCGTACGAGGTCCGGGCGTCCGCCACGAGCAACGCAATGATTCGCTGGTCTACCGCGTCTATCTGCAACGTTCCGCCCCTGGGAAGCAATATTTCTGGCTGTTACCAAAGTTCTACGCTACCTACCCTTGGTCACCGTGGACCAGCAGCGCTTGCCGCGAAAGCGGACATATCTCATGTGCTCCCCGGAGCGCTTCGCGGTGGAGTACGCGATCAACCCGTGGATGGACGTCACCACCGACGTCGACACGGCGTTAGCGGTCGCGCAGTGGGACCGGCTGCGGGACACGCTCGTCGGTCTCGGCCACCAGGTGCACCTGCTCACCCCGCAGGCGGGGCTGCCGGACATGGTCTTCGCGGCCAACGGCGCCTTCGTGGTGGACGGGACGGTCTACGGCGCGCAGTTCAAGCACGCGCAGCGGGCCGCCGAGGCCGTCGCGCACCGGGCGTTCTACCAGGAGCAGGGCTGGCACTTCATCGCACCGAGCGAGACCAACGAGGGTGAGGGCGACTTCGCCTACCTGCCGGAGGCGCACGGTGGGCTGATCCTCGCCGGGCACGGCTTCCGCACCGAGCTGCCGGCGCACGCCGAGGCACAGGAGGCGCTGGGCCGCCCGGTGGTGTCGCTCCGCCTGGTCGACCCGCGCTTCTACCACCTGGACGTGGCGCTCGCCTCGATCGACGACCGCAACGTCGCGTACTTCCCGGGGGCCTTCTCGGCGGCCAGCCAGCGGGTCCTCACCCAGCTCTTCCCGGATGCCGTGCTCGCCGACGACGACGACGCGCTGGCCTTCGGCCTGAACCTGGTCAGCGACGGGGCGAACGTGGTGCTCAACAGCGACGCGGCCCGACTGGCCGGGAAGCTCAAGGCGGCCGGGTACACCCCGGTGCCGGTGGACCTGGCTGAGCTGAAGAAGGGCGGCGGCAGCGTCAAGTGCTGCATCGCCGAGCTGCGCCCCTGACCGACCCGCGTACCGCCTTCGACCAACCCGCACGCCGGCCCCGTACGAAGGGCCGACCCTTCGTACGGCTCAGCCGAGCGTGGCGATCTCGTTGATCAGGACGTTGGAGAGCAGCCGGCCGTCGAACTGCACCTTGCGCAGGTACCACTTCTGCTGCGGGGTACGCGGCTGGTTGAACTGCCACGGCCCACGCGGACTGTCGATCTGGCCGATCTTGCCCAGCGCCAGGTTGACCTGCTGCGGGTTGGGCTCCGCACCGGCCAGCCGGATCGCCTTGTCGAGCACCTGGGCGGCGTCGTACGAGGCCATCGCGTAGGTGGTGGGGGAGACGTTGAAGGTCTTGCGGTACGCCGAGGCGAAGATCCGGTTGGCGTTGTTGTTCAGGTCGGCGGAGTAGTTCAGCGAGGTCTGGATGGTGCCGGCCTTGAGGCTGTCGTCCGCGTTGACCAGGGTCGGGCGCAGGTCGGTGAGGATGTTGCCCTCGGTCAGGAAACCGGGCGCGTAGATGTCACCGAACCAGCGGCTCCGCCGCAGTTGCCGGATGAACTGCTCACCCGCGGTGCCGGAGTAGAAGCAGAAGATCCCGTCCGGCTGGCGGCCGAGCGCCTCGTCGATCTGCGCGCCGAACTCGTCCTCGCCCGGATTGGAGCTGGCGGTGGTGAGGATCGGCTCGCCGATGATCCGGGGGTCGTCGGCGCCGAAGCCGTCGCGGAAGCCCTTGATCACGTCCAGGCTGGCGGTGCCCTCCGGCGCGACGATGGCGAGCCGGCTGTCGGTGGGCAGCGTCCGCCGCAGGTAGGACCCGAGCGCCCGGCCCGGCTCGTCCAGCACGTACGACGTCCGCCAGATGTAGACGACGCTCTGCAGGCTGGGCGGGGAGGCGTTGGAGCCGATCAGCGGCACCCGGGCCTTCTCCACCGCGTCCCGGATCCCTGACATCACCGTCGAGTTGACCACGCCGGTCATGGCGAGCACGTTCTGCGCGAGCAACTGGTCGACGGCGGCCTGCCCGCTCTTGGCGTTGTCGCCCTCGTCGACGGTCACCACGGTCGCCGGGTGCCCACCGAGCTGTTGGCCGTTCGTCGCCAGGAAGAGCTGGAAGCCGTTCTCGATGTCCTCGCCGATCGCCTTGCCGTCACCGCTCTCCGGCCTGATCAGCCCGATCTTGATCGGATTGCCCGGGGCCGGCGTCTCGGGGTCGTCCGTGCCGCAGGCGGCGGCCAGTCCGGTCGTACCGAGCGCGGCCAGCAGTTGGAGGGCCCGCCTGCGGTTCATCTGCGACACCGAAATCCTTCCGGGAGCATTGCCGGGCGTCACCGCCCCTCCGGCGTTCTACCTGGTGGGCGACCCTGCGTCAATGGATCTTGATCTTCAAGCAGCGACTGCAACGCAGCTCTTACCTGTGGCCAGGCCGCCGAGAGCGGGTCGATCAACCCGAAGTGCTCGCATTCCGGCAGCTCAACGAGGGTGACCGGGGCGCCGGCGGCTCGTGCGGTGGCAGCATATGACCTGCTCAGAGCGACAGGCACCTGGCGGTCCTCGGTGCCGTGCAAAATCACCGTCCGTGTCCGCGTCGGTACCGAAATCCGAGGGTCCGCCGCCGCGTACCGCTCCGGGTGGTCGACCGGGCCGCCGCCGAGCAGCGCGGCCACCGCACCCGAATCCAGATCCAGCCGGTACGCCTCGGCGAGGTCGGCGACAGGTGCCAGCGCCAGCACCCCGGCCACGTCCTGCGGGGCGTGCGCCGCCACGTGCAGGGCGAGCTGCCCACCGGCCGAGTGCCCCAGCAGCACCGGCGGCCCCGAGGCGACCCGCCCCGGCAGGGCGTGCGCCGCCAACCCGGGCAGCGCCGCCACCCCGGCCCGGACGTCGGTGAGCGTGTTCGGCCAGCCGCCGTCGGGCTGACCGGTGCGCCGGTACTCCAGTTGGGCCACCGGCCAACCCAGGTCGGCCAGCGCGGCGGCGAGCGGGCCGGTGTGGGTGCGGTCGTACCCGGCCCGCCAGAAACCGCCGTGCAGCACCGCGACCAGCGGGCGGACCGGACCGCCCCCGACCGGCCGGCGCAGGTCGACGAGCTGCTCCGGCCGGTCGCCGTAGCGGACTGTCACATCCGGCGGCGGGGCGGGCCGGGTGAGCACGGCACGCGGGTCGGTGGTCATGCCGGCGACGGTAGCGCGGCAGCCCGCCCGACGGCGTCCCCCGCCGGCACCGGCCCGCGCGCGACCTTACGGCGGCGTCCCCGCTGCCCGGCGACGGTGGTCGGGGCTGGTCCCGGTCCGGGCGCGTGCGGCCGGAGCGGGTGGGTAAGGATGGGTGTCATGACCGAAGCGCACTCCACTGGACAAGATGACGAATCGGGCCGCGCGGACGGGCACCCGGGCACCGTGGTGGTGGTCGGCCCGGACGGCCGCCCGGTCGGCACCGTGCAGACCGACGAGGCCGGCGAGGACCCGACCCGCCTGGTCGAGCAGCCGGCCAAGGTGATGCGGATCGGCAGCATGATCAAACAGCTGCTGGAGGAGGTCAAGGCCGCCCCGCTCGACGACGCCAGCCGGCACCGGATGAGGGAGATCCACGAACGGTCGATCGTCGAGCTGAAGGACGGTCTCGCTCCCGAGCTGCGCGAGGAGCTGGAACGGCTCTCGCTGCCGTTCTCCGAGGACCAGGCCCCCAGCGAGGGCGAGCTGCGGATCGCCCACGCCCAGCTGGTCGGCTGGCTGGAGGGGCTCTTCCACGGCATCCAGGCCACCCTGGTGGCCCAGCAGATGGCCGCCCGGGTGCAGTTGGAGCAGATGCGCTCCGGTGGCCGCCCCGCCCTGCCCAGTGGCCCGGCCGGGATGATCCCCGGGATGCCCGGCATGGGTCAGCAGCCAGGCGGCGAGGGCCACAACACCGGCCAGTACCTCTGATCCCCGGCCGTCGGCCTTGAGCCGGCTGCGGCCCTGAGCCGTGCGCCGGGTCGCCGCCGGGAGCGCCGAGCGCGCGCCGGGGTGCCACCGCGCGGTGGCACCCCGGCGGCTCAGGCCACCCCGAAGATCTTCTCCAGGTACGCCGCCACGCCGTCGGCGGTGTTCGCCCCGGTCACCTCGTCGGCGATCGCCAGCACGGCGGGGTGCGCGTTGGCCACCGCCACCGCCCGCCCCGCCCAGGTGAGCATGGGCACGTCGTTGGGCATGTCACCGAAGGCGAGCACGTCGGACTGGCGTACGCCGATCCGGTCCGCGTACCAGGCCAGCCCGGCCGCCTTGGTCACCCCGGCGGCGGAGATCTCCACCAGCCCGCTGTACGACGAGTGGGTCGCCTCGGCCAGCCCCTCCAGCGCACCGGCCACCACCTGCACGAAGGCGTCCGGGTCCTGTGCGCCGGCCCGGGCCAGCAACTTCACCGCCGGCATCGAAGCCAGTTCCTCAGGCGACTCGACCGCCCGGATGGCCTCGTGGTCGGCGTCCCAGCGCAGCGGGTAGTGCGCCTCGTGCCGCATCTCCCGGCTGTCCACGATCTCCACCGCGAGGCTGACCTCCGGCACCGCCGCCCGCAGCCGGCGGGCCACCTCGGCGAGCAGTTCCGGGGCGAGCGGGTCGGCCCGCAGCACCTGGTCGTTGTCCGGGTCGTACACCACCGCGCCGTTGGCGCAGATCGCCGGCAGCGGCGCGGAGAGCTGGTCGTACACCAGCTGGAGCCAGCGGATCGGGCGGCCGGTGACCAGCACGACGGGCGTGCCCGCCGCGGCGATCCGCTTCAGCACGGCAGCGGTGCGGGCGCTGAGCCGCCGCTCGTCGCCGAGCAGGGTGCCGTCGATGTCGGTGGCGACCAGCCGTGGTGTCTCTCCCATCACCGGGAGAGTAGTCGGTCCAGGTAGACCGCCACCCCGTCGTCGTCGTTGCGCAGGGTCACCTCGTCGGCGGCGGCCCGCACCAGCGGGTGGGCGTTCGACACGGCCACCCGGGACCAGCCGGCCCAGGCGAACATCGGTAGGTCGTTGGGCATGTCCCCGAAGACCAGCACGTCCGCCGGGTCGACCCCGAGCCGCTCGGCGACCACGGTCAGGCCGCTGGCCTTGTCCACCCCCGGCGGGCAGATCTCGACGAAGCCGAGGCCGGCCTGGGTGAGACTGGCCACCTCCGGCCCGACGATTCGGCGGGCGGTGTCCAGCAACTCGTCCACGTGGTGGTCGGCGGTCCGGACGAACGCCTTGACCACGTCGAGGGAGAGACATTCGGCCCGGCTGCGCGCCTCGAACCGGTCCGGGTACGGCCAGGCCGGGTGGTAGTCGCCCCAGAGCGGCGCGTCGTGCTCGTCGGACGCCTCCACCATGACGGTGAGCGGGCCGACGGCGGCCTCCAGGTCGGCCAGCAGCCGGGCCAGCACCTCGCCGGACAGCCGCTCGTCGCGCAGCACCACCGGGCCGGCCGGGTCGCTCTGGTCGACCACGCAACCGCCACCCGCCATCACCAGGTAGTCGGCGGCCCGGATGTCGTTGCGGGTGAGCTCCTTCAACCGGGGGCCACGACCGGTGGCGCCGACCACCGGAATGCCGGCGGCCCGCACCCGGTCGAGCACCCCGTGGGTGTACGCCGAGACGGTGTCGTCGCTGCGCACCAGCGTGCCGTCGAGGTCGGTGGCGATGAGTTTGGGCAGTCCCGGGCGGGTCATCGTTCCTCCTTGCCCGCCGCCGTCCGTACCGGTCGTCCGACCCGGTGTGACGGCGGGCAGCAACCGTACCTCGCCGAACAGGTCGTCACCATGGCTTTCCGGCGAATCGGGCGCCAACGCCCGATGGCCGACACACCGCCGCCCGATCGCCCCGTCCCGAGGTCGGCGTCGGTTCATCGGGGCCGGCGGGTCGGCGGCGTAGCCGGCGGGTCGGGCCGCTGCCTTCTCAGGCGTCGCGCTCGCGGCGGGCGAACGGGACCGTCGGAGTGACGGTCAGGTCGGCGGGTGCGGCCGGTCGATCGTCGTCCGCACCGGGATCGACCCCGACCGGCCCGGTCTCGGCCCCGGCACCGTCCGCCAGCCGATCGTCCGGTTGGCGGACGATGGTGAGCAGGGCCGCCCCGACCAGTACGACGGCGACGAAGGCCATCACCAGCCCCCGGCCGTAGTCCACCCGGAACCCGTCCTCCGGGGAGTAGAACAGCGCCCGCTGCCCGGAGTCGTCCAACGAGAAGGCGGTGACGACGAGCAGGACCAGCAGGACGCCGGCCATGGCCAGACCGGCCACCCGGGCGTCGTGCCGGGTGGCCGGGCGCCCGCGCAGGGCCATCGCCACCGCCACACTGAGCAGTAACAATCCCACCAGGTACGCGATCCCGAAGCCACCCACCTCGGCCACCCCACCGGGCACCCGGATGGTGCCGCTGCCCTCCGGGCCGCCGTTCGGCACGGTCATCACCAGCCACTCCCCGGCCATCGACGCCGTGGCGGCGACCGCGCCGAGCAGGACCAGCACCGGGGGTAGCCGTCGGTCCCGACGCAGCGCGGCGGGCCAGTGGCCGAACCGTCGGCCGGCCGGTCGTTCGGTGGCACCCCACTCCAGCATGGAGCTGTCATCCGAGCGATCGTCCTGTCTCGGGATGGGGAGATCCTGGGACATCGGCCACCTTCCGCGTCGCGGGCCTGACCCGCATCATCCCACGGCGGTACGCCCCCGGCCGGGAGCGTGGAGCCCGGAAGGTCGCTCTCGACCGGGAGCGGGTGACGCACGGAAGGTCGGCAGCGGCGTGGGGGTTCGACTAGCGTTCGGGTATGCCTATCCGTACCGCATCCGCACGTTGGCAGGGCAACCTCACCGAGGGCGCCGGGACCGTTCGCACCGGCAAGGGTGGCCTGGAGGGGAACTACTCCTTCAAGTCGCGCTTCGAGGAAGGTGAGGGCACCAATCCGGAGGAGCTGATCGGTGCCGCCCACGCGGGCTGCTTCTCGATGGCGCTCTCCAAGCAGCTCGCCGACGCCGGCGTCTCCGGCACCTCGGTGGAGACCACCGCCAAGGTGCACTTCGACAAGACCGACGCGGGAATGACCGTCACCCGGATCGACCTGGAGACCGTCGGCCAGGCCCCGGGCCTGGCCGAGGCCCAGTTCACCAAGCTGGCCGAGGCCGCCAAGGAGAACTGCCCGATCTCCCGGCTGCTTTCCCCCGGCGCGCAGATCAGCCTCACCGCCCGCCTCGCTTCCTGATCCCTTCGGCCCCGATCCCCGCCCGGCCTTCGCAGAGGTCGGGCGGGCTTCCCCCGGGCAGCGGCCCCCCGGTCGCTCCCGTGTCCGGGCGACCGCCCGGTCGTCCCCCCGCCCGGTCGTCCCAACGGGGCGAATCGGGTCCGCGTCGGCCTGCATGATCGTGCTCGATCCTGGTTGTAGTGGCATCCGAGCGATTCGAGGCCACTACAACCAGGACAACACCGTTGCGTTAGGTGGAACGGCTGCTCGTCGACCACCGCCGCCTCGCCGATCATGGAGTTGTGGTGGGTAACAGAACGCCCGTAAACCCCCAAAGTCGGCACCACCACTCCATGATCGCCAAGCGGGCCCACCCCGCTCCCCGATCGGGCACTTCCTGTCCCGGGTTGACCAGCCACCCACGGCGTTAACGCAACGGTGTGGACAACCAGGATCGAGCATGATGTTGGTGCCGGTGGGGGCGGCCGGTCGGCGTAGGGAGTGGGCGGGGCGGCGAGTCGGGCACAATCGGTGAGGTGCCTGTGGAGATGAGCCGTGAACGTTTCGAGGAACTGGTCGGCGAGGCCCTCGACGAGGTGCCCGAGGAACTGCTCCGGCTGATGAGCAACGTGGTCATCCTGGTCGAGGACGACCCGCCCGCCGGAGAGAACCTGCTCGGCCTCTACGAGGGGCATGCGCTTACCGAACGCGGTTGGAGCTACTCGGGCGTACTGCCGGATCGGATCTTCATCTACCGCCGGCCGATCCTGCACATCTGCGCCACCGAGGACGACGTGGTCGACGAGGTGGCGGTGACCGTGGTGCACGAGATCGCCCATCATTTCGGAATCGACGACGAGCGGTTGCACGCGTTGGGCTGGGGCTGAGCGCGCCGCTCGGCCGATGCGGCCGGTTGCGGGGGCTGCCTACCGTGGGGCGAGCACATCCCCGATCAGGAGGAAGACCCCCATGCGCAGCGCGCTGTTCTCGGCAGAAAACCTGGAGAAGGAGTCCGCCCAGCCCGGCATGCGGCTGCAGAACTCCAAGATGTTGAAGATCGAACTCAACGGTGAGGCGATGGCCCGGGTCGGGTCGATGGTCGCCTACCAGGGGCAGGTGCAGTTCCAGGCGCTCGGCTCGGGCGGCATCGGCAAGTTCATCAAGCAGCGGCTCACCGGCGAGGGAGTGCCGCTGATGAAGCTCAGCGGCCACGGGGACGTCTTCCTCGCCGAGCTGGCCAAGGACGTGCACATCATCGACCTGGAGCCGGGCGACGCCCTGTCGATCAACGGGTCGAGCGTGCTGGCCTTCGACTCGTCCCTGTCGTACGACATCAAGATGGTCGGCGGCGCGGGGATGGCCTCGTCCGGCCTGTTCAACTGCGTGTTCAGCGGGCACGGGCGGATCGCCATCACCACCAAGGGCACCCCGGTCGTGCTCAACGTCGACGCGCCCACCTATGTCGACCCGCAGGCCGCCGTCTGCTGGTCGGCCAACCTCCAGACCGGCTACCACCGGGCGGAGCAGCTCGGCCTGGGCACCCTGCTCGGCCGCAGCACCGGTGAGGCGTTCACCATGAGCTTCGCCGGCCAGGGCTTCGTCGTGGTCCAGCCGTCGGAGGAGCCGCCGGTCCAGGGCAGCGGCACTCAGCAGCAGCAACAGGGCGGCCTGCTCGGCGGCCTGCTCAGCTGACCTCGGCGGTGGGGGGCGGTCCCGGCTGGGGCCGCCCCGCACCCCGACTCGTCGCCGGCCGATCGTGGAGTCGTCGGCCGACCCAGGCCGGTTCGGCTCCGTTCGGCCTCGGCCGGGGCCGGCACCGTTCTTGGCCGTGCCGGCTCGGTCTTGGCCGATTCGGCTCGGTCTTAGCCGATTCGGCTCTGTCTGGCCGATTCGGCTCGGTCTGGCCGATTCGGGTCGGGGGTGGGCGGGGCGGTTCGGGCCTCGTCGGACGGCGCTGGCGGCGTGACCGGGTCGGGTCGGCCCGGACTCCGTGGGATTCGTGGGTGCGGTTCAGGCTCGCTGCCGCTGCCGTGGCGGATACCGGGATAGGGCAGTCAGTTCAGCTCACCGGAGCGCAGCCGGGCCAGCCAGGCCGCCGCGTCGGTGTAGTCGGTGTCCGACAGGCCGGCTGGTGCCGGGACCGGCCGATCACCCGCCGCGTCGGTCCACCGGTGCCGGGGGTACGACCCGAGGAAGCGCACCTCGGCGCAGACCCGACGCAACCCCTGCAACGCCTCGCCGAGCCGGGCGTCCGCGACGTGACCGGTGCAGTCGAGGAAGAAGACGTACCGGCCGAGCGCCTCACCGGTGGGGCGGGACTCGATCCGGGTCAGGTTGACCCCCCGGACGGCCAACTCCATCAGCACCGACAGCAGGGCGCCCACCCGGTCGTGGGCGATGTAGACGACCAGCGAGGTGACGTCGTCACCGGTGGGCGGCGGGGGCGGGCCGGGGCGGGACAGCAGTGCGAAGCGGGTCACCGCGTCCGGGTGATCGGCGATCTTGTCGGCGAGCAGCGTCAACCGGTGCCGGGCCGCCCCGATCGGGGCGCAGATCGCCGCGTCGTACTCGCCGTTCGCCGCGCCGGCCGCCGCTGCACCGTTGGAGAGCACGTCGATCACCGTGGCGTCGGGCAGGTGGGCGCGCAGCCAGTTGCGGCACTGGGTGGACGCCTGCGGATGGGCTGCCACACTGCTTACCCGGTGGAGATCGGTGCCGGGCCGCGCGCCGAGCACGAACTCCACCGGCAGGATCACCTCCCTGGTGATCACCAGCGGGTTCCCCTCTGCCAACTCGTCCAGGGTCACCCCGACCGCGCCGCCGATCGAGTTCTCCATCGGCACCAGCGCCGCGTCCGCCTCACCGGCCCGTACGCTCTCCAGCGCCTCGCCGACGCTGCGGGCGGGCGTACGACTGCCGTGCTCGGCGGCCGGGACGGTACGCAACGCCTGTTCGGCGAAGGTGCCCTCGGGGCCCAAGAAGACGTATCGGGTCGGTGGTGTTCCGGGCATGTCGACCAGCCTACGCACCCGGTGGCACCCCGGTCCCGGCGTCGCAGGCCAACGTCCGGATGGCGGGCGGCGCAACGGCCTTCACCTCGATCGAGCAGACGTCCGTACCGGCCGTGACCAGCCGCAGCGCGTCCGGTTCCCCCCGGCTCACCGCCTGGAGCTCCTCGTGCCCACTGACCGCCAACACGGTGTACTGCCAGCCGTCGGCGCAGAGCGGCCCCTCGACGGCCCGCACCGACACGTTCCGGGGCAGCACGTCACTGCGGAGCAGCCCGATCACCCGGTCGGCGGAGGGGCGGCCGGCGCAGGCCACGGCGACCGCCGCGACGGTGGGGGTGGGCGGGGCGGAGGTCGGTGGCAGGGTGGGTGTCACCGGCAGGATGGTGGGCGACGTGGTCGGCGGCGTGGTCACGGTCGGCGTCGGCGGGGCGACGGGGACCGCCACACCGCGTTCCGGCGGGGCGGCGCAGCCGGTGGACGGCAGCACGGCGAGCAGGGCCACCGTGAGTAGGGCGGTGACCGGCCGTCGGTACGGGGGACGCGATACGGGGTCAGGCGGCACGGGCCGGTCCTCGGGGGAGTCGCGCGCGGGGGCGTCGGGACGGGCACCGGCCGTTACGGATCGGCTGGAGAGGGCCGGTCGCGGTGGCCGGTGGGGGTGAGCCCATCGTAGGAGGATCGGCCCGCACGGTGAAGGCCGGCGCGACACCGACGCTGCCGTCGGAACAGGCCGAGAGGGCGCTGAACGCCGGTCGAGGGAGCCTTGCTCGGGCGGACGGCCGACGCGGCGCTGTCCGGCGGTCGAAGGGCGGAGCCGGACGGACGGCCGGGTAGGACGGTCAGATCGCGGAGAAGAAGGTGAGCGAGCCGGCGACCGAACCGTCGGTGAGGACCGGCGTGGAGATGGCGTCGACTGTCGCGTAGGTGCTGTCGTCACCGGCGGGCTGCACCCTCAGCAGACCCCGGGCGAGTCGCCCGGAGTGCAGGGCCAGCAGCGGGGGGATCTTGTCGGTCTCCTGCTCGGGCAACTCGTGCCGGGCTGCGGTGAAGTCGAGCAGCCGCAGGCCTCCTTCGAGCAGCGGCAGCCCGACCACGGCCTCGGGGGCGCCGAGGCAGAGCAGTTCGCAACCGGCGGCGGAGATGGCCACCACCTGGGTGTCGGCGTCGATCAGGAGGCAGGGCTCCTCGGCGCGCGAGACGGTGGCCGACCACTTCCCGACGTTGTCGCACCCCGGCTCTGTCGGCGTCCGTGCCGCCGGCACGAACACGTCCGAGAGCGAGAGTTCGACGTGGGCCACCGTGCCTCCTAGGTACACCGACGGTCTGTCCACGCTAGCCGGTCTTCGTGACGGTCGCCGACCGCGCTGGAGTCACCAGCCGCCGGTGGATGGATCGGGTGCCCTGGTGGGCGGCCGGCGACGGCGCGGACCGGGATGTCGCGGAAAACCGGTGCCGCGGGGCGTCGTCGGTGACGTTACCGGCGACCCGCCGGCTTGTCAGCGGCCGTTCGGCCCTCGTCGTACCACCGGTAGTCGCCGGCGGGACGGTAGGTGCCGTTGTGCCAGGTCTGTGGTGCCTGGGCGACCCGGGACAGCTTCTCGGCGGTGGCCGGGCTGATCCGGTTGCCACCGGCGACGAGGAGCCGGTCCAGCTCCCGGTGGGTCGCCATCATGCAGTCCTTGGGCAGGCCGTAGACGCTGATGACGCCGGAGCCGACGAAGGTCAGCACCGGTGTCACCGGGATCGGCAGCCCGACCGCCCCGGTAAGCGCCTTGCTCGCCCGCTTGGCGTCCCGCCGGGCCTCGGTCACGTACGGCGGGCGCTTGCCGTTGATCTGCACCACGTCCCCGGCGACCAGCACCCGGGCCCGGCCGTGGTCGACGATGCTGACCGCGAAGAGCCCGCTGGGGCCGATGGCGAGGAACCCGGCGCGTTCGTCCTGGCCGTGGTCGCGCAGCATGTCCGAGACGTCGGTGCGGGGCCACTCGATCACGTGCCAGGCGGGGCCCAGGTGGTCGAGCTGACCGAGCGCCCGCGCCCCGGCGGCCTCCAGCCGACGGGCACCCCGCTCGGCTCGACGTCGACGCGCCCACTCCAGCGGGGTCGGACGAGCCGGGTCCAGTGCCGCGGACCCGTCGGGACGGGGCTGCGGCACCGCCACGGGCGGCAGTGCCCGGGTGGGTACGGCTCGACGAGCGGGAAAGACAGTCATCGCGACCTCCGGCAAAAGGTCTCTCGAAAGTTATGGTCTCACTACCCTACGTCGCCACTGTGGGGGTACGGCAAGTTGGAGCGCCGGAATGAGTGCGGATGAATGCCATATTCATCCGCAGTTCTTCCGCTGAACATCGATCAGCACTGTCCTACGCTGCGGGGGTGACCCACTACGTGGACAGCGAGGTCGGTCGACTCGGCACGGTGCTGTTGCACCGGCCGGGTCCGGAACTGGCCCGCCTCACCCCCCGCAACAACGACTCGTTGCTTTTCGACGCTATCCCATGGGTGGGCCGGGCCCAGGAGGAGCACGATGCCTTCGCCGCCGAGCTGCGCGACCGGGGCGTGGAGGTGCTCTACCTGGCCACCCTGCTCGCCGAGACCCTCGCCGTCGCAGAGGCCCGCGCCGAGCTCACCGAGCAGGTGCTCAGCTCGCCCCGACTGGGCGACACCCTGCGCCGTCGGGTCGCCGACCACCTCGCCTACCTCGACCCTGCCGCCCTCGCCGACGTGCTCACCGCCGGCCTCGCCCACGAGGAGGTACGGATCAGCGCCGAGCGCCCCGGTGGTCTGGTCTGGACGCTGATGGACCGGCACGACTTCGTCATCGACCCGCTGCCCAACCTGCTCTTCACCCGGGACTCGTCACTGTGGATCGGCGACCGGGTCGGGGTCACCAGCCTCGCCATGCCGGCCCGCCGCCGGGAGACCACACTCACCGACGCGATCTACCGCTACCACCCGAGATTCGTCGGCACCCGGGCCGTCTACCATCCCGGCCTGGAACACCTAGAGGGCGGCGACGTGCTGCTGCTCGCCCCCGGGGTGCTCGCCGTCGGGGTGGGCGAGCGGACCACCCCGGCCGGCGCCGAACGGCTGGCCCGGCAGGTCTTCGCCGCCGGCCTGGCGCACACCATGCTGGTGGTGCCGATCGCCCAGGAACGGGCCACCATGCACCTCGACACCGTCTGCACCATGGTCGACGTCGACGCGGTGCTGATGTACCCCAACGTGGCCAGCACGCTGTCGGCGTACACGGTGATCGTCGGACCGGACGGCGAGCCCCGGGTGGACGGCCCCGCGCCGTTCCTGCGCGCGGCTGCCGACGCGATGGACCTCGACCAGCTCCGGGTGATCGACACCGGCCTGGACCCGGTGACCGCCGAACGCGAGCAGTGGGACGACGGCAACAACACCCTCGCCCTGGCCCCCCGGCTCTGCGTCGGCTACGAACGCAACGTGGAGACCAACGCCCAGCTGGAACGCGCCGGCATCGAGGTCATCCCGATCGCCGGTTCGGAGCTGGGCTCCGGCCGGGGCGGCCCCCGCTGCATGTCCTGTCCACTGGTCCGCGAACCACTGCACCCGACCGCCGCCTGAGCCGCCCCGGGCGGGTGGGCTCAGCGGAGGGTGAGCTGGCGGCCGAGCAGACCCTGGCGGGCCCGGCGGCCGGCGGCGTCCAGCGGCTCCTTCTCGGCCAGCGCGTCGGCGTACCGCTTGGCGAACGCGGTGACCGGCTCCTCCCACTCGGCGGCCGGGACGTCCTCCGGCAGGTCCCAGACCGGCGCCAGCCGGCCGTGTGCCCGGAACATGCCGGCGAACTTCGTACCCTCGCCCAGGGTGAGGGCACCGGCGGCGGAGAGCCGGGAGAGCGTGTCCAGCGCGGCATCCTCGTCGTCGCCGAGCACCCAGCGCACGTGCGCCTTCTCCGGCACCCGGCACCAGTAGGCGGCCCGGGCGGCGGCCAGCTTCACGGTCGGGTAGATCGCCGCGTTCGCCCGCTCCAGGGACGCCTGCACGGTCGGGTCGTCTGCCGCACCGGGATCGAGCCAGAACTCGAAGCCCTCGTGCATCGTGATGTCCAGCGGGCCGTCCACCAGGATGTCCTGGAGCCGGGGGCCGGGGCCCGGCAGTGGCGGCACCGTCACCTGCCCGCCCGGCTCGGTACGCAGGGCGCAGAGCAGCGCCTCGGCCAGGTCCCGGGAGACGTCGCCGGACTGCTGGTGCCGCTGGAGACCGATGAACACCCGGCCGTCCGGCTTGGTCATCGCCGGGGCGGCCATCGGCAGCACGGTGGCCAGGGTGACCGGACGGTCACCGTGCTCCTCGACCAGCCCGGGGGTGAGCCGCAGCGGCGCGGAGGCGGCCGGCACGAGTTCGCGCAGGGCGATCCACTCCGGTTCGTCGGCCAACCCTTCGAACGGACGGGGGACGAAGACGTCCCGGATCTTCTCCCGGCGGGGAGCGGCCTCGACGCGCTGGTTCTTTCGACGCTTGCTCACGGCGAGACAGCCTAGAGCCCGCCGGGCGACGGCGGGGGCAGGACCCGCCACGCTGCGCCGGCTCGGCCGCCACGCTGCGCCGCACCGAGGCGCCGGGTCACCCGCTGCGTCGCCCCGCTGCGTCGGCCGACCCGGATCTGGCCCGACCCCGCGTCAGCCGGTGGGAACCAGGCCGGGCCGGCAGTCGGCCGGGTGGAACTCGGCCCAGACGCTCTGCCCCAGGCCGTCGCGGTCGACCCCCCAACAGCTGGCCAGCCCGGCGACGATGTGCAGGCCCCGGCCGTCGACGGCGTCCGTTCCGGCGGCCCGCATCAGGGGCCCGGCCTCGGCGCCGCCGTCGGTCACCCGGACCGACAGCACCGGCCCGGTCCGGGTCGGCCGTAGCCGCCAGGCGACCCGGACCACCCCGCCGGGCAGCGGGTCGGCGTGCCGGACCGCGTTGCCGACCAGTTCGGCCAGGACGGCCACCAGGTCCGCGAGGAGCGTCGGGGGCACCAGGTCGGCCAGTTCGTCGGCGAGCCGGTGCCGGGCCAGCCGCGCTCCGGTGACATGGTGGGGAACCACCACGCACCACGAACGATCGACTCGTCCCGTCGACACCCCGGCTCCTTCCCGTGCCCGCCGGTGCGGCGGTGCGCCCCGGCCCACCCGTGCCGGCTCGTCTCCGGCCCGCCGGTGCGGGATCATCCCCGCGGCAGCCGCACCTCTGCGACCGTACCGCCCCCGTCCCGTGGACGTAGGGATACCCATCCATTCTGCTGTTCAACGATCCGACGGACGAGATAGAGGCCGAGCCCGGCACCCGGATAACCCCGACGGTCCCCGGACTCGCCCTGCCAGAACCGGTCGAAGGCGCGTTCCACGTGCTCCGGCCGGATTCCCATCCCCCGGTCGGCCACCCGGAACGACACCGTCTGCCCGTCGGCCGTCGCGATCACCTCGATGGGGGAGTCCGTCGGCGACCACTTCCCCGCGTTGGTGCACAGCTCGGTCAGCACGGTGGTCAGCCGGTGCCGGTCCCCGAGTGTCTTGGGCAGGTCGACCGGGACGTGCAGGAGCAGCCGACGACGCAGGTCGCCGGGGAGGTCAAGCACCGCGGCGCGGAGCGCCTCACCGAGGTCGAACGGGACGGCCGGCTCGTCGCTGGGGCGTACGTCGGTGGCCGAGGTGAGCAGCCGGTCGACCAGTCGGGCCAGTTCGTTGGCCCGCTGACCGATCACCCGGGCCGCCTGCCGTCGATCGTGGTCGGTCAGCGACTCCCAGTGGTCGGTGAGGGTGTCCGCGTACCCCTTGATGACGGTGACCGGGGTACGCAGCTCGTGGCTGGTGACCGCGACGAACAGGTCCCGGTCGGAGTCGCGGCGTTGCTGGTCGGTGATGTCGCGGAAGGTGACCACCCGGAGCGTGCCCGGACCGACCAGCTCGCCGGAGGTGATCCGTAGCCACTGCCCGCCCGGCAGTTGGTGGTCGAGCACCTGGCCGGCCGCCGGGAGCGGGAACGGCAGCGGTCGGTTCATCGCCTCGGCGGCGGTGCGGCCGGTGACCTCGACGGCCGCCGGGTTCCACAGCCGGACCCGGCCGTCCCGGTCCACCACGGCCAGGCCGTCGGCGAGCGCCGCGACGACCGGGCCGTCGCCGTGCACCGGCAGGCCGCTCTGGTCGCCGTACATGTGGGCGATGCAGGAGGCGAAGTAACCGATGGTGGCGTGCTGGATCCGGTCCTCGGACTCCTCGTCGTCGGGATAGAGGGCGTGCAGGCTGCCGACGGTGAGCCCGTTGAGTTCGGCGCGGGCGACGATCATGCGGCGCAGACCGCGCTCGGCCAGTTCCCCGGCGAGCGGGCCGTCGAGACGGTCCAGCCGGGTCTGCCGGACCCGGGGGCCGGTGAGCAGGCAGACGGTGGCCGGGTCGGAGGCGGGCAGCGGACGGCCGATGGTCCACTCGGCGTTGCCGCTGGCGGCGATCACCCGTCCGCCGGTCGGGGCGAACTCGACGAAGGCCACGCAGGCCGCGCCGAGCGCGGGCCGGGCCGCCCGCAGCAGCGCGGTGAGCACCGGCAGCCCGGCCTCACCCGCATTGATCATCTCGATCACCGCGCCGTGGTCGGCGATGAGGGTGGCGAGATCGGTGCGCTCCGGCATGCCCCGAGTGTGCCCCGTGCGACGGCCTTCGGGCACCCCCGGGGAGTCGGGCCGGTCCGGCACCCGGTGCCGGCCCGAACGGTCGGCGTCGGCCCGGGGCAGGTGGGAGGCGGACGTCATCGACCGAGCCGGGCCAGGGTGTGCGCCGGCCGGTCGGTGATCACCCCGTCCACCCCGGCGTCGAGGACCAGGTCCAGGTCGGTCGGCTCGTTGACCGTCCAGACGTACACCTGGTGGCCGGCGGCCCGGAGTGCGGGCACCAGTTCCGGGCGGGCCCGGACCAGCCCGATGCCCGGCCCGGCGATCCGGGCCCCGAACGGCAGCCGGTCGAGCCGCAGCCAGCGGGGCAACACCTCCAGCAGCAGCACCGTCGGCAGCGCCGGGGCCAGCTCGCGGACCCGGCGGACCGCCAGCGGGGAGAAGGACATCACGGTGACCTGGACCGGATCGTCGGGGGCCGGCTCGGCCAGCCCGTGCCGTCGCAGCAGGGTGACCAGCCGGCGCTCGACGTCCCCCCGGTAGCGGGACGGGTGTTTGGTCTCCACCAGCAGCCGGACCGGGCGGCCGGCGGCCCGGACGGCGGCCAGCAGCCGGTCCAGGGTGAGCAGCCGGGTGCGCGTGTCGTCAAGCGCCTCGTCGCCGTCGGCCGGCGGGCACCCGGGGTGCCAGGAGCCGAAGTCCAGCGTCTCCAACTCGGCCAGGGTGCGGGCGCTGACCAGACCGTGGCCGTTGCTGGTCCGGTTCAACCGCCGATCGTGTACGCAGACCAGGTGCCCGTCGCGGGTCAGCCGGACGTCGCACTCCAGCCCGTCGGCGCCCTCGTCGAGGGCCCGCAGGTAGGCCGCCAGGGTGTGTTCGGGGAGGTCGGCCGACGCGCCACGGTGCGCGAAGACAAGTGGATCGCCCATCCTCCGACGCTCAGATGACCTGGCCGGGTTGCCCGTCCCCGGTGACCACCGGTTTGCCGACGGCCACCCACTGCCGCATCCCACCGTCGGCGTTGCGCACCTGCTCCCAGCCGTTGCCGAGCAGGTAACCGACCACCTGCGCGGAGCGCCCGCCGGAGCGGCAGATCACCGCGACGTCGCGGTCGGTGGGCACCTCGGCGAGCCGGGCCGGCAGCTCCATCATCGGTACGTGGTGGGCGCCGGGCGCGTGGCCCGCCGCCCACTCGTCGTCCTCACGGACGTCGAGCAGGTAGGTGTCGTCGTCGATCGCGGTCACGGGGACGCTGGGAACCTGGGATCCGAACACGGTCACCAAGCCTAGATCCTCGGTGCCGGGAACGGCACCTCGACGGTCGGCGTGGCGGCCCCGGGCTGCCGGTGATCCGGGTGCCGGCGGCCGGCTGCCGGGTCACAGCCGGTTGACCCAGCGTGGGTTGGCCTGCGCCCAGTCGGGCAGCCGGTCGGTGCGGACGGCGTCGAAGAGCCCGCCGCCACCGTGGTCGAGCACCACGTACGAGATGCCGTCGATGGTCTGCGGGTACGAGGGCAACTGCACCCCGTGCAACGCGTCGGCGGGCAGCGCGCGCAACGCGAACACCAGGTCGTCCAGGGGCACGCCGTTGGTGTCGACGGTGAGCGAACCGCCTACCGCCCGCAGCACCCGGTCCAGTTGCACCGGGTCGCTGCGCAGGTGGGCCTGGGCGGCCCGGTCCATCATCGCCCGCAGCATCTGCTGCTGGTGTCGTTGCCTGTCGTAGTCGCCACCCGGGAGGCCGTAGCGCTGCCGGGCGTAGTCCAGCGCCTTCGCGCCGTCCATCTGCTGGCAGCCGACCGGGAAGAGGGCCCCGGTGTGGATCGACCGGACCTCGGTGTCGACGCACATCCGGATGCCGCCCAACAGGTCGATGACCTGCCGGAAACCGGCGAAGTCGACGAGTGCCGCGCCGTCGAAGCGGATGCCGGTGAGCTGGGTGAGGGTGGCCGAGAGCAGTCGGGTGCCGCCCTCGCCGCCGCCGCCGTGCTCGTACGCAGCGTTGATCTTGTCTTGCCCCCCGCCGTAGCCGATGCCGTCGGGTGGGATCGCGACCAGCAGGTCGCGGGGAACGGAAATCAGGTACGCCTGTCGCAGGCCGGGTGGGACGTGCACGATCAGGATGGTGTCCGATCGCTGGTCCGGCCCCTGCGCGCCGGCTCGTCGGTCGGAGCCGACGATCAGGTAGTTCAGGCCGTCGTCCAGCTCGGTGCGGGCCTGTCGGGCGTCCGGGGCGAGCAGTTGTTCCCGGCTGACCGTCCGGTCGTAGCGCTGGGTGAGCATCCGCACCCCGACCACGGCCAGCCCGGCGAGCAGCACCAGGGTCAGGCCGACGCCGAGCAGGACCCGCGACCCGCGGGCCGTACGCCGGGCGGGGGACGGTCTGCCCCGCCCCCGGTCGGATCGCGCTGACCTGGCCGTGACGTCCTCCCCGTGGCCGTAACGTGAATGTCTCTCACATCAGGCTAGGGCGGGACGGTGGGGCTCCGGGCCGGTTCCCCGCTATTTCCGGCGGGTCACTTGCGGGTGGACAGCACGCTCGGGTTGGCGTAGACGAATTCGCCGAGCTTGTCTTCCTTGATCGCCTGGAACATGTCCAGGGTCTGCGGGCTGAGCGCCTCGCGGTTGTTGGCGTTGCCGTTGAACGTGCCGCCGTTGGTGCGCAGCATGGTCAACTCGTTGGCGGTGACCCCGCGCATGGTGAAGACCAGGTCCGCGACCGGCACGCCGCCGGTGTCCAGGATGAACGCCTTACCGGCCGCCTTGATCAGCTGGTTGACCTTCACCGGGTTGGTCAGCATGCCCTTGTCGGTGGCCTTGCGGGCCATCGCCTTGATCAGCTGCTGCTGGTTCTGCTGCCTGTCGTAGTCGCTGTTCGGCAGGCCGTAGCGCTGCCGCGAGTAGTCGAGCGCCTGGAGGCCGCTCATCTCCCGGCAGCCCTTCTTGTAGACCACGGGCGTCATCGGCCGGCCGGTCTTCTTGGCGTCCGCGTTCCACATCTGCTTGCCGTCCACGATCATCATGTGGTGCGACTTCACCTCGTGGCTGACGCAGATGCGCACCGAGCCGAGGGTGTCGATGACGTTCTTGAAACCGCCGAAGTTGATGATCGCGGCGCCGTCGAAGCTGACCCCGGTCATGTTCTTGATGGTTTGGGCCATCAGCTGGGCGCCGCCCTCCCAGCCGCCACCGTTGCGTGCGCCGGCCTGGAACGCCGCGTTGATCTTGTCGGTGCCGCCCTTGAACCCGCTCTTCTTGAACGCGGGGATCTGCGCCTCGGTGTCCCGGGGGATCGAGATCAGGTACGCCTGGTCGTGGCTGGCCGGGATGTGCAGCACGATGATGCTGTCCGACCGGACGTCGTCGGCGGCCCAGCGCTCCCGGGCGTCCACCCCGAGCAGCAGCATGTCGATCGGGCCGTCCAGGTTGGCGCCGCCCTCGGCCTCGGTCTTGCCCGCCCCGCCGAGCAGGTTGCGCTGTGCGATGTTGCCGGTGGCCTGGCTGATCAGCACCTTGCTGCCGACGATCGCGACGCCACTGGTCAGCATCAGCACGGCGCCGAAGACCACTGTCAGCCGCGCCCAGAGCGGGTCCTTGCGCTTGGCACGCTTGCGGACCGTGCCGGTGCGCCGACCGCCGCGACCACCCGGTGACGGGACGGCGGCCGATGCCCGGTAGGGGTCGGCGCTCAGCGACGAGGGGCGGGGACTGGTCTGAACCGGCATGCGTGCTCCAGCTCGCGTGATCGGGGGGCGGGACCACTGTACGTACCGCTTCCCGGCAAGGCGAGGTCGTCACACGCACAAATCCCAGAAAACCTGACCTTTGCCCCCGCAATTCATCCGTTCGGACGAATTGATGAGACCGGACGGCCGTTGGCGTTCGATGATCAAGCGGTCGGCAAACGACCTCTGATGACGGTTGTCGAAATCTGCCCGACACATCGGGGCAGGCCGCGACGGCCCGCCCCGCGCCGGCGGGACCGTCAGTTGCCGTTGCCCGCCTTCTTGTCGGCCGCCACCCAGTCCGCCATCGTGTCGGCGGACATCGCCTTGTACATCGCCAGCGCCTTCTCCCGGTCGGAGACCACCACCGACTCCCCGTCGATGGTGTCGCTGCCGGTGTTCGGGCTGGTGAGGAAGGTCAGGTTCTCGCCGCGCAGATTACGGAACTGAATGGCCATGTCACCGAGGGAGAAGCCGTTGTCCACGGTCGCCGCGTCGGTCACCGACTGGAGGAACGCGTTCAGCTTCTTCGGGTTGGTAAGCGTGCCGGTGCTGGCCGCCTTGTCCATCAGCGCCCGCAGGAACTCCTGCTGGTGACGCATCCGGGCGAAGTCACCCTGGGGGAACTGCTTGCGCTGCCGGATCCAGTCCAGCGCCGTGGCGCCGTCCATGTGCATGGTGCCCTTGGTGAACTTCCGGTACGGCTTGTGGATCGAGGTGATGCTCTGCTCCACCTTCAGGTCGACCCCGCCGACCGCGTCGGTGACCTCCTTGAAGCCGCCGAAGTCGATCGCCATCACGTTGTCGATCCGGACGTCGGTGAAGCACTCCACGGTGCGTACCGCCAGCGGCAGGCCACCGAAGGCGAACGCCGCGTTGATCTTCGCCCGCCGGCCGGAGGAGCAGTCCGCGCCGGCGCTCTCCGGGATCGGCACGTACAGGTCACGCGGGACGGAGACCAGGTAGGCCGACTGGTGGTCGGCCGGGATGTGCATGACGATCAGCGTGTCCGCGCGCCACTCGCCCGGCTTGTCGACCGCTGCGTCCGGGTCCCGCGAGTCCGTGCCCACCAGCAGGATGTTGAGCGCCCCGTCGACCGGCTTGGCGGGCCGACCGCCGGTGATCTCGGAGAACGGGTCGGTGCGGGCCAGGTCCTTGTCGAGGCTGCGGGTGTAGAAGAAGGCCCCGATCCCGCCGAGCAGCGCCACCACCAGCACCGTCACGCCGGCCACCAGGGCGATCCGCCCCCAGCGCGGTCGCGGCCCGCGCCTGCCGTAGTTCCCCGGCCCGCCTGGCCCGGCGGGGGTGCCTGGGCCGCCCGGTCCGCCGGAGCGGGGCTGGCCCTCCTGGTACGACGGGTACCACTGCGCGTCGGACTGGCGGGAGCGCCCGGTGGTGCCCCGGTCGGCACCGGGCACCGGGGCACGGCCCGCGCCGCGGTGCAGGTACGGGAGCGAGGCGCCGGCTGACGAGGTCGCTGACATGCGTTTCAGCGTACGTAGGCCGGTCGAGCGTCGGCGGAACGCGAAGCCCGCCGGCCGTCCCGCGTGGCGCGGGGGAGCTACCCTAACCGGTCGCGGAAATGGTCGATGGTGCGCCGGAGGCCCTCCTCGGGCGAGACCGCCGCCTGGTATCCCAGCAGGTCCCGGGCCAGGGTGAGGTCGGGGCGGCGCATCTCCGGGTCGTCCGAGCTGCGAGTGACGTAGGTCACCTGTGACTGGCTGCCGGAGAGTGACGCGATGGTCTCGGCGAGTTGCCGCATGGTCAGCTCGTGCTCGGTGCCGCAGTTGATCGGGCCGGTCTCCGTCGAGTCGAGCAGCAGCAGGATTCCCCGCACCAGGTCGTCGACATAACAGATCGACCGGGTCTGTCCACCCGTGCCGTGCACGGTGATCGGCTCGCCGCGCAGCGCCTGGGAGATGAAGGTCGGGATGGCCCGGCCGTCGTCCGGGCGCATCCGTGGGCCGTACGTGTTGAAGATCCGGACGATCGCCGCGTCCAGCCCCCGACTGCGGTGGTAGGCCATGGTGGCCGCCTCGGAGAAGCGCTTCGCCTCGTCGTAGACGCTGCGCACCCCGATCGGGTTGACGTTGCCCCAGTACGTCTCCCGTTGCGGGTGCTCCTTCGGATCCCCGTACGCCTCGGAGGTGGAGGCCATCAGGAACCGGGCGCCGTCGGCGACCGCGCGGTCGAGCAGGTGCAGGGTGCCCACCGAACCGACCCGCAGGATCTCCACCGGCAACTTCTCGAAGTCGGTCGGGCTGGCCGGGGACGCCATGTGCAGGATCGCGTCGAACCGCTGGGTCAGGGCCGGGTGGTGGGTGGGCAGGCCCTCGGAGATGTCCGCCTCGACCAGGGTGAAACGGGGGTCGTCCGCCAGGTGCGCGACGTTGTCCTTGGAACCGGTGACGAAGTTGTCAAGCGCGACCACCGTGCACCCGCGGTCGATCAGGGCGTCCACCAGGTGCGACGGCACGAACCCGGCGCCGCCGGTGACGAGGACGCGGTGACCGTTTCCGAACCGCTGGGCAACCTTCATGGCGGTCAGCCTACCCAGCACGGCACCCGCACACTCTTTGGACCTGGAAGATCCCGGTGTCCCGTACGCTGCCCGTCCCTGTCGCTGTGGCCGGTCGACCCCGACGGACCCGGTGCACGGCGGAGGCCCCCGCCGCGGGCGTCGCGGCGGGGGCCTCGTGGTGCCGGTCGGTCAGTGCGCTCCCGCGCCGGTGAGGGCACGCACCTCCAGCTCGGCGTACTTGTCCTCGTCGTGCTCCTTGGAGATGATCGTGCCGATCCAGCCGCAGAGGAAGCCGAACGGGATGGACAGCAGGCCCGGGTTCGACAGCGGGAACCACTGCCAGTCGTGCTCCGGGAACATCGAGGTCGGCGCGCCGGAGACGACAGGCGAGAAGAACACCAGGAACACGGCGGAGAGCAGACCGCCGTAGATGGCCCAGACCGCGCCCGAGGTGTTGAACCGCTTCCAGAACAGGCTGTAGAGGATCGCCGGCAGGTTGCCCGAGGCGGCCACCGCGAACGCCAGCGCCACCAGGAAGGCCACGTTCAGGCTCTGCGCGTAGATCGACAGGGCGATCGAGACCGCGCCGATGACCAGGGCCGAGATCCGGGCCACCCGGACCTCCTGCCGTTCGGAGGTCTGCCCCTTCTTGACCACGTTGGCATAGAAGTCGTGCGCCAGGCTGGACGACGACGCCAGGGTCAACCCGGCGACCACCGCCAGGATGGTCGCGAAGGCCACCGCCGCGATGATCGCCAACAGGGTCGCCCCGCCCAGGTCACCGCCGAGGAAGGTCTTGCCCAACTCCTCGGCGAGCTGCGGCGCGGCGGTGTTGCCGGCCTTGTCCTGCGCGACGATCGCCTTGCCGCCGACCAGCGCCGCCGCACCGAAGCCGAGGGCGAGGGTCAGCAGGTAGAAGGTGCCGATGATGCCGATCGCCCAGAGCACGCTCTTGCGGGCCGCCTTGGCGGTCGGCACGGTGTAGAAGCGGATCAGGATGTGCGGCAGGCCGGCCGTGCCGAGCACCAGGGCGATACCAAGCGACAGCAGGTCCATCTTGTTGTAGAAGGTCTGGGTCGAGTTGCCGGCCACCTCGACGCCGTAGCGGAGCCCGGGTTCGAGGAACGCGTTGCCCTTGCCCGACGTGGCGGCGGCGTCACCCAGCAGCGCCGAGAGGTTGAAGTTGTACTTCGCCAGCACCAGCACGGTCATCACCAGCGCGCCGGTCATCAGCAGGAACGCCTTGACGATCTGGACGTACGTGGTGCCCTTCATGCCACCCACGGTCACGTAGATGATCATGAGGGCACCGACCATGATGATGGTGGCGATCTTGGCGGTGTCGGCGTCCATGCCGAGGAAGGTCGTGCCCGGCTTGATCCCGAGCAGCAGCGCGACCAGGGCGCCCGCGCCTACCATCTGGGCCAGCAGGTAGAAGATCGACACGGTGATGGTGGAGACCGCCGCCGCCGTACGCACCGGGCGCTGGCGCATCCGGAAGGCCAGCACGTCGGCCATCGTGTACCGGCCCGAGTTGCGCAGCAGCTCCGCCACCAGCAGCAGTGCCACCAGCCAGGCGACCAGGAAGCCGATGGAGTAGAGGAAGCCGTCGTAGCCGTACAGCGCGATGATGCCGGCGATGCCGAGGAACGACGCGGCCGACATGTAGTCGCCGCCGATCGCCATGCCGTTCTGGAAGCCGGAGAAGGACCGGCCGCCGGCGTAGAAGTCGGTGGCCGTCTTGGTCTGCCGGCTGGCCCAGATGGTGATGGCCAGGGTCACCGCCACGAAGACCAGGAACAGGGTGATGGTGAGGTTGCGGGCGGTGCCGCCACCCGCCTCAACCGCGAGGACCGGATTCATGGGTCACCTCCCCGATCTCGGCGCGGATGCGGTCGGCGACCGGGTCGAGCTTCCGGTCGGCGTACCGGGAGTAGAGCCAGGCGATGAGGAACGTCGAGACGAACTGGAGCAGACCGAAGACCAGCGCCACGTTGATGTTGCTGCCGAAGAGCTTCGTGCCCATGAAGTCCCGCGCGTAGGCGGAGAGGATCACGTAGAGCGCGTACCACAGGAAGAACGCGACGGTCATCGGGAAGACGAAGCTGCGCAGCGCGCGGCGCAACCCGACGAACTCGTCCGACCGTTGTACGGCCAGATAACGCTCCGCCGCCGACTCGGCCGGGGCGGGCGTGGGTGTGTCCGTGGACATTCTGTGGATCACCACCTTCACAGGCGTTGGGGTTTCGCGCACCGTAGAGAGCCCGCTGCCTGCCGGGAAAGGCCGGGATCGATCCCGGCAGCCACCTGCGCCGAACGGTCCCCCACCTGCGCCCAGTGACCCGCGTCACCCCGCTCACCGGCCGTGGGCCGGCTCTCGGGGTGGGGCGGGTCAGGGAAGTTGGTGGTAGCGGCCCCGGTAGTGCAGGAGCGGAGGGGTGTCGGTGCCGATCTCGACCGTCTCGATGGTGGCCTCGACCAGGAGGGCCCAGCCGCACTCCCGGGCGGTGTCCAGGCGGCAGCCGGCCCAGCTCCCGGCGTCGGCGGGCACCGGCCCGTAGCGGGTGTCGGTCCACGAGTCCGTGGCGAAGAGGCCGCCCGGGGAGGGGAAGAGGCCGGCGAACCGGTCGGCGAGCTGCCGGTGTGCCGGGCCCAGCGGGGCGACCGCGAACCGACCGGACTCCTCGACCGCCGCCCACAGGTCCGACTCCGGGTCGACCAGCCCGAGCAGGCGGTCCGGCTCCCCCTCGACGACCAGGGTTGACGACACGGTCAGCCCGGCCGGGCCGGGAGCCGTCCAGAGGGTCACCGGTGCGGCCAGCCTGCCCCGCAGTCGGCGTACCGGCGAGCGCTGACCGGTCGGCACCGCGAACGGGTCGGTGTGGTGGATCTCGGCACCCGGTTCTGGATTCACGTGAAACATTGTGACTCCCGCCCCACCGGGTACGGGGGACCGTCCCCACCTGACCGTTCCCGACATGCCTGGTCGGGGCCGGTGCCGGCGGGCCGGCGGCCGGTGCCGGTCGGAGCGGTCGCGCTGACCTGAGCCCAGTACCCTTTCCTGTGGTCAGTTGCGTAGAGTAGCCGAGTTCAGGGGCTGCCGAGCCGCGACTGGGCTTCGGAGTGGGGCGGCACGGTGTCGCCGACGCGAGTGGGGAAGGCGGAGGCCGGCAGATGTCTGCGGTGAGGCGCAAGGCTGTGGTGCTGCTCAGTGGGGGGCTCGACTCGGCCACGGTGCTCGCGATGGCGGTGCACGAGGGGTACGAGGCCTACGCGTTGAGCTTCCGTTACGGTCAGCGACACACGGTGGAGCTCGACGCCGCGCGTCGGGTGGCGGAGGGGCTCGGCGCCGCCCGGCACGTGGTCGCCGACATCGATCTCCGGGTCTTCGGTGGCTCGGCGCTGACCGACGACGCGCTCGCGGTGCCGCACCACGACAGCGCGGACGATCTCGGCTCGGACATCCCGATCACCTACGTGCCGGCCCGGAACACCATCTTTCTGTCCTTCGCGCTGGCGTGGGCGGAGACCCTGGACGCCTCGGACGTGTTCATCGGCGTCAGTGCCCTCGACTACAGCGGCTACCCCGACTGCCGGCCCGAGTACATCGCCGCGTACGAGCAGATGGCCAACCTGGCGACCAAGGCGGGTGTCGAGGGCCGGCAGCGGCTGCGCGTGCACACCCCCCTGATCGAGCTGACCAAGGCCGACACGATCCGTCGGGGCCTGGAGTTGGGCGTGGACTACGCCTGGACGCACAGCTGCTACGACCCGGTCGAGGGGCGCGCGTGCGGGACGTGTGACTCGTGCCTGCTGCGGGCCCGTGGGTTCGCCGAGCTCGGTCTCGTCGATCCGGCGCTGACGTCGGCGGGCGGGTGAGCCCGGTGTACCGGGTCAAGGAGATCTTCTACACCCTGCAGGGCGAGGGCACCCACGCAGGTCGGCCGGCGGTGTTCTGCCGGTTCACCAGCTGCAACCTCTGGACGGGGCGGGAACAGGACAGGCACCGCGCCATCTGCCAGTTCTGCGACACGGACTTCGTCGGCACGGACGGCCCCGGCGGGGGCCGTTTCCGTACGGCGGTCGAGTTGGCCGGCGCGGTGGCCGCGGCGTGGCAGGGGCAGGAGCATCCGCGGAGCCGCCCGTACGTGGTGTGCACCGGCGGCGAGCCGCTGTTGCAGCTGGACGACGCGGCTGTCCGGGCCCTGCACGACGAGGGTTTCGAGGTGGCGGTGGAGACCAACGGCACCCGGCCTGCCCCGGCCGGACTCGACTGGATCTGCGTGAGCCCCAAGGCGGGCGCCGAGGTGGTGCTCACCCGTGGGCACGACCTCAAGCTGGTCTATCCGCAGGCCGGGGCCGAGCCGACCCGGTTCGAGGAGCTCGACTTCGAGCACTTTCTGTTGCAGCCCATGGACGGTCCGGACCGGGTGGCCAACACCGAGGCCACGGTCCGGTACTGCCTCGACCATCCGCAGTGGCAGTTGAGTCTGCAGACACACAAGTACCTAGGAATCGCCTGATGGAAATCTTCCGGGAGTTCACCTTCGAGGCCGCGCACCGGCTGCCCAATGTGCCAGCCGGGCACAAGTGCGCCCGGCTGCACGGCCACTCGTACCGGGTGCAGGTGCACGTCGAGGGTGACGTCGACCCCGAGGCAGGCTGGGTGATGGACTTCGGCGACCTGAAGCGGGCCTGCCAGCCGCTGCGCGACCAGCTCGACCACTACTACCTCAACGAGGTGCCCGGTCTGGAGAACCCGACGAGCGAGGTGCTGGCCCGCTGGATCTGGGACCGGCTGGTCGACCAGCTGCCGCTCTCGGCGGTCATGGTCCGTGAGACGTGCACCTCCGGCTGCGTCTACCGGGGAGAGCGCTGACGCCTCCGGCCTGCCGGCACCGCCCGTCGATCATCGATGATGACGGGCCGAGGTGGGCGGAGTAGGCTCGTCGCGAACGGGGAACGGCGGCGGTGCCGCATCGATGTCGTACGCACATCTCTTCCCGCCCTGTCTTCCACGCCTGTGCCCGGTGCCGCCGACGACTCGTTCACGCCACGCCGCCGATCCCTCGCCGCAGTGTCCGGCGGGCGGGTTCGTGACTGTTCGTTGAGAGGTGACCTCAGTGCCTGCGGATACCAGCGCGCCGCGCTACTACGTCGAACTCACTCTTCCCGGCCTGGAGATGTGGCCGGAACTTCACCTGCGGATGCAGCAGATGCGAAAGCTGGGGCACCGGATCCTGGTGCTCTCGACCGCCGAAGCCGCGCCCCTGCTCGCCGACGCGGCGGACAAGGTGGTCGTCTGCGACGACGTGTTCTCCGCGGACTCGCTCGCCGAGGCGCTCGCGCCGTACGCGGCGGACGGTCTGCGCTTCTCGATCATCGGGGACCGGACGTGGTCGGCGCAGTTCGGTGCCGCGAAGCGGCTGGGCCTGCCGTTCCCCGGGATGGTGGGCCAGCTGAACTGCCGCATCAAGCCGAGACTGCGCCGGGTGCTGGCCGACAGCATGCCGCTGCGTGCCAGGGTGTTCTCGGCGGACGAGGCCACTCCGGAGCGGATCGACGCGCTGGTGACGGAGATCGGTCTTCCCTTCGTGGTGAAGCCGATCTGGGGTGCGGCAAGCAGCTACGTCGAGTTCGTCCACGACCGGGAGGCCGCGCACGAGCTCATCGGCAGCACCTTCGCGGCGCTCGCCGAGGACCAGGACCTCAATCCCGTCGACGACGGCGACCAGGTGTGGGACCCGAAGCGGCAGATCCTGATCGAGGAGTTCATCACCGAGGGTCGGGAGCTGTCGTACGAGGCCTTCGTCCAGCACGGCCGGCTGGTGCCCCTGCTGATCCAGGAGAAGTACAAGTTCAACCGGGAGGGCAACTTCCACTTCGAGACGGCGAACCTGTGCCCCACGCCGTTCGTGACCGCCGAGGAGGAGGCGGAGATCCATCGCCAGCTCCAGGAGGCGATGACGAAGCTGGAGGTGGACGACACCTTCGTCCACGTCGAGTGCAAGTGGGACGGGGCACGGATCCGGATCATCGAGGTGAACTCCCGCATCGGCGGTGGCAGCGTGCCGAAGATGCTCAACCTGTTCCTCGGCATCGACCCACGGGAGATGACGCTCAAGCTCGCGCTGGGCGAGACCCTGCCGACGGAGTACCCACGAAAGGGTGGCTTCCTGCTCGGCGTGTTCGTCAACGCGCACGAGTCGGGGGAGTTCGTCGGCTTCGAGGGCCTCGACTGGGGCCGTGAGCGGCCCGAGTTCTCGTTCGACCTCGAATATCTCCAGCCCGGGACGGTCGTGCCGCCGCGTGACGTCAAGAGCGGTCGGGAGCGCTGGCTGTTCTGCTACGACGTCTTCTACCACTGCGGCGACCAGGCCGAGATCCCCTACCTCTACGAGGAGACGCTGCGCCGGGTCCGGTTGCGGTTCGCCGAAGCCGGCTGACCGCGGGAGCGGGACGCTGGTCGGTGCGGGCGCACCAGGCGGCGATCGTCAGCTCGGCGAGGGCAGGTCGAGCAGGCGGCCCCGCACGAGGTCGGCGATCGTCGCCTGGTGGCCCGGATCCGAGAAGTAGAAGTGCCCGCCGGGCATCTCCCGCAACTCGAACGGGCCGGAGGTCACCTCCGCCCACGCCTGTGCGGCCGACCGGTCGACCCAGTGGTCGTCGGCCCCGTGGATGGCGGTCACCGGAACGCTCAGCGGCGTGCGGGGGCGCTGCCGGTAGAGCTCCACGGCCCGGCTGTCCGACCGGAGGATCGGCAGGAGGAGCTCCCGCATCCCCGGGTCGTCGAGCAGTGCGGTGTCGGTGCCGCCCAGCATCTTCAGGTCGGCGATGATGGTGTCGTCGGTCGTCCGCACCGCGGCCGTGCCGTGCAGGGTGCTGGGTGCCCGGCAGGACGAGGCGAAGAACTGCCGCGCCGGATGGCCCTTGCCCGCCAGGAGGCTCGCCGTCTCGTAGCCGACGAGGGACCCCATGCTGTGGCCGAAGAACGCGAGTGGCAGTTCGGTGAGCTCGTGCTCGACCAGCGCCGCGGTGAGCTGCCTGGCCAACTCCTCGATGTCACCGACGAGCGGCTCGGCATGCCGTTCCATCCGGCCGGGGTATTGCACGGTGAGCACGTCGATGTCGCCCGCGAGGAGCTGCGAGAAGCCGTGGAAGTAACTTGCCGAACCGCCCGCGTGGGGCAGCAGCAGCAGTCGGCAGGCCGGACGGTCTGATCCACTGTGGTAGCGCCGCAGCCATCGGCCGGCGGGCGTCCTGACGAATGCGCTCACGCCGATTCCCGACCAATTCCAGGGGCGGACAACGGCATGGACAAGAACATCGCTTCCCCCATGTGATGTCTGCCGACAGCGCAGATGTCGTCACTTTCCACGGTGGCGATACCAGATCCGCCGTGCCGGTCCGCCGCCGTGGCCGACGCCGCTCGAACGTACAGCGCGACGACTGGCGCTGCAACCGGTCGGATCATGTTCCGCAGCCTGCGTCGTACCGCTGACCTGCGCAGTATGCGGTCGGCACCGACCGGCCGGGAGCCGGCCGGCCTCCCGGCACCGGCCGTCCGCCGACCCCGCAGCACCGATTGACACTCCTCTGCGGGCTGTGGCATCGTCCAGTTGGTTCGCAGATGAAAGATCTTCGTCCACGCATAGCTGGTCATCATGCCGCCGTCGTGGTTCCGCAGCCGCTGCTGTGAGTGCCTCTCGACCCCCGCAGGGGGTGGATTGGGGGAGTCTCCACTGTGAGGTATGGGGGAACGCCTCTCGTGGACGGTGCCGTGTGGGGCCGTCCGGAGACAAATGCCGACATTGTTAGCGGGTCGGTCCATCTCGATATGACCGAGGCTCGCCGGCGGGCCCGTGCACTGGCCGGCACGTTGCTGGCCCGGGGCCTGGATCCGGCCGCCGAGTCTCCGGTGGCCGTCTGCCTGCCCCGGTCGGCCGACCTGGCCGTCGCCTATCTGGCGGTCGCGATGGCCGGCGGTGTCATCGCGCCGATCGACCCGACGCTTCCCGAACTCCGTCGGCGTGACATCCTGCGCCAGTTGCGACCGGCCTTCGCGATCGCCGCGCCGACCGTGGCGGACGCCTTCGCCGTCGACTGCACGGTCCTCGCGCCTGATGCCTGGTCCGGGGTGACCGCGACGGACGTCGAGGCCGCGCAGCCCGCGCTGGAGCTCCCCGCTCCCGACGACCGCGCCCTCTACATGATCTTCACGTCCGGCACGACGGGCGTGCCGAAAGGTGTCGTCTGCACGGCGGCGAACCTCGAACACCTGCTGCGCTGGAGCCTCGACGACCACGACTTCGGCGACGGCGCGCGGATCTCGGTTACCGTCTCGCCCGGCTTCGACGTCTCCATCTGGGAGCACTTCGTGGCGTTCGCCGCGGACGCCTCGCTGCACGTCGTCGACGACGAGCTGCGACTCGACCCGCCGGCGCTGCGGGCGGCCTGGGCCCGGCACGACGTGACGCACTCGTTCGTGTCGCCGCAGCTGGCCGAGGAGCTCGTCGCACTTGACTGGACCGGGCAGCCGACCGCCCTGCGCGAGCTCTACGCCGGCGGGGACCGGCTCCGCAAGCGCCCCCCGCCTGACCTGCCGTTCCCCCTGGTGAACCTCTACGGGCCGACCGAGTGCACGGTGATCTCGACAGGTGGCGTGGTGCAGCCCGCCGACGACACGAACGCCGACACCTATCCCGACATCGGTGTCGGGCTGCCCGGTCTGTCCATCGCCGTCGTCGACGACGGGCTACGGCCGGTGCCGGTGGGCACCCGTGGCCAGTTGTGCATCGGTGGGCCGCAGGTGACCCGGGGCTATCTCCACGACGATGCGCTGACCGCCGAGAAGTTCCGGATGCTCGCCGGGCCGGACGGTGTCACCCGGCGGTACTACTGCACCGGTGACCAGGTCACCGAGAATCCGGACGGCACACTCCAGTTCCACGGCCGCAACGACGGGCAGATCAAGGTCGGTGGCGTCCGGCTCGAGATCGGCGAGATCGAGGCCGCGCTCATGGCACACCCCGCCGTGGACCGCGCCGTGGCGCTGACGGTCACCCACCCCAAGTCGGGCAACCTGCGGGTCGCGTCCACCATCGTCACCGGTACCGGTATCACGGCGCGGGAGATCAAGGACTGGGTCGCGGCCCGGTTGCCGCGGGCCGCGGTGCCCGCCTCGGTGCTGTTCCGCGAGCGGATGCCGCTGACGCACAACGGCAAGACCGACATGCGCGCGTTGCGCGCCGAGCACGAGGCCGCCCTGCGGGAGACGGTGGCGACGTTCGACGAGGCGGTCGACGGTGAGACCGACACCGACGACCACGCCTACGTCTTCACCGTCAATCAGGAGCAGCGCAGCCTGTGGTTCCTCTGGCACGTCGCGCCGAGGTCGCCCCGGTACAACGTCACGGCCGCGTTCGTGGTCGAGGGCGGCATCGACGAGTCGCGGCTGCGGACGGCCGTCGGGTCCGTGGTGCGGGCGCACCCCTCGGTCGTCGCGTCGTTCCGGGAGGGCCGGGACGGGGTGCTCGAGCTGGTCGCCGAGGCGAAGGCCCGGCACGCCGGCGGTGACCTGGTGCAGGTATTCGACCCGGTGGCCAACCTGGCGGCGGCGATGCGCACCGCGGACGAGCAGTACAACGAGCCGTTCGACCTGCTCAGCGGGCCGTTGATGCGGGTGGCGTGGATCCCGGTGGCGGAGGCCGACACCGCGGTCATGCAGCTCGTGCTGCACCACACGGTCGCCGACGGGGTGTCGATCCAGGGCCTGCTGGAGAAGATCACCGAGAGCTACCACGGTCGGGCCCTGGCCCCTCGGCCGGCGCGGGCCGGTGGGCACCCGGCAGGTGTCGACACCCCGCCCGCCGTCGTCGCGTTCTGGGAGAGCCGGCGCGACACCTACCAGCCGCTCGAACTGCGTCGCGAGTTCGACCCCGAGCTGGCAGACGGCAGCGCCGTCGAGATCCGGAGCACCGACCGGCTGGGCGCGCGGCTCCGGGACGCGGCGGCCCGCGCGCACACCACTCCGTTCCGTCTCATGCTGACGGCCTGGATGATCGCGGCCGGCCGGTGGACCGGTCAGGACGCGCTGACCGTCGGCGTGCCGGCGCACGGACGATCCAGCGACGACGCCTCGTCGGTCGGCATGTACGTCAACACGCTGCCGGTGACCGTGCCGCTGCGGGACCTGGACTTCGCCGACGTCCTGGCGGCGGTCGAGACCGAGTTGGCGGTGACCGACGAACACAGCGCGCCGTTCAGCGTGATCGCCCGCGCGGGACGCAGTTCGTCGGCGCTCGCGTTGGACATCGTGAACAGCACGTTCAGTCTGGAGCTTCCGCTGCGGCTGGGTATCGGCGACCGGGCCACCCGGATGCAGCCGCGCCTCGACTCGTGCCCGTACCCGTTGAGCGTCTTCGCCGATCCCCTCAGCGGCGACGAGGTGAATGTGTTCGCGCAGTTCGGCCGGGGCTGCATCGACGCGGCGGACGTGCGGGGAATGGTCTCGGCATTCCTGGCGCAGCTCGCCCACCAGGCCGACGTGACGCCCGACCGCCTCGGCGCGCCGGCGCGCGAACGGCGGCGCGCCGACGACGCCGTGGCGGCGGCACCGGCGCGACCGGCGAGCGCGGCCCTCGCCGCGGTAACCCAGACCTGGGAGAACGTGCTCGGGTTGGCCAACCTGCCGCCGGATGCGGACTTCTTCGAGTTGGGCGGCGACTCGCTGGCCGCGTTGAAGATCGTCGGTCAGCTCTCCGCCGCAGGCTATCCGCTGTCGCTCGCCGACTTCTTCCGTTGTCCGAGCATCGCCGAGCAGGCCGCGACGATGGGAGCAAACGATGGGGACCGGTGACATGGTGGCCGCCGGGGACCACGGCGCGACGGCCACCGGAAGGCCGTTCTGGCAGCGACAGCAGCCCAGCGGCATGCCCCATCAGAAGTACCGGGCCGGTGGCGACCCCGGGGTGCGGCTGGGGGTGGGGCGTTCCTGGCCGGACCGCGAGATCGACGAGGCGCCGCTGTGGGTGCCTGTCGATCTGCGCGACGGCAACCAGGCTCTCGTCGAGCCCATGACGCCGGAACGCAAGCTCCGGATGTTCCAGCTCATGGTGCAGATGGGCTACAAGGAGATCGAGGTCGGCTACCCGGCGGCGAGCGAGCTGGACTTCCGGTTCGTCCGGTTGCTGGCGGAGCGCGACCTGATCCCGGACGACGTCACGATCGTGGTGTTCACGCCGGCGCGGGAGGACGCGATCGACCGGACGATCGACTCGCTGGAGGGCATCGGGTCGGCCGTCGTGCACCTCTGTGTGGCGACCGCGCCGCTGTGGCGCGAGATCGTGCTGCGCCGCGACCGCGCGGAACTGCTCGAACTGATCGCGACCTCGGCCCACCAGGTGCAGAAGCGTTCCGGGGGTCGGCACCGTTTCCAGTTCTCGCCCGAGGCGTTCACCTCCACCGAGGTCGACTTCTCGGTCGAGGTGTGCAACCTGGTGACCGACATCTGGGAGGCGTCGCCGGACCGGCCGGTCGTGCTGAACCTGCCCGCGACGATCGAGACGACCGGGCCGAACCGCTTCGCCGACCAGATCGAGTACGTGCACCGGGCGATCGAGCGGCGGGACGGGGTGATCCTCTCGGTCCACCCGCACAACGACCGTGGCACCGGCGTCGCCGCCGCGGAGCTGGGCATCCTCGCTGGCGCCCAGCGGGTGGAGGGCTGCCTCTTCGGCAACGGGGAGCGGACAGGCAACGTCTGTCTGGTCACCCTGGCGCTCAACCTCTTCGCCCGGGGCATCGATCCGATGATCGACTTCTCCGATCTGGACCGTGCGCGGCGCGTCGTCGAGGAGTGCACGGGCATTCCGGTGCACCCGCGCCACCCGTACGGCGGCGACCTCGTCTTCACCGCGTTCTCCGGCACCCACCAGGACGCGATCCGCAAGGGTCTCGACGCGCAGTCGGCGCCGGCCGAGCCGGGGCAGGTCAAGCGGTGGCAGGTGCCGTACGTCCCGGTCGACCCGGCTGACCTCGGCCGACCGTACGACCGCCTGATCCGGGTGAACAGCCAGTCGGGCAAGTCCGGCATCGCGCACGTGCTCCGGTCGGTCAGCGGGCTGTTTCCCCCGGTCGAGCTGCAACGCGAGTTCTCCGCGGCGGTGCAGGGGGTCGCCGAGGCGTACGGTGAGATCCCGCCGCCGGTGCTGTGGACGGCCTTCCGGGAGTTGTACTTCTTCGACGAGCCGGACAACCGCGTCGAGGAATGGGTGGTGGGCGGCGACGGGGCCTACGAGGTCCGGCTGCGGCTCGGCGGCACCCCGGTCACCACCCGGGTGCCCCCCACCGACCCGGCAGCCGTCGCCGTCGCGCTGATCACGCAGGCCACCGGGTCGGTGTGCCAGGTCCGGCGGACCGTGCACCAGGTCGCCGAGGCGGGTGGCCGTACGGCGCAGGCGTGCTTCGCCGAGGTCGCGGTCGGTGACCGGACCGGGTGGGGCAGCGCCACCGGGGAGGACTCCGTACAGTCGACCTTCCTGGCCGTCCTCGCCGCACACCGGACGCTGCAACGGGCCGACGACGCAGTCGTCAGCGACGTCGACGTGGTCGCCGCAGCGTTGCGCCGGCAGCCTGGCCGGGGCTGAGCCTCGCCGGGACCGTCGACGGTGCAGCCGCCCTCCGCGTACCGCAGCGGGTACGAACTGTCAGAGGCGAACCCGCAGGCGTGCCTGCGGGCGGCCGCCGGATTCCACATCGGGAGAGATGCGTGGATCGCACAGCCCAGATTCGCCAGTTCCTGGCCGAGCACATCGCCGAGCCGGTGGCCGACGAGGACGACATCTTCGCCCGGGGGTTGGTGAACTCGATGTTCGTCGTGCAGCTCGTGGCGTTCATCGAGGAGACCTTCGACCTCCAGATCGACGGCGATGATCTCGTGTTCGAGAACTTCCGGTCGGTGAAGGACATCGACGCACTCGTGCTCCGCCTGTCCGGCTCGTGACCGTGACGCAGCCGGCCGTGGCGGACCCGAGGGTTCGCGTTCCGCTGTCCCGACCGCTTCCGGTGCGGCTCGAGGCCGAGCTGGGCAAACGGATCCACTTCATCAGTCCGGACGTCCGGGACTTCGAGTTCGTACGCGGCGACGAGGGCATCGAAGCGCTGGAGCTGACGCTCGTGCCGGATCCGACGGACAGCGTCGCGCACCTCACCGACAAGATCAACCGGGTGGTGGAGCGGGAGGTACGGGTCCAGCGCAGTTGGCGGCCCAAGGTGCTGTGGACCTCCGCGCGCCGCAGCGAGCAGTGGTCGGACCCGTTGCCCGAGATGGAGCGGGCCGGTCTGGTCCACGCGCCGGGTCCCGGCACGATGACCTTCGGCGACCTGATGATCAGGCTGGTCGACCACCTGGACCGGCAGGTACGGGCCATCGCGCTGGGCATGCCGGACAGCACCGAGTACCGGTACCCGACGCTGCTGCCGATGGACGTGCTCGAACGGCAGCACTACTTCGAGTCGTTCCCGCACTTCGTCATGTTCGTATCCCGCCTGCACAACGACGCGGACAACTACGAGACGTTCCTGCGTCGCTACCGCGAGGCCGGGCGGCGGATCACGCCGGAGATCTTCAGCCTCTGCCGGGACGACAGGTACTGCCTGCCGCCGACGATGTGTTACCACACCTTCAACCAACTGGCCGGCACCTCGGTGGACCGGCGGGTGGTGACCTCGCGCGGCAAGAGCTTCCGGTTCGAGTCCCGCTACGAGTCGGGTCTGGACCGGCTCTGGGACTTCACCATCCGCGAGACCGTCTTCCTCGGCCCCGAGGAGTACGTCGTCGACGCCCGCCGGCGGTTCCTCGAAGCGGCGTTCGCGCTTGTCGACCAGTGGGGGCTCGCCGCCCGCTGCGAGGTCGCCAACGACCACTTCTTCGGTGACGCCTCGAAGGACAGCGTGCTCTCGCAGCGGCTGATGGAACTCAAGTACGAGTTGGTCGTCGACGTCGCCGAGGGGCGCAGCATCGCGGTGGGCTCGTTCAACCTGCACGGCAGCCACTTCGGCGAGGTGTTCGACATCTCGCGCGACACCGGGCCCAGTCACACCGGGTGCGTCGGCTTCGGTCTCGAGCGCCTGGCGTACGCGTTCGTCACGCAGCACGGGACCGATGAGCGGAACTGGCCGGAGGCGGTCCGGGTGGGGGTGGCGCGGTGAGTGTCGACGGGCCGGAAGCCGACGTCCTGCGGCAGAGCCGGGAGCTGCTGGAACGGGCGGTGACGCCGAACGCCGGCGCGTGGGACCGGGCGCAGGAGATGGACGAGAAGGTCGCCGGGCTGCTCGGCGCCCAGGGCCTGCTCGTGCCGTCGCTGCCGGAGCAGGCCGGCGGCCGGGGCTTCGACATGGAGCTTCTCGGCCGCTTCAACGAGCAGGCGGGTCGCGCCTGCGGCTCCGTGCGCAACCTGGTCGGGGTGCAGGGCATGGTGGCGCACGCCCTGCACCGGTGGGCGAAACCGCCGCTGCGGGACCGCTGGGTGCCGCGCCTGGCCGCCGGTGACGTCTACGGGTCGTTCGCCCTCACCGAGCCGCTCTCCGGCAGCGACGCCCGCGCGGCGGCGACGGTCGCCGAACGGCGGGGCGGATCGGTCGTGCTCAACGGTGAGAAGTCGTGGATCAGCTTCGCCGCCCGCGCGGGCGTCTTCCTGGTCTTCGCCCGGTTGGACGGGCACGTGGCGGCGATCCTGGTGGAACGCGACACCCCCGGGGTGCACGTCACGCCGCAGGTCGACCTGCTCGGCCTGCGCGCCTCGCACCTCGCGGCCGTCCGCTTCGACGACTGCGAGGTCCCGGCCGAGCACGTCGTCGCGCAGGGGGCGCTGGCCTTCGACGCGGTGGCGACCGCGGCGTTGGACCACGGTCGGTTCAGTACGGCCTGGGGCAGCGTCGGACTGGCGGCGGCCTGCCTGGACGCCTCCCTCGACCGGGCGGTCACCCGGCAGCAGTTCGGGGCGCCCATCGGCGACCACCAGCTCGTCGCCCGCATGGTCACCCGGATGGTGTGCGCTGTCGACGCCGCGCGCATGCAGTGCGAGGCGGCGACCCGGGCGCGGGGCTCGGGCGACCGGGACGCCGTACGCCGGACGCTTATCGCCAAGTACGTCGCGTCGGAGAACGCCTTCGCGGTGGCCTCCGACGCGGTGCAGGTGCACGGTGCCTACGGGTGCTCGGCGCAGAGCAGCGTCGAGCGGCACCTCCGGGACGCCAAGATCCAGTGCGTCATCGAGGGCACCTCGCAGATTCAGGAGACACAGATCAGCCAGCTGACACTGACGTCCTGGCGGGCCGCCCAGCGCCGATCGGAAGCCCTGGGGCCCTCGGACAACGGAAGGTGACAGTCATGACCGCAGCAGTTCCCTCGCTGGTGAACGCCTGGAACGAGTGGGATCCGCTGGAGGAGATCATCGTCGGTCGCGCCGACGGGGCCGCCTTCGAGCCCGTGGAGCCCGGTTCCCGCCCCCAGCTGCGCGACGGTTCGGGTGGTCCCTTCCCCACCGGGCCGAAGCCCGACGGCATGGTCGAGGGCGCGAACGAGGAGCTCGACAACCTGGCCCAGGTGCTCAAGGGGTACGGCGTGACGGTCCGCCGCCCCGAGGCGTACGACTACACGACCTCGGTGAAGGCACCGACCTTCGAGGTGTCCAACCAGTACTGCGGGGTCTGCCCCCGGGACGTGCTGATCACCATCGGCAACGAGATCATCGAGGCCACCATGTCCCGCCGGGCGCGGTTCTTCGAGTACCTGCCGTACCGGCCGCTGATCTACCACTACTGGAACAACGACCCGAACATGGTGTGGACGGCGGCGCCGAAGCCGTCGATGGCCGACGACATGTACCGGCAGGAGTTCTGGGACTGGCCGCTGGAGAAGCGGCACGCCGAGATGCACAACTTCGAGTTCTGCGTGACCCAGGACGAGGTCATCTTCGACGCCGCGGACATGAGCCGGTTCGGCCGGGACGTGGTCGTCCAGGAGTCGATGACGACGAACCGGCAGGGCATCAACTGGCTCCGCCGGCACTTGGAGCCCAAGGGTCTGCGGGTGCACACCGTGCACTTCCCGTTGGACTTCTTCCCGTCCCACATCGACTGTACGTTCGTGCCGCTGCGGCCCGGACTGATCCTGACCAACCCGGACCGCCCGCTGCGCGACGGCGAGGAGCGACTGTTCCTGGACAACGGTTGGGAGCTGTTGGACGCGCCCACGCCGAGCACCGACAACCACGAGATGCCGCTGTACTGCCAGTCGTCGAAGTGGTTGTCGATGAACGTGCTGAGCATCGCGCCGGACGTGGTGGTGTGCGAGGAGCAGGAGAAGCCCATGCACGACCTGCTCGAGGAGCGCGGCTTCGAGGTGGTCAAGGTGCCGTTCCGCAAGGTCTACGAGTACGGCGGCTCGCTGCACTGCGCGACCTGGGACGTGCGGCGCAGCGGGGCAGCCGAGGACTACTTCCCGAACCTGAAGGGGTGAGACCGTGTACATACTCGGTGTCAACAGCGTCTACCACGAGTCGTCCGCGGCCCTGCTGAAGGACGGCGTGCTGCTGGCCACCGCCGAGGAGGAACGTTTCAACCGGGTCAAGCACGGCAAGCAGGCCCGGTCGGACAACCCGCACGAGTTGCCGATGCAGGCGATCGGCTACGTCCTCGGCCACGCCGGCATCACCCTCGCCGACGTCGAGATGGCGACCTGCGCGGCCGACCTCGACGAGATGCGGCGCGTCCACGAGGAGGGGCTGCCCTCTGCCTGGAACGACGCCGGGGACCGGGAACGGTTCCTGGCGAACGTCCCGAAGATCCCGCAGGTGCTCGCCGAGCACGGATTCCGTGGTGACTTCCGCTGGGTGCCGCACCACACCGCGCACGCCGCGTCGACGTTCCTCGCCTCGCCGTACCAGGAGGCGGCCGTCCTGGTGGTGGACGCGTTGGGCGACGACGCCTGGTCGACCCGGCTCTACCACGGGCGGGACCGCTCCCTGGAGTCGCTGCTCGACGTGCGGTACCCGGCGTCGCTCGGCTACCTGTGGGAGACCATCTCGGTCCTGCTCGGCTTCGGGGTGTACGACGCCGCGAAGGTGATGGGGCTGGCCGCGTACGGTGACCCCGCCGTGTTCAGGGACGCCTTCGACCGGCTGGCCTGGCCGACGCCGGACGGCGGGTTCGAGATGGACGCCGACGCCCTGCGCTTCGCCGAGATCATGTACTACCCGCCGAGCGCCTACCACGACCGGCTCGTCGAGCTGTTCGGGATCCCGGCGCGCCGGCCGGGCGACGACATCGCGCCGGTGCACGAGCACATCGCGGCGGCGCTCCAGGCCAAGACCAACGAGATCATGCTGCACCTGGCCGCCCACCTGCGGCGGCGTACCGGCTCGGCGAACCTCTGCCTGGCCGGCGGGGTGGCGCTCAACTGCGTGACCAACACGCTGCTGCTCGCCGAGTCCGGTTTCGAGAGCGTCTACGTGCAGCCGGCGGCGAACGACGCCGGGCTGGCGGTGGGTTCGGCGCTGTACGTGTGGAACGGCGAACTCGACAGGCCCCGGACCGAGCCGATGACGCACGCGTACTGGGGGCCGGAGTTCTCGGACGACGAGATCCGGGCGGAGCTGGACCGGCGTGAGCTGTCCTACACGGTCCCGGACGACATCGACGCGACGGTGGCGCGGCTCGTCGCCGAGGGCAGGGTGGTCGGTTACTTCCAGGGTCGGATGGAGCTGGGACCGCGCGCGCTGGGCTGTCGCAGCATCGTGGCCGACCCACGGGACCGCGCGATGCGCGAGATCCTCAACCAGAAGGTGAAGCACCGCGAGTACTTCCGGCCGCTGGCGCCGAGCGTGCTCGCGGAGGACGTCGCCGACTGGATGGAGGTTCCCGGTGACACCCTGGCTGCCGACATGATGCTGGTGACCTACCGGGCAAAGGACGACAAGAAGCCACAGATGGGGGCGGTTCTCCACGTCGACGACACCTGTCGGCTCCAGGCGGTGAGCGCTGCCACCAACCCCCGCTTCCACCGGATGATCTCCGAATTCAAGAAGATCACCGGGGTGCCGATGGTGCTCAACACGTCGTTCAACGACCAGGAGCCCATCATCTGCACGCCCGCGGACGCCATTGCCACGTTCGAGAAGACCCAGATCGACTATCTGGCTGCTGGTAGCTTTCTGGTCGCCAAGGTGTGAGGCCGACGAAGGTGACTTGATGTTCTCGCGTGAGCTTGTGATCAACAACGGGCGGAAGTTCGAGTTGCCGATCTTTCTCCCGGTCTATCAGCCACACCGGATGCAGGCCCTGCGGTCGGCGTGGACGGAGGGCCCGGAGATCGAGGGTTGCATCGTCAACTCGTACTTCCTCTACAAGCAGCGCGAGCTCCGGCAACAGCTCGTCGAGGGCCCCGGGCTGCACGACTACCTGGGCTTCGACGGGCTGGTCACCACCGACTCCGGTGCGTTCCAGGGCCTGACCAGGCAGCTCTATCTCAACAACGCGGACATCGTCCGGTTCCAGGACCGGATCGGCAGCGACATCGTCTCCCCGCTGGACCTCATCACCCCGCCCGGCGACAAGAAGGCCGTCGCCGAGGCCAAGCTCGTCTCGACCGAGAAGCGCATCGTCAAGGCGTTGGGCCTCGTCGAGCGGGGCATCCTGGTCGGGGTCCAGCAGGGGGGACGCTACGCCGACCTGCGCAAACGCAGTGTCGAGTTCCTGCGGGACCTCGGCGTGCGGTATCTCGCCCTGGGCTCGCTCGTGCCCTTCTTCAACCGCAACCACGACCTGCGGTTCGTCGGCAGGACGTCGGCGGAGGCGCGCGAGATCATCGGGCCCGACGTCCCGATGCACGTCTACGGCGCCGGTGACCCGGTGGAGCTGCCCTTCCTGGTCGCCTGCGGGGTGAACGTCTTCGACTCCGCCTCGTACGGGCACTACGCCCAGGCCGGGTGGTACATGACCCCGTACGGCGCACTCCAGGACCTGGACAAGCTCGCGGCCGGCGAGTTCGTCTGCGCCTGCCCGGTCTGCCAGGGTGAGCCGCCCCGGACGATGCCCGACACCGAGCAGCTCATCGTGCACAACCTGTGGACCATCCTGGTCACGATCCAGACGATCCGGGCCCACCTCGCCGCCGGCACCCTGCCCGGACACCTCGACGACGTGCTCAAGCTGCACGACGAGTGGTTCCCCACCAGCGCCCTGCACCGCTCGTGGCGGGAGATCGACCTTGTCTGAGCAGGGCACCCGGATCCTGGCGGAACTCGCGACGGACCTCGCCGGGGACGTGGTCCGGCGCTACCGGATCGACGAGAAGCGGGCGGTCGAGGTCATCCTCGACGAGTGGAGCCGCAACCCGAAGCTCCTCGCCGTGGCGGACGCCGCCGGCTCGGCCAAGGAGGCGCAGCGCACCCGGGTATACAAGGACGCGGCCACGCTCACCAAGAAGACGATCTACAACCGGTTGCGGGCCTACCGGTCCGAGCCGGCCACCTTCGAGACCGCGCTACGGACCCTGGTGGACCTGCCCGGGGACGCGTCGGCCGAGCAGGTCGACCAGGCCGCGACGGCGATCGCCGCCGCCCACGTCAGCACGGCCGAGCGGATGGGCCACCGCGCCGAGTTCCTCCGGGTGATCGAGGCGGCCAACCCGCCCGGCAGCCGGGTCGTCGTCGACGTCGGCGCCGGTGTGCTGCCCACCCTGCTCGGTGCCGACTGGCTCCACCGGCAGGGCATCACCCAGTACTGGGCCCCCGACAAGGACGCCAGGGCGGTGGCCGCCGTCGAGGCGTACGCGGCGAGGCTGCCGGCGGGGCTCGTCCGGCCGGCGCAGTGGAACGTGGCCGACGGCTGGGCGGCCCTGCACCAGTTGGGGCTGCCCGCGACGTGTGACGTGGCGTGGCTGCTCAAGGTGGTCCCGGTCGTCCTCCGGCAGGAGCCGCAGCTCGCCCCGGTGCTCGCCGCGGCACCTGCGGACCGGCTCCTGATCAGTGGCTCCCGGGTGGCGATGGCCAAACGGCAGAACATCGAGGCGCGGGAACGGCGGGTGGTCCAGCGGTTTTGCGCCGACCACGGGCTGCGCATCGTCGACGACCAGGTCACCGAGGACGAGTTCTTCCTGCTGGCCGAGCGCGGTTGACCCACCGCGCCCGGCCGGCAGCGACGCTCAGTAGCGGTAGAACCCCTGGCCCGCCTTGCGGCCCAGCTCGCCGTCGGCGACCTTCTGCTCCAGCAGCAGGCAGGGCTCGTACCGGTCCTGCCGGGTGCTCTCCCGCAGGTGCCGCAGGGTGAGTACGACGGTGTCCAGGCCGATCAGGTCCGCCGTCTCCAGCGGGCCCATGGTGTGCCCGAAGCAGCGCTTGAACACCTGGTCCACGACTGTCGGCTCGACCCCCTCCTCCTGCACGAGACGGGCCGCCTCGTTGAAGAAGACGTGCGAGACGCGGTTGCTGACGAAGCCCGGGAAGTCGCCCACCACGATCGCCTGCTTGCCGAGGGACCGCACCAGCTCCCCGACGTACGCCAGGCAGGCGTCCGAGGTGTTCCCGCCCCGCATCACCTCGACCGCCTCGGTGGCGTAGGCGGGGTTCATGAAGTGGATGCCGATGATCCACTCCGGCCGGGTCGTCTCGGCCGCCAGCCGCTGGATCGAGATGCTCGACGTGTTCACCCCGATGCCGACCTGCGGTGGCAGCACCGCGTCGAGCCGGGCGTACAGGTCCCGCTTGACCGCCCAGTCCTCGGTGACGTTCTCCACCACGAACTCACAGCCGGCGAGCTCGCCGAGGTCGACCGTGTACCGGACCCGCTCGGCCAGTTCGGCACGGGACAACCGGCCGAGGCCCGGCCGCAGTACCGGCGCGAAACGGACCCCCTCGGCCACCTTCGTCGCCGCCGCGGCCAGGGTCTGCTCGTCGCGGTCCACGAAGACGATCTCGAAGCCGTGCAGCAGGAAGTCGACCCCGACACTGGTGCCGATCGCGCCCGCCCCCACCACGCCGATGCGCCGCCGCACCGCTGCTGACTCGCCCATCACGCCTGGTCTTCCTTGTTGTCGTACGCGGTGGAGAACTGCTCCACGACCCAGGTGCCGAACTGCACCGGCTCGTAGTGCGGCGGGTCGTCCTCGCCGCAGCACTCCGGCACCGGGGCGATCACCGCGTCGAAGGCGGGCTCGAAGAAGAACGGCATCGAGTAGCGGTGCCGCCCGCCCGGGAACCGTACCCGGTGCCAGGTGGCGGTGTAGCGGTCGTTCGTCCAGCGCTGCATCATCAGGCCGATGTTGACCAGGAGCGTGCCGGGGATGTGCGGCGCGTTGACCCACTCGCCGTCCGGGTTGCGGACCTCCAGTCCGTCCACGCCGTCCTGCTGGACGATCGCGAGGAACCCGTAGTCGACGTGGGCGCCCATACCGAACTCGACGTCGTCGAGGCTGCGGTCCGGCTGGAACGGCGGGTAGTGCGACAGGCGCAGGTCGCACAGCTCGTCGCCGGCGTACTTCTGGAAGAACCCGGCATCGAGGCCCAGGCTGAGCGCCATCCCGGTGGCGAGCTGCTCGCCGAGCCGGGTGAGCGACGTCCACGCCTCCATCATCACCGGCCGGAACTCGGGCAGGGCCGTCGGCCACTGGTCCGGGTCGTCCAGCGGATGCCGGCCGGCGCGGGCGCTCTTCGTTGCCGCGATGGTCTCGGCGTCCCGGCCGGACAGCGGCTGGAGGTCGAGGCACTCGTGGTAGTCCCGCTTGGTGGCGGTCACCTCGGCGAGCATCGGGATGTAACCGCGGAACTGGCTCGTCTGACCGAGCCGGAGCTTCATCTTCTCCTCGATCGGCAGGTCGAAGAAGGCCCGCGTCTGCGCCATCATCCGCTCGGAGAGACCATCGGGGAGACCATGGTTGCGCACGTACAGGAACCCGACGTCACGGCAGGCGTCGCCGATGCGGCGTACCGTCTCGTCGAGTGCCTGCGGGTCCGGATCCGGGACGACCAGGGCACCCACGTCGATGACCGGGACCTCGTGGAACGTCTGCTGCCTGCTCACTTCGCCACCTCCTGCTGGTCGGCGCTGCGGGGGAAGATCTCGTGCACCCGGGCCCACTCGCGCTCGCCGACCACGAACGGCTCGACGGCGTCGCCCTTCTCACCGGGACGCAGCCACGGGTTGTCCGCCGCGACCGCGACCGCCACGTCGGTGCCCTCCGCCGCGACCGCCTCCGCCGGGTCGATGGGACGCAACACGCTGCCGAGCTCCGGGATGAAGAAGGAGATCACCGACACCCGGTCGCCGCGCAGGTTGTCGGTGTGCACCCGGTGCCGGCAGGCCGGGTAGTAACCGCCGCTCCACAACCCCATCAGCTCGCCGGTGAAGACGACACACGCGCCCGGCGGCGGCGACACCAGCAGCCACTCGCCGTCCTGGGTACGCACCTCGAGGCCGTCGGAGTCCTGGATGCTCACCGTGAGCATGCCGCTGTCGGTGTGCTCACCGAGCCGGACGTCCTCCCCCCGGTACTCGTCGGTGTCCCGGTAGTAGATCAGCCGGGAGAACCAGTGCAGGTCCTCGCCGAAGGCCGAGTCGGGCCTGCCGAGGACGTCGTGCTGCCCCATCGACCGGGCGAGCGCCTCGACGACGGTCCGGCCGACCTGCGACACCCACTCCGTGTAGCGGTCCACGGCAGGCCGGAACCCGGGCAGCCGGGCCGGGTCGGGCCACTGGTTCCCGCCGTACATGACGAACCAGTCCTGCGGCTCGACGTCGGCCGGCGGGGTCGCCTCCCGTCCGAACTCCCAGGACTCCTTCAGGTCCGCGATGCCGTTGGTCGACTCCTCACGCGGCGCGACGAAGCCCCGGTAGTGCGGCGAGTGCCGGACGCTGATCGCCGACTTGACCTCGTCCGGGGCGTGGAAGAACCGGCGCGTCTCGCCGAACAGGTCCTCGAAGGTCTCCGCGCCGATCCCGGGTCGCAGGTCGAGGTAGAAGAGGCCGATCTGCCTCGTCGCCTGCCGTACCGCCGTGACGGCATCAGGGTCGTGGGCGGCCAGCGCACCGATGTGCACGGTCGGAATCCTCATGATGTCACCTCCTCGATCTGTCGTAGCGAAGTGTGCGGACCGGCGACGACGGCCCGCACCGTCGCGACGAGACGATCCGTCCAGTCGGCCACCTGCGCGGCGTCGTACACGTCCGTGCGGTAGTCGACAGTCAACTGCATGTGGTCACCCGACTCGATGAGGTCGAACCGGAGGTCGACCAGGGCCGCGCGGGCCGGTACCGGGCGGAACCGCGCGGACAGGCCCTGGAACTGCGGTGCCGCCACCGTGTGGTCGAGGTTGAAGACGGTACGCAGCGGGAAGACCCCGTCGCCGCCCAGCAGGTCGGCGAGGTCGGCGAGCGGCAGCTGGTGCGCGAGGCCGTCGAGCACCGACTGCCGCAGGGCACGGTGGTGGTCCTGGAGCGTGCCGTCGCGGTCGAGCCGGCTGCGGATCGGCAACATCTCGGCGCAGTAGCCGACGACGGAGACACCACGCGGATAGTCGCGCCCCGCCACCGGCACCCCGATCACGACGTCGTCGGTACCGAACTGGTGGTGCACCACGAGGGCGTACGCGGTGAGCAGGACCTGGAACGGCGTGCTGCCGAACTCCCGCGCGGCCTTGTGCACCGCTGCGGTCAGCTCGGCGTCGACGATCGCGAAGTGCCGGCCGCCCGCGTCGTCCTGCCCGACCGGCGCGGAGTACGGGGAAACCCCGGCGAGGGCCGCCTGCCAGTACGCCCGCCCACCCGCCACGTCCCGCAGCGCGAGCTGGGCGAGGTGGTCGGTGTACTGCACGGCCGGCCCGGTCGGGCCGGTGCCGCCGTACGCCGCCGCCAACTCGTCGAGCAGCACGGTCATCGAGATGCCGTCGGAGACCAGGTGGTGGGCGTACAGCACCAGGTGCCGCTCCCCGCCGCCCTGGACCAGGAGGAACCGGGTCAGCGGCCCGGTGGCGAGGTCGAACGGCGCGGTGAGCAGGTCCTGCCACCACTGGGCGTAGGACTGCGCCGTCCCGTCGAGGTCGACGACCTCCAGCTGCGGCGGCGTACCGCGCAGCGGCCGACCGTCGCGGAACACCACGCGCAGTGCCTCGTGCCGGTCCACGACGGAGTCGACCGCCCGCCGCAGCGCCCCGACGTCGACCGGACCGGACAGCTCCACGTCCTCGGCCACCGTCCAGTCGGGGGCCTGGGGCATGGCGGCGGACCGGGCCAGCAGCGCCGCCTGCGCCGGGGCGACCCTCGGTGGAACCTCGTCGGTGACGAACCCACCGCCCCGCATGGCCAGCACGGCCTCGGTGGCGGCGGTGACGACCCGCTCCACGTCCGCCCGGGTGTGCGCGGTCGACAGGAAGCAGGTCCGGCCCTCCCAGAGGTAGATCCCCCGCAGCAGCAGGTGGAAGTGGAACACCTCCATCGCCAGCGGCTGGTAGGCGTAGCTGGCGTTGCCCTTCCAGGTGAACCGGAACAGTGACCCGTAGTGCAGCACCCGGATCGGCGCACCCTCCCGGCGGAACATCGTGTTCAACGTGGTGGCCAGGTATTCGGTCTCGGCGTTCAACCGGTCCTGGAGGGCGCCACCCTGCTCGCGGAGGTGCCTGAGCATCGCCAGCGTCCCCGCCACCGTGGCCGGGTGGTTCTCGAAGGTGCTGCCGATGTAGGTGGTCTCCGGCACCGCCTGGCCGGGGCCGTCCTGCCAGGCACCGCCGTCCACGGCGTCCAGGTAGCGGGCCGCACCGGCGACCACCCCCACCGGGTGACCACCGCCGATGCACTTGCCGTACGCGGCGAGGTCGGCCTCGACGCCGAACCACTCCTGCGCGCCGCCGAGCCTGACCCGGAACCCGGTGATCACCTCGTCGAAGATCAGTGGAACGCCGGTCCGTGCGGTGATCTCACGCAGCCGGCGCAGGAACGCCTCGGGCCGTACGCCCGGGTTCCGGCTCTGCACGGCCTCGACGAGCACGCCGCCCAGCTCGTGGGCGTGCTCCTCGATGATGCTCAGCGACCGTTCGCTGTCGTAGGGCAGGATCAGCGCGTCGGCGGCGGCCGACGGCGAGATGCCGGGCGCCATCGGCACCGAGACGAGCGGGTCGCCGTGCACGTCGGGCAGGGCCAGCACCCGGTCGTCCTGACCGTGGTACGAGCCGGCGAACATCACGAACCGGGACCGGCCGGTCGCCGCGGCGGCCACCCGCAACGCGCCCCGGACCGCGTCGGTGCCGCTGACCGTGAAGAAGGCCCGTTCCTTGCCGGTGAGCTCGCAGAACAGCCGGGCCACCTGGTCGGTGCCGTCGACCACCGGACCGACCGAGATCCCCCGGGCGGCCTGCTCGGCGACGGCCTCGGCGACGAACTCGGGATCGTGCCCGCAGAGCAGCACCCCGAAGCCCATCGCGAGGTCGACGTAGTCGTTGCCGTCGATGTCGGTGAGGTGCGATCCGGCGGCGCTGTCCGCGACGATCGGATAACAGGCCCGCCGGGTCTCCGGGCGTACCGTCCGCATCCGGGTGTCCACCCGGTACGCCCGGTGCGTGCGCGCCCGTTCGAGCGACCCGGCGGTCCGGGCGGTGAACGCGTCGAGCAGTTCGTCGAGGTGGTGGCGTTGCTCGTCGGTCAGCTCGGACCGGGCGGCCTTCGCCACTGTCGGCACCCCGGCGGCGACCGGCGACGGGGGCGGCCCGGAGCGTGCCGCCGTCCGGTCGACCGTCCCCGGCGTCCGGGGGGCGGGCGCGGCGGGCACCGGGGCGCCGCCGAGCAGGTCGAGCTGCCGGTTCATCAGCGCGATCTGCGCCTGGACCAGCTCCCGCAGCCCGCCGTCGGCACCCGGCTGCGCCGTCGGCCGCACCGGTTCCAGCTCTCCCACCGGCCCGGCCGGTTCCACCTGCCCGACCGGCACGGCCGGCTCCGTGGGCCGCTGCGGTGCGGGCGGACGACCGTGCGCCCGGAGGTCGTCGGCGAGGGCGGTGACGCTGTCCAGCCCCTCGAAGAGCTGGCCCACGTTGAGCCGCACGCCGTAGCGGTCGTTGACGTCCTGAACGAGCCGGGCCATCACCAGCGAGTCGGCTCCCAGCTCCAGGAACGAGGCGGTCGGCGACAACAGGTCCGCCTCGGTCTCGAGGTAGTCGGCGAGCTGCTCGACGACGAACCGGCCCGGATCGTCCACCGGCCCGGACACCACCGCCGGCCCGGATTCCGCCGACCCGGGCACCACCGCCGGTGTCGGCAGCGCCGCTGCTGCCGACACCCGGTGCGGTACGGGTGCGGCGTCCGCCGGTGGGCGGGCCGGTGCCGGCTCCACCCAGTGCCGGCTGTGCTGGAACGGATATCCGGGCATGCTCACCGGGGTCCTCCCTGGCCCGTGCAGGCCGTGCCGGTCGAGGTCGACGCCGATCGTGTACAACTCCACGGCGGCGGCGGCCAACTGCTTGCCGTCGTCGACGTTCTGCACCAGCGACGAGGCCCAGACGATGGGCGTGCCGGTCCAGTTCTGCCGCCCGAGCAACGTCAGCACCGGTGCCGCGCTCACGTCGAGGGCCACGTCGCAGCCGTGTCCGACGAGCGACCGCACGCTGTCGGTGAACCTCACCGGCTCGCGGAGCTGCCGGCACCAGTAGTCGGCGTCGATCCGGTCCACCACGGCACCCGTCACGTTCGAGATGAGCGGCACGGTGGGGGGCGCGTACGTCAGCCGGGCGGCGAAGGCCCGGAACTCGTCGGTGACCGCGTCGACCATCGGGGAGTGGGGTGCGTGCGGCACCGTCACCGTACGGTGTTGCAGGCCCCGCTCACCGCAGGCGACCAGGGCGGCGGCGACACCGTCGCGGGGGCCGGCGACGAGCGTCTCCCGTGGGCCGTTCCAGGCGGCCACGGTGACCTCGTCGATCCCGGCCAGTGCCGCCTCCACCTCGGCGGCGGGGGCGAAGACGGCAGCGGTGCGTCCCCGGCCACCCGTGGCGGTGTCGATGAGCTGGGCCCGGTGTGCCACCAGGGACAGGCCCTCGGTGAGCCCGAACACCCCGGCCACCTGCGCAGCGGCGAACTCACCAGTGGAGTGGCCGAGCACGACCGACGGCTCGACACCCCGGGCCTGCCAGACCCGGGCCAGCGCACACTCCACGGCGTACACGGCGGGTTGCGCGTAGCGGGTCTCGTCCAGCCGGGCGTCCGGCTCGTCGGCATAGAGCAGGTCGACCAGCCGGACCTCCCAGCCGGCGTGCTCGCTCAACCAGCTGTCGCAGGCTTCGACGGTGTCCCGGAAGACGGGGTCGGCGGCGTAGAGCCCGCGACCCATGCCCGGGTACTGCGATCCCTGGCCGCCGAACAGGAACGCGACCACCGGGCGGCGCTTGGCCTCCCGCTGTCGGACCCGGGCCTTCCGACCGTCGAGGTGCCCGCCGAGCTGTTCTGCGGCGGCGGCACCGCTGGTCGCCGAGAGCGCCAGCCGGTGCTGGTCGCCGGCGTACGCGGCGGAGGCGGCGCAGACGTCGGCGAAGGCCTCCGGGGTCTGCGCGGCGGCCAGCACCGGCACCACCCCGCCCGCGAGCGTCCGCAGCGCCTCCGGGGTACGGGCGGACAGGGTCAGCACCCGGTGCCCGCCGGCCGGGGCCACCGGCACGGCACGCTGCGGTGCCCGGCCCACCACGACGTGGGCGTTGGTGCCGCTGAACCCGAAGGAACTCACCCCGGCCAGCTCGCCCGCCAGGTCGGTGCTCTCGGTGGGCACGGTGACCGGCGTGGACTCCCAGTCGACGTGCGGGTTGAGCCGGCGGAGGTGGGTGGCGGGCGGGATCTCCCCGTGCCGCAGCACCAGGATCGTCTTGATCAGCCCGGCGATGCCCGCCGCGGCCTCCAGGTGCCCGATGGTGGCCTTGAGCGCGCCGACCGGCAACGGCCGCGAGCGGTCGCCGAAGACGGCGGTGAGCGCGTCCGCCTCGACCGGGTCGCCCAGGGCGGTGCCGGTGCCGTGCGTCTCGACGTAGCCGATCTCGTCCGGGGTCGCGCCCGCGTTCGCCAGGGCCGAGCGGATCACCGACTGCTGGGCGAGCCCGCTGGGCGCGGTCAGGCCGTTGGTCCGGCCGTCCTGCTCCACCGCGCTGCCCCGGATGACCGCCAGGATCTCCTCGCCGTCGGCGAGCGCCTCGTCCAGCCGGCGGAGGACAAGCACGCCGCAGCCCTCACCCCGGCCGTAGCCGTCGGCGGCGGCGTCGAACGCCTTGCACACCCCGTCCGGGGCCAGCGCGCCACCGTCCATGAAGGCGGTGAACGTCTCCGGCAGCAGCAGCGCGTTGACGCCACCGACCACCGCGAGCTCGGATTCGCCGGAGCGCAGGCTCGACACCGCCAGGTGCACCGCGCTCAGCGACGACGAGCACGCCGTGTCGAGGGAGATGTTCGGACCACGCAACCCCAGGTGGTACGAGATCCGACCACCCGCGACGCTGCACGCGTTGCCGGTGACGCCGTACATCGCCGTGCTGCCCGCACCCTGCCGTTCGGCCAGCCGGGCGTACTCCGACTCGGCGATGCCGACGAACACCCCGGTGCGGGTCCCGGCCAGTGTCCTCGGGTTCCGGCCGGACGACTCCAGCGCGTGCCAGCTCACCTCCAACAGCAGGCGCTGCTGGGGATCCATCTGCCGGGCCTCACGGGGTGAGACGTTGAAGAACCCGTGGTCGAAGCCGTCCAGGTCGGGCAGGAAACCGCCCCGGGCCCGCCACGGACGCCCCTGCGCGTCCACCGGCGGGGTGTCCCACCGCCCGGCGGGCACGTCCCCGATCGCACTGCGACCCTGCCGTACCAGCTCCCAGAACTGCGCGACATCGGCGGCGCCCGGGAAGCGGCAGGCCATGCCGACGACGGCGACGGGCCTGGTCGCGGCGCCCTGCAGTTCGGCGACGGACGCGCGCAGGGTGCGGATCGTCCGGGCCGCCTTGCGCAGCCGGTCGAGATCGTCGGAACTCTCCGTCGACAACTCACACCATCCCTTCGTCGAGTTCCCCGAGCTCCTCGTCGAGGATGCGGCGCAGGTCCTCCGCGTCCGCCTCGTCGAGGTCCCGGGCGGGTGGCCGGCGGGCACCCGGTGCCGGGGCTGCGGACGGCGGGGGTGCCAGCAGGGCCAGCAGGTGGCCGGCCATCTCCCCCAGCGACGGGTGGTCGAAGACCGTCGACGCCGGCACCGACACCGACAGGTCCCGTTGGATCCGCTGACGGAACTCGATGAGGACCAGCGAGTCCACCCCGACCTCGGCGAAGAGCGTCCGGTCGTCGAGCGGCACCCGGGCCGGCAGCCCGGTGAGCCGGCGGACCACGCCCGCCAGGTAGTCGGTCATCGCCGCCGGGGTGCGGGGCCGGTCCACAGTGACGGGCGCGGCCGGCGACGCGGCGGTCCGGGTCTCGGCGGTCCGGGGCGCGGCCGGGCTCCGGTTCGGGTCCACCACGACCGTGGCGGGCGTGGCGGTGCCGGCGGTGAGGAGCCGGCGCAGGACGGCGGCACCGGTGTCCGGGTCGATCTTGCGGAGCCCGGTCAGGCTCGCGGCCATGCCGTCCCCCGCCCACGGCCCCCAGGCGATCGAGAGCCCCGGCAGGCCGTCGGCCCGGCGGCGGGCGACCAGGCCGTCGAGGTACGCGTTCGCCGCGCCGTACGCCCCCTGACCGCCGCGTTCCTCGACGGCGGTGACCGAGGAGAAGACCACGAAGAACGCCGGGCGGTGTTCCCGGGCGACCCGGTCGAGCACGGCCCCGCCGTACACCTTGGGGTGCAGGACGGTGGCGAACCGCTCGGCGGTCTGACCGCGCAGGACACCGTCGTCGAGGGCACCGGCGGCGTGCACGATCCCGCCCAGCGTGCCGGTACGCGCGACGGCCCGCCGCACGTCGGCCTCCACGGCGACGTCGCCCCGGACGAACTCCACCTCGACGCCACGCCCGCGCAGGTCGTCGAGCACCTGGTCGGGCGGGGTGCCGCGCCCCATCAGGACGATCCGTCGTGCGCCCGCGTCGGCAAGCATCCGGGCCGCCCGCCGGCCCAGCGCGCCGGTGCCACCGGTCACCAGCACCCCCGACCCCGCGAGTTCCACAGGCGTCGGCGGCACGAGCACCAGCTTGCCGGTGTGCCGGGCGCGCTGCATGTACCGGTACGCCTCGGCGGCCCCGGTCATCGGGAAGGCGCGCAGCGGCAGCGGGGACAGCTCGCCCGTGTCGAACCGGGGCAGCAGAGCGGCGAACAGGCGGGCGACCACTGTCGGATCCTGCTCGGCGACGTCCCCGAAGTCGAACCGGTGGTACCGCACGTCGGGGCGGACCCGCCGGGCCTGCTCGGCGGTCCAGACGCCCACCCGGCCGAGTTCGACGAACCGGCCGCCGTCGGCCAGGGACCGCAGGCCGGCGGCGATGCTCTCCCCGTTGAGGCTGTTGAGCACCACGTCCACGCCCCGCCCGTCGGTGAGTTCCCGGACGCGGTCGGCGAAGTCGGTGCTGCGGGAATCCAGCACGTGGTCGACCCCGATCCGCCGCAGGACGTCGTGCTTCGGCGCGCTCGCCGTACCGAACACCTCCGCGCCGGCGGCCCTGGCCAGCGCGACGGCTGCCTGCCCGACACCGCCGGCCGCGGCGTGGATCAGCACCCGCTCCCCGGCGCGCAGCTGCGCCAGGTGGTGCAGGGCGTACTGCGCGGTGAGGAACGCCAGCGGCAGCGTCGCCCCCTGCGCGTGACTCATGCCGGCGGGCAGCGCCGCCGTGTGCTCCGCCCGGACGGTGACGTGGGTGGCGAAGGCATGCTCGGTGTACACGACCACGTCGTCACCGACCGCCCGGTCGGTGACCCCGGCCCCCACCGCCACCACGACCCCCGCGCACTCGAAACCGAGCGGGACGTCGGCGGCCCGGGTGATGCCCCGGTCGTCGGCGTAGTGCTCGGCGAGCATGCCGAGGGAGACGAGCACGTCGCGGAAGTTCAGCCCCGCCGCGCGCACCTCGATCTCGACCTCGCCCGGTCCGGGCGGCCGGCGGTCGAGCGGGACCGTCGTCAAAGCGTCCGGGCTGCCGTAGGAGGTGAGGACGAGCCGCGTCGGCCCGGCCGGGCCGGGCGGATCCACCTCGGCGAACACCTCCCGGTGGGCCTGGCCGGCGCGGATCACCAGCCGGTCACCGGAGTCCGCAGCGGCGATCCGGGCCGCGGCCTCGGCCAGGTCCGCCTCGTCCGCCACGTCGACCGCCCGGCAGCCCAGGTCGGGATACTCGGCGGCGACGGTACGCGCGAAGGCCCAGACCGCGGTCTGCGACGGTGCCACCACAGTGGCGTCGACGGGCTGCCCGCCCCGGGTCAGCAGGGTCAACCGGGGCGGGGTGTCCCGGTCGCCCAGCCGGCGCACCTGCCGGAGCAGGGTGTCCAGGAACCGGGTGGTCGCCCTGGCGTCGTCACCCGTCGGCGCGAACGCGACCACGACGTGGGCGGCGCGGTCGCCCTCCTCGCCGAGATCGCCGTCGAGGTCACGTCGGGGGCAGCCGAGTGCACCGGCCACCGCCGCCGCCCACGGGGTGTCCTCGGCGAGCAGCAGCGGTCGCTCCGGCCGGGCCGGGTCGACCGCCCCGGCCGGCTGCCACTCCTGCCGGGCGAACCAGCCGCTTTCCCACCGGGGGGCGGCCAGGGCGTCCCGGTCGACGACCCGGTCCTGGAAGGCTTCGAGGAGACCGACCGGCTCCCCGTCCGGGGCGAGGATCGTCAGGTGCCAGGCGTCGTCGGCGGCCCGCCGGGCGTGCACGTACCGGGCCCGGTGCAGGGCCGGGCCGTCGAGGGTGAGCCGGCCCAGCGCGAAGGGCAGCCGGGCCACGGTGTCCGTCGCGGCCCGCATCGCCTCGGTGAGCTGGAAACAGGCGTCCAGGAGGCCGGGATGCACGCTGTCCGGGCGCGGTGCCGGCGGGTGCGGTTGCGGCGACAGCTCGGCGAACGCCTCGTCGGCACCGACCCGCACCGCCGACAGCCACCGGAACGTCGGCCCGAGGTCGACGCCGCCCGCCGCGAGTCGCCCGTACAGGTCGACCGGGTCGACGACCCGGTCGAGCCGGGACCGGAGCACCGCCGGATCGCGCCGTTCGCCCAGGTCGGGCGGGACGCCCAGCCGTACCTGCCCGACGGCGTGGATGACCGGTCCGCCGTCGGTGACCGTCTCCAGCGTGCACTCCCGCCGGGCCGCCGGGCCGTGCAGCCGGGCCCGGACCCGTACGGTGCCCTCCGCCGGCACGGCGAGCGGGGCGGGGAAGACCAGGTCGACGAGGTCGACGTGCCGGTCCCCGGCCTCGGCGCGGGCCGCGTCGAGGAGCACCGCCAGATGGAAGGCGGCCGGTGCCACCACGTCACCGTGGATCCGGTGCTCCGCCAGGGCCGAGGTCGCCGGGGTGAGCCGGGCCTGGGCCACCAGCGTGCCGTCCCCGGTGTCCTCGACGAGATCGGTGAACACACCGTGCTGCGCGCGGGTGGCCGGCGGCGGCTCGGGCAGCCAGTACCGTTCCCGCTCGAACGGGTAGGTCGGCGCGGCGACGCGTACGGTGTCGTGGTCGCCCTCGAACGCCCGCCAGTCGACGTCGACCCCGTGCTCGTAGCACTCGGCCAGGCCGGCGGCCAGGGTCGACCACTCCTGCCCGGGGCGGATGCTCGGCACGAACCGCACGCCCTCCCGATCGGCCAGGCAGTCGCGGGCGAAGCCCAGCAGGACCGGCTTCGGGCCGATCTCGACCAGCAGGTCGGCCCCCGCGTCGGCGGCGTGCCGGATCCCGTCGGCGAACCGCACCGGGCTCACCAGGTGGTCGGCCCAGTACGCCGGCCGGGTCAGCAGCTCCGGGTCGACGACGCCGTGCACGTTGGCGACGATCGGCAGCCGTGGCCGGCGCAGCGGCACCTCCGCGACGACCTCGGCGAACGCGGTGGCGGCCGACGCCATCAGTGGCGAGTGGAAGGCGTTCGACACCGCCAGCCGACGCACCCGTACCCCGTCGGCCCGCAGCCGCGCCTCCGCCTGCTCGACCTGGTCCGCCGGCCCCGAGAGCACCGTCTCGTGCGGGCTGTTCAGCGCGGCCACGGCCGTCCGGTCGAGATCACCGATGGCGGCGGCGGCGGTCTTCTCGTCCGCGGCGACCGCCGTCATGACCCCGGCGCCCGCCCCGCCCGCCATCAGCCGGCCCCGGGCGACCACCAGGCGCAGCGCGTCGGGCACGGAGACCGTGCCGGCCACACAGGCGGCGGTGAGCTCGCCGACGCTGTGCCCGACGAGGATCGCCGGGGCGACCCCCCACGACTGCCACAGCCGGGCCAGGCCGAGACCGAGCACGAAGAGGGCCGGCTGGGTCCAGGTGGTGTCGGCCAGGTCCGCGTCGGCACCGTCGAACATGACGGTACGGATGTCGGTGCCGGTCAGCTCCCGGATCACCGGCACGCACTCGTCCACCGCCGCCCGGAACACCGCCGAGGTGGCGTAGAGCTGCGCACCCATGCCCACCCACTGGGCACCCTGGCCGGTGAACAGGAAAGCGACCGTCGGTTTCCGCGCCGGGGCGGCCGATGCCGTGGTCCGACGCTCGACCAACCGCTCGACGAGCTCGGTGCCCGTCTCGCCGGTCACCGCCGCCCGTACCGGCAGGTGGGACCGGCCGGTGGCGGCGGTGAGGCACAGCGCCGTGACGTCGACGTCGGCACGCAGGGCGTCGGCGTACCGGTCGAGCAGGACAGCGAGGGCGGCCGGCGTACGCGCCGACACGGGCAGCACCCGGACCGGACGGCGGGGTGCGGTGGTGGCCTCCCGGGGCGGGGGTGGACCGAGCACGAGGTGCGCGTTGGTGCCGCTCATCCCGAACGAGCTGACCCCCGCGTAGCGGCGGTCCGCCGGCCAGGGCTGGTTGCCCGACGGGACGGCGAACGGCGACGCCGCCCAGTCGACGTGCGGGTTCGGCGGTTCGGCGTGCAGGCTTCGCGGGACGAGCCCGTGCGCGATGGCCAGCACCGTCTTGATCACCGAGGCGGCGCCTGCCGCGCCCTCGGTGTGCCCGATGTTCGACTTCACCGAGCCGAGCCAGACCGGCCCCTCGACGGCACCGAAGACCGAGCCGAGCGCGTCGACCTCGATCGGGTCGCCGAGCAGCGTGCCGGTGCCGTGGGCCTCGACGTAACCGATCTCGTGCGGGCCGACACCCGCCCGGCGCAGCGCCGCGTCGATCAGCGCCGCCTGGGCGGCCCCGTTCGGCGCGGTCAGGCCGCTGGCGGGACCGTCGTGGTTGACCGCGCTGCCCCGCACGACGGCGAGCACCGGATCCCGGTCGGCCAGGGCGTCGGACAGTCGCTTGAGCACGATCATCCCGCAGCCCTCGCTGCGCCCGAACCCGTCGGCCGCGGCGGAGAAGGTCTTGCACCGCCCGTCCGGCGACAGCGCGCCGGTCCGGGCCAGGGCCAGCGTGGTCTCGGGTGCGAGCCGCAGGTGCACCCCGCCGGCGAGCGCCACGTCACAGTCGCCGGCCCGCAGCGCCCCGATCGCCTGGTGCATGGCGACAAGCGCGCTGGAGCATCCGGTGTCGACCGCCAGGTTCGGGCCGTGCAGGCCCAGCACGTGCGAGATCCGGCCGGAGGCGAAGCACGCTCCCGTGCCGGTGGCGTCGTACGGGTCGACCACACCGCTGCGCCCGGTCAACCGGTCGACCAGCTTCGCGTAGTCGTTCTCGGCGTACCCGACGTAGACCCCCGTCCGGGAACCCCGCAGCAGCTGCGGTGACTGCCCGGCGTGCTCCAGCGCCTCCCAGCTGACTTCGAGCAGCATCCTGGCCTGCGGGTCGGTGCGGCCGGCCTCCCGGGGCGACATGCCGAAGAAGGCGGCGTCGAACCTGTCGACCTCGGCAACGAATCCGCCCCGCCGGCTGTACATCTTGCCGGGCGCGGCCCGGTCCGGGTCGTAGTAGCGGTCGACGTCCCACCGGTCGGCGGGGATGTCGGTGATGGCGTCCACCCCGTCGACGAGCAGCCGCCAGTACGCGTCGAGGTCCGGTGCCCCGGGAAAACGACACGCCATCCCCACCACGGCGATCGGCTGGTCGGCCCGTTCGAGGCGGCGTTCGAGCGAGTCGATGACCGCGACCGACCGTCGCAGCGCCTCACGCAGCTCAGCCTCGTTCACGTACTCCCCCTCCGGCGTCGGTCCGCAGTGCCTGCTGTGCCCGGAACCGGGTCATCACATGCCCTGGATCTCTCGGTAACCACGATCCACGCGGGCGAGCAGCGCGGCCAGTTCGTCGTCCGCGTCCGGCGCGGTGACCGCCGGCGGGACGGACGGCACGGGGTGCGGTGGCGGCGCATCCGGCAGGCCGAGTTCGGTGCGCAGCCGTTGGACGAGCCGGTCCACCGTCGGGAAGGTGAAGGCCACCGTGGAGGGCAGCCGGACACCCAGCTCCGCCTGCAACCGGGTGCGCAGCTCCAGCACGGTGAGCGAGTCGAAGCCCAGGTCGAAGAAGCCCTCGTGGTCGTCGACCGGCCCACCGATGCGCAGCACGTCGCGTACCACCGCCACCACGTGGTCCCGCAGGGCCGCGGTGTCCTCGATCCGTACCGTCCGCGTGGCGGGCTCCCCGGCGTCGCCCGGCGGGGTGGCCAGTGCGTCGAACATCCCGGGCGGGGCGGTCTCGGCGAGCGTGTCCCGCAACCGCGACCAGTCGGCCGGGGCCACCACCACCCGGGCCGGCACGTCGGGAGCGGCCAGCAGCGCGAGCAGCGTGCCGGTCCCGGCGGCCGGGTCGATCATCCGCAGGCCCGTCGCCTCGTGCAGCGCGGCCTCGCCGGTCGCCATCCCCGACCCGGCCCAGGGGCCCCACGCCACCGACAGCGCGGGCAGGCCCGCCGCGCGCCGACCGGCCGACAGCCCGTCGAGGTACGCGTTCGCGGCCCCGTACCCGCCCGACCCGCGCGTCGGCACCACTGCGGCGAGCGACGAGTAGGCGACGAAGAACCGGGGTTCCAACGGCCGGCTCAGCCGGTCCAGCAGGTGTCCACCGTGCACCTTGACCCGCAGCACCGCGGCGAACCGCTCCGGGGTCTGCTCCTCCAGCGGCCCGTCGTCCAGCACCCCGGCGGCGTGCACGATCCCGGCGAGCGGGGTGGCCTCGTCGAGGGCCCGCCGGACGTCCTGCTCCACCGTGACGTCGCCCCGGACGAGCCGGACGTCCACCCCGTCCTCCCGGAGCCGGTCGACGACCACCCGTGCGGCCTCCGACGGCGCGCTGCGGCCGAACAGCACCAGCTGTCGTACGCCGGCGGCGGCCAGGTCCTGCGCGAGGCGCAGGCCGAGCGCACCGAGACCGCCGGTGACGAGCACGGCCCCGGGTGGCGGCTGCCAGGGCTCGCCGGCGGGGACCGGCAGCGGCGCGAGCGCGGGCGTCAGCCGACGCCCGCCGGCCAGCCGGACGAACCGGTGTCCCGCCGGGGCGGTGAGCTCGGCCGCGAGCAGGCCGGCCCAGTCGTCCCCGGTGGACATCGCATCGTCTCCGGGCGGCGTCGCGTCGTCTGCGGGGGGTGCCGGGTCGTCTCCGGGGGGTGCCGGGTCGTCCCTGGCGGGCGCGACGACGTCGACGGCGAGGCAGTCGATGGCCGGGTGTTCGGCCTGCACGGTGCGGACCAGGCCCCGGAGGGCACTGTGACCGGGGTCGGGCGCGTCGACGGCCGCACCACGCGTCACCAGCACCAGTCGGGGCGGGGTGGCCCGCGCGGCGAGGTCCCGGGCGACCGACAGCAGCTCGGCGCAGGCGGCTGTCGTCCGCTCCGGATCCCCGCCGGTGGCCGGGGCGGCGTAGACGACGTCGCTGACCCGGGTGTCAGGCGTCAGCCGGCCGGTACGGCACGGCAGGGGCACCGCCCGGGCCAGCCGCTCGGCGTCCGGCCCGACGACCAGCGCGTCGAACGCGCGCGACGGGCCGACCGGCAGCGACTGCTCCTCCCAGCCGACCTGGACCACGTCGAGCGGGCGCGTCGGGCGGCCCGGGGCGGTGGTGTCGGTAAGCGCCCAGTGGCGTTCCCGCTGGAACGGGTACGTCGGTGCGGCCACGAACCGCCGGCCGGTGGCGTGCTGCCGGGTGACCGCGGTCCAGTCGAGGTCGGCGCCGCTGTCGTGGAGCCGGGCCAGGCTGTCCAGCAGGGTCTGCCGTTCCCGGCCGCCGCGCAGGCTGGGCAGTCGCCGGGCCTCCGGCCAGTCCTGACCGGCGACGCCCAGCAGCACCGGCTCCGGCCCCAGCTCGACAAGCGTGTCCACGCCCGCCTCGCGCAGCGTCCGCACCCCCCGCTGGAACAGCACGGGCCGCATGGCGTGCTCGCGCCAGTAGTCGGCGTCGATCGTCGTGCCGACCGTGCCGGTCAGGTTGGACACCAGGGGGATCCGGGCCGGGTGGTACGTGATGCCCCGGGCGAACGCGGTGAACGGCTCGGCGAAGTCGGCGAGCAGCGGCGAGTGGAACGCGTGCGACACGGTGAGCCAGCGGTGCGTCACACCCTGGGCGGCCAGCGCGTCGAGGACCGGCCGTAGTTCGCTCTCCTCGCCCGACAGCACCGTGCTCCCGGCACCGTTGACCGCGGCGACGGCCGACCGGGACGCCCCGGCCAGGAGCGGTTCGACCTGTTCGACGCCGCACCGGACGGCGACCATCACCCCGGGCGGGCACTGCTGCATGAGGCGGGCCCGCTCGGCCACCAGGCGCAGGGCGTCGGGCAGCGTCAGGATCCCGGCCACGCAGGCCGCCGTGTACTCCCCGACGCTGTGCCCCAGGACGTACTCCGGGCGTACGCCCCAGTCCTGCCAGAGCCGGGACAGCGCGTAACCGACGGCGACCAGCGCGGGCTGGGTGAAGCGGGTCTCGCCGATCAGCTCGCCGGAGTCGGACAGCAGCTCCGTCAGGGGCACCGGGAGCAGCGGATCCAGGACCTCGGCGCACTCCCCGACGGCGGCCCGGAACACCGGCTCGGTCCGGAACAGCTCGGCGGCCATCCCCGGCCGCTGGGCACCCTGGCCGGTGAACAGGAACGCCACCCGGGGGCGCTGTCCGACGGGGCCGGCCGGTCCCGGCCGCCGCAGGGCGGCGTCGAGCTCCTCGGCGGTCGCCCCGACGGCGCACCGACGCCAGGGCAGATGGCTGCGGCCGACGGCGGCGACCAGGGCGAGCGCCGCCGGGTCCGCCCCCGCCCGGAGCTGCCGGGCGTAGGCGTCGGCCAGGTCGGCGAGGGCCTGCGGGTGCCGCGCCGACAGGGGCAGCAGCAGCGGCCCGTCGGCGGGGACCGGACCGGCGACCCGGTCCGCACGGTCCGATTCGGCCTGGTCCGCATGGTCGGGACCGGCCTGGTCCGCATGGTCGGGACCAGCCTGGGCGGGAGGGCCGGCAGGCGTGGGCGGTCCGGCCGGGGGTGGCGGTTCGGCGACGACCAGGTGGGCGTTCGTGCCGCTGAAGCCGAAGGAGCTCACGCCGGCGATCCGGCGGGCGCCGGCCGGCCAGGGTTCGCTGCTGGACGGCACCCGGACCGGGATGTCGTCCCAGTCGATGCGGGGATTGGGCCCGGTCACCAGGGGGGTCGGCGGCACCACCCCGTGTCGCAGCACGAGCAGCACCTTGAGCAGGCCCGCGATGCCGGCGGCGGACTCGGCGTGGCCGATGGCGGCCTTGACCGAGCCGATCCGCAGCGGGTCACGGCGACCGGCGAAGACCACACCGAGCGCGTTGACCTCGATCGGGTCGCCGAGGGCGGTGCCGGTGCCGTGCGCCTCCAGGTATCCCACCGCGTCGGGTTCCACCCCGGCGTCGCGCAGCGCCGCGCGGATCACCTCCTGCTGGGAGGGGCCGTGCGGCACGGTGAGGCCGCTGCTCCGACCGTCCTGGTTCACGGCACTACCGAGGATCAGGCCGAGGACCCGGTCGTGCGGGCCGACGTCCGACGCCCGCTTGAGCACCACCAGACCGCCGCCCTCGGCGCGTACGTAGCCGTCGGCGGCGGCGTCGAACGGCAGGCAGCGCCCGGTGGGCGACAGCATGCCTGCGGTGGTGAGGCTGCGGCTCTCGTGCGGCGTGACCATCCGGTTGACCCCGCCGGCCAGGGCCAGCTCGCAGGTGCCGTCCCGCAGGTGCCGGACCGCGAGGTCCACCGAGACCAGCGAGGACGAACACGCCGTGTCGACCGACATCGCCGGCCCACGGGTGCCGAAGACGTACGCGAGCCGCCCGCTCGCCGTGCTCGGCGTGGCGCCGGAGGAGAAGTACCCGTCGACGTCGTCCTCGTGGGTCATGCCCTCGCGGTAGTCGATGTTGCTGATGCCGACGAAGACGCCTGTCGACTCCGGGACCGACCGGCCGGGGACGCCGGCGTCCTCGAACGCCTCCCAGGCCAGCTCCAGCAGCAGCCGTTGCTGCGGGTCGAGGGTGGCGGCCTCCCGCCCGGAGATCCCGAAGAACCGGGCGTCGAAGTCCCGCAGGGCACCGACGAAGCCGCCCGCGTCGACGAAGCTCCCGTCCACCGGCCAGCGGCCGTCCGGCACCGGCCCCAGGGCGCACCCCCCGCCGGCCAGCAGGTCCCAGTACGCCGTCGGGTCCGGTGCGCCCGGCAGCCGGCAGGCCATGCCCACCACGGCGATCGGCTCGTGCCGGCGGGCCGCCGCCGTCTCCAGTTCGTCGATGCGGGCCAGTGCCTTGCGCAGCAGTGGACCGTAGTCGGTACTCATCGGTTCTCGAGCCTCTTCGCCAGCAACGCGGCCACCTCGTCGATCGACTGTTCTTCCACCGGCACCCCGTCGGCCGGCCCGCTGGACGCCCCGTCGGTCGGCCCGCTGACCGGCCCGTCGGACGGGCCGCCGGTCGGCAGGTCGAGGACGGTGAGCAGGTGCTCGGCGAGCCCGGCCACCGTCGGATGGTCGAACACCGCCGTCTGGCCGAGCCGGACGGCGAACGCGCTCTGCAGCCGGTTACGCAGCTCCAACGAGGCCAGCGAGTCCAGGCCGAGGGAGAAGAGCCCGGCGTCGGTTTCCACCTGGGCCACGCCGAGCACCTCCGCGACGATGTCGTGGACGTACCCGTCGGCGAGTTTGCGCCGCTGGTCGGGCGGCGCCTCGCGCAGCCGGTCGGCCAGGCCGGCGGCGTCGGGCCGTGCCACCGGGTCGGCGGGCAGCAGGTCACGCACCGGGCCCGGCGGTGTGGCGTGGTGCGCGGCGTAGCGCGGCCAGGTGTGCGCCAGGACGGCCACCACGCCGTCGTCCGGCGGCGTGGCCAGGATGGCCCGCAGCGCCCCGGTGGCCTCGCCCAGCGGCAGCACGCCCTCACCGAGCCGGTCGAGGCGTTCCTCGATCCCGGCCCGGGCGGTCATGCCAGTCTGCGCCCACGACCCCCACTGGATCGACACCCCGGGGAGCCCGGCGGCACGCCGGGCCGCGGCGAGACCGTCGAGGTACGTGTTGGCCGCCGCGTAGTTGCCCTGCCCGGCGGTGCCGAGCAGCCCGGACGACGACGAGAACAGGACGAAGTGGGTCAGGGGTAGGTGGGTGGTGGCCCGGTGGAGGGCGAACGCGCCACCCGCCTTGGCGGCCCATGCCTGGTCGAAGCGTTCGGGGGTCTGCGTCTCCAGCAGCCCGTCGGCGAGCACGCCGGCGAGGTGGTGCACCCCGGTCAGCGGGGGCATCTCCTGCCCGACCCCGGCCACCAGCGCGGCGACCTGCCCGTCGTCGCTGACGTCGGCGGTGAAGGTACGCACCTCGACGCCTGCGGCGGTGAGCGTGGCGATCCGCTCCCGCGCCTGCTCGCCCGGCTCGCTCCGACCGACGAGGGCGAGGTGGCGTACGCCTGCGGCGACCAGCGTCGTGGCGACCTCGATTCCCAGACCACCCAGGCCGCCGGTGACGAGGTGGGTGCCGCCGGGGTCGATCGTCAGGTCGTCCGGCCGGTCGGTGTCCGGCCGCAGCCGCAGCACCCGGCGTCGCCCGTCGTGCAGCGTCACCTCGTCGGCGACCCGGGCCGCCGTCTCCGCGACGATCGCGTCCGGATCCTCGCCGTGCGCGGGCAGGTCGACCAGGGTCGGCAGGCTGTCGGGACGCTCCTGACCGAGGACCCGGGTGAGCCCCCAGAGCGCGGTCTGGGCGGGGCGCGGTGCACCGCCCCAGGCCTGCCGGGTGAGGACCGTCACCGACGGCGGGGACGGCAGCTCCAGCAGGCTCCGGAAGCAGTCCAGCAGCGACAGCGTCAGGTCCCGGGCCGGGCCGGCGTCGGGGCCCGGGTCGGGACGCTCCGCAGGCCAGGCGAGCAGTACGGCGTCCGGCTGCTCCCGGGACACGGCCCCGGCCAGGTCGGTGGCGTCGGCGACGACCCGGCAGCGCACCCCCTGACGCTCGGCCGCCTCCGCGACGGAGTGCGCCAGCTCGGTGCCGACGGCGATCCACGAGCCGACCCGTGCACCCGCCGGCAGGGCCGTCCGGGTGGTGCCAGGCGGCAGTGCCTGCTCCACCCACACCGGCCGGTACAGCCGACGTCGCCAGCGGGCGGCGTCCGCGTCCCCCGCCATCGCCTCGGCGGTCGCCTGGCGCAGCAGCACACCCGCCATGACGACAAGGACCCGTCCGTCGTCGTCGTAGAGGGTGATGTCCCCGACCAGCGAGCGCGGATCCGGGTCGTCGGTAGGCCGCAGCTCGGCGTGACACCAGGCGCTCCCCGACGTCCCGGCCCGGTGCAGGGTGACCCGCTGGGCGCCGACCGGGATGTACGTGCGCTCGGCGAACGGTCGCGGATAGGTCACCGTGAGCGCGAGCAGGCACGCCTCCAGCAGGATGGGATGCACCGCGTGCAGGTGGGCCGCCGAGGTCACCCGGGCCGGCAGTGCGATGCGGGACAGGCAGCCCGGACCGTCCCGCCACAGCTCCGTGGTGACCTGGAACCACTCGCCGAGGTCGATGAGCCGACCGCGTTCGCCACGGTAGATCTCCTCGGGGGAGACCGGTGTGACGAACCGCCGGCGCAGCGCCTCCAGGTCGGCGACCGGCGACGTCGAGCCGGCCGTGAGGGTGCCGGTGGCGTGCAGGGTCCACGGGCCCGTCTCGACCTCCGACCGGGAGTGGATCTCGACCGCGTGGCCGTCCGCCACCGGCTTCAGCACCACGTGCAGGTCGCGGGTCTCGGTGTCGTCGGCGAAGCGCATCGCCTGGTGGATGAGGAAGTCGTCGAGGGCGGGCCGGAGCAGCCCGATCTCCCCGGCGGCGGCGAAGGCGAGGTCCTGGTACGCGACCCCGGGCATCACCACGCGCCGGAAGATGCGGTGCTGCGTCAACCACCGGGGGTGGCCCGGGTCGACCTGGGAGACGAACCGGATCTCGCTGCTACCCGGCTGGTCCACCCGCTCCCCGAGGAAGACCCCGCCGGAGCGGCCCGGCCCGGTCCGCGTCGTCCGACGGGCGGGCTCGATCCAGTGCCGGGTGCGCTGCCACGGGTAGCCGGGCAACGCGACCGGTTCGCCGCGCCGCCTGTGCACGCCGGACCACGTCACCTGCCGACCGTCCAGGTAGAGCCGGCGCAGCGAGTCCAGCAGCTGTGCGCGTCCGGCGTCCTCGCGCAGGGTCGGCACCACCAGCACACCCTCGCGGGCGGCGAACCGGACCAGGGTCGGCTTCGGTGACACCTCGACGATCGTGGTGACCGCGTGGTCGGCGACGGCGCTGTCCACGCAGCGGGCGAAGTGGACGGTGTCCCGGGCGTGCCGCACCCAGTGCTCGGCGTCGAAGGCCGACACGGCCGCCCCGGTGCGGCCGGCGAGCACCGGAATGCGGGGCGGCCGGTGGTCCACCTGCGCGGCGACCGCGCGGAACTCGTCGAGCATCGGGTCCATCAGCGCGGAGTGGAAGGCGTGCGAGACGCGCAGCCGGTGCGACCGCCAGCCGCGACGGTCCGCCTCGACGCCGACCCGTTCGATCAGCTCGGCGGCACCGGAGAGCACCACCGAGTCATGGTCGTTGACCGCCGCCACGCTCACCTCGACGCCCAGCTCGGCGAGCAGGCCGGCGGCGGCGTCGGGTGGAGCGAGCAGCGACAACATCGCCCCACCGTCGGGCAACGCGTCCATCAGGCGACCCCGGGCCAGCACCAGGCGCAGCGCGTCCGGCAGGGACAGCACGTCGGCGAGGCAGGCCGCCACGAACTCACCCACGCTGTGCCCGGTCACGACGTCCGGCTGTACGCCCCAGGACTGCCAGAGCCGGGCGAGGGCGTACTGCACCGCGAACAGGGCGGGCTGGGCCCAGGCCGTCCGGTCCAGCTCGCCGCCGACCCCGTCGAAGACGAGTTCGCGCAGGTCGGTGCCGGTGGCCCGGCGGACCTCCTCGGCGCACTCGTCGAAGGCCGACCGGAACACCGGGTAGCCGGCGTGGAGGTCCGCGCCCATGCCGACCCACTGGGAACCCTGGCCGGCGAAGACGAAGGCGAGCGCCCCCTCGGCGCGCGGCGCGTGCACGGTCGCCCGCCCCAGCAGCTCCGCCGCCTCCCGGGCGTCGGTGGCGAGCACGGCGACCCGGTAGGGGTGATGGGTCCGCCCGAGCGCCGCCGACCGGGCGATGCCGGCGAGGTCGGCCCCGTCCTGGGTGAGTAGCGCCTGGTACCGGGCGACCAACTCGTGCGCCGCCTCCGGGGCACGGGCGCTGATCGGCAGCAGCACCGAACCGTTCGGCGTGACTGTCGGGTCGGACTCCGGGGCGCGCTCCGGCGCCTGGGTGAGGACGAGGTGGCTGTTGGTGCCACCCATGCCGTGCGAGCTGACCGCCGCCACCCGGTGCCGCCCCGCCGGCCACCGTTCGGTGCCGGTCGGCACCCGCAGCGCGCTGGCCCCGAAGTCGATCTCCGGGTTGGGCGTACGGAAGTGCAGGCTCGCCGGGATCACCCCGTGGTGCACGGCGAGCGCGGCCTTGATCAGCCCGGCGATGCCGGCGGCCTCGTCGAGGTGCCCGATGTTGCTCTTGACCGAGCCGACCGCGACGCTGCCCGGCGCCGCCCCGCCCACCGCCCGCAGGGCCTGGTCGAGCCCGGCCACCTCGATCGGATCGCCGAGCGGCGTGCCGGTGCCGTGCGCTTCGAGGTAACCGAGCTCGGACGCGCGGACCCCGGCGTCGGTCAGGGCGGCGGCCACCACCTCGGCCTGCCGGGCGGCGCTCGGCGCGGTGAAACCGAGCTTGTCCACGCCGTCGTTGTTGACCGCGGAACCGGCCACCACGGCGTAGATGCGGTTGCCGTCGGCGATCGCCGCCGAGAGCCGTTTGAGCAGCACGACGCCGCAGCCGTTGCTGAAGATCGTGCCGGACGCGTCGGCGTCGAAGACCCGGCTCCGGCCGTCCCGCGAGCGGATCAGACCGTCCTCGTAGAGGTAGCCGGCGGCCTGCGGCACCACCACCGACACGCCACCGGCCAGGGCGAGGTCGCACTCGCCGGCCAGCAGGGCACGTCGGGCCAGGTGCACCGCGACCAGCGAGCTGGAACAGGCCGACTGCACGTTGATGCTCGGCCCGCCGAGGTCGAGCCGGTAGGAGACCCGGGTCGGCAGGTAGTTCCGGTCGTTGCCCAGCTTCACCATGAACTGCTGGGTGTCGGCCTCGGTGAGCGGCCGGTCGGCGGCGTAGCCGAAGTGCGGCACCAGGTTGTTCACCAGGTAGGTGCTGATGCTGCTGGAGGCGTACACCCCGGTACGCGAGCCGGCCGGCACCTCACCGGCGTCCTCGAACGCGTCGACCGCGCACTCCAGGAAGATCCGGTGCTGCGGGTCCATCAGCGCGGCTTCCTTGGCGTTGATGCCGAAGTACGCCGCGTCGAAACACTCGGGGTCGGCGATCGGGCCCGCCATCCGGACGAAGTCCGGATCGGTCGACAGCGCCGGATCCTGGGACCGGACGTCCTCGTCGGAGCACTCCACGATCGCGTCGACGCCGTCGCACAGGTTGCGCCAGAACGTCGCCAGGTCGGGAGCGGCCGGGAAGCGGCCGGCCATGCCGACGACGGCCACCCGGTCGTCGTCGGCGCCGCCGGCCCGCCGCACGGCGACCGGTCCGGCGTCGGTGACTGTCGGGTCGTCCCCGCCGAGCCGCCGGGCCAGCGCCCGGATGGTCGGGTACTCGACCAGGTCGGTCGCGCCGACGCGGAGCCCCAACTCGGTGGTGAGCCGCCGCCGTACGGTGATCAGCTGGGCGGACACCCCGCCGAGGTCGAAGAAGCTGTCCCGGACCCCGACGTCGTCCAGCCCCAACTCCTCCCGCCAGATCGCGGCGATCCGGCGTTCCAGCTCGCTGCGCGGCAGGGCGGTGGCCGTCGGTGCCGCGCGGACCAGCCGGTCCGGCGGTCGCAGGCGGTCCCGGGCCGTCTTGCCGCTCGCGGTGAGCGGCAGCTCGTCGACCACCGCGAAGCCGTACGGCTGCACCGCCACCGGCAGTCGTCCGGCGACGATCCCGGGCACCTCGCGCAGGACGTCCCCGGCGACCGCGTCCTCGCGGAGCACGACGTGTACGACCAGCCGCGACCGCCCGTCGATCTCGTGCAGCGCTGCGGCGGCCTGGTGGACAGCGGGGTGGGCGCAGGCGGCGGCCTCGATCTCGGCCGGCTCGATCCGGACCCCGTTGACCTTGAGCTGGGCGTCGACCCGGCCCTGGTGCACCAACCCCGCGTCGGTGCGGCGGGCCAGGTCACCGGTGCGGTACCACCGTCCGGAGAGCCCGGGGGGAGTGGTGAACCGCTCGGCGGTGAGCGCGGGCTGGTCGCGGTACCCGGGGGCGACGCCGGCCCCGCCGACGTACAGCTCACCGGGCTCGCCGGCGGGGACCGGCCGGTGCTGCCCGTCGAGGAGCGCGACCTCGACGTTGTCGATGGGCCAGCCGATCGGGGCGATCAGCGGCCACCGCGTCACGTCGTCGGGCAGCGTGGCCACCGTCGCGTCCTGGAACTCGGTGGCGCCGTAGTGGTTGTGCAGCCGCACCCCGGTGCGTCCGGCGAGGACGCGCATCGGTTCGGTGAGCCGCAACTGCTCGCCCGTGGTGACGATGTGCCGCAGCGCCGGCGGCTCGGGCAGCTGCACGGCGGCCTCGGCGAACTGCGTCAGCGCCGGTACGGGGAGGAACACCCGCTCCACCCGCTGCGCCGCGACGAAGGTGGCCAGGGCGTACGGATCCCGGCGGTGGCCGTCGTCGGCGACGACGAGCGTGCCACCGAGGCAGAGCGCGGAGTAGATCTCGTGGAAGGAGAAGTCGAAGCTGACGGCGCACACCTGGAGGGTCCGCGACCCGTGCACCCCCGGTCGGGCGCTCTCGTGCCAGCGGAGCAGGTTGACAAGTGCCCGGTGCGGCATCGCCACGCCCTTGGGACGTCCCGTCGATCCCGAGGTGTGGAGCAGGTAGGCGGCCGCGTCGGGGTCGTCGTGGTCGGGTGCCCGCAAGGTGTCGTCCGGGGTCCACCACGAGGCGTCGAGGCGGTGCAGCCGCCCGTCACCCATGGTGGACGCCAGGCCCTCGGGGCCCGTCCCGGCGTCGTCGTCGGGGACGAGCAGGGCCGCCGGGTCGGCGTCGGTGAGCAGGTGACGATGGCGTTGCGCCGGGTCGGCCGGGTCGAGCGGCAGATAGGCGGCGCCGGTCGCCATGATGCCCAACTCGGCGGCGAAGAGGGCGGCTCCGCGTGGTATCCGGACGGCGACGACGTCGCCCGGACCCACACCGAGCCGGCGCAGCCGGTCGGTGACCGCGGCGGCGAGCCGACGCAGCGCCGCATAGCTGGTCTCGCCGGTGGCGTCGACGACCGCGACGTCCCCGGGGTGACGCTCGGCGGCAGCGGCGAACATCCCGTGCACGGTCTCCCCGGTACGGGTGACCTCCGGTCCGCTCAGGACCTGGTCCGGCCCCGCGAGGCTGCCGGTGGCGGACGTCCGGTTCCTGGCACCGCTCACGATTCTCCCCCCGTTCGTACCAGCGCTCGGTGATCGCTCATGGGATGTCGATGGGCGCTTCGTACCACCGCACCGGCGGGTCGCCGGCACGCAACGGGAGGAGGAAGCGGTCGATCTCCCGGTCGGCCAGCTGGTACGGCTGGAACGCGTCCCGGAAGCGCTCACGGATCGCGGCGGAGCGGGCGCCGTAGTCGGCCACCGTGAGCTGCCGCAGGATGGCCTTCTCCGGTTGCAACATGAACAGCAGCCATCCCTGCGCGCCGTGCAGGTAGCGGGAGTGGTCGTGCGGGTAGCAGGGCGCGAAGACGCTGACGAAGCACTCCTCACCCTCCAGCACGAGGTACCACTTCGGATCGGTGACCGTGGCCACGTCCAGGCCCGCCGGTGCCGCGCTGGTCAGCGTACGGATGAGGTGGTCGACGAACGCGCGGAACAGCCGGCCGAGGTCGTCGAGGGACTCGCCGAAGACGTCGGTCGGGAAGGCGAAGACGAAGCCGTCGAGGACGTCCCCGTCCAGGACCCGGACGAAGCGGCGTACCCAGGGCACGGCGGCGTCCATGTTCTGCGCGAACGACAGCGTCCGGTCGTACGCCGGCGGACCCCACAGGAACGACTTCTGGGCGAACGGACAGTACGTCTGGTCCTGCACGGGACGGATGAGCCGAACCGACTCGGCGCAGGACGGGTCGAACTCCACGTCGACGTCCCCGGTCGGGCGCCGCGCCGCCCGCAGCCGGGCCGTGAGCCGGTCGGCCAGGTCGTCGGCGGAGTCGAAACCGGCGCAGGCCGCGAGGATCAGTTCCGGCAGGACAGGGTGCAGCCCGGTGACGTCCGGCCGGGTGCCGGGCGACACGTCGGAGCGGTAGTAGGCCAGCGCCCGCACGACAGTCTGCGCCGGTTGCCGGAGCCGGTCGGGAAGGTCGGCGGGCGGGTGCGGTCCGGCCGTCGGGGCGATCGCGTCCGCCAGGTCGGCGCTTCCCGACGTGCTGGTGAGCGCGTGTTGGAGCACGCAACCGTACTGGTTCGCCAGGCAGAGGGCGATGGCGACGATCTCGACGAGGGAGTCCCGCCGGGCGTGCTCGTCGGTGGCGGTGGTGAACGCCCGCACCTGCGCGGTCAGGTGGTCACCGGGCAGGCCGGGTGCCCAGCACTCGCCGGTGTCGACGACCATGCGGCGGAAAGCGTCCTGGAGGCGTTGGACGTGCAACTTCATCGATCATCCCTTCGCTTGAGGGTCGCGGCGGGGAGCACACCGATGCGGTGCCGGGTCGGCGTCAGCCCAGGAACATGCTCCTGAGGCGCGCACGGGCCACGGACAGTCCGCCCACGGCCAGGACGACGAGATACGCCACGTGCAGCAGCGCGCTCGGCACGGGTGCACCGAGGAAGAACATCCGGGCCAGCTCGACGCCATGGTAGAGCGGCGACAACTGCACCAGCCACTGCAACGGCGCCGGATAGCTGGACAGCGGGAAGAAGGTGGTCGAGAAGAGGAACATCGCGGTCGAGGCCAGGGTCACGTAGTCCAGTTGGGCCTGGGAACGCAGCGTGGTGGCCCAGGCCATGCCGACGGCGGCGAAGGCGAAGGAGACCAGCAACCCCACCGGGACCAACACGACGGCCCAGGGTGTCGAGACCAGACCCATGGCGGTGAGCACACCGAGGAAGACGGTGCCGTAGAACCCGCCGCGCAGGACCGCCCAGCCGACCTCACCGAGGACGATGTCGAGCGGGCCGACCGGGGTGGTGAGCATCGCCTCGTACAGCTTGTCGTAGCGCAGCTTGAAGTAGATGCTCATCGTCTCCGAGATCGCCCCGTTCATGGCGGAGGCCGCCAGCAGCGCGGGAGCGACGAAGTCCACGTAGGGCACCGTGCTGCCGTCGGCCAGCGTCACGTCCGGCACCAGCGAGCGGAAACCCACAGTGACCGCGAGCAGGTAGAACAGCGGCTCGACGACACCGGAGATCAGCACCGCCCAGGCCCGCAGATAGAGCCGGGCCGAGCGCTCGACGATGACCCGGGCGAGACCGGCGTACTCGTCGACCGGCAGTATCCGCCGCAGTACGCCGCGCCGCTGGTGCGGGATTCCCGGGCGGGTCTGGGTGGTCGTCATACGACCAGCCGCCGGTAGAACTGGCGTCGCGCCGCGACGGCACCCACCGTGAGCAGCACGACGAGGTACGCGACGTGCAGGACGGCAGCCGGTGCCGACAGGCCGCCCAGCGTCAGGCCGCGCGCCAGTTCGTTGCCGTGCCACAGCGGGGAGATCCAGGCGATCGGCCGTACCGCGAGGGGCAGCGCCGAGATCGGGAAGAACGTGCCGGCGAACAGGGTCATCGGCAGCACGACGAACCGGTTGATGGCGACCAGGCCGTGCCCGTCCCCGCGCACCGTCGCGGCGTAGGCGGCGACCGGCGCCGCGCAGGCCGCACCGGTGAGGACGGCGACCGGCACCGCGAGTACGGCCCACCCGTCGACCCAGCCGCCGAGGAGGATCCCGATCAGCAGGAAGACGACGGCCCCGATGAGCAGCCGGAGCGTGATCCACAGCAGTTGCCCGGCGAGGAGCTGGCCCGGGGTCACCGGGGTGGCGGTCACCGCGATGAAGTCCCGCTGCCACTGGAAACTCGACAGGACCGGCTTGCCTGCCTCGGCGACTGCCGTGGTGAGGACGGTGCTCACCATGAGTGCCGGCGCGATGTACTGCACGTAGAGGTAACCGCCGGTCGCCGGGCCGGGCTGCACCTGCGAGCCGAAGCAGAGCCCCATCGCGCCGAGGAACAGCAACGGTTGCAGCGCGGAGGCCTGCAACGTGGTACGCCAGCTGCGCCGGTACCACCGCCAGCAGGCCTCGACCCGGAGCGTGGCCGCCCGCCAGACACCGACCACCCGGCCGGTGGCCTTCGGTGCGGTGGCCACCGTGGTCCCCGTCATCGTCAGTCCACCAGCTTTCGGCCGGTCAACCTGAGGAAGACGTCCTCCAGGGAACTGCGCCGGACGAGGCTGGAGACGGGATGCATGCCGGCGGCGGAGACCCGATCGAGGAGGTGCTCGCCGCTGTCGGAATACAACAGGAAACGGTCGGGCAGCGCCTCCACCCGCTCGGCGAGACCTTCGAGGGCAGTCCGTTCCATCGGTCGGTCGACGGGGAAACGGAGTTCGAGCACCTCGCGGCTCGAGTACCGGGCGATGAGGTCCGCCGGGGAGCCCTCCGCCACGATACGACCACCGTCCATGACCACCAAGCGGTCGCAGAGCTGCTCCGCCTCGTCCATGTAGTGGGTGGTGATGATGAGGGTGACGCCGGCCTGCTTGAGCTGGTAGAGCCGCTCCCAGAGCAGGTGGCGGGCCTGCGGGTCGAGGCCCGTGGTGGGTTCGTCCAACAGGACCAGTTCGGGGTCGTTGACAAGCGCCCGGGCGATGGTGAGCCGGCGCTTCATGCCGCCGGACAACGGCTCCACATGGTCGTTGGCCCGGTCGGAGAGCCGGGCGAACTCCATCAACTCGGCGGCCTTCTCCGCCACGTGCGCCCGGGACAGCCCGAAGTAGCGCCCGTAGACGAGGAGGTTCTCCCGGACGGTGAGCTCGTTGTCGAGATTGTCCTGCTGGGGCACGACGCCGATCCGGGCGCGGATGTGCGGCCCCTGGGCGTGCGGGTCCATGTCGAGGATCCGCAGCTCACCGCTGGATCGGGGGGAGATGCAGGAGATCATGCGCATCGTCGAGGACTTCCCCGCGCCGTTGGGTCCGAGAAATCCGAACACCTCGCCGCGCTGGACCTCGAAATCGATGCCGCGGACGGCCTCGAAGTCCCCGAAGCGTTTCTGGAGAGCCTTCGCCGACACGACCGGTGACGTCGGAAGAGCAGCATCAATCATGGTGTGGGGAACATCCTCGGATCCATCGCTCCGTGACCAACAGTGGACCTGTTCAGCAGGGCAGATCGGCTTCCGGTCGGCGTCCTGTCCAGGTGTCGACGTGTCGGAATTGCGAATGTCGAGGGCACGCCCACGCCCCATGGCTCTGCCTACCGATGTTCGTCACCCCCCAGTGGTCGGCGTCGCCACGCTACTACAGCGTTCTCCCTGCTCGCAAGCAAGATCATAAATGGACGGAGGGCTCGGTGAGCAGCTCCCGAGGGGGTGCTGAGCTCCGTCGATGGCGTCGGCGCGGGGGTGGCGGACGGGAACAGCCACGGTGCCGGCGATGGCCACCGTGGCTGTTCCTCGACGTCCCGGCGCTCAGCCGAGCGGTCTCCGGCCGCTGTCCCGTGGGGCGGCCGGCGTCAGGGGCGTGACCGTCTCGTCGGTCAGGGACTGGTGCACGAGATGTTTCCGGGCGCCGCGCTGCTGCTCCCGTTGGCCAGGAAGCCGAAGGTGGTCGAGGCGTTCGCGCCCAGGGTGCCGTTGTAGTCGGCGTTGCGGACGCTGATCGTGCCGGTGGTGCCGGTGTTGACGCCGTTCCAGACGTTGGCGACGGTCTGCCCGCCGGCGAGCGTCAGCCGCACCGTCCAACCGCTGAGGGTGGCGGAGCCGTTGTTGGCCACGGTGACCTCCCCCTGGAATCCACCGGCCCAGCTGTTGACCAGACGGTACGTCGCGGTGCAGGCACCCGACGGCGCGGTGGTCGGTGGCGCGGTGGTCGGCGGTGCCGTGGTGGGCGGTGCGGTGGTCGGCGGTGCGGTGGTGGGTGGCGCGGTGGTGGGTGGCGCGGTGGTCGGCGGTGCGGTGGTGGGTGGCGCGGTGGTCGGCGGCGTGGTCGTCCCCGGCACCGAGGTGGAGGCGGCGTTGAGGGCGTTGAGCACGGAGGTGTACGCCGGCTTGGGGTTGCTGTTGCGGTCGAACAGCAACGGGTTCTCGTTGCCCCGCCAGGAGTCGCTGTCCCGGATGCCCCAGGTGGTGATGCCGACGCAGCGGGGGACGTTCATGCAGGCCTGGGTCAGGCCCTGGTACTGGCTGGTCGAGGCGTTGGTGACGTCGGCCTCGGTCAACGCCACGTCCACCCCGAGGGCGGCGAAACTCGACAGCGTCTGCTGGAAGTTGCCGGGCAGCGAGCTACCACCGGTGAAGTGGGTCTGGAGACCGACGCAGTCGACCGGGACACCACGGGCCTTGAAGTCCTTGATCATGTTGTAGACGCCCTGCGTCTTGCCGTACGACCAGTTCTCGATGTTGTAGTCGTTGTAGCAGAGCTTCACCGACGGGTCGGCGGCCCGCGCGGTCCGGAACGCCACCTCGATCCAGTCGTTGCCGGTGGACTGGAGGTTCGACGAGCGTCGGCTGCCGTTCTCGGCGAAGGCTTCGTTCACCACGTCCCAGTAGGCGAACTTGCCCTTGTAGTGGGCCATCACGCCGTTGATGTGGCTGATCATCGCGGACCGCAGGGCGCTGCCGCTGAGGCTTCCCCAGAACCTCGGCTGCTGGGCGTGCCAGGCCAGGGTGTGGCCCCGGAACCGCATGCCGCGCTGGGTGGCCCAGTTGTAGATGGCGTCGCCGTTACGGAATTCGAACTGGCCGGGGTTGGGCTCGGTCGCGTCGGGCTTCATCTCGTTGACGGCCGTCATCATGTCGAACTCGCGGCTCGCGATGTTCAGGAAGCCCGAGTCGTTGAGCCGGTCCGCCCCCATGGCGGCGCCGAAGTACCTGCCGCTCCGCTCGGCGGCAGCCTTCAGGGTGGTCCCCGGCGGGCCGTTGAGATCGGCGTGGGCGAATGTCGTCATGGTCACCGAGGACGCGGTGACCAGCAGGGCGCAGATGCCGCCGACGAGCAGCCGGGCGCGGCGGCGGGTACGGCGTTTCGGTGGTGTGGGTACGTCGTTCATGTATGCGTTTCCTCCTCGATCTCTGGCGGGAAGCGGTGCCGTGGAGGGCCGCCCCGGTGGGACGGGCCGCCCCGGAACCCGGGGTCCCATGCATTGCTTGCCACCTGCGCGCCGCCGAGGTCGAGTCCTGTGCTGCCTGGCGCCTAGCCCTTCGGAAGCGGGCAGGGTGCAGCGTTCCCTCGCACAATATATCGAGTTGCATCGATCAGCAACGCGACTTCGGGTCTACCCGCGCGCCGCCCGGTCCTCGATCAACAGGGCGCGACCGGTGTCACCCGGAGGGTGGTCGGAGCGGTAGGGGAGCCGACCGACTGCCCGGCCGCTCAGGTCGCCGCGAGCGGGACCCTGCGCAGAGGACCGGGTCCGCCCCGCACCGGTCTACAGGGCGACGAGTTGCCACTCCTGGTTGGCCCCGGTGCCGGTCGGCCACTGGATGACGTTCGCCCCGTCGGCGGTCGACCCGCCGGACACGTCGGCACACCAACCGGTGCGGACGTTGACCAGCCGGTGGTAACCGCTGCTGCCGGCGGGCACGAGCCTCCACCACTGGTTGTCGCTGTTGGCATCGGTCGACTGCTCCAGTGCCGCGCCCTGGGCGGAGCCGCCGGGGCTGCCGAGCACCTTGCCGCTGTGGGCGCTGCGCAGCCGGTAGGAACCGTCGGGGTTGGGTTCCAACGACCACCGTTGGTTGGCGGCGCCGGTCCAGGTCCACTGGATGACCCGTGCGCCGTCGGCGGTGGACGCGCCGTTGACGTCGAGCACCTTGCCGCTGTTGCGGTTGACCAGCCGGTAGCTGGCAGCCGGGGCGGTCGCGGTGAGGCCCAGGGTGAGCTGGACAGTGGTACCGGCGGGCAGCGTGACGACCCGGGCGTGGTCGCCGAGGGTGGAGGAGGTCACCGTGATACCGGGGGTGGTCGTGACGGTGGCGATGCCCCGTCGGCAGATCAGGCTGATGTCCTGGGTGATCGCCGAGGTCAGGGTGACGGTGGTGGTACGGCTGCCGGTGTCCCAGCTGAGCCGCTGGACGTGGATGCGGTTGCGGCCGCGTACCCCCGTGATGGTGCCCCGGGGGAGTTGGTCGGGTAGCGCGGGCAACAGTTCCAGGACACCCGGCCGGGTGTAGACCAGCGCCTCGGCGAGTACTGCGGGGATGGCGTTGGCGGCGTCGGCGTTGTAGATGTCCAGGTTCGGGTTGTGGGAGGTCATCAGGGACCGGAACACCATGTTCCGGCCGAGGATCTTCAGCAGGTTGCCGTACACGCCGGGGCCGTCCTTGAGGCGGGCCCGGGCCAGGGCGCGGTGCAGGCTGCCGTGGGCCGAGAGGTTCTCGTCACCGCGCAGGTCCAGTGCCCGGCGGGCGGTGCGGACGAGGTCGGGCCGTTGCTCCGGGTTGATCTCGTGCAACGGCCAGGCGCCGTACAGGTGGTGCACGTGCCGGTGGTTGTAGTTGTCGGTCAGGCCGGGCCAGGACCATTCGGCAAGCGCGCCGTCGCCGTTGACGGTGTAGCCGGGGAGCCTGGCCAGCAGCGCGGTCCAGCGTTGCACGCCCTGCCCGTTGCCCTGCTCGACGCCGAGCGTGTTGGCCGCGTCGATGGCGGCCGTCAACGCGTGTCGACCGGCCATGATGTCGCCTGTCGCGTTGATCGCGAGGAGCTGACCGGTGCTGGCCGGCCGGTTCTCCATCGAGAAGGACGGGACGAAGACCACCTTGCCGGCCGAGTCGGTACGGGTGAGGAAGTCCTCGTAGAAGAGGGCCAGCTCGATCAGGGCGGGGCCGAGCTGGTCACGCAGGAAGGCCGCGTCCCCGGTGGTCTGGTAGTACTCCAGCAGCGGGTAGAGCAGCCAGTCCGCACCGCCCGTCCAGCATTGCCCGGGGAAGCCCGTGTCGAAGTGCAGCATGTAGCCGTACTCGCCGTCGGTGCGGCTCGGGGCCAGGAAGCCGCGCGCTCCGTAGAGCCGGCGGGCGTTCTCCCGCCAGTGGGCGAGCTGCCCGAGGACCAGGGTGCGGTACCCCTGCATCGCGTCACCCAGGTCGAGGATGTTCCCGCCCGCGACCTGGAGGTTGATGTTGGCGTCGGTGGTGAAGTCGTCGGCCCAGGCTCCGGTCCAGGTGCCGGTCCAGATCCCGGTGAGGCGCGGCGGCAGGATCCCGCTGGAGCTGACGAAGAGGTACCGGCCCGAGTCGTACAGCCGCTCCAACAGGGCGATGTCGACGACGGAGGGGTTGGCCTTCTGGCGGGCGACCAGTTGACTGGTGGACAGTTGCCGGTCGGCGGCGGAGACGCCCAGGTCGATACCGGAGCGGTCGTACATCGCCTGGTGCTGCGGGGCGTGCCGGCCGAGCAGGGTGGCGTAGTCGACGGTCAGCGCGGCCAGTGCGGCCTGCAACGGCTGCCCGCTCCAACCACCGGCCGTCTCGTACCGGTCGAGCTTGGTCAGCAGCAGGATCCTGGTGGCCCGGGACACCACGAGCGCCGAACCGCTCACCGTGATCGACGCCTGGCCACCGTCGGCCACGACGCGGGTGACCCCTTCGAACCCGTACGCGCCGCCGGACGGATAGGTGCCGCGCACGTCCAGGTACCCGGAACCACCGGCCAGCGTCGCGGAGACCGTGTAACCGACGTTGCCCGGTACGCCGTCCAACCCGGTGTTGACGCGCAGGGTCGCGTCCAGCGTCTGCCCGGCGGCCGGCAGCAGTTCGTGGACGACGACCCGGTCGGCGCGCGAGACGAAGGCGCGGCGTAGCCAGGTCCCCGAACCGTCGGTCCAGGCGTGGCTGACCTCGCCGGTGCGGAAGTCGGTGATCCGGGCGTAGTCGTTTGCCGTCGTCATCGCCGGCGTGCTGATCTGTAGCTCGTGGCCGGGGTGGTAGGTCTGCGTCCAGCGCAGCGCCCAGCCGTTGACGAAGGTCGCCGTGGCCCCGCTGTAGTTTCCGGACATGGCCTGGTCCCGGGCGCGGGAGAGCTGTCCGGAGGTCACCGGCGGCAGCACGCCGCGGGAGCCGTTCGGCAACACGAACCGGTGGTGGTTGAAGATCACCTTCTCCAGTGTCGGCGTTCCGTGGAGCACCGCACCGTACTCACCGTTGCCGGTCAGGAAACCATCGGTCCACGCGGTCGCCGCCGCCGTGTCGTGGATCCCCCGCTCGGGCAGCGTGACCTGCGCCGGGACGGCCGCGTCCGCCCGTGCGGGCAGCAACCCACCGGACAGCGCGGCAGCGCCGGCCGACAGCCCCGCGCCCGCGAGCAGTTGCCTGCGCCTGATGGGATGTTCGGAAAGACCCACGCGTCGAACCCGCTGTCTGCCAGGAAACCCGACCCGGATTTCATCGATGACTATCGACTCAATTCGCCGCCATCCTAAGAAGTTTTGTCGATATGTGTCAATGTGTTGTGGGGCGTGTGCGCAGGCCCGCGGGCCGAGGGTGCCGACCGGTGGGGGTCACGGGGTGAAGCTGGCGTAGTAGGACGCCGCCATGTCCTCGTCGCCGTGTCCCTGCTCGGCCGCGCGCCGGAACCGTTCGGCGCCGGCGGCCACGACGTCGAGGCGTACGCCGTGGTCCAGGCCCGCGGCGACGATCAACCGGGCGTCCTTCTCGGCGGTCCCCACCGCGAAGCTCGCCGGTGACAGCCGGCCCTGCCGCACGAGGTCGGTCTTGGTGTGCAGGTAACCCAGGTCGAGCGGGCCGTCCTTGATCACCTCGAAGAAGCGGTCCGGGTCGACGCCGAGCGCCCCGGCCAATGCGAGCAGCTCGGCCGCGCCGTGCGTCACCGTGAGCACCCAGCCGTTAGCCACCAGCTTCAACCGGGTGCTGTCCCCCCGCGCGCCGTCCTCGCCCAGCCACACCACCCGGGCCGCGATCGCGTCGAGCACCGGGGCGAGCCGCTCCCGACCGGAGGCCGGCCCGGCGGCGAGCACTGTCAGTCGACCGGCCTCGGCGGGCTCCCGGGTGCCGAGCACCGGCGCGTCGTAGAAGGCCACCCCGTGTTCGGCGGCGACCCCGGCCAGCCCGGCCACGTCGGCCAGGCTCGCGGTGGTCGTCTGGAGCCAGAGCGCACCCGCCTTCAACCCGGGCGTCGCCTGCCTGATCACGTCGCGGACGGTCCCGCCGTCGTACAGCATCGTGATGATCACGTCGGCGTCGCGTACCGCGTCGGACGGGGAGGCCGCCACTGTCGCACCGGTCCCCGCCGCCTTGTCCGGCGAGCGGTTCCACACGCGTACGGCATGGCCCGCCCGGACGAGATTGCGGGCCATGGCGGCGCCCATGATGCCCGCGCCCAGAACACCCACGGTCGGTTCATCGGTCATGGACCCATCCTTACCGACGGCGGGGTGGCGGCATCCTCGACACGGCATCTCGAAAGTTTTCCGAAACTCGTTGACACTTTCGAAATGCCGCTGCAATACTCCGAGCACAGTGACATCAACGCATCTCAATAGATATCCGCCTCGTCAGGTGTGTCCCAGTTCTCAGGAGGACCTGCGCATGATCGCCAGTATCGGTGGCTCCCGCCGCCCGTCCGTCCCCCGAGCATCGCGCCGCACCGTCCGGTTGGCCGCGCTCGTCACCACCGTGGCGCTGGGTGCCGTCGGTCTCGCGGTCGCCGCGACCCCGTCCAGCGCCGCCGCCTGCAACGGCTACGTCGGCCTCACCTTCGACGACGGTCCGACCGGCAGCACCGGCGCACTGCTGTCCGTGCTGCGCGCAAACAACGTCCGGGCCACCATGTTCAACGTCGGGCAGAACGTGCAGGGCAACCAGGCCGCCGCGCGGGCCCAGGTCGACGCCGGCATGTGGGTCGGCAACCACAGCTGGAACCACGCGCACATGACCTCGATGGGTCAGAGCCAGATGCAGTCGGACCTCTCCCAGACCAACTCGGCGATCCAGGCGGCCACCGGTGTCCGGCCGCAGCTGTTCCGCCCGCCCTACGGGGAGACCAACTCGACCCTCCAGTCGGTCGCCTCGTCGCTCGGCCTGCGACAGGTGATCTGGGACGTCGACTCCCAGGACTGGAACGGTGCCAGCGTCGGCCAGATCGTCTCCAACGCCGGCCGGCTCCAGGCCGGCCAGGTGATCCTGATGCACGACGGCATCCAGAACACCCGTGACGCGATCCCGCAGATCGTGGCCAACCTGAACAGCCGCAACCTCTGCCCGGGGATGATCTCGCCGAGCACCGGCCGGGCGGTGGCCCCGGACGGCACCCCGCCGACCACCGGCACTCCGACCACCCCGCCCGGCAACCCGACCACCCCGCCGCCCAGCGGGGGCTGCACCGCGACGGCGACGTACCCCAACGTCTGGGGCGACAGGTACAACACGTCGGTGACGGTCCAGGGGGCCGGCAACTGGACGGTGGTCGTGGCGGTGACCGCGCCGCAGAAGATCACCACCACCTGGAACGGCGCCCCCAGCTGGGACGGCACCGGCAACGTGATGACGATGCGGTCCAACGGCAGTGGCAACACCTTCGGCTTCACCACGATGATGAACGGCAACAGCGGCGCCAGACCGCAGATCCGGTCCTGCACCACGGGCTGATCGCGGGTGGCCCGCCGAGGCCACCGGTACGGCTCGGGTGAGGGGCCGTCAATCCCACCTCGCCGGCCGACCCTCCCCGGATGCAGGATCCGTCGCATCCGGGGAGGGCCGGCCGGCGGTGGTGCTATCCGGGCAGGTGGGGGGTGGCGGCGAACTCGACGAGCTGGAGACGACCGCGGGCATGGGCGTAGCGGGTCAGTGAAGTGTTGGCGATCGGGGTGGTGGCGAGGATCGCGTCGAGGTCGGTGAACGACAGTCCGTCGAGGAGGTGACGCACGGCGACGACCACGGCGTCGTGGGCCACCACCCACACCCGGCGGCCGGCGTGGCGGCTGCCGAGGTCGGCCAGGGCGGCACGGACGCGGGCGACGACGTCGTCGAACGTCTCCCCGTCCGGTGGCCGGTAGGCGTAGAGGCCGTCGGCGGCGAGCCGGGCCGCCTCGGTGGGGAAGCGCTCGGCGATCATGAGGGGCGTCAGGAGCTCCAGGTCACCCATGCCCCGGTCGACCAGCCGGTCGTCGAGGTCGGCCGGTGGGTGGGTGACACCGAGGGCGGCGGCGGTGTCCGCTACCCGGGCCCAGGTCTGGCGGGCCCGCAGGTAGGGGGAGCAGACGACGTGCTCCGGGAGCTGGTCGGCGGGCTGCGCCGCGAGCCAGTGGCCGAGCCGGGTGGCCTGCCGCCGGCCCAGCGGGGACAGGTCGATGTCGGCGTCGCGCCCGGTAAGGCCGTGCGCGGCGACGCCACGGGTGTGGGCCTCGGCGAAGGCGACGTTGGCGAGGCTCTGCCCGTGCCGAACGACTGTCAACTCTGCGACGGTGTCCATGGGTGATCCGCGGGCCCTCCGGGCTGCGTCCGAAACTATCGAGTCACACGTCCGAAACTACCGGTTGAAAAACCCGGACATGTCTGCCAGCCTGAAACGCATCGATGTCTGTGAACGTTAACAGGATCTTGGTAAGCCGTACCACCACCCACCACAGGAGGTAGCGACAGTGCGAGGACAGGCATACCACCCCCCGCCCCTGGAACACACCCACGCGGACCGGGTGTCCCCAGGCCTGCGGGGACGGCTGGCCAAGCTCGCCACGGCCGGGATCGCCGCCGCCGTCGTCGGGTTGTTCACCATGACGGTGGCGACGGGGTCGGCGTCGGCTGCCGACAACCCGTACCAGCGGGGCCCGGACCCCACCCGGGCCAGCGTCGCGGCGGTGAACGGCCCGTTCGCCAACACGTCGGTCGCCGTCCCGACCGGGTACGGATTCAACGGCGGCAGGATCTACTACCCGACCGACACCAGCCAGGGCACCTTCGGCGCCATCGCGATCTCGCCGGGTTACACCGCGTTGTTCTCCGTCGAGCTGGCCTGGATGGGGCCGTGGCTGGCCTCGCACGGCTTCGTCGTGATCGGCATCGAGACCAACAGCCGCAACGACTTCGACACGGCCCGGGGCACCCAGTTGCTCGCCGCGCTTGACTACCTGACCCAGCAGAGCCCGGTGCGCGACCGGGTCGACCCCACCCGGCTGGCCGTCTCCGGTCACTCCATGGGTGGCGGTGGAGCGCTGAGCGCGGCGCTCCGGCGTGCGTCGCTGAAGGCGGTGGTCGGCATCGCGCCGTACTCGCCGTCGTCCAACCTGGCCAACGACCGGGTGCCCACGATGATCTTCTCCGGGCAGGCGGACACGGTGGTCACCCCGTCCTACGCCACCGGTCTGTACAACAGCATCCCGGCCACGACGGAGAGCGCCTACCTGGAGGTCGCGGGCGCCGACCACGGGTTCATGGTCGGCCGGTCGAACCCGGTGCTGATCCGGACCATGCTGCCGTTCCTCAAGATGTTCGTCGACAACGACGCCCGCTACAGCCAGTTCCTCTGCCCGCTGGCGGACAACAGCGGCGTGGTGACCTACCGCAGCACGTGCCCGCTGCTGCCCACGACGCCGACCACCCCGCCGCCGACCCCGTCGGACACCCCGCCGCCGACGCCGACGAGCACCCCGACCACGCCGCCGACCACCGGCCCGCCCGGCACCGCCAGCCTGGTCGTCGGCGCGCAGTCCGGCCGGTGCCTCGACGTGCCCAACGCCTCCCGCGCCAACGGCACCCGGGTGCAGCTCTGGGACTGCAACAGGCAGGCCAACCAGTCCTGGACCTACACCTCGACCAAGCAACTACGGGTGTACGGCGACATGTGTCTGGACGCGGCGGGTTCCGGCAACGGCGCGGCGGTCCAGATCTACGGCTGCCACAGCCAGACCAACCAGCAGTGGAACGTCAACGCCAACGGCACCATCAGCAGCGTGCAGTCCGGGCGGTGCCTGGACGTCTGGAGCACGGCCAACGGGGCGCAGATCCAGCTCTACGACTGCCACGGTCAGACCAACCAGCGGTTCACCCTCACGCCCCTCGCCTGACTCCCGACCGACCCGGCGGACAGGCCCCTGACCCACCGGGTGCGTCCACCGTTTCGCAGGGCCCGTGCCGGGCCGTGCCCTCCCGCACGGGAGGGCACGGCCCGGCACGGTGCCGTACGCCAGCTGGTGACTTCTTCTCAGATTCGGCCGTTCGCACTGCTAATCGAGGTTGGCGGGACAAGCTGTGTCCGGTTTGCGAGGCTTAGCGGGTGCGGAGGGATGATCCCGCGCCACACCCGACGGCCGGGGGGCGGCGTCTGGTGGCCCGTGACCCCGGGGCCATCGGCGATGTGAGCTGGGTCGAACTCTTCGTCGATCTGCTCTTCGTGTTCGCGTTCCTGGCCGTCACCACGCTGATGGGCGAGCACTTCAGCCCTCTCGGGCTGGTCCAGGGCGTGCTCGTGATCCTGCTCATCTGGCACTGCTGGACGCCGTGTGTCTGGCTCGGCAACGTGGTGCACCTCGACCGGGGGGTCATGCCCCCGATCATGCTCGGCATCGCCGCCGCCCTGCTGGTGATCGGGGTCGCGATACCCGAGGCGTTCACCGACCGGCAGGGCGGGCTGCCCGGCCCGCTGGTGCTGATCTGTGGGTATCTGCTGATCCGGGCGACCGCCATGGTCATCCTCACGTTCGTCCGTCACCGGGGCGAGGGTGGACGGCGGTCGGCGGTCGCCGCATGGTTGATCTTCATCGCCGGCGGGCTGGTGCTGCTCGCCTCCGCCCTGGTGCCGCCCCTGCTGCCGGCGACCGTCGATGCCGCACTGGTGCAGGTGGCGCTGTTCGCGTGCGCTCTCCTGATCGACTCTCTCATCCTCGTGGTGGCCAGCAGGGGCGGCTGGCGGGTCGTCTCGCCGTGGCATCTGGCCGAACGGCACGCCCTGATCGTGCTCATCGCGCTCGGCGAGACGATCATCTCGATCGGTGCCAGCGAAGGGCTCGGGGTGGACCGCCCGGTGACCCCCCAGTTGGCCGCCGGGGCCGTGCTGGGCATCATCGTGGTCTTCGCGCTGTGGTGGAGCTACTTCGACCTGGCCAAGGTGATCATCGAACGTGCGCTGCACGCCAGCGCCGGGAAGGACCGCACCAGGGTCGGGCGCGACGTCTACAGCGGGCTGCACCTGCCCATGATCGGCGGGTTGATCTTCTTCGCGCTGGGACTGAAGCATCTCAACACGCACGCCACCCCGGAGAGCGCGCACCCGTGGCCCTCAGCCGGCACCACCATCCTGTACGGCGGCGTGCTGCTCTATCTGGGAGCGCTCGTCGCGGTGGAGTGGCGGGCGGTCCGGCTGCTGGGCCGGGGTCCGCTGACGGGGGTGGGGCTGCTGCTGGCGCTACTGACGGTGGTCGGTCGGATCTCCGAGGTGCAGGCCCTGGTGGTGCTGGTCGTCGCCACCTGCGCGATGGTGGTGCTGGACAACACCGCCTTCCGGCAGCGGCACCGGCAACTCCACGAGTCGGTCGAGTCGGACAAGATCCCCGTCGGGGCGGTCGACCCCCGGGGACTCTTCGTCGACCTCGTGTTCGTGTACGCCTTCATCGAGGTCACCGCGGTGATGAACCGCTTCCCGACCCTGCTCGGGCTCGCCCAGGGCATGATCCTGCTGGCCCTGCTCTGGTGGGCCTGGACGTCGTACACCTGGCTCGCCAACGCGGTCCGGCACGACAGCACGGTGGTGCGACTGAGCACGGCAGGCATCATGACGGCGGTGCTGCTGATCGGGCTGGCGATCCCGCAGGCCTTCGAACCCCTGCCCGGCAGCCTGCCCGGCCCGCTGCTGGTCATCGGGTGTTACATCGCCATCCAGCTCATGCAGGCGTTGATCTTCCGGCAGATCGTCCGGGAGAACGCCGAGCTGCAGGGCACCCGCAACCGGTTCGGCGCCACGGGGGCGACCATCGTCATCCTGCTGGCGATCGCCGTCGTCGAGTTGACCGCCCCCGACACGGTGACCCGGCACCCCGCCATGACGCTGCTCTGGGTGGCCGCGCTGCTCGTGCAGTACGTCGCCGGTTACCGGGCCGGTGGGCGGCTGTGGCGGATCAGGCTGGTCCGGCACTGGGCCGACCGGCACGCCCTGGTCATCCTGATCGCCTTCGGCGAAGCGGTCCTCTCCGTCGGCGTCGCCATCGACGAGGAACCGATCGCCGCCCCTACCCTGGTCGTCGTCGTCGCGTCCGTCGTCGCCCTCGGCACCATCTGGTGGAGCTACTTCACCGGCATCGACGCTGCCCGGATCACGCTCGCGGCCTACGAGGGGGACCGTCAGGTCCGCGCCGCGCGGGACGCGTACACCTATCTGCACCTGCCGATGGTGGCCGGCATCGTCCTGGTGGCCTACGGCCTGCACCAGACCCTTGCCGCGTCCCAGGACCGCGACAGTGCCCTGCTGGGCCACTACACGCTGTTCCTCGGCGTGGCGTTGTACCTGCTCGGCAACCAGATGTTCTGGCTGCGGATCTTCCGGACCGTCAGCCGTCACCGGCTCATCGGCGCCGGCGTGGTGACCGTCCTGGCGCCGGTGACCGTCGCGCTGCCCTCCGTCGTCTCACTGGTGCTGCTGACCGTCATCGGCGTCGTCTTCGCCGTCGTCGAGGCGGTGCAGGAGGGCGACCCGCGTACCCGGCGGCCGGCCCGGACGTGACCCCGGGGTCCACCGGGCCCGTCGGTGCGCTCTCAGCCCACGGTGCAGGGGATGCCGTTGAGCACGAAGCTGGCCGGCGGCGCGTTGCTGGCGGTCCATCTTCCCTGGATGCCGAAGCTCGCGGAGCCGTTCGCCGCGAGGACGCGGTTCCAGTCGACGTTGCGGGCCGTCACCGTGGCGTCGCTCTGGCTGGTCGTGGCGTTCCAGGCGGAGGTGATCTGCTGGTCGCCCCGGAAGCTGAAGGTGAGCGTCCAGCCGTCGACCGGAGCGGTCGCGGTGTTCTGGACCGTCACGGCGGTGACGAACCCGCCCTGCCACTCGGACTGGTTCTGGTAGGTCACCCGGCAGGTGGACGGCGGCGGGGTGGTCGGCGGGGTGGGCGTCGTCGGCGCGGTGACCGTGTTGGAGGCGATCGACACGTTGCCCACCGCGTCGCGGGCCCGCACGTAGAAAAGGTTGCGCAGCGGCGTCGACAGCGCGAGGGCGACGGTGTACGTCGTCGCCGGCACCGTGGCGACCAGGACCGAGGTGTACCAGCCGTCGAAGCGGTAGACGTTGTAGCCGCTCACCCCGACGTCGTCCGTCGACGGTGACCAGGAGAGCGTGGCGGTGGAGTCGGTCACGTCGCCCAGGGTCAGGTTCTGCGGAGCGCTCGGTGGGGTGGTGTCCGGTCCGGTGTCGGTCACCGGGGTCACCACGGTCACCGTGTCCGACGAGGCGGAGCGGTGGCCGACGACGTCCCGGGCGGAGACCCGGAACGAGTACTGCCGGCCCGCGCGGAGGTAGTTGCTGATCGTGGTGGTGGTGACGTTCCCGACGCTGGCCGCGACGACGACGTCGTCGAAGGCCATGTAGTAGGTGATGTCGTAGCCCGCGATGGCGCAGCAGCCGGGCGTCGCGGCCGTCCAGGTGAGGGTGACCGACCCCGCCCGGACCTGGCTGGCGGTGACGTTCGTGGGCGCGCTCGGCGGGAAGGGCGAGGTGTCCGGCGTGCTGGGCGGCGTCGTGGGTGCCGGGGTCGGCGTGGACGGGGGTGTCGTAGCCGCTCCCGGGAGGGAATCCGCCGCACCGGCGGGCATGGGGGCGACCTCGGGGTGGCTGCCGGCGACCGGCCCGGCGGGCGTCGCGGTGCCGGCACCGGCGGCCGGTACGGCGATCAGCCCGACGCCGAGCATCGCGATCGACGAGACGACGGCGGCCAGCAGGCCGGGCCGCACGCGGCGGCGCAGGGAGGACGAGCGCATGCCTGCCATGGGTCAACGGTGCGACAGCACATCGACGCTTGTCAACAAACTGCACCAGCCGGTGGGTTGGCCCGGGCACCAACTGCGGCGTCAGCGCCGCCGGGTCGGAAACGCCGGCAGGTCGGTGTTCCGGGGCACGGCGTCGTGGTGCTGCTGCGCGACGAGGGTGGCGGTGATCTGGTGGGGCGGCACCGGACGGCCGAAGTGCCAGCCCTGCCCGTTGTCGCAGCCGGTCGCGGTCAGCTGGTGGGCCTGCTGGGCGGTTTCGATGCCCTCGGCGGTCACGACGAGGCCGAGCTTGTGCCCGAGCGACACGACGGTGCTGAGGAAGTCGTCATCCGCGCCGGGGCGGCGGGCCCCCGGTCGTCGGGTCGGTTGCGTCGACGGACGGGTCAGGCTGGCGTCGAGTTTCAGACCGTGCAGGGGGAGGGAACGGAGGTTGGCCAGGTTGGCATAGCCGATGCCGAAGTCGTCGATGACGATCCGGACGCCGAGTGTCATCAGCGCGGCGAGGGTCTGTGTCACCGGGTCGGTCAGGTCGATCACGGCCTGTTCGGTGACTTCCAGGTGGAGCAGGTGCGGTGGCAGGCCGGTCCGGTCGAGGATCTGTGCCACCGCCCCGGCCAGGCCGTTCTGGTGGAGTTGGCGTACCGAGACGTTCACGCTCACGTACAGGCCGGGTTGGATCCGTTGCCAACGGCTGGCCTGCCGGCACGCCTGTTCCAGCAGTTGGCGGCCGAGCGGCACCACGAGGCCGGTGCGTTCGGCGAGGTCGATGAACCGGCCGGCGGTCAGCAGGCCGAGTTGGGGATGCCGCCAGCGGGCCAGGGCTTCCACCCCGGCCAACTGCCCGGACCGGAGCGCGGCGATGGGCTGGTAGGCGGCGGTGAACTCGCCCCGGCGCAGCGCCGCCGGCATGGCCGCCGACAGCCGGTACCGGGTGGCGTCGGCGTTGCTGCGGTCCTGGTCGAACTGGCGCAGGGTGGCCTTCCCGTCCGCCTTGGCCCAGTGCAGCGCGATCTCGCTGGCGCGCATCAGGGTCGCGGCGCCACCGTCGGCGACGGTGCCCTCGGCCACTCCCGCGCTCGCCGTCAACGGCACCTCGGTGCCGTTGACGCGGAACGGGGTGGCGAGCGCGGCGAGCGCCTGATCGGCGATCTTGGTGGTGTCCTCGGCGCAGGTGGTGTCCCGGACCAGGATCGCGAACCGGTCGCTGTCCAGCCGCGCCACCAGGTCGATCCGCCGGTCGGTGAGCGCGTCGAGCCGGTCGGCGATCTCGCGGAGCAACAGGTCACCCACCTGATGCCCGAGTACGTCGTTGACCGCCGCGAAGTCGTCGACGTCGAGGCAGCAGACCCCGACCCGGCCGATCGGCACCTCGTCGGCGGACAGCCGTCCCAACTGCTCGGTGAACAGGGTCAGGTTCGGCAGTCCGGTCAACTGGTCGTGGGTGGCGAAGCGACGGAACCTGGCCTCGCTGACCCGTAGCGCCTCCTCGGCCCGGGTGCGGGCGGCCAGCGCGGCCAGCCGGACGGTGTCCTGGGCGCGCAGGCTGCGATCGTGTGCGGCCGCCGCGAAGCCCGCCGCGAGTTCCGCCAGCAGGCCGTTCAGCCGGGCGGTACGGGTGGGGTCGGCGGCGATGCCCAGGTCGCCGGGCAACCGCGAGCCGATGACCGCGATCGTCCCACCGAGCGCCTCCGGCGCCCCGAAGCCAGCCGCCACCAGATCGGCGCCGATCCGTTGCCCGTCGCCGGGTTCGCCCGGTGCGGCGAGGATCGCGGCGACCACGCGGTCCGCCAGCCCGGCCACGATGCGGTGCCGCTGCTCGGCGCTGATCGGCACGTAGTGGGCCCGGTGCAGGGCCGTGGCCCATGCCGTGACGAACTCCTCGACGCCCGGACCGCTCCGGTCGTCGACCCCGTCGGCATCGGGCCGGTCACTCACCTGCGGCGTCCGACTCCGACATAGAAACTCATCCGCTCCGGGTGCTCCCCGACCTCGGCCGGTGACTCGGGACGCCACAGCGGTGACCACACCACACCGGGGTCCACCAGGTCGAGACCGGCGAAGAAGTCCTCCACCTGAGCGCGGGTGCGGGCGGTGACCGGCGTGTTCGTCCGGCCACTGAGCCGGGCGCCCTCGCCCATCTCGTCCGGCCGACTGTCGGTGGTGACGTGGCTGATCGCCACGCAGCTACCCGGGGCCAGCGCCGTCCACAACCGCCTGATCAGCCCGTACGGGTCGTCGTGGTCGGGAACCGCGTGCACGACCGAGACGAGCAGCAGCCCGACCGGCTGGTCGAGATCCAGCAGCCGACGGGTCTCCGGGTGGTCCAGGATGACCTCCGGATGACGCAGGTCCTCGAGTAGCGCGACCGCGTTCGGCTGGTCGGCGAGGATGTGCGTGCTGTGCGTCACCGCCACCGGATCGATGTCCACATAGACCACCCGGGTGTCTGGATCCACCTGCTGGGCGATCTCGTGCACATTGCCCACCGTCGGAATACCGGACCCGATGTCCAGGAACTGCCGGATCCCCTCGTCGAGCATGAACCGCACCGCCCGGTGCAGGAACTCACGGTTCGCCCGCGCGACCAGGCGGAGATCCGGCACCGCCGCCAGCGCCTGCCGGGCGAACTCCCGGTCGACCTCGAAGTTGTGCGACCCCCCGAGCCAGTAGTCGTAGGCTCGCGCCACGCTCGGCCGGCTGAGATCAACATCTGCTGGCGCCCACTCCGGCCGTTCCATCGCTGCCCTTCCCCACCACCACAGGTGACGTGACCGCCGCCACTATAAACGGAACTCTCCCCTGCCGCACCGCACCGAGATCAGGACGCCCGCCCCGCAGGTCCACTGACGCCGCCGCCGTCCGTCCACACGGTACAGACAACGGGGCTCTCCTGCTCCGGAGCGGCGGCCGGCAGCCGCGGTCCGGCCACCGCGGCCTTCCTTTGCGCCCGCCAGGTACGTGTCCACCGGTCGGCCCGTGCCGACCACGTCTCGGCGACCGCCTCGACCAGGCCGTCCTTGTCGCCGAAGAGGCGGTAGATCGTGGGCGCCCGGACCCGCGCCCGCTCCGCGACGCCCCGGGTCGTGACTGCCCGGGCGCCGCCCCAGGTGACCAGCCGCCGCCGGTCGATGCCACGTCCGGTATCCGAATCCATGCTCACGCTCCTTGCCCGGTCGACGAGTCGTGCGCTGGCAGTGATGCGCTCTGCTCCATCCCCGCAGTCAAGACGCACGGACGTCGCGGTGGCGTATGCGTTCGAAAGTGACGACGGTCACAGAAAAGTGGGATCCGGCCCGGATCGCCCCGTCGTCTTACCGGGTGTGAGAACCGACCTGGACGCGGCCGACGAGGGTGAACTCGTGCGGCGCGTCGCCCGTGGTGAACGACGGGCGTTCGACGAGCTCTACCGGCGTACCGCGCCGTGGTTGGAGGTGCGGCTGCGTCGGCGCTGCGCCGACCCCGACGTGGTCGCCGAGGTGCTCCAGGACACCTACCTGACGGTCTGGCGGGCGGCGGGCAGCTTCGCGGGCACCTCGGCCAGGGGCGGCGGCGGGGCACCGGGAAGTGCCGTGGGCTGGCTGTGGACCATCGCCGCCCACCGTCTGGTCGATGCGTTCCGCCACCGGGCGCGGAAGGGTCGGGTGCCGCAGGTGCAGCTGATGCCGAGCACGGCCCCCGCCGCCGAGGACGAGGTGATGGCCGCCCGGATCGGCCAGGAACTGGAGCAGGCCCTGCTCGTCCTGCCGCCCGGGGTCCGGGCCGCCCTGCGGGCCACGGTCCTCGACGGGCTCTCCACCCGCGAAGCCTCGGTGCTGCTCGGCATACCGGAGAACACCGTGAAGTCCCGCGTCCGCCGTGCCCGGATCGCCCTACGGGAGGCGCTGTCATGACTACCCATCCCAGTCTGACCCAGATCGACCGCTATGCCGCCGGGGATCCGGGCCTCGACGAGCCCGGCGTCTGGGCGATCGAGGTGCACCTCGAGGACTGCGCCGACTGTCGCGCCCGCCTGGCCGGCAGCACCACCGTGGAGAGCCGCGCGGTGATCGATCGGGTCGCGATGGTGCTGGACCGCGAGCTCGCGGCCACGCCGACGCCCACCGGCCGGAGCCGGCCCTGGTCGGTGCTGCGCCACCGCTGGTTCGTCGGCACGCTGCTGCCGTGGCTGGCGATGACCGCCACGGTGCTCGCGTGTGCTGCTCTGCTCGGCGCGCTGTGGGTCGGGGTTCCCTCGCTGGTGCTGCTTGTCGCACCACTCGCTCCGTTGCCCGGTGTGGCCGTCGCCTGGCATCGTCGGGCCGACCCGGCCTGGGAGTTGATCGCCGCTACTCCCGCCGCCGGTCTGACGATGCTGCTGCGGCGTACGGCTGCGGTGCTGGCGTTCGTCATTCCCGCGCTGGCTCTGGTCGGCGCCGGCACCGGGGTGTCGCTGGCCCTGATGCTGCTGCCCTGCCTGGCGTTCACCGCCGCCACGCTGCTGCTGGGAACCCTCGTCGGGGTGCGCCGCGCCGCAATCGGGGTGATCACGGTCTGGACGCTCGCGGTGATCGCCCCCAGCCTCGCCGCCGCCCGGATGCCGGTGCTGCTGTCGGCGGAGAGCGCCCGCAGCTGGGCGCTGGCCACGGTCCTCCTGACCGTCATGGCCCTGCTGCGGGTCAACGGAGCCCGGCGGCTTTCCCACCACGACTAGCACCCGCACCGACGGGAGCCCGCGACCGGCTCCCGGACCCGAGATGCGGCCACCCACGCCGTGTCACCACGCTGCCCTGTGGCGACTACTGAAGGAGATGACGATGATGCGCGCCGTGAGTGCGGTCGAGACGACCGCCACCACCAATCCCTGGGCGATCCACGCGGAGGGCCTACAGGTACGGGCCGGACGGCATCTGGCCGTCGACGGCCTGGATCTGACCCTCTCCACGGGCGTGCACGGGTTGCTCGGCCCGAACGGTGCGGGAAAGACCACGCTGATGCGTGCCCTGGCAACCGTCCTGGCGCCGGCCGGCGGTCGGCTGACGCTGCTCGGACACCCGGTCGACGGCCGCTCCGAACTGCGATCGGTGCGCCGCGCCCTGGGCTATCTTCCGCAGCAGTTCGGCTACTACCCGCGGTTCACCGTGCGTGAGTTCGTCGGCTACCTGGCCTGGCTCAAGGAGATGCCGAAGGCGGGCATCCCGGCGGCGGTGCAGCGGGCCATCGACCGGGTCGGGCTCACCGCCAAGGCCGACGCCCGACTGAAGACCCTCTCCGGCGGCATGCTGCGCCGGGCCGGCATCGCACAGGCCATCGTCAACGACCCACGGCTCCTGCTGCTCGACGAGCCGACCGTCGGCCTCGACCCGGAACAGCGCCTCGACTTCCGCGAGCTGCTGCGTGACCTCGGCACCGACAGTTGCGTGCTGGTCTCCACCCATCTGGTCGAGGACGTGGTGGCAGCCTGCACCGACGTCGTACTGCTGAACGAGGGTCGCCTGGTGTGGCGGGGCACCCCGGACGTGCTCTCCGCCCGGGGCGACCAGGGCCACGCCGGCGACAGCCCCGCCGAGCGGGGCTACTCCGCGCTCCTTCGTCAGCACCGCGCGGAGACCGCCCGATGAGCGGCCGTACGGTGCCGACCGGCACCGCACGACAGCACGACGCGAAGCCGGGTGCCGGCACGCGCATCCTGGCGGTCGAACTGCGCCGCTCAGCCGCGCTCGGCGCCGCGTTGATCACGGTGGTGGTCGGGGTCGGCGCGCTGTACGCGGCGACCGGCCGGTGGTCGAGTGGCTGGATGGCCCTGGCCCTGGCCGTCCGGGAATACCTGCTCCTGTTGTGGCCGCTGGCCCTCGCGGCCGGGGCCTGGCAGGGCCGCCGCGAACACCGGGCGAGGGTCGGCGAGTTGTTCGCCACCACCGCCCGACCGCGCGCCGCACGGATGCTGCCGGTGCTCGGCGCGATGGCCCTCACCCTCGCGGTCGCCTACCTGCTGGTCACCGCGGCGGGCGTCGCCTGGATCATCACCACCGCCTCGTACGTGCCCCTGCTGAACTTCGTCGTCGTGACCGGGGTCGGTGCGCTCTCCCTGATCGCCGCGGCGTGGCTCGGACTGGGGCTCGGGCGGTTGCTTCCTGCCCTGGTGACCGCCCCGGCGCTGGGGGTGGGCGGCGTACTGCTTGTCTTCTTCGCCACCATCGGGCCGTCCGACCGGGTGGCCGCGGTGATCTCTCCGGCCCACGGCTCCGGCCCGTTCCACGACTACCAGACCATCGACAACCGGGTCAGCGGCGCGCTGGCGATCTCGATGATCGCGCTCGCCGTCACCGGTCTGCTGCTGTTCGTCGCCGGTGGCTGGCGGGCGCGGCTGACGGCGGTGCTGCCGGTGCTGCTCGGGTTCGTGGTGGCGCTGGTGGTCGTCCCCCGCGACCGCGACGTGCTCAACTGGCCGGTCGACCCGGTCGCGCGGGAACTGGTGTGTACCGACGACACCCCGAGGGTGTGCGTCAGCCGCGTCCATGCCAACGTGCTCGACACGGTGACCCCGCTGGCCCGGGAGGGCCTGACGGCGCTGGCGAAACTGCCGGACGCACCGACCGCCGTGCACGAGGACACCCGCACGATCGGGTTCGACGAGGCCTGGCCGGTTCCCGAGGACGGTGTCGTCACGATCGAGGTCCGGCTGGACAGGCGTGGCCGGCTCGCCCACCCGGCCGCCGTGGTTCCCGAGATCGTCAGAAGGCTGGGCGTGCCGTACGACGGGAAGTGCGACAAGGGCGACGAGGTGGTCGAACGGGCGGCGGCCTACTGGCTCCTGGACCGTGAGCCGCAGTCCGACGTCGAGGTGGTGCCCGGGATGGTCGAGGAGGAGCCCGGGATCAACCCCGCAGCGGTCACCCTGTGGCGGGGGCTACGCGACCTGCCCGAGTCGGAGGCACTGGCCCGGGTCACGGCGGTCCGCGACGCCCTCGCGGCCTGCACGGACCCCGCCGGGATGCTGTCCGGGACCGGCAGGTGACCTGGACCCTGCTGTACCTGCGCTCGCGACGCGTACCGCTGGCCCTGGCGACGGCGCTCGGCGGCGCGGCGCTGGTCTGGGCGCTGTACCTGGTCTATGCCGAGGAGCGGGACGCCACCCCGATGGTGGTCGTGCTGACCGTCCTGTTGATGGTCTCGGCGCTCGCACCCACCCTCGCCGGCCCGGACGGAAACCTGGACCGGACCGCGTCCTTCCGCTGGTCCTGGCGGCGTGCTGTGCACCTGCTCGCCGGGTTGGTGCTCGTCCTCGTGGTCCTGCTCGCCACCCGGCACACCGGGGCCCGGTTCGGACCGGCCGCTCTGGTGGCGCGCGACGCCGCCGGTCTGCTCGGCCTGACGGCACTGTGCGCCACGGTGCTCGGCGCCGCCCGGTCGTGGTTCCTGCCGCTGGGCTGGACCACCATCGCGGCCATCTACCCGCAGGAGGGCACCTGGGGGGCGACCGCGACGTGGCAGGGCCAGCCGCCCGACAGTCGGGCCGCCACGGTGGCGGCGGCGGTGCTCGCCCTCGGTGGGCTGATCACCTATGCGATCGCCGGCCCGGCCCGACAGGAACCGTCGGAGTGACCCGGAGCCACCGGTACGCCTCCCGGCAGTGTCCGTCAGGCGTGCCGGTGGGATCAGGGCCGGGCCGCCGTCACCGAGCCCCACCCGGGGCGACCACGATCGTCTACACTCGACGGTCAGTCACGCATGCCCCACGAATCCGCGCCTGTTGCCCCGTCGGGTCAGGCCCTCGCGGCACGAGACGACGGTGTGCGGTCCGGGGCGGAGCCTCGAAGAGGAGTTGCCTTGCGCACAGCGCGTCACGTCATGCCGATCGCCCTGGCCCTTGCCCTTGCTCTGGTCCCGTCCCTGGACGCCGCGGCCAAACCCGTCGCCCAGCCCGTCGGCCAGCCGGTTCATCAGGTCCAGCCCGACCACCGCCGGCTGCGCATCATGATCACCAACGACGACGGCTGGATCGGGCCGGGCGGAGCGAGCACCCCGCTGATCGTGGCACTGCGCGACGCCCTGGCCGCCGACGGCCACGACGTCACGGTCGTCGCCCCGGCGACCAACCAGAGCGGCACCGGCACGTTGATCACCTATCCGACGGTGAACCTCGCCAACCCCGAACCCCGGGTGTGGACCGTGACCGGCACCCCCAGCGACGCGGTGATCGTCGGTCTCGACGCCCTGTTCCGCAGCGGACCGCCCGACCTCGTCGTGTCCGGGATCAACCCCGGCGGGAACTACACCTCCGTCGTCAACCACTCCGGGACCGTCGGCGCGGCGATCGCCGCCCTGGAGAACGACGTTCCGGCCATCGCCGTCAGCATCGACGGCAAGACCGTCGACCAGTCCCTGGCGCTCAAGGACCGGGTCGCCGCGTACACCGGTGACGTGGTGGCGGCGCTGGCCCGCAACGCCCGGGGCGGTGCCCTCCTTCCCGAGGGTCTCGGTCTGAACATCAACTACCCCGGCGGCACCGCGGTCACCGGGACGAGCCTGACCCGGGTGGACCGGAACGGCTACCTCCGCTTCGGGTTCACCAACACCACGGGGGCGCCCGGCCAGCCCGGGACGTACGCGCTGTCGATCGGTGGGCCGACGGGTACGCCTGCTCCCGGCAGCGACTGGAGCGCACTCCAGGCCGGCAGGATCAGCATCAGCCCGATCGACGCCGACCTGAGCGCGAACCCGCGCGGTGCGACCCGGCTGCACTTCCTGGAGCGGCTCACCCCCTGACGCCCCTGGCCGTCACCTCCCGTCCTCGGACGGATCGACGGCAGGTCGCCCCACGGCTGGCGGGACGATGCGTAGCGCGCGGGGTGGTCAGGGCTGAGGATGACGATCGCGCCGGCGTCGATGCCCCTCGGGGCGTCGACGCCGGCCTCGTCACCACCGGTGTTGCCGGGGCAGGCATCGACATGCTGGAATGGCTGAGAGCGCCGCGGCACGGGGGCAACCGCGCTGGGAACGGCGAGCGCGGGAGCAGCGCAGGCCGGCAACGCGCCGCTTCGGCGTATGTGCCGCCGCGGCACCGGGCCGGTCCACGACGACGGGCGGTCTGTCCCGCCGTACGTGACCCCGCCACATTTTCCGCGACCACCGAGACGTTCGGCCGCTGCTGGCCGGAGGTGCCCGACGCGAACCTGTCGACGCCCGCCGACCGGCACCGCAGTGACCGACGCTCGCCGAGCCCGTTCTGCTTCCACCCAACGGTGGGAACGCGATGTCATGGAGGACGACCATGCGCAGTTTCCTCGCGGTGTTCACCGCCGCCCTGATCCTCGGCACCACGGCCGGCAGCGCCCCGGCCGGTGCGGCCGGTCCGACCGGTGCCGCCCCGCGCTCCTGCCCGCGTGGCGTGCTCTTCTGTGAAGACTTCGAACGGCTGCCCCGGGGTGGCCCCAGCACGTTGAACTGGGGTGTCGACACCCGCAACGGCACCCTCACCGTGGAGCGTGCCCGCCACGGCAACCAGGTCCTGCACATCCACACGGTCGACAACGGACGCGCCTTCCTGCGGGTCGACGACTTCGCGGCGCCCGGCAACCGTTTCTACGGCCGGATGCGGCTGCGCGTCGATGCCTTTCCCACCGCTCCCGACTGGGCGCACTTCACGCTGGTGGAGGCCACCGGCACCGACAGTTCGGAGGTCGTCCGCCCGATCGGCGGCCAGTACGCGCCCACGGTCCCCGGGACCTTCTGGGGGGTGGGCGCCGACGGCGGCCCGACCGGCGACTGGACCAACTGGCGGGAGTCCGCCCCGGTCACCGAGGACGCCTGGCAGTGCTTCGAGTGGAAACTCGACCCGACGGACAACCAGGTAGCGGTGTGGATCGACGGCGTGGCGAACCCGGAACTGACCGCCTCCACCACGGCCCACGGAGGCAACGACGTCCCGTTCGTGCTGCCGAAGGTCGACACCGTGAAGATCGGCTGGCAGCTCTACCAGGGTGGCACCACGCCGGGCGAGTTTGACCTCTGGATCGACGACATCGCCCTGTCCACCAAGCGGCTCGGCTGCTGACGCCGGTCCGGTCAGGACGATGGACCGTCGTCCTGACCGGACTGAGGCCGGGCCCGTCGAGCCCCGGAGCCCGTAGATCAGGTGCGCCCGGGCGGGCAGGGGTTTCCCGACCGGGTCGCCGGGGGTAGAGATCGCACCGTCATCAGCCAACCCCCGAAGGAGACTCTCATGTCGGCGCAGGCGTTTCTCTATGTCGTCGCGGTCATCCTGCTCGTGCTCGCCGCGCTGCCCATCCCGACCCGTGGTTTCTCGCTCGCCCTGCTCGGGGCGGCGTGCGCCCTGCTGGCCTACGCCTGGCCGGTGATCACCGGCTAGCCGTCGTCGGTGGGTCCGGGACCGGGCGGTGCGGGCCGAGGTGGCTGCGCTCGCCCTCGTGGTCGAGGATGCAGAGGATCTCGGCCGGACCGTCGTGTGCGCCGAAGGCGTGCGGGACCAGGGTGGAGAACTCGGCCGCCTCGTTCGTGCCGACGAGGATCGTCCGCTCGCCGAGACGTAGCTCGATCGTGCCGGAGAGCACGGTGAACCAGTCCCGGCCCGGGTGCACCCGTAGGTCCGCCGGCACCTCCCGGCTGATCCGCATCTTGGCGACCGTCTGGTTGCTGCCCCGGGAGAGCAGCCAGGTGGTGACGCCGCGGTCCTCGTCGCAGTGCGGACGGATCACCACGTCGTCGTCGGTGTCGGACTCGACCAACCGGTCGAGCGTGATGCCCAGCACCCGGGCGATGGTGGCCACCTGGTCCAGCGCCACCCGTCGGTGCCCGGTCTCGATCCGACTGAGCGTGGAGGGGCTGATCAGGCAACGGTGGGCCAGCTCGTCAAGCGACCAGCCGCGCGCCACCCGCAGGCTGCGGATCCGCTGGCGTACCAGGGTCTCCAGATCCTTGTCTTGCTTCATAAGCAAGATGCTATGCCCAAGAGGCATGACGGGGCTACCGTCTGCCCATGGCACACGACTCCCTGATCGAGCTGCTCGACCTGGACGCAGAGGTCCTGCACGACTACTTCCGCGACGTGATCGGCTGGGTCGGCCGCGAGGCCACCGAGCGACCTCACGTCGTCGACCTCGGCGCCGGTAGCGGCACCGCCTCCCTCGCCCTCGCCCGGCAACTGCCCGGTGCGACGATCACCGCGGTCGACCTCTCCCCGGAGATGCTCGCCCACCTGCGCGCCCGGGCCGATTCCGCCGGGCTGCGCGACCGGATCCGTACCGTCGAAGCGGACCTCGACCAGCCCTGGCCCGACCTCGGACCGGTCGAGGTGATCTGGGCCGCCGCATCGATGCACCACCTGGCCGATCCGGCGGGCGCGCTCGCGTCGGCGTTCGGCGCGCTGCGGCCGGGTGGGTTGCTGGTGATCGCCGAACTGGACTCGTTCCCCCGCTTCCTGGCCGGCACGCCGGACGAGGAGGTGGAGCTGCGTGGTCACGCCGAGGCGGCGAAGCGTCGGCACGAGGCGGGTCTGCACATGCACGAACACTGGGGGGACCGGATGAGGCAGGCCGGGTTCAGCTCGGTGACCGAGCGGCACTTCGAGATCGACCTGCGCCCTCCGCTGCCCGCCGCCACCGTCCGTTACGCGCAGGTGTCGCTGAGCCGGATGCGCCACGGCTTGGAGGGGCGGCTCTCCGCCGTCGAAGTCGACAGCCTGGAGCGGATCGTCGCGGGCCTGTCGGACCGGGCCGACCTGAGCGTCCGCACCGAGCGGACGGTCTGGCTGGGCCGCCGCTGACCAACCGACCTGCGACGGCCGTGCCGCCGCCGGGGACCGGCCGTTGTTGTCGAGGTCGCCGCGATGCCGGTCAGCTTCCGGTCCGACCCGGTCGCACCAACCGGTCGAGCAGGTCGACGAGGGCGTGCGTGCTCTGCGGGGGCGGACCACCTCCTGAGGCACCGGTAGGCGGTAGCCGGCGGCGAGCCGGACTGGCTCCTAACCCTGCCGCCGGCCTCGCCGGTGCTCAGGCTTTGCGGGCCACCCCGCCGACGATGGTGTGGTAGGTGGCGGTCTGCCTGGTGTCCTCCTCGCCGTCCGGGTGCCACTCGGCCAGCGGGACCAACCCGGGCGGCAGCAGCTCCAGGTCGCCGAAGAAGCCCAGGATCTCGTCACGGGTACGCCAGCGACCGGTGCCGAGGGTCTCGTTGAAGACCTTCTCCACCGCCCGCGCCTTCTCGGACAACTCCGGCTGGGCCGCACCTGGGTCGTAGAAGTGCGAGATGGCCAGGTAGCTCCCCGAGGGGAGGGCGTCGATCAGCCGCCGGGCGACGGCGGTCGGATCGTCGTCGTCGTGGAGGTGGTGCAGGATCGCCAGGAGGAGCAGCCCGACCGGCTGGTCGAAGTCGATCAGCTTGTGTTCGCGCAGGTGCGCCAGCAACTCCTCCGGCTGCCGGACGTCGGCCCCGACCACGGTGGTGGTCCGGGCGTCCGCGAGCAGGGCCCGGCCGTGCGCGAGGGCCATCGGGTCGTTGTCCACGTAGACCACCCGGGCGTCCGGGTCGACCTGGTGGGCGATCTCGTGCACGTTGCCCCGGGTCGGCAGCCCGGAGCCGAGGTCGAGGAACTGGCGGATGCCGGCCTCGGCGGCCAGGTAACGGACCGATCGACGGAGGAAGGCCCGGCAGGCCCGCCCAGCCTCGGGGCCGTCCGGCGTGACCTGCATCGCCATCTCGGCGGCGTGTCGATCAACCGCGAAGTTGTCCTTGCCGCCGAGATAGTAGTCGTACACCCGGGCGATGCTGGGTCGGGTGGTGTCGACGCCCGGCGGCGCCGCCTTCTCGCTCGTCAACGGTTCGATCCCTCCGAACGGGGGCCATGGTCGGTCGCAGATTGGCGGGGAGACCAGGACGCTCATGGCTGCCAAGCCGATGCCGCCCACGAGAGTGGGACGGATGTGTCCTGAGGGTAGATGAGCACGCTCCCAACGTCGATTCCGCGGGTGTCGGCTACTCGGCAGGGATGCGTGCCAACCAGGACCGCTGGCCCGCTCCCCGGCCCTCACCGTCTCCACAGTCGACGTCCCGACGGTGCCCGGGGCGGCGACCCGTGAGCTGGGGCATCGACGAGCTTGTGTCGAGGATCGGGGTCGAGGGGTCGGGGTGGAGCGGTGGAGCGGTTGGGTCGGAACCCATGCGGACCGGTGTTTCCTGATTTATGCTGCCCAGGTTACATCGATACAGTTAGATTAATGCCGTAACACCCGCGACCCGCCGACGGCGGGCCCGCTCGCCGATCGGAGCTCTCGATGGTCCTGCACCCGGCCGCCACCGCGCTGGCCAGTCTCCTCCTCGCTCTGCCCGCCGCCGTCCCGGCGGGCACCGCCGCCTCGTCCGTGCCGCTTGGCCGGACCGGTCATGTGAACGGTCACAGCAGCGCCGAACAGGCGGTCGACGCCCTGGCCGGGCCGCCCGGCGCACCGCCCGGCGTCTGCCCGACCGGCACCGGTTACGGCCCGCCGTTGCCCTCGACGTCGGTCGTGGCCACGAAGATCCGCGGCGGTTTCTCGTTCCTCGAAGGGCCCGTCTGGATCGCTGACCGGGGCTACCTGCTCTTCTCCGACATGGGCGCGGGCACCGGGTCGGAGAACGTCCAACCGTCGACGATCCGGCGCTTCACGCCGCCTGCCACGTTCGACACGTTCATCGCCAACGCGGGCAGCAACGGGCTCGCACTCACCCCCGACGGGCAGCAGCTCGTCGCCGCCACGCACGACCAGCGCAGCGTCTCGACGTACCGGCTCGACAACCTGGCCCGGGGCGTCGTCGCCGGAAACTACCAGGGCCGGGCGTTCAACTCGCCGAACGACGTGGCGGTCCGCTCGGACGGCGTCGTCTACTTCACCGACCCGAACTTCCAGCGCGGCAACCGTCCCGACCAGATGAGCGGGCGGACCAGCGTCTTCCGCGTCTCGGGCGGCCAGGTGTCGCTTGTCGACGACGCGCTGCGCCAGCCCAACGGCATCGCGCTCTCCCCGGACGGCAGCACCCTCTACGTGGGCGCCTACGGCGAGAACAAGATCTACAAGTACGCCGTCGCGCCCGACGGCAGCACCGGGCCCCGCAGCGTGTTCGTCAACTACGTCGGCGGCCCGGACGGCGGCACGATCGACTGCGCCGGAAACGTGTACTGGACCTCCGGCGGCGACGGCCTGGTGCACGTCTACTCGCCCACGGGCACCCAGCTCGGCACGATCCGGTCCGGCTCCTCGGGCACCACCAACGTGGCGTTCGGCGGGTCCGACCGGCGGACCCTCTACGTCACCTCGGGCCGCACCAACGACTCCGGTCTGTACAGCGTGCGGCTCAACGTGCCCGGTTACCCGTACTGACCACCATGTTCCGCAGGAAGGGACGTATCGCGTGCGAAAAGGTCCTCGTCATCCCGGCCATCTCGTCACCGTTGCCCTGCTGACCAGCGCCTGTGCCGTCCTGGCCAGCGCGCCGGTCACCGCGGGCCCGCCGACGCCGCCGGCCGGAACGACGGCCACCACGGCTGCCGCCGGCCGGGCCCTCGCCGACACCCGGGCGCCCACCCCGCCGACCAACCTGCGCAGCAGCAGGCTGACCTGCCAGTCCGTCACGCTCACCTGGTCGGCGTCCCGGGACGACGTCGGCGTGGCGTACTACGACATCTACCACGACGGCCAGCTGGTCACCTCGGTCGCCGGCAGGACGCTGACCGCCACGCTCACCGTCGCCCAGGGCGTCACCTGGGGCTGGTACGTCAACGCCCGGGACGCCGCCGGCAACGTGTCGCAGGCCAGTGCCACGCTCCCCGTCACGCCGCCGTTCTGCCAGTCCGACACCCAGCGGCCCACCACCCCGACCAACCTCGCGGCCACCGCCAACGGCACCGACGTCACGCTGACCTGGACGGCCGCCACCGACAACGTCGCGGTCACCCGGTACGACGTCCTGCGCGGTGGGGTGACGGTCGGCTCGGTCACCGGCACGGCCACCAACCCGCCGGCGACCTCGTTCACCGACACCGGGCTGACCGCCGACACCGAATACCGGTACACGGTGGTCGCCCGGGACGCGCAGGGCAACGCCTCGGCGGCGAGCAGCGCGGTGACCGTACGTACCGGGTCGGGCTGTACCAGCGCGGTCTGCGGCACCACGGTGGTCACCACCGAGCGGGACCTGCCGTGGGGGCTGGTGCAGTTGCCCGACGGCACCGTGCTCTACGGCCGGCGTGACCTGTTCGACGTGGTCGCGATGAACCCGGACGGCAGCAACAAGCGCAGCATCGGCACGGTGCCCAACGTCGCCGGCACCAACGGCGAGGGCGGGGTGCTCGGTCTGGCCGTGTCGTCGAGTTTCGCCACCGACCGGTGGCTGTACATCTACCACACCACCACGACCGACAACCGGATCGTCCGCATCCGCTACGAGGGCACCCTGCAGACCGGCACCGTGCAGGTGCTGCTGACCGGCATCCCGCGCAACAAGTACCACAACGGCGGGCGGCTGCGGTTCGGCCCGGACGGGATGCTCTACGCCGCCACCGGTGACGGGCAGAGCCCGGACCGCGCCCAGGACGTCAACGACCTGGGCGGCAAGGTGCTCCGGATCCGCCCCGACGGCACCGTGCCGTCCGACAACCCCTTCGGCAACGCGGTCTGGAGCTACGGCCACCGCAACCCGCAGGGGCTGGCGTTCGACTCCCGGGGTCGGCTCTTCGAGCAGGAGTTCGGCAACAACGTGATGGACGAGACCAACATCATCGTCCGGGGTGGCAACTACGGCTGGCCGGCCTGCGAGGGCACCGTGGGCAGCTGCGCCAACCCGAACTACCTCGCGCCCGTGCACACCTATCCGGTCGCCGACGGCTCGTGCAGCGGTCTGGCCATCGTCCGGGACGTGGTCTATCTCGCCTGCCTGCGGGGCAACCGGATGTACCGGGCCGTGATCAGCGGTAACACGCTCACCGACGTGCAGCAGTACTTCGTCGGCACGTACAGCCGGCTGCGGACCGTCGAGCCGACCCTCGACGGGAACCTGTGGCTGACCACGAGCACCGGGGGCGACAAGGACAGCGTCCCGAACAACAGCAACGAGCGGATTCTCAAGGTGACCCTCGGCAGGTAGCCCCGGGCCGAGGCGTACCGGCACACCACCACCTGCGGTGCGGTCGCCGACCAACCGGTCGGTGACCGCACCGCACCCCCGTCCCCCTAGATCGGAGACCCTGCCCGTGAGACGTCTACTCAGGGCGGTGACGGCCGTCGTCAGCGCGGTCGTGCCGCTGCTGGCGATGACCGTGCTGATGACGGCACAACCGGCCGCGGCGGCATCGCTGACCCAGGTCACCAACTTCGGCAACAACCCCAGCGGCCTCAACATGTACCTCTACGTTCCCGACAACGTCGGGCCGAGGCCGGCGTTGCTGGTGCTGATCCACTACTGCGGCGGGTCCGGGCCGGCGATCTTCAACGGCAACGGACGCGACTACGTCACCGCCGCCGACCGGTACGGCTACGTGATCGTGCTGCCGGAGGTCACCCGGAGCAGCAAGTGCTTCGACGTGTACTCGCCGCAGGGGCTGCGGCGCGGCGGCGGCAGCGACTCCGACGGCATCATCTCGATGGTCAACTACGCCAAGCAGCGGCAGAACGTCGACCCGAACCGGGTGTTCGTCAGCGGGTTCTCCTCCGGCGCGATGATGACCAACGTGATGGCGGCGCAGTACCCGGACGTGTTCGCCGCCGGCTCGTCGTTCAGCGGGGTGCCCGCCACCTGCTTCGCCACCGGCAGCAGCAGCAACACCTGGAACGGCCAGTGTGCCGGCGGTCAGCTCACCAAGACCGCCCAGCAGTGGGGCGACGCCGCCCGGGGGATGTATCCCGGCTACACCGGCCGGTACCCCCGGATGCAGTTTCTGCACGGGACGACCGACACCACCCTGTCGTACGTGAACTTCGGTGAAGAGATCAAGCAGTGGACCAACCTGACCGGGCTGAGCCAGACCCCGGCCTCCACCGACCGCCCGCAGTCGAACTGGACCAGGACCCGGTACGGCGACACCGGCACCCGGGCGACGGTTGAGGGGATCAGCATCAGCGGGGTGGGGCACGAGCTGCCGCAGGCCGGTCAGATCGCGTACGCCATCGCCTTTCTCGGCCTCGACGGCACCGGCACCACCCCGACCCCCACACCGACCACGTCCACCACCCCCACCCCCACGCCGACCACGCCGACGGCCGGGGTCAGCATCGTGGGGGAGCAGTCGGGCCGCTGCCTGGAGGTGCCGAACGCCAGCACCACCAACGGCGTCCAGACGCAGCTGTGGGACTGTGCCGGCACCGTCGGGCAGCGGTGGACCCGCACCTCGGGACGACAGCTCACGGTCTACGGCAGCAAGTGCCTGGACGCCAGCGGGTCGGGCACCGGCAACGGCACCCAGGTGATCATCTGGGACTGCCACGGCGGCACCAACCAGCAGTGGAACGTCAACACCAACGGCACCATCACCAACGCGCAGTCCGGGTTGTGCCTGGACGCCAATGCGGCCGGCACCGGCAACGGCACGAAGCTGATCCTCTGGACGTGCAACGGTCAGGCCAACCAGCGGTGGGCGCTGCGGAGCTGAGCCACCCTGCCCGGGACCACGGGTGCGTCCCCCACCAGAGCCGGCGGGGGACGCACCCGGAACCGCCGCGGCGGAGCACGGCGGACCGTCGCCCCGGGACGACGGGGGACGAGGGCGCACGTTCGCGGGCGGTCGGCTGGCGAAACGGGCGCGCTGACCGGGGGCGGATCCGGGGCGAGGTGGACCGGACCGTCACAAAGAATTTACAATAGTCACTGTTAACGCTCACAAACCGTCCCAGTGCCGAGGCAGCGCCACCATGCCGATGCGGCTGTCGGCGTGGTCCGGCCGGAGCCGGCAGCCGGTGGCCGCCGCCCCCGGTCGACCCACCCTCCCGGACGTGTCGCCAGCCCACCATGGCGACCGGCCGACCGGCCCTCGTCCTCGGCCAGCTCCACCGATCCAGGGAGAGATCCATGCGAACGAGGACAAGATGGCTCGCGGCGCTCGCCGCGCTCGGTGTCATGGTCGCCGGAGTCGTGACACCGGCCGGCCCGGCACAGGCGGAGTCCAACGGCGGCACGCGGGTGATGCCGCTCGGTGACTCCATCACCGAGGGCACCCAGGTGCCGGGCGGCTACCGCATCGGCCTCTGGCAGCGCCTGGCCGGCGGCCGCTACACGGTGGACTTCGTCGGCTCGCAGTTCAACGGGCCGGCCAGCCTGGGTGACCACGACCACCAGGGGCATCCCGGCTGGCGCATCGACCAGATCGACGCGAACATCGTCGGCTGGCTGAACACCCAACGGCCGCAGACCGTCCTGCTGCACATCGGCACCAACGACATCCTCCAGAACTACAACGTGAGCACCGCGCCGAACCGGCTCTCCACCCTGATCGACCGGATCACCACCACCGCACCCACCGCGGAGGTGTTCGTCGCGCAGATCATCACGCTCTCCAACAGCAACCAGGCGGCGGCCGCGCGTACCTTCAACGCGGCGATCCCGGGCATCGTGCAGAGCAAGGTGAACGCCGGCAAGCGGGTGCACCTGGTCGACATGCAGAGCGCCCTGACCACCGGCGACCTGATCGACGGCATCCACCCCACCGCCGGCGGCTACGACAAGATGGCCGCCCGCTGGTACAGCGCGTTGCAGTCGGTGCCGGGCAGCATCGGCAACCCGGGCAGCGGCAACGGCAGCGGCCAGACCACCGCGATCGTGGGCACCCCGTCGGGTCGGTGCGTCGACGTGCCCGGCTCCGCCACCACCAACGGCCTCCAGGTGCAACTGTGGGACTGCCACGGCGGCAGCAACCAGCAGTGGACCTACACCTCCGGCCGGGCGCTGACCGTCTACGGCAACAAGTGCCTCGACGCGGCGGGCTACGGCACCACCCCGGGCACCCAGGTCACCATCTACGACTGCCACGGCGGCACGAACCAGCAGTGGACCGTCAACGCCAACGGCACCATCACCGGCGTGCAGTCCGGCCTCTGCCTGGACCCCTACAACCAGGGCACCGGCAACGGCACGAAGCTCGTCCTGTGGACCTGCACCGGCCAGGCCAACCAGCAGTGGAGCCGTCGGTAGCTCACCCGGCCGGCCCCGGCCTGTCTGATCGAAGGAGAAGCGAGAAGTGAACCTGCCAACAGCGCAAGCCCCGCCACCGGGGACCGCACACCGTACGCCGTCCGTCCGCCGGTCCGGTGTCGCCAGGTGGCTGACGGCCGGGCTCGCGGTGGTCCTCGGCCTGGCGGTGTCCGCGACGACGCCGCACGCGGCGGCCGCGGACAGCCCGTACCAGCGGGGTCCGGATCCGACCCTGGCGAGCGTGGCCGCCACCCGGGGCCCGTTCGCCACGACGCAGGCGACCGTGCCGGCGGGCAACGGCTTCAACGGCGGGTACGTCTACTACCCGACCGACACCAGCCTGGGCACCTGGGGCGCGGTGGCGATCGTCCCCGGCTACTCCGCCCTGTTCGCCAACGAGGAGGCCTGGATGGGCCCCTGGCTGGCGTCCTTCGGGTTCGTGGTGCTCGGGATCGAGACCAACAGCCGTACCGACGGGGCCGACGCCCGCGCCACCCAACTGCTGGCCGGGCTGGACTACCTGACCCGGACCAGCCCGGTGCGCACCCGGGTGGACGCCAACCGGCTCGGCGTGATGGGCCACTCCGCGGGCGGGGCCGGGACGCTCCTGGCGGCGCTGCGGCGGTCGTCGCTCAAGACGGCGGTCGGCCTCGCCCCCGGCACGCCCGGCAACAACCTGAACATGTCCACCACCCAGGTCCCCACCCTGCTGCTGTCGGGCCAGAACGACGGCACCGTCACCCCCTCCTACGTGCAGGGCATCTACAACACGCTGCCCGCCGGTGTGGAGCACGCCTGGGCGGAGTTGGCCGGCAACGACCACCTGTCGTTCACCAGGTCGAACCCGACCGAAATGCGGCTCCTGATCCCCTGGCTCAAGATCTTCCTGGACAACGACACCCGCTACACCCAGTTCCTCTGCCCGCTGGCGGACAGCACCGGCGTCTCCCGGTACAGCTCCACCTGCCCGCTGGTGCCGCCGGGCGGGCCGACCACCCCGCCCACCACCACCCCGCCGCCGACGACCACCCCGCCACCCACCACCACCCCGCCACCCACCACCACTGCGCCACCCACCACCCCGCCGGCCACGACTCCACCGGCGACCACTCCGCCCGCCGGTACCGGCTGCACCGCGACCTACCGCACCGTCAACTCGTGGTCCGGCGGCTTCCAGGGTGAGGTCACGGTGACCGCCGGCGCCGCCGCCACCAACGGGTGGACCGTCCGCTGGAGTCTGGGCAACGGCCAGAGCGTCAGCCAGGTCTGGAACGGCACCCTGAGCACCAGCGGCACGACCGCGACCGTACGCAACGCCACCTACAACGGCGCGCTCGCCCCGGGCACCTCGACGACGTTCGGCTTCCTCGGCTCCGGCACGCCGACCAGCCCGTCGCCGACCTGCACCAGCCCCTGACCGAGGGCCGTCCGCCGGCCCCTGACCTGAGGCCGCCCACCTGCTCGACGTGAGGTGGGCGGCCTCGCCGCGCGGATGCGGCGCCACCGGACCCGTACGTCGGCTCGGGGACGAACGATCGTCAGATCCCGTGTCGCATTGATCGCGGAAGGCGTTCCTCACGTGTAGGACGACGTGGGCGCGGTTGCGCCCGTCCGAACGGAGGAATCGAATGCTCCGCATGTCTCGCTCCCGGGTCCGGGCTCTCGCGGTGACCGGCATGGCCGGTGTGCTGGCGGCGGTCGGCGCGGTGACCCATCAGGCGTCCGCCGCAGAGGTGGCCGCGCCGGTCGCCGTGGCCCCCGACGCCCGCCGGGTCGACGTCCCGCGGATCGCCCCGGCCATCGCCCCACCGGCGGGGTCCCGCCTCGTCGGCGCGTACGTCGTCACCCGTGGCACGCAGACCTACACGTGTGCCGGCGGCGTGTTCACCGGCGCGTCCGTGCCGGAGGCCCAGTTGATCGGCACCGGTGGCCGGATCCACCACTTCAAGGGCCCGAGTTGGCAGTCCGAGCGCGACGGCTCCCTCGTCACGGCGAAGAAGACAGCGGAGAGGCCGCGTCGGGGCAGCATCCCCGAGTTGCTGCTGACGGTGGACACCCACTCCGGCACCGGCATCCTCGACGACGTCGCCTACATCAACCGTCTGCTGACCTCCGGCGGGGTCGCCCCGACCGGCTCCTGCGTCGACGGTGCGACGACCGCTGTGCCGTACGGCGCGGTCTACGTCCTCTGGGCCGCGAAGCGGTAGCGTCGCGCGCCGCAGGACCGCCTCGCCCGGGGCGTACGGACCGCGTCGTCGCGCCGTTCCACGGGGAGGAGGACCGGGTGCCACTGGTCCGGGGCGAACCGGTCACGTACGCCCCGCGTGGATCGTCGAGGCGTCCCGGTCGTCCAAGATCCCGTCGCGACGGTGGCCCGTCGTGGCCGTCGCCGCAGGCGGGCTGCCGGCGGGCGTGAAGTGCCGCCTCAGGGTGCGCCGCCAGCGGACGGCGGGCAGTTCGGGGTCGAGGGCGGCCAGCCCGGTCGCGTACTTGGAGATGGCCACCGGGCGGTGCCCCCGACTCCAGAGCAGGCGGTCGACGTGCGAGGCGGTGGAGCCGGTCTTCGTCTCGACGATCGCCAGCTCGGGCAGCGCCAGCCGACGACCGAGACTGTCCTCCCAGTGCAGTGCGACGTCGATGGTCGCCCGGCTTCCGGTCGTGGGCAGATAGAGCGTGCTGCGCAGGTAGCCGGTGGTGAGAGTCGGCGCGAACGTCAGGGCGGGCCCGGTGTCGACGGCCGTGAGCACACCGTCGACGAACGACCGTCCGGGGGTGAGGGTGCGGCTGTCGTCGGGGCGGTAGGGCAGCCGCTGCTTGACCGTGCCGCCGCGGGTGCCCTCGGTCTTCACCTCCAACCAGCAGAGACCGGAGTCGAGGTACGTCCGTGTTCTGATCTTGAATCGGCGGCGACGTCGGCGGGCGGTGAGTCGGAAGCTGATCAGGTCGGCGGTGTCGAAGTAGATCGACTCGTAGCGGAAGGACCGCCTGCCGTCGATCTCCAGCACCTGGTCGGTCCGGTCGAGCCCGGCGATCAGGTGGGGGATCTCGGCGAGCGGAAGCAGGTACTTGCGGTCGAACCGGGTCTGTAGGGCGGCGCGCTCGGTCAGCTCCGCCAGCCCGATCGGCGTGAGGTGGGCCAGTGCGGCGGTGGACGGGCCGAAGGGGGTCATCGCGCCGTACCCGTCTGGGTCGGGCGTCGCCCGCCGGCCGCGGTGACCCTCGGCCGCGAGTAGCGGACGTCGACGACAGTGGTGTCGTTGACCAGGTCGATCCGCTCCACGTTGACGTTGTGCACCCGGGCGCCGAGCAGTTGCTCCAGGTGGGCGGTGAGGGCGACGGAGTCGGTGACCGCGCTGTCCAACACGATGACGTGCCGGCGGTACCGGCGCAGCAGCCTGGGGTGGTCCCCGACGTACATCACGGCGAGGATCAGCGCCGTCAGCGCGCCGACCATCCAGACCGAGGTGCCGGAGAGCGGGCCGAGGATGCCGAGTGCGAGCGCCGAGAAGTAGTACGCCACCTCGTGCTGGTCGAGTTCGGTGGAGCGGAGCCGGATGATCGACAGCACCCCGAACAGCCCCAGCCCGAGGCCGGCGCCGACGGTGCTGCTGCTGAGCGAGCTGGCTACGGCGAACACGCCGACGTTGACGCCGAGGTAGGCCACCACCAGGTCCCGCCGCCGGTGGCGTGGGAAGTACAGCGCGAAGACGAGCAGGACCACGGCGACCAGGTCCACTCCGGCCAGGACCATGCGCGACATATTTCTCCTTCGGGTCTCCGCCCGCCGTCTTCCCGGTCCCCGGCGTCCGACGGATGGGCAGCAGATCGATGAGTGAAAGATTGGTGAGCACCCGACCGGGCCGTCGGATGCGGAGGCCCTGTGGGCCGGGAGCCGGGGGAACGAGGGGGGCCACCGTCGTCCGGGGTGCCGGTCAGGGCCGATCGGACCCTGACCGGCGAGCCCGACGACTCAGAACCGCCCGTACTTGCCGGCGGTGACGCCGGTCAGCACCCGGGTGGCGCCGGTGATGCTGCCGCCGGTGTACAGGCCGCCGACGTTGGTGCCGCTCACGCTGCCACCGGTGTAGATGTCGTACCGCTGACCGTTGGTGATCCGGTTGGACGAGAAGACGACCTCCCGGACGGTGGCCGAGGTCCGGTACGAGGCCAGCACCGTGCTGCCGGACACGACGTGCACGATGGTGTTGGCGGCCAGGTTGGCGTTGAACCGGGGGGCCACCCAGCCCTGACCGGTGTTCGGCACCGCCCGGAAGACCGCCAACGAGGTCAGCGCGGCGCCCACCACCGTGCCGCCGGTGAAGGCGATCGGTCCGTCGGCGTCGATGGCGCCCTCGCCACCGCCCCTGGTGCTGGAGCCCCGGGCCACCACGGTGCCCCCGGCGAAGGTGAGCGATCCGTTGGAGTCGAAGCCGTCGGTGCCACCGGTGGCCACCACCGTGCCCCCGGTGACCTTGATGAACGCGATCGCGGAGGGCTCCATCTCACCGAGGCCCTCCTCCGCGGCGTTGACCGCGTCGTCGCTTGCCACGACGGTGATGTTGCCGCCGCTGATGGTGGTCTGGAGCCCCTCCAGCGCCTCGTAGGACCGGGTGACGTTGATGGTGCCGCCGGAGATGTCCAGCACGTTCTCGCCCTTGATGGCGTCGTCGGCGACGGAGGCCGTGATCGTGCCGTTGGTGATGGTGAGGACGCCCTTGCCGGCCTCGGTGTCGTTGGACTTGAGCCCGTCGCCGCCGGAGGAGGTCACGTTGATCGTGCCGCCGTTGACGGTGAGCGAGTCCTTGCCCCGGATCGCGTCGTCCACCGCGTTGACGGTGATGGTGCCGGACTGGATCACCAGGTCGTCCTTGCTGACGATGCCGTCGGCGTGGTTGGCGCGCACGGTCAACGAGCCGGTGCCGCCGATGGTCAGGTCGGCGGCGCTGAACAGTGCGGAGTCCGGCTCGCCGCTGTTGGTGTACGTCGTCGCGTCGGTGAGGTTGTTGCTGGTCCCGGCGGCGAGCGTGACGGTGACCGCGCTGGCCCTGGTCACGTACAACGGCGAGGAGGTCGAGTTGGTGATCGACGCGCCCGCGAGGACGAGTTCCACGGTGCCGGTGACGGCGGAGTCCACCCTGACGTAGCCGTTGTTCAACGTGCCCCTGATCTCGTACGAGCCGGGGGCGGTGATGGTGACGGCGCTGCCGGCGACGGTGACGTTGCTGCCGGAGACGCTTGCGCCGGTGCCGTTGAGGGTGATCGTGGCGGTCGCTGCGGCGGCGACGGCCGCGACGGCGAGCGGGCCGGCCAGCAGGGCTGCCGTGAGTCCGGCCAGGGCGGTGGTGCGGCGTGCGGTGGCTTTCATGGTGGTCCTGCTCCTCGGTGGGGGCGGTGGCCGATGGGTGCCCCGAACGCGGGCTTCCGCCAGGGTGAACGGAAGGTGAACGAGGCTCAACATCGAGGATCGTAAATGAAAGGCCGATCGCTCCGATAGCTCTTGAGGCGCAGAATCCGGCGTATATATATGGATGACAGCCTATTCACAGCAATGTCATGAAGGGGTGGGTCGGGGCGGCTCAGATGACGATGACCACCTTCGCGCGGGCGTGTCCACCTTCGAGATGGCCGATGGCCAGGGGCGCCTCGTGGAGCGGATAGGTCCGGTCGACGACCGGGGTGAGGTGGCCGGCCTCGGCGTGGTGGCGGAGTGTGTCGAGCTGTTCCGGGTCGGGGGTCGCGGTGGGGACGACGATGCGCTGCCGGACGAAGGGCGCCAGCAGCCGCCCCCGCAGGAGAAGCCGGACGGGCCCGAGGAGGCTGCCGCCGTGGTAGCCGCCCCCACCGGAGAGCACCAGCGTCCCGGTGGGGGTCAGGGCCCGCCGGAGCGCGGTGAGGGAGCGGTTGCCGACCAGGTCGAACACGACGTCGTGGCGGGGGCCGTGGCTGAAGTCCGCCCGGGTGTAGTCGACGACCCGGTCGGCGCCGAGCGAGCGGACCAGGTCGACGTTTCGGCTGCTGCAGACCCCGGTCACGGTCGCGCCGAGCGCCGTGGCGAGCTGGACGGCGAGGGTGCCGACGCCACCGGCGGCGCCGTTGACGAGCACCCGGTGGCCGGGCCCGACCCGCCCGGCGTCGCGCAGTCCCGCCAGTGCGGTGCAGCCGGCCAGCGGCAGGGCGGCGGCCTGCTGCGACGTCAGGTTCGCCGGCCTCGGTGCGACCCGGGTCACCGGGGCGCACACGTACTCGGCGAACGCCCCGTTTGCGTCCCCGAGGTCACCGAACACGTGGTCGCCCGGACGTAGCTGTCGCACGTCGACGCCGACGGCCTCGACCCGACCGGCGAAGTCGCGGCCGCGGACGCGCGCCCGGGGCCGCGTCACGCCCAGGGCCAACCGCGCCATCCGGGGATCGCCCCGCATCACATGCCAGTCGTACGCGTTGACTGCCGCGGCCTCGACCCGCACCAGCACCTCGTCTGCGGCGGGCACCGGCACGTCGACGTCCGCCAGCGACAACGTCTCCGGTGACCCGTATCGATCCTGGACGATCGCCTTCATCCATCCCCTCCTCGCTAGTGTACGCCGTACACCTAACGCTCATCACGGTAGGTGTACGGCGTACACCTGTCAATGCGGATATGGTCTCTCCGCCGACCGAGGACGGGAACCGAGATGGTTGAGCAGGCTGAGACGCTGCGCCGGACGCCCCTGAGCAGGGACCGGGTGCTGCGCGCCGCCGTGGCGCTCGCCGACGGGGCCGGGATCGAGTCGCTCAGCATGCGCAACCTCGCGCAGGATCTGGGCGTCGTGCCGATGGCCCTCTACAAGCACGTGGCGAACAAGGACGAACTGCTCGACGGCATGGTCGACGTGATAATCGACGAGATCGACCCGCTGGTGCCGGACGTCGACTGGAAGCGGGCGATCCGCCGACGCGTCCTGTCGGCGCGGCGGGTGCTCCGGCGTCACCCCTGGGCGCCTCTCGCGATCGAGTCGCGGAACATGGCGACGCCTGCCGTCCTCGCCTACCTCGACTCGATGATCGGGACGCTGCGGGCCGGCGGGCTCTCGGTCGACCTCACCCACCACGTCATGCACGCGATGGGCAGCCGGATCCTGGGTTTCAGCCAGGAGTTGTTCGACGCCTCCCGGCAAGCGGGTCGGTCCGGTCCGACCGACCCGGAACCTCCGGCGCCCCTACCGCCGGAGGTCGCGGCCCGGTTTCCCCACGTCGCGGAGATCGCCCTGGCGGCGTCCCACGACGACGGGTCCGTCGTGGGACAGGGCTGCGACGACCAGTTCGAGTTCGAGTTCGCGCTGGACCTGCTGCTGGACGGCATCGAACGGCTACGCCGGCAGGGCTGGACGTCGGCACGCTGATCCGCCGGGCGTGCTGCGCGATCCGGCCCACCAGCCGGCCGTCGTCACCGGCGGCTTTTCAGGGGACGGTCTCAGCCGACCCGGATCGCGCCGGCCGGGCAGAGGTCGACGGCCCGGTCGAGGCGCTCCCGGAGGGCTGCGCGCGGTGCGGGGTCGCGCAGCAGCACCAGGCCGTCCGCGTCGTCCTGCTCGAAGACCTCCGGTACGGCGAGGACGCAGTTGCCCGATCCACAGCAGCGCGCCCGATCGACTGCCACCCGCAACGTCGTCCCCTCGTCCGCCCGCGGGCCGGGCGTCACCAGGTCACCGGGAGGGCGTCGAGGCCGAACACGATCGAGTTGTCCCGGGTGCTCAGCTCCTGCGGGTCCGCCGTCACGCGGAGGTCGGGGAAACGGCGGGCCAGCTCCACCAGCGCGATGCGCAGTTCGGCGCGGGCGAGCGGTTGCCCGATGCACTGGTGCATCCCGAACCCGAAGGCCAGGTGCCGGTGGGCCTGCCGGTACGGGTCGAACCCGTCGGGTTCGTCGAAGACCTCGGCGTCCCGGTTGGCCAGCGCGATCAGGACGATGGCACCCTCGCCGGCCCGGATCAGCCGGCCGCCGATCTCGACGTCCTCGGTGGCCACTCGGAGCAGACCGGTCCGGACGATGCTGAGGTAGCGCAGCAGTTCGTCGACCAGCCCGGCCGCGAGTTCGGGTCGGTCGCGCAGGAGCGCGTACTGCTCGGGGTGGCGGGTCAGCAGCAGGACGCTCAGGCCGATCATGTTGGCGGTGGTCTCGTGGCCGGCGATGAGCAGCAGCAGCGCCATCCCCACCAACTCGTCGACGCCGAGCTCGCCCGGCTCGACGCGTTCCCGGATCAACCGGATGAGGAGGTCGTCCGCCTCGTCGAGACGAACCCGCTTACGGTCGATCAGCGCCCGGAGGTAGTCCCGCAGCTCCCCGACGGTGTGCTGGATCTCCTCCGGCGACGTCCCGCGGTCGAGCAGGACGCGGCTGCGGGACTGGAAGAAGTCGTGATCGGCATAGGGGACGCCGAGCAGGTGGCAGATCACCTTGGACGGCATGGGCAGGGCGAACGTCGACACGAGGTCGGCCGGGGCGCCGGCGGCGGCCAGGTCGGCCAGGGCCTCGTCTACGGTCTGTGCGATCAGCGGCTCGATCCGACGCACGTTCTTGATCATGAACTCGGCGGTGAGCATCCGTCGTAGTCGGAAGTGCGCATCGCCGTCCAGCTGGATGAACGTGCCCTCGGAGTTCCGCGTCGCCTCGGGTGGCAGCGGGCGGAGCAGCGGAAAACCGGGGCGGCTGAGGTCGGAGCTGAACGCCGGGTGGCGCAGCAGTTGACGTACGTCGGTGTGCCGACTGACCAGCCAGGCGGTCGCGCCGGTGGGCAGCAGCACCCGGGTCACCGGGCCGACGTACCGCTGCCGTTCGGCGTCGTCGAGCGGGGTGAACGGGCTGCGGGCCGAGTTGACCGGCGGCCACTGGGGCAGCTCGGTCTTCGTGGACTGTGTCATGTGGAACATCTCCTGCCATGACCCTGAGTAATCGTATCGATGCATGACGTTACTCATCGGCCGGGGTCCACACAACCCTGCGCCGTCGACGACCCCACGGCCCGCGCCGACGGATCGGCGCGGGCCGTGGGGCCGGTGGGTAGCGGTCGACCCGAGGGTCGACCGCTCAGCTCGCACAGACGGCGTACGCGCGTACCTTCCAGTTGCCGCTGAAACCGCTCTCGTCCTCCGCCGCGCGGACGGTCGCCGTCGTCGACGAGGTGGGCCGTAGTTCGGTCAGACGTACCTGACCCTCACCGCCGACGATCTCGCCACCCACCCCGTGCACCCGGGTGCCGGCCGGGCAGGTCGCGGTGACCGTGCGGCTGGCCGTCGAGTTGTCAGCGCTGTCCACGGTCACCCGCTGCTCCCCGGCGAGCGGGTCGACGCAGATCACCGAGGCGTCCACCGACCAGTTGCCCGCGAAGGCGTTGCCGGCCTCGACCCCCGCCACCGTCACGCTGCTCTGGTGGATCCGCAGGTCCTCCAGGAGCACGTCACTCGCCCCCGAGCCGACGGCCGCACCGCCCCCGCCGATCGCCCGCTTGCCCGCCGGGCAGAACAACTCCAGGAACTTCGGGTTGGTCGAGTTGACCGCCGAGTGGCCGGTCACCACCTCCAGACCCGCCGGTGCCGGGGCACAGATCGCGGTGGCGGTGACCGCCCAGTTCCCGGCGACACCGTTCGGGTCCTCGCGCCCGGTCACCGAGTAGAGCGCGGCGTCGGCCAGCGGCTGCACGATGTCCATGCCCACCTGGCCGAGGCCCGACCCGGTGATCGCCCCACCGCCGCCGATGACCGCGGTGCCCGTCGGGCAGACCGCGCTCTGCGACTTGGCGACGCTGTTGCTCGGCCCGGTCGTCGTACGGATCGACAGGCCGGGCACCGCCGCCACCGGCCCGCTGAGCGCGACCTGACCGAGCACGACCGTGCTCAGCAGGGCGCCGCCCAGGGTGACCGCCCGACGCGTCCACCGGTGTCGGTGCAGTTCCTTGCGCATGGTGTCTCCTTGTTCGTTCGGTCCGGCACCGGTCGGTCCCGGTTCGTCTGGGATGTGCGGGGAACGGTCGGTCAGGGGGTGAGCCGCCGGATCCGGACCGGCACGGAGTCCGTGCCGACCAGTCCCGTCGAGTCGAAGACCTCCAGCCAGACCGACCAGGTGGTGGTGTCGGTGCCACTGGTCAGCTGGGCCAGCGCCGCGGTGAAGGACGCACAGTTCTTCGGCGTGCCCTTGTCGTCGACCGGCTCGCCGGTGGGCACCCCGCTGCCCTGGCACAGCACCTGCTTGACGCCACCGTCGCCGTACGCGGTCCACCGGAAGCGGGTCCCGGCGACCGCGCCGTCCTCGACGTCGACCCCGGTCCCGGCCAACGCGACCGACTTCGGCCCGGCCTCGATCGTGGTCAACTCCAGGGCCGACGCCGGCAGGGTGATCGTGGCGGTCGGCCGGGACTGCCCGGCCGGTGCCGAGGTGACCGAGAAGGCACGCTGCACGCTCGCGCCACCCGCCGCGAACGTCACGGTGTACGCCCCCGGCGTGACCGCGTTCGCCGGCAGCAGCGCCTGGTGGCCGGTCTTCTCCAGGACCACCGTGTTGCCACGCCGGACCGTCCACGACACCTTCGCGTCCGGGAGTTGCCCGAAGAGGTCCGGATCGTTCGAGGTGCCGAGCAGCCCGACCGGCTGCCCCGCCGGGAGGGTCGACCCCGCCGGTGGCGAGATGATCCCCACCGTCGTCGGGCTGTCCACCACCGTGACGGTCACCGACGCCGACCCGGTACGCCCGAGGCTGTCGGTGGCGCTGGCGGTGATGACGTGGCTGCCGGCGGAGAGCGACGGCACGAACGTCTGCGACCCGGTGGCCAGTTCACCGTCGATGCTGCTGGTCCAGGTGAGCGGGATCTCCTTGCCCAGGAAGTCGGTGGCGGTGCCCCACAGGTCCACCGACTGGTTCACCCCGAACTTCTGCTTGGTCTTCGGGGTGCTGATGTGCACCGTGGGCTTGCCCACGGTGACGCCCAGCGCCTCGGCGACGGCGGCCAGCGCGTCGACCCGGCGCTGGCTGCCTGTCACCTTGGCGCCCAGCCCGCCGACGTGGGCGGTGCCGTTGAGGATGGCCCGGACCTGCTCGGAGGTGAGCGTCGGGTCGGCGGCCATCACCAGGGCAGCGACCCCGCCCACGAACGGCGAGGCCACGCTGGTGCCGCAGGTGGTCTTCGTGGTGTTGACCGCCGGCGTGCCCGGATCGGTCAGGCCCGCCACACACATCGGACCGTAGATCTCCACCGACGTGGTGAGGTCCTTGGTGCCCCAGTTCGACCCGCCCGCCACCGTCGCGTTCGTGTTCATCCCGCCCACGCACATGACGTGGGTGCTCTCGCAGGGCACCCAGAGGGTGTCGCCGTCGACGTTCGTGCCGTTGTTGCCGGCGGCGGCGACGATCAGCGCACCGGTGTCCCTGACGTGCTTCATCCGGCGGTCGGTCCATGTGCGCGCGTGGTTGCCGCCGAGGTTGACGTCCCGGCTGAAGCTGAGGTTGACCACGTCCGGGTGGGTCGCCTCGGCGGCCTTCTCCAGCCGCCGCAGGACCGTCCAGTAGTCGATGCCGTTGCGGACGCCCACCAGCTCCTGGACCACCGGACCGGCCGGACCGGCGGTGCCGTAGTCGTTGTCGACCCGACCCATCCCGGCGAGCACCACGTCGGTGGCGTGCCACGGGCAGGCCGAACCACCGGTGCAGTCGTTGGTGTTGGTCTCGCCCCACTCCGCCTTGTGCAGCGACACCTTGCTCGGGAAGTCGGCGTTGGACTGGAACCCGCCGTCCTGCACCAGGTACTTCACCTGCTTGGTCAGCTTGCCCTTGCTCTCGAGTAGCTGCCAGGCCGGCGCGACCCCGATGTCCAGCGCGCCACCGGCCCGCATGAACGTCCAGTCGAAGACGTTCTTGCCGATGTCGGGAGCCTCGAACACCTGGCCGTCGACGATGCCGGACGGCTCCACCAGCCAGTCGAGGACCAGTTCGGTGCCCGTCCGCCACTCGGCGGCGGCCAGCGCGAGCAGCCGCAGCGCCCGCTCGTCACCGACCCGGTACCCGCCGGACTGACGCGGCTCGGCGGCGAGCAGGTCGGCGACCAGTCCCGCCGGGTCGGCCCGACCGGCGTCCACCCGGACCAGGTGGTCCTGCCCCTCGGCGTCCGGTGCGAACGAATCGAGCACCTGACCACCCCAGCGGGCCAGGAAGGCGTCCAGTTCGGCCTGGCCGGCGACGTGCACCATGACCTCGTCGAGCACCAGGCCGGCGGGGGAGCCGTCCGGTCCGGCCACCACGCCGACCTCGCGACCGGTGCCGGTGCGGCCGACGGGGTCGAGCGACAGCCGTGGCGCGGCCAGGCCCGGGTCGACCCGGAAGGCCAGTGGCTCGGCACTGGTGGTGCCCGGCACCCCGGCCGGTCCGCCCGGCACGGTGGCGGCGGTGGCGTCCACCGAGGTGGTCGCGACGAGTCCGGCGGCGAGCGTCGCCACCACTACGGTGGCCAGGTACCGGCGTCTCCCGGCGCCCGGTCGGTGTGTCGCGGAACGTGTCCTGTCCATGGGTGTCTCCCCGGTGTCGGCGGTGCGATGACACCGGTAGGAGCGCCGTCGGGTCGGCATGCCAACAGAAAGTTCCCGGAGAACTTTTTCTTCGCTCTACTGGACCGGTAGACGAGCGGTGGGGGCACGGATGGACGTGACGGCGCAGGACGACCGGGCGATCGTCGAGTTGCTGCGGCGGGGGGACCGGGCCGGCCTGGAGGGCATCTACCGGCGGTACGCCGACCGGCTCTACACGTACGCCCGGATGATGCTGGGCGAGCCGGAGGCGGCGGCGGACGCCGTCCACGACGCGTTCCTCCTCGCTGGTCAGCGCATCGACCAGCTGCGCGACCCGGACCGGCTGCGGCCCTGGCTGTACGCGATCGTGCGGACCGAGTGCCTGCGGCAGTTGCGGCAGCGGTCCCGTTCCGCGCCCCTGACGGAGGCGGCCGAGCCGGTGGCCGACGCCGCCGACCCGGCCGCTGCCGTCAATGCCGACCAGGTACGCGACCTGGTGCACCTGGCGATCGCCGCACTCAACCCCGGCGACCGTGAGGTGGTGCACCTGGCGATCCGCCACGACCTGTCCTCCGTCGACGTCGGCGCGGCGCTCGGGGTGTCCGCCAACCATGCGCACGCCCGGCTGTCCCGGGCCCGCTCCCAGCTCGAACGGGCGCTCGGTGCGCTGCTCGTCGCCCGCAGCGGAGCCCGGGACTGCCCGGCCCTGGCCGACCTGCTCGACGGTTGGCAGGGCCGGCTCACCCCGACCCTGCGCAAGCGGGTCGCCCGACACGTCGACGACTGCGCCCGGTGCGGGCTGCTCCGACGCGAACAGTGCAACCCGGCGGCGCTGCTGACCGCGTACACGGCACCGGGCTTCCTCGTGGTCGCCGAGACGGTGTGGCCGAGACTCGCGGACGCTGACCCGACCGCCCTCCAGGCCGTTGCCGCCGGGCCGCCTGCGGAGGTGCCTGCCGGGCCACCCGCCGACGTGCCTGTCGGGTCGGGAGACGGGGCCGGTGCCGTACCGGCTGTCGGACCCGTGCCGGTGGTGCCCCCGGACGATGCGGTGGCCCCGGATGAATCTGCGCCCCCGGGCAATGCGGTGGTTCCGGGCGATGTGGTGGCCCGGGGCGATGCGGTGGCCCGGGGCGGATCGGTGGCCCGGGGCGGATCGGTGGCGTCGCGTGCCGCCGTCCAGTCGGTCCGGGTGACTCCGGTGGCGACCGCCGCGACCGCGGCCCGGGGCCGGCGGGACCGGCGGCGGTGGCTCACGCTCGCCGGCGTTCTGTTGTTCCTCGTCGCGGTCGGTACCTGGGCGCTCGCACCTGGCAGGCCGGTCGCCGAGCGGGTGGCGGACACGTCCGGCGCGCCGTTCAACGGATTGGCGGGGCCGTCGGTCGCTGCCACCACCGCCGGTGCCCCCGGCCGGACGGTGCCGACCTCCGGCCCGCCCGGTGTCGATGGCCCGCCCACGCCCGGTGCGCTGCCGGTTGACGCCACCACGATCGCCGGGTCGGGCCCGGGCCGCCCGCCGGCCGCGTCCCGGCCGGCCGGGACGCCGCAGATCGCCGCCCCTTTCACGGTGTCGGCGAACGCACACGTGCGCTGCGGTGCGGGCACCTACAGCCTGGTCGTCCGCGTCACCGGCAGCGCCACGATCGACAGCGCCTGGGTGCGGTGGACCCCTGCCGACGGCGCACCGGAGAGCCGGGCCATGACGGTGGACGGGTCGTCCGCGCGGGCGACCGTCGGGCAGCTGCGCGCGTCGGCTGTTACCTGGTCGGTACGGCTGACCGCCGCCGACGGCCGGGTGGCGGGAAGCCGGTCGTACACGGTGCAGGACACGTGTGTGCGGCCGGGCTGATCGGAAGGACATGGTGGTGGAGTCAGGCACCGCGCCGCTGCCGGGTGCCACCACCGGCCACACGATGGGCCCATGTCCGGACTGGGAGATATTCCTGTTATAGGCATTTAGTGCCGTTAAGTGTGTCAAAGTCCGATTGCATCCGCCTTGGTTCCCCACCAGACGACAAACCGGGTCACCGAAGTGCGGCGAAACGCATTCGTGAAAGGGCACACCTTGACTGTCACCACATCGCGCCGCCCACGACGCGCCGTCCTGGCGGCGCTGGCTACCATCGCCGCCGGCGTCACCGCCACCGCCGTGCTGATTCTCAGCGGCACCGGCGCGAGCGCCGCGGAAGCGCCGGTCGGCCTGGGCACCGCCGCGAACTTCTCCGTACTCGCCGGTTCCACCGTGACCAACACCGGCGCGACGTTCCTCGAACAGAGCCTGGGCGTCTCTCCCGGCAACACCGCGCCCGGCTTCCCGCCGGGCACCGTCGGCGGCGAGATCCACCTCGGCGACGCCGTGGCCCTCCAGGCCAAGAACGACCTCACCACCGCCTACAACGACGCCGCCGGACGCACACCCTTCACCGTCCTGCCTGCGGAACTCGGCGGCACCACCCTCACCCCCGGCGTCTACCGCCTCGCCGCCGCACAACTGACCGGGCAGCTCACCCTGGACACCCAGGGCGACCCGGCAGCCGTGTTCATCTTCCAGATCGAGTCGACCCTCACCACCGCCTCCAACAGCAGCGTGGTCTTCATCAACGGCGCCTCACCCTGCAACGTCTACTGGCAGGTCGGTAGCTCGGCGACCATCGGCACCGGCACCCAGTTCGTCGGCAACATCCTCGCCCAGACGTCGATCACGATGACCACCGGCGCCACCCTCCAGGGCCGCGCGCTCGCCCAGACCGGTGCCGTCACCCTCGACACCAACACCATCACCACCCCTGCCTGCCTGCAACCCACCGGCACCCCCACCACCGGCACGCCGACGGCCACGCCGACGGCCACGCCGACGGCCACGCCGACGGCCACGCCGACGGCCACGCCGACGGGCACGCCGACGGGCACCCCGACCGGCACCCCGACCGGGCAGCCGACGGGCACGCCGACGGGGCAGCCCACCGGCACCCCGACCGGGCAGCCCACCCCCAGCCGCACCAAACTGCCCGTCACGGGTGGCAGTGGTGGCAGCACGTTGGTGCCCGTCCTGACCGGTGTCGGCAGCCTCGCCGTCGCCACCGGTGCGGCACTGCTGACACTGCTGCACCGACGCCGTAGGACGTCCTGACCCTCGGGTCCGGCGGCCGGTCACCGGCCGCCGGACCCGCTGGCGTCACCCACCGAACCGCTGCCGAGCAGCGGTTCGGTGCGTTTCGGACGGCAACCCGCCCCGACGACCGAGCGACGGGAAGGAGAGCGGACATGTAACCGATGGGTTACGCTTCAATGGTGGACGAGGTGGCGGCGGCGATCGCCGATCCGATCCGCCGCGGCATCCTCGAACTGCTGCGGGACGGCGATCTGCCCGCCGGGGAGATCGCCGACCGCTTCCCGGTCAGCAGGCCGGCGGTCAGCCGCCACCTACGGGTGCTCAGGGAGAGCGGCCTGGTGCGGAGCGAGCTGGTGGGCCGGCAGCGGCTCTACCGGCTCGACGCCGACCGGTTCACCGCGCTCGTCGACTGGCTCGCCGGGTTCCGCCGCCCACGCGGCTGGGCGCACCACCTCGACGCGCTGGAGACGGAGGTGCACCGCACCCGCCGTGAGCGCCGCACCCGCGACAGGCCGCACCGAGCAGTAGGAGAGACCGCATGACAGGCACCCCCAGCGGGCAGCTGTTCCGCACCGTCACCGGCACCGACCTGGTGCTGGTGCGTACCTTCCGCGCCCCGATCGAGGACGTCTGGGCGAGCGTCACCGAACCCGACCGGACAGCCCGCTGGTTCGGGCGGTGGGAGGGGGACGCCGGCCCCGGCCGGACGATCCGGTTGCAGATGGCGTTCGAGGAGGGGACGCCCTGGACCGAGCTGAGGATCGAGTCGTGCGAGGCCCCCCGGCACCTGGCCGTGTCGGCGACCGACGAGTCCGGCGGTTGGCGGATCGAGCTGGTGCTGACCGAGACGGCCGGCACCACCGAGCTGCGGTTCACCCACCACCTCGACAGCGAGGTGCACGTGGGCGAGATCGGCCCCGGCTGGGAGTACTACCTCGACCTGCTGGTGGCCGCCGGTACCGACGCCGTCGCCGGTACCGACGCGCTGATGGCCGCCGGTACCGCCACCCCGAGGGTCGACTTCGGCGACTACTACCCGGCGATGAAGCCGTACTTCGAGGAGCTGCGTACCCGGCGCACCTGACCATCGGGAAGTCGCGTCCGACCTGGTCGGACGCGACTTCCCGGAGCACCTGTCCGGCGGCCGTCCGCTCACATCCGTTCGACCGTGCGGATGCCGAGCAGGTGCAGCCCCTGCCGCAGGGTCCGCCCGGTCAGCTCGGTCAGCAGCAGTCGGCTCGCCCGCAGTTCCCCGTCCGCCCGCAGCACCGGGCACCGTTCGTAGAACGCGCTGAACCGGGTGGCCAGCCGGTGCAGGTAGCCGGCGAGGTGGTGGAACTCCGCCGTCCGGGCCACCTCGTCGACGACGGCGGCGAACCCGAGCAGCTCGAACGCCAGCGCCCGTTCGGCCGGCTCTCCGAGCACGATCCGGGCGTCCGCGCCGACCTGCGTGCCGGCCCGCCGCGACACCGCCCTGGTCCGGGCGTACGCGTACTGGAGGTAGGGGGCGGTGTTGCCGTCCAGGGCGAGCATCCGCTCCCAGTCCAGCACGTAGTCGCGGGTCCGGTCGGTGGACAGGTCGGCGTACTTGATCGCCCCGATGCCGACGACCCGGCCGATCTCGGCCGCGCTCGCCTCGTCCAGCTCGGGGTTCTTGGTCCGGGCCAGTGCGGTCGCCCGGGTCACCGCCTCCGTCAGCAGGTCGACCAGCTTCACCGACTCCCCGGCCCGGCTGCGCAGCATCCGCCCGTCCGGGCCGAGGACCGAGCCGAAGCCGAGGTGCTCGGCGCGGGCCTGCGGCCCCAACCAACCGGCCTGCCCGGCCACCGCGAACACCATCGCGAAGTGCTGCCGCTGCGGCAGGCCGACCACGTAGAGCAGCCGGGTCGCGCCCAGCTCGCCGGTGCGCAGCCGCAGCGCGGCCAGGTCCGTCGCGGGGTAGCCGTAGCCGCCGTCGCCCTTGCGCACGATCAACGGCAGCGGGGCGCCGTCCCGTCCGGTGAACCCGGGAGGGAAGGCACAGGTCGCCCCGGCGCTGTCGGTCAGCAACCCGAGCCGGTCGAGGTCGGCCACCACCGTGCCGAGCCGGTCGTCGTAGGCGCTCTCGCCCCGGAAGTCGTCCTCGGTCAGGGTCACGTCGAGCAGCCGGTACACGGTCAGGAAGTACCGCTGGGACTGCGCGACCAGCAGCCGCCACAGCCGCCGGGCCTCCTGGTCACCGCCCTGCAACGCGACCACCTGCTGCCGGGCCCGCGCCCGGAACTCCGGGTCGGCGTCGAACTTCGAGCGGGCCGCCCGGTAGAACCCGTCCAGGTCGCCGATGGACAGCTCCTGCGCCGCCCCGGCCTCACCGAGGTCCACCAGGTGCGCGATCAGCATCCCGAAGGGGGTGCCCCAGTCGCCCAGGTGGTTGACCCGGACGACCCGGTGCCCGAGCCAGCCCAGCAGCCGTACCGCCGCGTCGCCGATGACAGTCGAGCGCAGGTGCCCGACGTGCATCTCCTTCGCCACGTTGGGCCCCGAGTAGTCGACCACCACGGTCTCCGGATCGGCGGCCACCGGCACCCCGAGCCGGTCGTCGCCGGCCAGGGCGGCGACCATCGCGGCCAACGCGTCGTCGGCGATCGTCAGGTTGACGAAGCCGGGCCCGGAAACCTCCACCGCCGCACAGACGTCGTCGAGGACCGCGCGGTCCAGCACCGCCCCGGCGATCTCGCGCGGCGGCCGGCCGAGCCGCCGCGCCAGCGCCAGCGCCGCGTCGGACTGGAAGTCCGCGCGCGACGAGCGCCGTACCACCGGGGCGACCGGTTCGCCGGCCACGGCGGTGAACGCCGGCGTCAGCCGGTCGGTGAGCAGCCTTTCAAGATCCATGGGTACGCCGATCTGCTCGGATCCGTCGGTCACGCGGATCTCCGGAGGGGGAGAGTCTGCGGACGGACCGAGGGCAGCGGAGGTGACCGGCGGCTCGATCCGCCGGTCGCAGGGGAATGGTCAGCGCGGGCGGGCGACGGATCGCCGGCGTCGCCCGGCACCGACCTGGACGTCGTACGACGTTCCGGTGTGCCGAGCTGTCACGCTGGTCATGTCCGCCAGCGTAGCGGGCCGGCCGGCGGCGGGTACACCGCGATCGCCGACCGGCCCGGTGGCCGTACGTCGGCTCAGGACGATCCGGTCGCGACGGCCCGGCGGCGGACCTGCTGGTAGGCGGCGGTCAACCCCATTGCCCGGCGGACCTCCACCAGGGTGGCCCGGACCCGCTCCCGGGTCCGTTCGGTGCCCTCGACGATCAGCTGGTCGACCAGCCCGGGTTGCGCCTCGATCCGGGCGCGGCGCTCCCGGATCGGGTCGAGGAACCGGTTGAGCGCGCCCGCCAGGGCCTCCTTGACCTCCACGTCACCGATCCGGCCGGCCCGGTACCGCGCGGCGAACTCCGCGACCTGCTCCCGGTCCGGATTGAACACCGCGTGGTACGCGAAGACCGGGTTCCCCTCCACCGTCCCCGGTACGTCGGCCCGGACCCGGTTCGGGTCGGTGTACATCCCCATGACCTTGCGGCGGACCGTGGCCGGGTCGTCGGAGAGCGCGATGGCGTTGCCCCGGGACTTGCTCATCTTGGCCTGTCCGTCGGTGCCGACCAGGGTCGGCGTGGCCGACATGATCAGCTCCGGCACCGGGAAGACGTCGCCGTAGAGGTGGTTGAACCGCCTGGCGATCTCCCGGGTCACCTCGACGTGCGCGGCGTTGTCCCTGCCGACCGGTACCACGTGCGCCCGGACACACAGGATGTCGGCGGCCTGGAGGACGGGATAACCGAGCAGCCCGTACGGGATCTCGTCGCGTCCCGCGTCCCGGGCCATCTCCCGCACCGACGGCACCCGTTCCAGCCGGGGCACGGTCACCAGGTTCTGCAACAGCGTGTTGAGGTCGCCGACCTCGGGAATGGCCGACTGCAGATAGAACGCCGCCCTCGCGGGGTCGACACCGCAGGAGAGGATGTCGGTGACCATCTCCCGGGCGTTGCCGGACACCGCGGCGATGTCGTCCCGGCTGTTACGGGTGGTCAACATGTGCAGGTCGGCGATGATGAAGAAACTCTCGTGCCGATGGTGCAGCGCCACCCGGTTGGCGATGCTGCCGACGTAGTGGCCGAGGTGCAGTCGCCCGGTCGGGCGGTCGCCGGTGAGCATCCGTGAGACGGACATGCTGGTACGCCTTTCGTGCCGGAGGAACGGTGCGGGACGCGCGGACGCGCGACCGACCCGGGGCGGTCGTCGCCCATCGAGGTCGGGAGGAGCGGCTCGTCAGAGCACGGGCCGCCATCGCCCGCCGGCGCGGAACCG